>DASUUH010000116.1:0-75883 GCA_036374175.1 Jiangellaceae bacterium | reverse complement strand
CCTGATCCGCGGTCGGGCCCAGCTGTTCTGTGTCCGGCACCTGGGCGACCTACGCGACCCGGCGAGCAGGCCCGTACCCTGGACGGTTGTGAAGACGTTCGACGGGCTGTGGGCGGAGTTGGCCGCCAAGGTCGCTGCCGGCGATGGCGACTCCGGCACCGTGACCGCCGTGCAGCGCGGTGTGCACGAGGTCGGCAAGAAGGTGGTCGAGGAGGCGGCCGAAGCATGGATGGCGGCCGAACACGAGTCGACCGAGCGGGCCGCCGAGGAGATCTCCCAGTTGCTGTACCACGTCCAGGTCCTCATGCTCGCCCGCGGAATCACTCTCGACGACGTCTACGCGAAGTTGTAGGAGCCCATGCCGACGTTACGAATCGCCGTCCCCAACAAGGGAACACTCGCCGAGCCCGCGGCCGAGATGCTGCGCGAGGCGGGATACCGCCAGCGCGGCCCGGGGCGCGAGTTGAGCCTGCGCGATCCGGACAACAACGTCGAGTTCTTCTTCCTGCGTCCTCGCGACATCGCCGTCTATGTCGGTTCTGGCACGCTCGACGTCGGGTTCACCGGCCGCGACCTGTTGCTCGACTCCGGCGCACCGGCTGAGGAGATCCTGGCCCTGGACTTCGCCCACTCGACGTTCCGATTCGCGGCCCAGCCCGGCACGGCGACCAAGATCGGAGACGTCGCCGGGTTGCGCGTGGCGACGTCCTATGCCGGCATCCTCGGCAAGTACCTGGCCGACGCCGGCGTCGACGCCGAAGTGGTGCGGCTCGACGGTGCGGTCGAGAATGCGATCGGCCTGGGTGTGGCGGATGTGATCGCGGACGTGGTGCAGACCGGCGCCACCCTTCAGCAAGCGGGTTTGGAGATCTTCGGCGAGCCGATCCTGCGGTCAGAGGCGATTCTGATCGGCCGGGCCGGTGTGGAGCCGTCCCCACAAACGGAGCTGCTGGAGCGGCGGCTGCAAGGCGTACTCACCGCTCGGCGCTACGTGATGATGGACTACGACATCCGGGCCGAGCGGGTCGACGATGCCTGCGCACTCACGCCCGGCATCGAGTCCCCGACGGTGTCGCCGCTGCACCGTGAGGGATGGGTGGCAGTGCGGGCCATGGTGCCGCGCGCTGACGCGCAGCGGGTGATGGACGATCTGTGGGAGATCGGCGCCCGCGGCATCCTCGTCACCGACATCCTCGCCACCCGCCTCTAGCTTCTCCTCTCCTCCTCCGCTGATCATCGGCACTTTCCGTGCTATGTAGCCGGAAAGTGCCGATGATCAGCGGGGAGTGCCATGGGCGGACCCGCTGGGCGTACCGTTGAGGTATGCGGGACGTACTTGACCAGCTTCTGGGGTGGTGGCGGGACGGGCACCGGGTCGCGGTCGGCACGGTCGTGCGGACCTGGAGTTCGGCGCCGCGCGATGTAGGTGCGGCCATGCTGGTCGGACCCGGCGGCGAAGCCGTCGGGAGCGTGTCCGGCGGCTGCGTCGAGGCCGCGGTGTATGAGGCTGCCACCGAGATCCTCGGCGGCGCTCCGCCGCGTATCGAGCGGTACGGCGTGAGCGACGACGATGCGTTCGCCGTCGGGCTCACGTGCGGCGGCATCATCGAGGTCTTCGTGGAGGTCGTCGACCGCGACTCACTGGCTGGGCTGGACGCCATCGCCGACGACATCGCCGCGCACCGGCCGGTCGCGTTGGCCACGGTCATCGCCGGCCCGGGGCGGCTGGGCGCCCATCTGGTGATACGCCCCGACGGGCGGCTTGGCACCCTCGGCTCGGACCGGCTGGACGACGCCGTGGCCGACGACGCCCGCGGGATGCTCGACCAGGGCATGACCGGCACCCGGCGGTACGGCCCGCATGGTGAGCGCAGGGGCGACGAGCTGAGCGTGTTCGTGCAGTCGTTCGCGCCGCCGCCGCGAATGCTGGTGTTCGGCGCCATAGATTTCGCGGCCGCCGTGACGAGGGTGGGCTCGTTCCTTGGTTATCACGTAACGCTTTGTGACGCCCGACCCATATTCGCGACGCCGGCCCGCTTCCCGGACGCTGACGAGGTGATCGTACGGTGGCCGCACGAATTCCTCGCCGAGACGGCAGTGGACGAGCGGACCGTCATCTGCGTCTTGACCCACGACCCCAAGTTCGACGTGCCGCTGCTTGAGGTGGCGCTGCGCTCACCGGCGGCGTACGTAGGGGCCATGGGGTCCCGGCGAACCCACGAAGACAGGTTGGCCCGGCTCGCCGAACGCGGCCTGTCGGACAAGGAGCTCGCGCGCCTCGCCTCCCCGATCGGACTCGATCTCGGCGCTCGGACGCCGGAAGAGACGGCGATCTCGATCGCAGCCGAGATCATCTCGGCCCGGTGGGGCGGCACCGGCCGGCCGCTGGCCGAGACGACCGGCCGGATCCATCGGGAGCATCCGCAGTGACCGTTGCCGGGCTGGTGCTCGCGGCAGGCGGCGGTGCCCGGTTCGGACGGCCGAAGGCCGACGTCGAGGTCGATGGATCCCGGCTGGTAGATCGTGCCGTCGACGTTCTTGCCGCCGGCGGATGTGAGCCCGTCCTGGTCATCTCCGGCGCCGTCCAGCTCCGCGTGCCCGGCGCCACGGTGGTGCACAACGACGAATGGGCGAGTGGCATGGGGTCGTCGTTGCGGCGCGGGCTCGCGGCCATGTCGCCGGAGGCCACGGCCGCCGTCGTGGTGCTGGTCGACACGCCGTGGCTGGGCGCCCAATCGGTCGAGCGGGTGCTGGCGGCCTACCGCGCCGGTGCAACCCTCGCCGTGGCCACATACAACGGCCAGCGCGGGCACCCGGTGCTGCTCGGCCGCGAGCACTGGGCGGACATCGTGTCGGTAGCCACCGGCGACGTGGGTGCGCGGGCTTACCTGTCCGGCCGGTCCGACGTCGTCGAGGTGGACTGCACTGGCACCGGCGACCCCGCCGACGTCGACGTCCCCGAAGCCCTCCGCTGATCACCCGCCCTCAACCCCCGACCGCGTTGATCATGGGCGTTTCGGGCTAAACGACGGCCCTCGACCACGAAACGCCCATGATCAACGCGGTTTGGCAGCGAGCGGGGAGCGTGGGGGTTTAAGGGCAGCTTAAGCACCGCGCGACACGCTTTGGCAGTGGACACGTTCGTGGTGCGGATCTATCCAACGGGGGAGGATGAGCCCGGACGGCTCCGGGGGGTCGTGTCCCAAGTTGCAAGTGGCGAAACGATGGTCTTCAGATCGGCGGACGAACTGCTTGCTTTTCTCGTCGATCCCCTTGGGGGGCGGGGGATCGCCGAGGAACTCACCCACTGACCGGCGAGAGAGTGCAACAATCGCGTCCAGGTGACGTCGATCACCCGGAGGTCACGTGGGCAAGTCCACCTCGTCGGCGCTCAACGGCGAGATCAGCCGGTCACGTCTGCACACCCGGCTGGATGAGGCCGCGACCGCCGGACGCCTGACGGTCCTGGTGGCCGGCGCCGGGTATGGCAAGACGTCACTGCTGCGCTCATGGTCGCGGTCGCGACCCACGGCTTGGGTGAGTCTCGGTCCGGACGACCGAAGGCCCGGCACCCTGGCCAAGCACCTGGTGGACGCACTGCGGGTGCCGACACCCGATCTGTCGGCAGACATGCTGCTCGCGGCGAGCCGGATGCGTGGGTACGAAGTCGACGAAAACGCCGGCGTGTCCGCCATAGCTGCCGGGATGGCCGAGGCGCTGGACCATGCGCTCCGGCGGCGAACCGTGTTGATCCTCGATGACGTCGATGAACTGGCAGAGGCACCGGAATCGGCAACGCTCGTCGACGCGTTGGTACGCCACGCCCCGCCGTCTCTCCACGTCGTCGTGGCCGGACGCGACCAGCCCCCATTTCGTACCGCGCGGCTGATCGCGCACGGGGAGGCCACCGAGCTCAGCGCGGTCGATCTGGCGTTCACCGCGGCTGAGACCGCGGAACTGATCAACCAGACGGCGCGCGGCGATTGCGAGTCACTGGCCGCGGACGTCCACCACCTCACGGGTGGCTGGCCGGTCGCTGTCCGGCTCGCAGCTGAGGCACTGGCCGCGGCACCACCGGGCGAGCGCGCCGCGATCGTGGACGCACTGCGCGAACCGCACGGCGTGCTGCTGCGGTACGTGGCCGACGAAGTGATCGGCAGCGAGCCCGACCAGGTTCTAGAGTTGCTGGATTGCGCGCAGGTACTGGCCGGTATCGAGCCGGCGCTGGCGGCGGCGGTCGGCGTCCCCGACGCGGACAAGACGTTCGCCAAGCTGCTAAGCCGCGGGGTGTACCTCGAGCCGCTGCCAGGATTCCTGCCGGGCCGCATGATGCTGCGCCCGCTGTTCCGGTCGTACTTGGCGCGGTACCGGCGGCTCGATCCGGAGCAAGTCCGGACGATCAGGACGGCCGCCGCCCGCTGGCACGAATCGACGGGCGAATTCGCGCAGGCCCTCTCCTACGCCGTACAGCTGGGCGACACCGAATGGTGTACCCAACTGCTGACCGAACACGGCGCCGCGCTCGTCGAAAACGGTGCGGGCAGCATCGTGCTGGCGGCCGCCGAGCTGCTACCTGAATCGAGGAACCCGGCTATCGAGGTACTGATCGGCGATGCGGGATTGATGCAGGGCCGGTGGGAAACCGCACTCTCGCACTACCGCCGGGCAGCCGGGGACGGGTCTCTGCCGGCGAGTGTCGCCTGGCGGATCGGATTACTGCACTACCTGCGCGGTGAACTGACCGACGCCATCGAGGCCTATGAACGGGGCGACACGCAGGACGACGCTCTGGCTGACCGGGCCCTGCTGCTTGCGTGGTCGGCCAGCGCGCACTGGTTGCGGGGTGACGTCGAACAATGTCGCGACCTGGCCAATCGGGCGCTGGTGGCGGCCCGCCGAGCAGGTGACGACCGAGCGCTTGCGGGCGCCCACACGGTCCTGGGCATGCTGGCCGCACTGGACAGTGACCGCGATGCGAACGACGCCCACTACCTGCGGGCACTCGACCACGCTGCGGCCGCCCACGACGTCCTGCAGCTGGTGCGGATCCACGCCAACCGGTCCAGCCAGCACCTTGAGGAAGGCGACGCGGCAGGCGCTCTCGTCGAAGCGGAGGTGGCGGTCCGGCTAGCCGATCTTGCCGGGGTGGCGACGTTTCGTGCCCTGGCGCTGAACAACCGCGGGGAGGCGCTGCTCGCGCTGGCCCGTCTCGACGAGGCACGGGTCGAGCTGGAGGCCGCGCGGGCGGTCTTCGACCGGCTGGGCTCGTCGATGGCGTCGTATCCAAATGGCGCGCTGGGGCAGGTCCACTTGCTTCGGGGTGATCGAGCCAGCGCGCGGGCGGCGTTCCACCGCGCACTGGAGCTTTCCGAGGAAGTCGGGGACGTTCAGGGGCTGGTGCCGGCGCTCACCGGACTGGCGAGTGTGAGCCTGTTGGACGACCCACAGTCGGCCAGGGGACACGTCGAGCGCGCCCTGAGCGCCGGGGCGTCGCTGGACCACGCGCACGCATTGGTCGTGGCGGCCCGCGTCAAGCTGGCCGAAGGTGATCCCGACGGTGCGGTGACCTATGCGCAGCAGGCCGCGCTCGAGGCTGCCGACAAACGCGACAGGAGCGACATCGCCGAGGTCTACGAGGTGATGGCGGAGGCCCGTAGCGACCGGAATGCCGCCCAGGATGCGCTTGCGCTCTGGGGCGAGCTGGACAACCCGATAGGAGCAGCCCGGGCCACACTGCTGCTCGCCCGGTTCGAACCGGATACCGAGCGTGTGCTGAAGCTGGCCGACAAGGTCGTGCGCGAGGCCCGGGCGCTGGGTGCACGCGAGATAGTCGCGGCGGCGCAGAACCTTATCGGGGACTTGAAGGAGCACGAGCCGGTCTGGGACATCGCGATCACCTGCCTCGGCGGATTCACCGTGACGAGGCGGGGCGAGGTGGTGCCGGCGTCGGCGTGGCAATCGCGCAAGGCCCGCGATCTGCTGAAGATCCTGGTGTGCCGGTCGGGCCGGCCGATACACCGGGAGCAGTTGCTGGAGCTGTTGTGGCCGGGCGAGGACCCGGCCCGCACCGGCAACCGGCTCTCGGTGGCGTTGTCGACCGTACGTACCGTGCTGGACCCGCGGCACGAACACCCGGCTGACCACTACGTGCGCGCCGACGGTGACGCGATCGGTCTGCACAACGTCGCGGTCGACGTCGCGCGTTTCCTGGCCGACGCGAACACCGGGTTGGCGCTGGCCAAGACCGGTTCGGACAGGGAGGCGCGGCAGTACCTGGAGGCCGCCGAGCTCGCCTACGCCGGTGACGTGTTGGAGGAGGACCCGTACGCCGACTGGGCCGTCGACCTGCGGGAGAAGGCACGGCTGACCTATCTGGACGTGGCTCGCCGGCTAGCCGAGCTGACCCAGAATGACGACGACGCCCGGACCCGTTACCTGCTGCGGATTCTCGAACGCGACCCGTACGACGAGTCGGCCCACCTGCAGCTGGTGGCGCTGCTGGCCCGCCGGGGCCGGCACGGGGAGGCTCGCCGCCGCTACCGGCTCTACGCCCGGCTACTAGCAGAGATCGGCGTCGAGGCCGCGCCGTATCCAGCTACCGAACCACGATCGGCGGTTCGATCAAACGGGTAGGCAGCGGCTCGTCGGGAACGATCCAGGCCTCCCCGGTAGGCGCGTCCGGGTCGGCTCGCCAGTCGTGCGAAACCCGGTCGACACCAATCGGGTAGATGGTGAGTGCTCCGTCGGATCCGATCTTCATTCGCACGAACCCCTTGAAGTCGTCCACGGCCAGCCCCGCGTGCAACTCGTTGACGTTCACGCCGAACTGGCTGGCGATCAGCAGGTAGATGGCGACGATCCAGGTGTCCAGGACGCTGATGACCGGTAGGTACACCACGAACGCCAGCAGCGTGCCCCAGGGCGCGGGCGCATCGACAAACGGCAGTTGGCTCCACACAGCGGCGCCGGCTATCCCGAGCAGAACGTGCGGGACTGCGTGCAGCAGACCGGCGAGCCTGTGCCGCCACCCGCGCCGGCCCATCAGCACGGCGAACAGGTACGTTCCGCCGAGCACGGCCGCGACGGCGAACCCGATCGGCGCGTTGAGCCACTGACCGTCGGAAGTCAGCAAGGCCAGCATCAGCAGCGTCTGCATGAGGCCGACCAGCACCGGGAAGCCACGGTTGCGCAGAGGCAGGCGGGCGAAGATGCCCCAGGCCAGCCCGCGGCTGACCGACCGGGAGGGGTAGGTCGTCTCGAGCCGGTACGGCTGTGGTTCGCTCGCCGCCCGCGAGATGGTGTCCGGCGCCGGCACCGACAGCTCGTCCGGCAAGTGCGCGGTGCTGGACAGGTACGCGCCGCCGATGCCGGCGGTGATCAACGTTCGACCGCGTCCGTCCGGGCCCGGCCCCGAGTACCTGGCGTAGTGGTGGTGGTCGCCGGCCAGCATGAGCGGCACTCGTGCCCCGGTGGGTTCGAGCACGGTGCGGATGAAGTAGTCCAGGTTGTCGTACGCGTCGGGGTGTTCGTGCGTCATCGCCCACGACGGCCGCGCGGCGACGAGGATGATGCGGTCGTCGGGCCTCAGACGCTCCGCGACGGCACGGAAGTAGTCGAGTTGCGGCTCGTCGACGTACGAGTCCAGCTGAATGTCGATCGCCAGCAGCCACCACCGGTGCGGCAGCTCGAGCGCGAAATAGCTGCGGTGTTGCGCGGTCCGCCAGCCGCCTACGGGATCCTGCTGCGCGAACAGGCGCAGGAACGCGGTCAACCCGTCGTACCAGTCGTGGTTGCCCGGCAGCGCGTAGAGCGTCGGCGAGTCCGGCTGCAGCTTTGGCAACGCGGCCCGGTAGGGACCCTTCCAGCGATCCTCGTACGCCCGGGCGGCAGCGGTGGGATACACCTGGTCACCCCCGAGCACCAGAACGCGGCCCCTGGGCAGCGGTTCGGCCAAGCCGTCGACCGGTAGTTCCGGCCGGCCGAGCAGGTAGGCGACCGAATACGTGGCGTCGAAGCCGTCGCCACCGTCCGCAGTGAAGTCCAGCCAGAGTTCGTCGGTGTCGGTGTGACTGAACGAGTCGTCCGGCAGGGCCGCCTGGAGCTCGCGTTTGTCAAGGTAGCCGCCGAGCGCGTAGGCCAGGCTCACCCGGATTCCTGTCGTGAGGAGCAGGCCGGGATTGAGCCAGGGAACGGGCGGTTGGGGGCGAAAGCCGATCTCTCCGGGAGACAGATCCCGTGGCCGGTGGACACGCATGATCAGAACCATAGGGTGTTGCGCCGGTACGATCGAGCACGAGGGGTCGATTCGATGCCTGATGTAGTCGCTGCCGTGCGCGAGCAGGCAGCCCGCACGCCAGCCGATCGCGAGCGCCTTGCCGACCTGCTGCGGGCCGTGGCGATCTGCATGGTCGTGCTGGGCCACTGGCTGGTCATCTCCGTCACCTTCGAGAACGGCCAGCTGTCCGGGCAGAACGCCCTCAACGACCTTTCATGGGCGCATCCGGTGACCTGGCTGTTCCAGGTCATGCCGGTGTTCTTCGTAGTGGGCGGTTACGCGAACAGCGCATCGCTGCAGTCGCACTACGCCGCCGGCCGGGATTCAGCCGAGTGGCTGCTCACTCGTACCGATCGGCTGCTGCGGCCGGTGACGGCGTTGTTCGTCGTGGTCCCGATGGCGGCGGTCGTCGCACGGCTCGCCGGGGTGCCGGAAGACGTGATCGGGACGGCGACCTGGCTGGCCGCCATTCCGTTGTGGTTCATGCTCGCCTACCTGGCCATGGTCGTCCTCACGCCGTGGATGGCCGGGTTGCATCGCCGCTTCGGGCTGTGGGTGCCGGGTGCGATGGCGGTCTGGGTGGGTCTCGCGGACCTGCTCCGGCTCGGATTCGATGTGCCGTACGTGGGAGAGAGCACCTATCTGATCGGCTGGCTTGCTGTGCACCAGCTTGGTATGTGCTGGCGTGACGGGCTGCTGCCAAGCGGGCGGGCCGCACTCCTGACGTGGACGGCCATGTCGGTCACCGCGCTTGTGCTCCTGACAACGGCCGGGCCGTACGAGGTGCGGATGGTCGGCGACAACACCAATCCGCCCAGCCAGGCTCTGCTCGCGCTGGCAGCGACCCAGGTCGGTCTGGTGCTGCTGGCGCGTCCGGCGGCCGCTCGCTGGCTGACCGGGCTCGGACCGTGGACTGTCGTGGTGGCCGCCAACGCGGTCGTGCTCACGGTGTTCGTGTGGCACATGACCGGTGCGGCCGTCGCGGCCGCGGTCGTGTACCCCACTGGCTTGATGGCGCAGCCGCCGGTGGACTCGGCGGCGTGGTTGTGGTGGCGGGTGCCGTGGCTGGCGAGCGCAGCGGTGGTGTTGCTCGGGCTCGTCGCGATCTTCGGCCGGATCGAGCTGCGCCGCGCCGAGCGGAGGCCCATGCCGGCCGGTGGCTGGCGCACGTTTCTGCTGGTGGCGGGCCTGATAGCGGTGCTCGGCGGGTTGACGGGCGTCGCCCTCTCCGGACGGGAGTACCACGGACTGGGCGGCCTGCCGCCGGCCGCCGTGCTGGCCTACCTGGCCGGCGCGGCCGCTCTTCGCCGGGCCCGCTCGGTAAGTTGATCATCACGATTCTGCGGAAGATCTTGACCTGTGCCCGATGAACCGTAGGCTCTTTGTGCACGTGTTAGTCGCCATCGAAAGCCCCCTTCCACGCGCAGGAGGCGCTATGTACCCAGCGGCGTTCGATTACGTCGCAGCTCGCACGCTCGACGAGGCTCTTGCGACGCTGTCTGAGGGTGACGAGGACACCAAGGTCCTGGCCGGGGGTCAGAGCCTGATCCCGATGATGAAACTCCGCCTGGCCACGCCGACCAAGCTGGTCGACATCAACCGAATTCCCGGCCTCGCGAACATCAGTGTCTCCAACGGCCACCTCGTCGTCGGCGCGCTGACCAGGCACAACGACGTCGTCAACTCTGATCTGGTGAAGGCCGAGAACCACACGATGGCGGCCGCCGCACCGTGGATCGCCGACCCGCTGGTGCGCAACCTCGGTACGGTCGGAGGTTCACTGGCCCATGCCGACCCACAGGGCGACTGGGGTTCGGTGATGCTCGCGTGCGGGGCGCAGGTCGTTGCCACCAGCAACCGCGGTGACCGGACAATTCCGGTCACCGAATTGTTCGTCGACCTGTTCACCAGCGCCCTCGAGCCGGACGAGTTGCTCACCGAGGTGCGGGTGCCGCGCTACACCGGTCCGGCCGGCGGCACCTACCTGAAGCTCGAGCGCAAGGTTGGCGACTATGCGACCGTCGGAGTCGCCGTTCACCTTCAGCTGGACGGCGACCGGATCGGACAGGCCGGCATCGCGCTCACTGGCGTCGGCTCGAAGAACATCAAGGCCACCGGTGCCGAGAACGTCCTTATCGGCCAGCAGCCCAGCGAAGAGCTGTTCGCCGAAGCCGGCGAGCTCGCCGCTGGTGCGGCCGACCCGCGTACCGATGTCCGTGGCACAGCCGAGTTCAAACGTTCGGTCGTCAGCACGTTCGTGCGGCGCGGGCTGAGCCAGGCCGCAAACCAGGCCGCAGGTCCGGCCGGATCCGCCTGAGGAGGAGCCCGTGGAGATCACTGTTACCGTCAACGGCGTCGAACGGACAGCGGACGTCGAGCCGCGGGTGCTGCTCGCCGATTTCATTCGCACCCAACTCGAGCTGACCGGTACCCATATCGGCTGCGACACCACCAGCTGCGGGGTATGTACGGTTCTGCTCGACGGCACGCCGGTCAAGTCGTGCACCGTGTTCGCCGTCCAGGCCGACGGCCGCAGCATCACCACCGTCGAAGGGCTGCGGTCCAACGGTGAGCTCAGCGCGATGCAGAAGGCCTTCAAAGCCGAGCATGGCCTGCAATGTGGGTTCTGTACCCCGGCGATGATGCTGGTGGGAACGCACCTGCTCGAGTCCAACCCGGACCCGTCCGAGGACGACGTCCGGTGGGCGATCTCGGGCAATCTGTGCCGCTGCACCGGTTATGTCAACATCGTCAAAGCTATTCAGGCGGCTGCCCGCGAGTCGAAGGGAGTTTCGGCATGACGACCGAGACCATCCACCAGAAGTTCGGTCCGCCGGAGATTGGCGGAATCGGCCACTCGGTCAAGCGCGCCGAGGACGACCGGCTGGTGCAGGGCGCGGGTCACTTTGTCGACGACATCGTGTTGCCCGGCATGCTGCACCTGGCGATGCTGCGCAGTCCGGTCGCTCACGCGAGGATCGTCTCGATCGACACCTCGGCGGCCGAGGCGCTCGAAGGAGTCGTCGCGGTGCTGACCGGCGAGGCGCTGGCGGGGTACAACCTGGCCTGGATGCCGACATTGTCCGGCGACACCCAGGCCGTTCTCGCCACCGACAAGGTGCGGTTCCAGGGTCAGGAGGTCGCGGCGGTTGTCGCCGAGAACCCGTACGTCGCCTACGACGCCCTCGAGCTGATCGACGTCGAGTACGACGTGTTGCCGCCGGTGATGAGCCCTCAGGCGGCCATGGCCGACGGCGCGCCCCTGATCAGGGATGACAAGGAGGGCCAGACCGACAACCGCTGCTACCAGTGGGAAGCCGGCGACAAGGCCGCCACCGAGAGGGCGTTCGAGGCCGCCGACCACGTCGTCTCGATCGACACCTTCTACCCCCGGTCGCATCCGTCGCCGCTGGAGACGTGCGGCTGCGTGGCCGACGTCGACCCGGCGACCAAGCACGTCACTGTGCACATGACCTCTCAGGCGCCGCACGCGCACCGGACACTGTTCGCGATGGTCACCGGGCTGCCCGAGCAGAACATCCGGATCATCTCACCGGACATCGGCGGCGGCTTCGGCAACAAGGTGCCGATCTATCCCGGTTATGTGGTCGCCACGGCGGCGTCGCTGGTGATCGGCAAGCCTGTGAAGTGGGTCGAGACCCGCACAGAGAACCTGATCTCCACCGGGTTCGCTCGCGACTACCACATGCACGGCGAGCTGGCGCTGACCAGCGAGGGCAAGATCCTTGGCCTGCGGGTCAAAATGCTCTCCGACAACGGCGCCTTCTTTGCCGATGCTCAGCCCACGAGGTTCAAGGCCGGGCTGTTTCACATCGTCACCGGCTCGTACGACTACCCGGCCGCGCACGTTGTCACCGAGGGCGCCTATACGAACAAGGCCCCCGGCGGGGTGGCGTACCGGTGCTCGTTCCGCGTTACCGAGGCGTCCTACCTGATCGAGCGACTGGTGCAGAACGCGGCGTACGAGTTGGGCATCGACCCTGCCGAGATCAGGCGACGCAACTTCATCCAACCCGAGCAGTTCCCGTACACCTCGCCGACCGGATTCGTGTACGACTCGGGCAACTACCCGGCTGCGCTGCAGAAGGCGCTCGACATCGTGGGGTACGACGAGCTGCGGGCCGAGCAGGCGGCTGCTCGCGACCGCAGTGACCGAATGCAGGTAGGCATCGGTATCGCCAGCTTCACCGAGGTCGTCGGCGCCGGCAAGGGCACCGAGTACGACATCGCCGGCCTGCGGATGTTCGACTCGGCCGAGCTGCGGATCCACCCGACCGGCAAGGCCATCCTCAAGTTGGGTGTGCGCAGCCAGGGCCAGGGACACGAGACGACCTTCGCCCAGATCGTCGCCAACGAGCTCGGCATCCCGTCCACCGACGTCAAGGTCATGGAGGGCGATACCGACAACACGCCGTACGGGCTCGGGACGTACGCGTCGCGCAGCACGCCGGTGGGGGGCGCCGCGACTGCGGTGATCGCCCGCAAGCTGCGGGAGAAGGCCACCAAGATCGCCGCCCATCTGCTCGAGGCCGCCGAAGGCGACATCGAGTTCGACGCCGGGAAGTTCGCCGTAAAGGGGTCTCCGGACCAGGCTGTCACGATCCAGGACGTCGCGCTTGCCGCGTACACCAACCTGCCCGAGGGCATGGAGGCGGGCCTGGAGGGCGTGCACTACTACGACCCGCCGAACATGACCTACCCGTTCGGCAGCTATGTCGTGGTGGTCGACCTGGACACCGAAACCGGCCAATGGAAGGTCCGGCGGATGGTCGCGGTCGACGACTGCGGGGTCCGGATCAACCCGATGATCGTCGACGGCCAGATCCACGGCGGGCTGGCCGAGGGTTTCGCGATGTCCTCGATGCAGTTCATCACCTTCGACGAGGACGGCAACTGCATCGGCTCGAACTTCATGGACTACCTGATCCCGACGGCCTGGGAGACTCCGCGGTTCGAATTGGACGCGACGGTCACGCCGTCCCCGCATCACCCGATCGGTGCCAAGGGCGTCGGCGAGTCGGCAACGGTCGGGTCGCCGGCAGCCTTCGTCAACGCCGTCATTGACGCGGTCGCGGACCGGGGCATCCGCAACATCGACATGCCGGTGCTGCCGTCCCGGGTGTGGAGCGCGCTGCAGGAGGCGTCGCACTCGTGACCGGCCCGGTACTGGCCGAGGCGGCGGCGCTGGCGGCGAGGGGCGAGACGTTCGTCATCGCGACGGTCGTCTGGCGGCGGGCCCCGTCGTCCGGCCAGATAGGGTCCAAGGCGTTGGTGCTGCCGGACGGATCGATGCGCGGCTGGCTCGGCGGTGCCTGTGCCACGCCGGCGGTGCGGCGTGAGGCGGTCACCGCCCTCGCCGACGGGCGGGCCCGGCTGTTGCTGCTGGGTGTGCCGGCCGAGGTGGCGGACACGTTCGGCGACGGCGTCGAGGTGATCCCGATGGCGTGCGGAAGCGAGGGGGCGCTTGCGGTGTACCTGGAACCCGTAGTGCCGGCGCCACTCGTCGTGGCGGTCGGCGACTCTCCGGCGGTGTCCACGCTGGCCGGCCTGGCCCGCGAGCTTGGTTGGCGGGTCGCCGTCGCTTCGGGCGCGGACGATTTCGACGCGGCCGCGGTGGACTCCGGGACGGCGGTGGTGGTCGCCACCCAAGGGCACGACGACGAAGCGGCGCTGCAAGCCGCTCTGCGCACGCCGGCGGGATACATCGGGCTGGTCGCCTCCCGCCAGCGGGCGGAGGTCACGTTCGGCTACCTGCGCGACCGGGGGGTTGCCGACGCGGACCTCGAGCGCGTCCAAGCACCGGCCGGCCTCAATCTCGGTTCCACCGACCATCGCGAGATCGCTGTCGCGGTGCTGGCCGAGCTGGTGGCGCGCCGGGCTCGCGGTGAATTGCGTGCTCCGGTGGCGGCAGCAGCCGCCGCACCGGCTACGGCCGTCGACCCGATCTGCGGGATGACCGTCGAAATCGCAGCGGCCCGGTGGACCATCGAGCGCGATGGCCAGACCTGGTACTTCTGCAATCCCGGGTGCCTCAAGGCCTTCGAGTCGACCGGCCGGGCCAGTTCCCCGGAGCATGTCGGTATGCCCGGAATGGGACCACCGAGCCGGCATGATCACGGGGAAGTGGCGTCGGACTGACGTACCGTAGGTGCGTGGATCTCCCGGCAAGTCCAGCGGAGCTGGCAGAGCGACTCGACGCCGTCGACTACCTGGCCGACGACGGCATCGCCACCGCAGCTTTCCTCGCCCTGCGCATGGGCCGGCCGCTGTTCGTGGAGGGCGAAGCAGGCGTGGGCAAAACCGCGCTCGCCCATGCCCTTGCCGAGGTGCTGCAGGCACCGTTGATCCGGCTCCAGTGTTACGAAGGGCTGGACGCCGCGCAGGCGCTGTACGACTGGGATTTCCCGCGGCAGCTGCTGCACCTGCGCACGGCTGAGGCCGCCGGGATCACCGACCCCGAGCAGCTCGAACACGAGCTGTACGATCGCCGGTTCTTGATCGCGCGTCCGCTGCTGCGGGCCATCGAGACGATCCCGTCGGTGTTGCTCGTGGACGAGATCGACCGGGCCGACGACGAGTTCGAAGCCTTCTTGCTCGAGGTGCTGAGCGACTTCACCATCTCGGTCCCCGAGATCGGAACCGTGCGCGCCGAGCAGCCACCGGTCGTCGTCGTGACGAGCAACCGGACCCGCGAGGTCCACGACGCCCTCAAACGTCGGTGCCTCTACCAGTGGCTGGACTACCCGGACTTCGACCGCGAGGTGGCGGTGATCCATCGGCGGATTCCGGCGGCCAGCGACGTGCTGGTCGCCGACGTTGCCCGGGCCACCCAGCGGATGCGGGAAATGGATCTGCTCAAACCGCCGGGATTGGCCGAGGCCATCGACTGGACGGCGGCACTCCAGGCGCTCGGTGCCCGCGGGCTGGACCTGGACCTCGCGGCCCGCACCCTCGGAGCCGCGGTCAAGTACCACGAGGACCAGCAGCGCGTGCTGGCCGTTGCCGCGGAGGGCGGGCTGGCGTGACGGCGGTGGCGGCGATGGTGGGTTTCGCCCGCACGCTGCGCGCCGCCGGCATCGCGGTCGGACCAGAGCGGGTGCACGCCTGGGTCGAGGCGTTGCGCCACCTCGATCCCGGCCAGACCGCCCACGTCTACTGGTCGGGACGGTTGACGCTGTGCTCCGGGCCGGACGACCTGGCGGTCTATGACGCCGCGTTCGCCGCATACTTCGGCGAGCACCCGATCGGGGCGCCGAGGCGGCGAGTACCTATCGCGACGGTCATCGTGCCAGTGGCGGTCGAAGGCGAACCCGACGGCAGCGACGAGGCCGACGACACTAGGTCGCTCGCTGTGTCTGCCAGCCGGCAGGAGGTGCTGCGCCACCGCGACATCGCTCGGCTGAGCGCGGCCGAGCGGGCCGAGGTCGGCCGGCTGCTGGCGGCCTTGAGCCCATCTGGCCCAACCCGGCGCAGTCGACGGCGCCGGCCCGCCCGACACGGCCGACTTGACCCGGCCCGCACGGTCCGGGCGATGTTGCGGCGGGGTGGCGAGCCGGCCCAGTTATACCACCACGAACGCATGAATCGGCCACGCCGGCTGGTCTTGCTGATCGACATCAGCGGATCGATGGCGCCCTACGCGGACAGCCTGCTCAGATTCGCCCACGCGGCCTGCCGCCGACGGCCTGCCACTGAGGTGTTCACGATCGGTACCCGGCTTACCCGGGTTTCCCGTGAACTCCGCCAGCCCGATCCGGACCAGGCGCTGGCCGCGGCGTCCGCCTCCGTGCCGGACTGGAGTGGTGGCACCCGGCTCGGCGAGCAACTCAAGGCGTTCCTCGACCGCTGGGGGCAGCGCGGGACGGCCCGCGGCGCCGTCGTGGTCCTCGCCAGCGACGGGTGGGAGCGCGGCGACGTGAGTCTGCTCGGCGTCCAGATGGCCCGCCTACACCGGTTGGCACACCGGGTCGTGTGGGTCAGCCCGCATGTTGGCAAGGAGGGATTCGCACCCGCGACGGCCGGCCTGCAGGCGGCACTGCCGTCAGTCGACCAGCTCGTGGCGGGCAACACGGCGGCCGCACTCGACCGGCTGGCGAAGTTGATCTCCCAGGAAGAGATATCCCGGCCCAGGTACCGGCATGGCGATGCGACGGCGACAGGGATAGGGTGACTGGGCCCGACATCACGAGCTGACCAGAATGTGGCCGCTGCAATAGGAGCAGCACGGTGATAGAAGACCGCGCGAGCCGGGTGTGGGCCTCGATCCACGCCCGTGCGCGCGCCGACGGTGCACCTGCAACGGTTCAACACGCCTGCTTGGCGTGCATGCAGGCGGCGGCCGTGACAGGGGCCGGTCTGTCGATGACGAGCGGGACGGGCTTGGAGTTGATGTTCGCCACCGACTCGCATTCGGAGGAACTTGAAGAGTTGCAGTTCACGCTCGGGCAGGGTCCTGCACTCGATGGTGCCGATGGCACGAGCCCCGTGCTGGTCGCCGACCTTTCTGCAGCGGAGGCATGGCGGCGTTGGCCGCTCTTCGCCCAGGCTGCGGCCGACCGCGGGATTGGCGCCATGTTCGCCTTCCCGGTCGCGGCAGGAGCCGCGCGGTTCGGGGTTCTCGACCTGTACCGGCGCTCAGCGGGGCCGCTGAGTTCTGGCGAGCTCGCCGACGCGTTGGCCTACTCCGACGCGATTCTCGTCCTGGCCCTCTACGACCGGGGCGGGCTGCAGGCTGGCGTCGAAATGCTCGATGGGGATATGGCCGAGCGCCGAGCCGAAGTGCACCAAGCGGCGGGTATGGCCAGCGTCCAGCTCGGTGTCAGTGTCATTGATGCCCTTGCCCGCTTACGCGCATACGCTTTTGTCCATGACCGAGGGCTCGCCGAGGTGGCCGCCGACGTCGTGGCACGGCGGCTACGATTCAGCCCCGACGAGCCCGCCGAAAACCGTGCCGACGATTCCGGGTCGGACGGGCCGCGGGACGATCGCAACGCCTCCGGTTGAAGGCCCTGAGAAGTGCGGAGTTAACGATGACCAGTAGCGAAGTCCGCGTCCGGGAGACCTTTGTCGAGCTGGCAGACACTCTGGTCGACGACTATGACGTGATCGACTTTTTGGACATGCTGGCCGGGCGGGTCGTGGAACTACTGGGAGTCACCGCGTGCGGGTTGCTGCTCGCCGACCACAACGACAGCCTCAACATGGTGGCGGCGTCCAGGGAGAGTGCCCGCGTGCTCGAGCTCTTCCAGCTGCAGCGCGATGAGGGACCGTGCCTTGAGTGTTACCGCGGCGGGACATCGGTGCGCTGCCCAGACCTGGCCGACGCGGACGAGCGCTGGCCTCAGTTCGCCCCTGCCGCGCGCGACGCCGGCTACGCGGCGGTCGAGGCCATCCCGATGCGGCTCCGTGACACCGTCGTCGGGGCACTGAACGTCTTCAGTTCCCGTCCCGGTGCTTTAAGCCCGGAGGCTGCCGCGCTCGGCCAGGCCCTTGCGGACGTGGCCACCATCGGGATACTTCATGAGCGAACCATCCGTCACTACGAAACTGTCACCGGCCAGCTTCAGACCGCTCTCAACAGCAGGATCCTCATAGAGCAGGCCAAAGGGGTGCTGGCCGAGCGCCTCAACATCTCGGTCGACGAGGCATTCGGCGTTTTACGCAACCATGCCCGCTCGGCCAACCAACGGCTGCATGACGTCGCCCAGGCGGTTGTCGACGGCATGGTGCACATCACCGCACCACCGGCGTCCGATACGACCAGCTAGCACACCGGAACTGCGCGGACGAGCCGCCGTCGGGTGGGCCATTGTGATCATGTGGACAGAGCTTTCCGCAGGGTGTAACGTGCGTAATCACACGAGAATTCAAGTCGCTCCGGACCCCGGCGGCGTGAAGTGGTTTCGCGAAACTATCGCGATCTAGCCGTGCCGGGAGGAACGAATGATCGGTGTGCAACTGCGTTCGCCGCCCGTCGCGCGACGAGAACATCCAAGCTAACCGGACTCTGCCGCCCGCGCCGTCATCGGATGCGTGCATTCATGACGCTCCGCGGGGGAGCGCGTCAGGGGGGCCACCTAAGCCGATGGCGGCGCAGGCGGCAGAGACAGGCCGAAAGATGACCAGCCTCAAGACCTGCGACAGGACGCCGGCGAAGATGACTGAACCGGTGCACAAGGTCGCGGACCACAGTGTCGATGCTGACAGGTATGACGAGGTTGTGCAGCGAATCTACACCGCAAGCCTGGACCTGCATTCGGCGCTGGTGACTCTCGACGGCGACCGCGCCGCTGAGCGGATCGACCAGGCGATCAACGACCTGGACGGAGCGCTAACTCAGATTCGTCGGACCATCGCCTGATCGTATTCGTACCCGCCGCCACCAAGATTCACCGGATGGTGGACGATCTCAAGCCGTGATTCAGCCAACCGACCGGACTGACGACGGCACCTCTCGAGAGCATTGCGCCGCCGGTCACCTGAATGCCTTCCGCGCGACCGGAACTGGCCATAGTGTTGCAGTGGCCCCTGACATGTGCGCCGGAGGGGCTCCGGCGTGATCTTCGCCGGCCTCCGTAGGCGCTTTAGGCGAAGGAGGCGTAGTGCCCAGGATCAATGTCAACGTCGACGGCGTCCAGCATGAGGACGACGTCGAACCCCGCGTACTACTCGTCCACTATCTGCGTGACCGGCTCGGCAAAACTGGCACCGTCGTGGGCTGCGACACGTCGAACTGCGGATCATGCACGGTGCTGATGGACGGGGTCAGCGTCAAGAGCTGCACGGTCCTCGCGGTCCAGGCTGACGGGACTGAGATCACCACCGTCCAGGGCCTGTCGGCGGACGGCGGGCTACACCCGGTCCAGCAGGCGTTTCACGATCAGCACGCGCTGCAGTGCGGTTACTGTACCCCCGGGATGATCATGGCGGCGGTCGACCTGCTGTCGAACAACCCGGAGCCGAGCGACGACGAGATCCGGCACGGACTGGAGGGCAACCTCTGCCGGTGCACGGGTTACGAAAACATAGTGCGCGCGGTCCGGCAGGCGGCGACCGCACAGGCAGGCAGCGAGCAGGCCGAGCCCGCCGGGTCCCCGGAGGGGGTGCCGGCATGACCGCGGTGGAAGAACGCCCAGCGCGGGAGGTTGGGTCCGCCCGCAAGCGGCGCGAGGATGCCCACCTGATCACTGGCCGCACCCAGTGGACCGACAACATCACGCTGCCGGGCATGCTCCATGTCAGCGTGCTGCGCAGCCCGGTGGCGCACGGGCGCATCGCCAGTGTCGACGTGTCGGCCGCCCGGGGCTTGCCCGGCGTCGTCGCGGCACTAAGCGGCGCCGACCTGGCTGACGACTGGGGTTCGCTGCCCACTGCGTGGACGGTGTCCGAGGACCTCAAGACACCTCCGCACCTGCCCCTGGCGACCGACAAGGTCCGGTTCGTCGGCGACGGCATCGCCGTGGTCGCCGCCACCAGCCGCGAGGCCGCGGTGGACGCCCTCGAGGCGATCGAGTTCGACATCGAACCGCTCCCACCGGTGCTTGACATGACGGAGGCGGTGGCGGATGGCGCGCCGCTGGTCCATGACGACGTCCCGAACAACCGGTGCTTCACCTACACCGAGCACCACGGCAACTACAGCGCGACTCGCGAGCGCGCCGAGGTGATCGTTACCCGGCGCTTCATCAACCAGCGGCTCATCCCGAGTGCGATGGAGCCGCGGTCCGTGGTCGTCCAGCCGACCGGAGCGGACGAGTACACGATGTGGACGTCCACCCAGGTGCCGCACTTCGTGCAGATCTTCATGGCGCTGGTCACCGGTATCCCGCAGCAGAACATCCGCGTGATCGCACCCGACGTCGGCGGCGGTTTCGGCTCCAAGTTGGAGATCTACGCCGAAGAGGCGATCACCCTCGTGCTCGCCAAGCGCCTCGGCGTTCCGATCAAGTGGACCGAGACCCGCAGCGAGGCCTGCCAGGTCACCATCCACGGCAGAGACCTGATTCAGCACGCCGAGATCACCGCCACCCGCGACGGCACGGTGCTCGGGCTGAAGGTCGACCTCATCGCGAACATGGGCGCCTACCTGCAACTGCTCACGCCGTCCATCCCGCTGCTCGGTCGCTACATGTATCCGGGCATCTACAAGTTCGAGGCGCACGATTTAAGTTGCACGGGCATCTTCACCAACATGATGTCCACCGACGCATACCGGGGCGCTGGGCGTCCCGAGGCAACCTTCGTGATCGAGCGGATGATGGACGAGCTGGCCGCAGAGCTCGGCATGGACCCGCTCGAGGTGCGCCGCAAGAATTGGATCAACCACGACGAGTTTCCGTACACGACGGTCGCCGGGCTTGAGTACGACTCCGGCAACTACGAGGCGGCCACCGACCGGGCGCTTGAACTGCTCGGCTACGACGCGCTCCGCCAGGAGCAAGCAGCGCGCCGCGACCGCGGCGACACTGTGCAACTCGGAATCGGAATCTCGACCTACACGGAGATGTGCGGGCTGGCGCCGTCTCGCTGGCTCGGTGAAACCGGATACGTGGCCGGCGGCTGGGAGGCCGCGACCGTACGGGTGCTGCCGCTCGGCAAGGTGGAGGTGGTGTCCGGTACATCGCCACACGGCCAGGCCCACGAGACGACATTCGCGCAGATCGCCGCGGACGCGCTGGGCGTGCCATTCGAGGACGTCGTGGTCATACACGGCGACACGAGGACGGCACCGATCGGGCTGGACACGTACGGCTCGCGATCACTTGCCGTCGGCGGCATGGCGATCGTCGAGGCCAGTCGCAAGGTTGTGGACAAGGCCAGAACACTGGCGGCGCACGTTCTCGAGTGCGACGTGTCGGACGTCGAGTTCAGCGACGGCAAGTTCAGCGTCCGGGGGTCACCGGATGCGGCCAAGACCATCCAGGAGCTGGCGTTCGCCTCGTTCACCGCCCACGATCTGCCCGGCGGTGAGTCCCCCGTGCTGACCGGTGAGGCGATCTTCGATCCCGAAGTGTTCTCGTATCCGCACGGGACGCACCTCGCCGTGGTCGAGGTCGACACCGAGACCGGCGAGGTCAAGCTTGCCAAGTACGTGGCGGTCGACGACGTGGGCAAGGTGATCAACCCGATGGTCGTCGAGGGTCAGGTGCACGGCGGAGTTGTGCAGGGCGTCGCGCAGGCCCTGTTCGAGGAGGCCGTTTATGACGACGACGGCAACCTGGTGACCGGCTCGTTCGTCGACTATCTGGTCCCGAGCCCGGCGGACCTGCCGTCGATCACCACCGACCGAACCGAGACACCGGCCACCACGAACCCACTTGGCGTGAAGGGCGTGGGCGAGGCCGGCACGATCGCGTCCACCCCCGCGGCCGTTAATGCCGTCGTCGACGCGCTGCGGCCGTACGGCGTCAACGATGTCAGGATGCCCTGCTCGCCGATGCGGGTCTGGGAGGCGCTCAACCAGGCACGGGGAGGTGCTCAGTGATACCTGCACAGTTCGAGTACGTCCGGGCCGGCTCGGTCGACGAGGCGGTCTCCGCGCTGAGCGAGGACGCCAAGGTCCTGGCCGGCGGCCAGAGCTTGATCCCGCTGATGCGCCTGCGGCTGGCCTATCCCGAGGTCCTGGTCGACGTCTCCCGGGTCGAGGAGATGCGCGGCGTCCGCGAGGAGGGTGACCGGCTGGTGATCGGTGCCGCTACGACCCACGACGAGGTGCTGCGTGATCCGTTGGTACGCACCCACTGCCCGGTCATCGCCGAGGTGACGGCGACGGTCGCCGACCCGGCAGTCCGGCATCGCGGCACCTTCGGCGGATCGATCGCCCATGCCGACCCGGCGGGTGACCTGCCGGCGCTCGCGTTGGCGCTTGATGCGACGATGACCATCGCAGGCCGGGGCGGCCGCCGTGAGGTGCCCGCCGCGGAGTTCTTCGTCGACTATCTGCAAACGGCTGTGGCTCCGGAGGAGGTACTCGTGTCGGTTTCCCTGCCCAAGCTGAGTGAGGGCTGGGGGCACCGGTACGAGAAGTTCAACCGGTCGGCCCAGGCGTGGGCGATGGTCGGTGCGGTGGCGGTCGTCCAGCGTTCCAACGGGACGATCGGTTCGGCGCGGATCGGGCTGGTCAACGTCGGATCGACGCCAGTGCGCGCGGCGGCTGTCGAAGCCGCGCTGGCCGGTGCCGACGCCACGCCGGAGGCCGTGGCTGCTGCCGCGGAGGCGGCGACCGAAGGACTTAATCCGACGACGGATATCCATGCTTCTGCCGACTACCGGGCCCACCTGGCCCACGTACTGACACGCCGAGCCGTGGTTGCGGCCGCGGGGATGTGAGCCGATGCGACTCGAACATGAATTCACTGTGCCGGTCCCGGTCGAGCAGGCCTGGCACGTGCTGCTGGACGTCGAACGGGTGGCGCCGTGCATGCCCGGCGCAACCATCGAATCGGTCGACGGCGACACCTTCGCCGGCAAGGTGAAGGTACGCGTTGGCCCCGTCACCGTCGCGTACAGCGGCACGGCTTCCTTCCTTGAAAAGGACGCCGCCACCCGCCGCGTCGTCGTGCAGGCCAAGGGCCGCGAGACTCGCGGTGCTGGCACAGCCGCTGCCACGGTAACCGCAGTGCTGCTTCAGGTTGACGATGGCACCCAGGTCAACGTTGAGACCGACCTGGCCATCACGGGACGGCCCGCGCAGTTCGGCCGCGGCGTGATGGACGAGGTGGGCGCGAAGCTGCTCGGCCAGTTCGCCGACTGTCTGGCGGATCGGCTCGGCGCCGGAGAGGCAGCACCGGCGGCGGGGGAGACACCGGCCGGGGGTGAGATGGCTGGTGAACCCGTAGCGGCCGGCCAACCGGAAACGGCAGCAGGACCGGAGGCAGCCGGACCGGCCGCTGGAACGACAGGGCCGGCCAGCACCGGCACGCGTCCAGCCGAGCCGCGGCCGACTCCGGACACGATCAATCTGGTTCAGGTGGCCGGCGGATCCATCGCCAGGCGCGTCGTGCCGGTCGTCGCCGTGATAGCCGGCGCGATCATCGTCTGGGCAGTCGTGCGCGGGTTGCGAGGCTGAGCACCGGCCGGATCAGTACTGCACGGGCGGCCCGGCGACAGCCGCAATAGGTTGCGGCGCCGGGCTGCCCGAGCCGTCTCGGCGTCCGGTCGAGTCCGGCAGCGCAATCGGTACGCCGCTCGCGGCTGCGGCAAGGGCGGGGGCCGGGCCTGCCCAGGCGAGCAGCAGGGTGTCCTCACCCTTGAGGAACCGGTGGCAGCGCACGCCCCCGGTGGCCCGTCCCTTGGCGGGGTACTCCGGGTACGGGGTGACCTTGACGTTCCCTGCCTGGGTGCCAGGCAGCGCATCGGAGCTGCCGGAGATCGTGACGACCGATGACTCGGTACCAGGTTGGACGGACCCGAAGAACACGGCCCGGGTGCCCTTGGCGAGCCGAATGCCGGCCACCCCGCCGCCGCTGCGGCCCTGCGGCCTGACCGCGTTGGCCGAGAACTTCAGCAGTTGTGCATCAGACGACACGAAGACGAGGTCCTCTTCACCAGTGCGCAGCTCCGTGGCGCCCACGACCCGGTCGTCGTCGTCGAGCCGGATCACGTCCCACTCATCCTTGTTCGACGGGTAGTCCGGGTTAACCCGTTTGACGATGCCGCGCGCCGTCCCCAACGCCAGGCCGGGGGAGTCGGGATCGAAGGTGGTCAGGCAGAGGATCCGCTCGTCTTTGGCCAGTTCGATGAACTCCTTGACCGGGGCCCCGCCGGACAGGTTGGGTGCCTGCGCCGTCGGCGGCAGCGCCGGCAGGTCGAGCACCGGCAGTCGGACGATCCGCCCGGTACTGGTCACGACGCCGACGTGGCCTCGTGCTGTGGCCCTCACGTGGGAGACGATGACGTCGTGTTTGGCCCGCTTGCCACCGGCGGCCAGCGGCTCAGCGTTCATCGTCCGGGCCAGCAGGCCGGTGGATGACAGCAGCACATGGCACGGGTCGTCGGACACTTCAAGTGTGCTCGCCGCTGGCGTTGCAGCAGGAGTGCCTGCTGACTCGAGCAGCACCGTGCGCCGCGGCGTCGCGTGTGCAGCGGCCACGTCGGCGAGCTCTTGTGACACGACGTCGCGGAGCCTGTCGGCGCTCTCCAGGATCTCGGTGAGCTCGGCGATCGTGCGGCGCAGTTCGTCGGCCTCGGTCTCCAACTCGAGCCGGTCGTATTTGGTGAGCCGGCGCAGCGGGGTGTCGAGAATGTACCGGGCCTGGATCTCGGTCAGGTCGAACACACTCATCAACCGGTTTCGCGCGTCGGTGGCGTCCTCTGACGAACGGATCAGCTGAATCACCTCGTCGATGTCCAGCAGTGCGATCAGCAGGCCGTCGACCAGGTGGAGACGGTCGGCCGCCTTGGTGCGGCGGAACTCGCTGCGCCGCCGGACCACGTCGAGCCGGTGTCTGAGGAAGACCTCGAGCAGCTCTTTGAGGCCCAGCGTCCGGGGCTGGCCGTCCACGAGCGCGACGTTGTTGATCGCGAACGATTCCTCGAGCGGGGTCAGCCGGTAGAGCTGCTCGAGCACCGCCTCTGGTACGAAGCCGCTCTTGAGCTCGATCACCAGGCGGAGGCTGGTGTTGCGGTCGGTGTAGTCCTCGACATCGGCGACGCCTTGCAGCTTCTTGCTGCGGACCAGCTCGGCGATGCGCTGGCGCACCCGTTCCGGGCCGACCATGTACGGCAGTTCGGTGACGACGATGCCCTTGCGCCGGGCGGTGATGTTCTCGACCCGGGCGGTGGCGCGGGTTCGGAACGAACCGCGGCCGGTTTCGTAGGCCTCGCGGATGCCTTCCAGCCCGACGATGCGACCGCCGGTAGGCAGGTCCGGGCCCGGGACGAACCGCATCAGGTCGTCGAGCGTCGAGTCTGGGTTGGCCAGCAGGTGCCGCGCCGCCTCGATGACCTCGCCGAGGTTGTGCGGCGGCATGTTGGTGGCCATGCCGACCGCGATCCCGCTCGCGCCGTTGACCAGCAGGTTCGGGAATGCGGCCGGCAGCACCTCGGGCTGCTCGAACTGGCCGTCGTAGTTCGGCACCATGTCGACGACGTTCTCGTCGAGCGACTGGGTGAGCAGCGTCGCCGGCTCGGCCATCCGGCACTCGGTGTTGTGGTTGACGAAGCCGCCGGCAAGGAACGAGTGATCTTCGGTTTCTACTCGTAGCGAGTAGACGGTCGCGGGTTCGGCGTCGGAAATCTCGGCCACCTCGACGAACCGGTAGCCAGAATCCATGATCGGCAGGATGGTGCGGAGAATCTCGTCGTCCCGTAGTTTGCTGAGGATCAGGCTGCGATCGGCGTCCCACCGTTCGAGCCGGTCGAAGTTGTGCTTGGTGAACCACTTGCGGCCGCTGCCGTGGGTTGGCGGGAGCGTCGAGAGCACGTAGTCGGCTACGAATGGCACATGATCGCCGGAGAGGGAACGGGACGTCCCGGGCACCGAGTCAAGCATGGCCAGGAGCTGCCGCTGCTTCGCGGTTAGGAATCCCACACGCTCGGCGAACGCCCGCACGTTGTGGCGGCCGGCGATGACGAGCCGGTACTCGCCGCCGTACTTGTACAAGCGGGACCAAATGCCAAACTCGAGAAGTAGGTCCTGAACACCGCGCGCCAGCCGCCGGCTGTACGAGTGGAACTGGATTCGGTGCGTGTCGCGCTTGTCGTTGACGAGCGATCCATCCCCCTCGAAAGCAGCCATCAGGAACGCCCGCTTCACGCCGGGACCGCCCTCCCAGACGTACCCGGGAATGTGCTTGTCCGCCGCTTTCGGCCCGATGAAGTCTTCCAGCGGTGTTTCGATGAGGTTCTCGATGCGTTGAATATCGATCTCGTGGACCAGCTTGTGGCCGTCGCGCAGCGTCCGGCTGTTGATGTAGCGGCGACCTCCAACGAGAGCGTCGTACGCGCTAAGCACATGGCCGAAGAATTCCGCGTCGGTGTTGTTGAACCCGGCCCGTGTCGCCAATGCCCAGCCTTCGGTGACCCACGCGCCAGCCAATACGCCGAGCATCCACTCGCGGGCCGTAGGTACGGCCGTCGTCCACGCGTTGCGCGCCACACACACGACCGTCCCTGGCGAGATCTCGTCTAAGCGCAGCCACTGGAACATCGGGACGCCCATCAATGGAACCAGGCAGAGCACCGGGTGGTTGTGGCTGCCGCGCAGTTCATATCCGTCGGCGGTGCGCAGCACCTTGGTTGGATGGATGCCCGAGTTGAAGACCTTGGTCACGCGGACCGGCTTGCCGTCCTTGTCGAGGACGTCGAAGTCGACGTCGTCTTCCCCGGGTTCGTCGAGATCGACAAGATCGTCAATGCGGGGTGAGGTGCCGTCGGCGAGTCGAACGCGCGTTTCGCCCGCCAGGCAATATCGGTAGGCCGCCGGTCCAGCGTCCAGAGATCCAAAGTTGCCGTGGCCGTCGACCAGCGGCAGGCGCATCGCCCACGGCTGGGCCATCCGGACGAGGGTGTCGTAGATGGCGCCGTCGCCGTGGGGGTGCAACTTGCCCATCACGTCGCCGACAACGCGGCCGCACTTGACGTGGGCCCGGTCAGGGCGCAAGCCCATCTCGTTCATCTGGAACAAGATCCGCCGCTGGACGGGCTTGAGGCCGTCACGTGCGTCGGGAATCGCGCGCGAGTAGATGACCGAGTACGCGTACTCGAGGAAACTGCCGCGCATCTCTTCAGAGATGTCGACGTCGAGGATCACCTCCTCGAAGTCCTCCGGCGGCGGGTTCTTGGTAGTACGGCGGGCCATGGCCGGTCGTGCTCCTCGGTCGAAACGGAGTTCGGACGCCTCATTGTCGCTCGCCAATCCGACCGAGCTGTGGACCGACCCGCACTTGCCCACCTGATCGTCGCGGGCTCGGTGCATCCGATGAGACGCCGGAATGGGCGGACGGGCCGGTAGCATGCGAGACACCATGCCTCAGCCGTTGTACCCGGCGCACTGGGAAGCCGACGTCGTGCTGTCCGACGGGGCGACGGCCCACGTCCGGCCGATCCGGCCGGACGACCGCGACCGGCTGGTCGCTTTCTACGCCAGGGTGAGCGACGAGTCGAAGTACTACCGCTTCTTCGCGCCGTACCCGAACCTGTCCGAGCGCGACATCGAGTTGTTCACCCACGTCGACCACGCCGACCGGGTCGCTCTGATCATGCTGTCCGGCGACGACATGATCGCCGTCGGACGGTACGACCGCATCGACAAGGAGCAGGCTGAGGTGGCGTTCCTGGTCGAGGACGCTCATCAGGGCCGGGGGATCGGCAGCGTCCTGCTCGAACACCTTGCTCAGGCGGCTCGCGAGAACGGCATCGGCAGGTTTGTAGCGGAGGTGCTGCCACATAACCGAAAGATGATCAAGGTCTTCGCGGATGCCGGGTACACGGTCGGTAACACGTACGAGGACGGTGTGGTCCACGTCAGCTTCGAGATCCATCCCACCGAGGACTCACTGGCCGTGATGACCGCCCGCGAACACCGCGCCGAAGCCCGCTCGATCGCGCGGCTGCTGACGCCGCAATCCGTGGCCGTCGTCGGTGCGAGCCGCTCGCGGGAAAAGGTCGGCCAGGCGATCGTGCGCAACCTGGTGCTGGGCGGGTTCACCGGGCCGGTCTACGCGGTGAACCCCGAAGCTACGGCTATCGCCGGGGTTCCCGCCTATGCGAGCGTCGCTGAGATTCCCGCCGAGGTAGACCTGGCGGTCATTGTGGTGCCGGCCCCGGCCGTGCTGCCGGTCGTGCTGGATTGCGCGGCCAAGGGCGTGAAGGGTCTGGTCGTGGTCTCTGCCGGGTTCGCGGAGACCGGTGAACAGGAGGGCCGCGCCCGGCAGGCTGAACTGGTCCGGCTGGCCCGCGCGAACGGCATGCGTGTAGTGGGCCCGAACTGCCTGGGCATTGTCAACACTGATCCTGAGTACTCGCTGAACGCATCTCTCGCCCACATCGTGCCGCCGCCGGGCCGGGTCGGGTTCTTCTCGCAGTCCGGCGCGTTGGGCATCGCCATTCTGGAGACCGTAGCTGAGCGCGGGCTTGGCCTGGCCACCTTCGTCTCGGCCGGCAACCGGGCCGACGTGTCGGGCAACGACCTGCTGCAGTACTGGCAGGACGACGCGGCGACCGATGTCGTCCTGCTCTACCTGGAGTCGCTCGGCAACCCGCGCAAGTTCTTCCGGCTGGCCCGCCGGCTCGCGTTCGGCAAACCCATTGTGGCGGTCAAGAGCGGACGCTCGACGCAAGGTGTGCCGCTCGGGCACGCGGTGCGCCGCAGTGCGGTGCCGGTGGCCGCAATGGACGCGCTGTTCCGCCAGTCGGGTGTCATCCGCGTTGACACGCTCGCGGAGATGTTCGACGCCGCCCAGGTGTTGGCCTACCAGCCGCTGCCGGACGGTCACCGCGTGGCGGTGGTCGGCAACTCGGACTCGATCGGACTACTGGCCGCGGATGCCGCCGACAGCGCCGGGCTGGCGGTAGTGGGTCAGCCGCGTGATCTCGGACCGTCGGCGTCCGCCGCCGACTTCGAACGGGCGTTGGCCGAGACGCTGGACGAGTCGAACGTCGACTCGATCATCGTGGTCTTCGTGCCAACCGTGGAGTCATCACGCGGCGACGAGGTCGCGCGCGTCCTGGCCGCTACGGCGGCCGCGCGGCCGGCCAAGCCGATCGTCACGACGTTCCTCGGCAGCAGGGGAGTGCCCGAGCCGTTGCGGGTGCTCGACGAGCGGGGCATCGCCGCCCGCGGATCGATTCCCTCCTACCCGTCGGCCGAGGAGGCGGCGCGTGCCCTCGCTCACGCGACGACGTATGCCGCCTGGCGGCGGCGCCCCCAGGGATCGGTGCCTGAGATGGACGGCTGTGACGAAGATGGGGCTCGGAACATCGTCGCCGCGGCGCTGGACGGCGATCCAAACGGCACCGACCTTGACCATGACAGGCTGCGCCAACTGCTCGCGTGCTACGGGATCCCGCTACTGGAGATCATTCCGGCGGCCACGGTCGACGACGCGGTTGCGGCCGGCGAGCGACTCGGTTGGAACGTCGTGCTGAAGGCCACCGCACCGCACCTGCGGTTCCGGCCCGACCTGGCAGACGTGTGGCGCAACATCGACACCGCGGACGAGATGCGCGACGCGTGGGCGACGATGGCGCAGATGCTCGCCGACCCCGCCGAGGCGCAGTTCGTCGTGCAGCCGATGGCGCCGCCTGGCATTCCGGTGGTGATCCGGGCCGAGGAGGACGACCTGTTCGGCCCTGTCGTGTCATTCGGCATGTCCGGCGTGCCGACCGACCTGCTCGGTGACCGCGCGTACCGCATACCACCGCTGACCGACGTCGACGCCAGAGAGATGATCCGGGAGATCAAGGCCGCGCCGTTGCTGTTGGGTTACCGCGGCGGCGCGGTTGCGGACCTGGCCGCGATCGAAGACCTGCTGCATCGCGTCTCGCGGCTGACCGACGATCTGCCCGAGGTGATCGACCTTCAGCTCACACCCATCCTGGCAGCGCCCGACGGCTGCTCGGTCGTGAACGGCTCGGCCACCGTGGCCCGCCCCGGCACCCGGTCGGACTGGTACACGAGGCGGCTTGAGTAATTCAGGGGGTTAGTCGTGCAAGGATGGGCCCATGGCCAACGTGGGAACGCGTGAAGCGCTCCGGCTCGCCATCCAGCAGGCGGGCTACTACCCGAACCTCGTCGCGGACACGCTCGAGACGTCGCTCGCCGACGAGCCGGTGGAGTCGTACTTCGTCCACCACGAGCCGCACTTCGATCGCGATGAACTGCGCCGGCACGTCAGTGTCCTGGTGCTCACTCCGACCCGGCTGATCGTCGGGCATACCGACGAGTACCCGGCCGATGACGCGAACCCGTTGCCGTACGCGACCACGTCCACCGAGGCCGTTCCGCTCGACCGCGTCTCGTCGGTCGTGGTCAGCCGGACGGTGACCTCCCCGGCGTCGTACGCCCTGGGCGACCCGGCGCGTGACGTGGTGATCACCGTCGGGTGGGGCGCGATGAACCGCGTCGACCTCGAGCCGGCCGGCTGTGCCGATCCCACGTGTGAGGCCGACCACGGCTACACCGGCACCATGACGTCCGACGACTTCTCCCTCCGGGTGAGTGAGGCGGCCGACGGCCGGCCCCGCGTCGAGGACCTCTTGCGATTCGCCAAGGCACTGTCGGCCGCGACCGTGAAGGTACGGTGACGACGGCCGGGCCGGCCGGCACCGTCCTGCCGCGCTACGGCGAAGCTTCGTTGACCGACGTGCTGCCTTCGCTCCTTGGTGCACTCGGCGTGGCCGGCGAGCAGAACGAACTAGGCCTGCCTGCTGCCCGTCAGTACTGCATCCTGCTCATCGACGGGCTCGGGTGGAACGCGCTGCGCGCCCACCAGGCGCAGGCACCGTTCCTGAACTCGATGGCCGGCATCCCGATCACCGCCAGTGTGCCGAGCACCACCGTCACGAGTTTGACCAGCTTGGGCACCGGGCTCGTGCCGGGCCGGCACGGATTGCTCGGCTACACCACACGCAAACCCGGTACGACTGCCACGCTGTTCAACGCGTTGCGGTGGGACGAGCACAAGGACGTCGACCCGGTGGTGTACCAGCCGCACCCGACCGCGTTCGAGCGCGCGGCACGCGCCGGGGTGGCGGTCACCGTGCTCGGCCAGCGCAAGTTCAACAAGTCAGGGCTGACCACGGCCGCGCTGCGCAGCCCCGGCTTTGCGATCGCGGACAGCCTGGGCGAGCGGGTGGCCCTCGCGGCCTCGGCAGCGGCCGACAGCTCACGGCCGGCATTGGTGTACGTCTACGACGGCGACCTGGACTTCACCGGCCACCAGCGAGGGTGCCGCTCGGCGGCCTGGCGCCACCAGCTTGTCTTGCTCGACAGGTTCGTCGAAGAGCTGTACCTCGCCTTACCGCACGACGCGGTACTGCTGGTGACCGCCGACCACGGCATGGTCGACATCGCTGCTGAACAGCGGATCGACGTCGACCAGGTTGCGGTGCTGCGCGACGGAGTCGCCCTGGTAGGCGGCGAGGCGAGGTTCAGGCACGTGTACGTCATCGACGGCGCGGCCGATGACGTGCTCGCGACCTGGCGTGGCATCCTCGGTGCCCGGGCCACCGTGCTGGCGCGGGACGATGCGATCGCCCGGGGCTGGTTCGGTGCAGTAGAGGCGCGTGTCGCAGACCGCATCGGTGACGTCTTGGCGAGCGTTGACGGGGACTGCGCGGTGGAGTACCGAAGTGCGTTCCCGATCGAGGCCAAGTTGATCGGCCTGCACGGTGCCCTCAGCGCGGACGAGATGCTGGTGCCGCTGTTGACGCTGAGCTGTTAGCCGCCGGGTTCCTTGTCGCGGCGACCGAACATGATCTCGTCCCAACTTGGCACGCTCGGCCGCTTGGACCGCGACTTCTTGGGCCGGGATCGCGGCTGCTCGTCCTCGGTGGGCGCGATCTCACCGCTGGCCGCTCGAGCGGCCAGCGGCCGCTGCGGCGCAGCGGTTTCCTCGACCTCGACCCGGCTGGCGATGTCAGAGAGCCGGAGTCGGTCGCTCGTGGGCTCCTCGCGGTTGTGGCGGGACCACGGGTCGGCACGATCGTCGCGCACCGGGGACCGGCGATCTGGCTGCAGGCGGCGGGAGTCGTACTGGGTTCGCTGGGCAGTGATCGGCACGGGGACGGTGGGCTGATTGTCGACGTCGTCGGCGTTGCCCATGTCGTCGGTGTTGTCGCGGGGCTCGACGACACCGGGGCCGTCGACGATGATCGGTTCGTCGTCGGGATCCGAGACCACCGACAGCCGGGCCGGCCCGTTGTGCGCCGGAGGCTCGGGAACGGGTTCAGGTGCGACCCGCGACCGCTCGCCGGCGACTGCCCGAGCTTCGTCGTTGTCGGGAACCACCGAGCGGCCGGCGGGGTCGAACGTGAATCGGGCTTCCTTGTCATTCTGCTGGAGCTGCCATCGGGCGCTGACGACCCACCGCCCGTCGTCGCGTCGCCAAGCGTCCCAGCCGACGGACTCGGGGTCGACGTCGTAGCTGCTGACCCATTCTGCGACGGTCTCTTGGAGTGGCCGGTTCGGCGATTCGGTGCTGGCCCGCCGGATGATGGCCTGCTGAGCGCGGCCGGCGATGTGCTCGCGCTCGGCCAGAACCGGGCCGGCGAACCGCATGACCTTGTCGAGCGGAACTCGGGCTGCCGCGGCCACCGATTCGACGCTCTCGCCGGAGCGGACCCGGGCCTGGATGTCGCGTGGCCTCAGTTGGCTGTCCATCTGAATCTCCAACTGCCCCAGCCGCGCCCGGTCGCCGCGGATGGCCGCGTGCAAGCGCTCGTCCAAGGGCAGCGACATAGGGATCTCGTCGCCGTCGGCACGGAGGATCAGATGCGTGCCGTCGTCGCTCATGGCAACGAGCCGCACCTTGCGCATCCCCGGCCTCCTACTGCTGGCTGGCCTCTATCGTTACCCCGGTCGGCGGGCTGACCAAGCCGCCACGCCGAACACCCATGGGTTACACCGGCTCGGGTATGTTGCGAGCGGGCCGGTCGACGGTTACTCCGACCAGGCAGGCCAGTGTCGCGAGAACGCCGCATCCGAACCCGACGAGATAACCCTCGGAGGCGCCGACGCGGTCGATGACCGGACCCGCTACGGCGGCGCCAGCGGCTACCCCGACAGTGAGCGCCGTTGATACCCAGGCAAGACCCTCGGTCAGCCGGCGGGCGGGCACCTCCGCCTCGACCATGGAGAATCCCGTGATGAGTGTCGGGGCGATGGCGAACCCGGCGACGAAGATCGCCATGAGCAGCAACGGAATCGACCCGACCAGCGCCAGTGGCAACACAGCCGCGGCGAGCGCGGCCTGCCCTACCAAGAACCGGCGGCGCAGGCTCGCCTTCCAGCGCACGGCGCCGGCAACCAGGCCGGCAATCAGGCTGCCGGCCGCGAAGACGGCCAGCGCGGGTCCCGACGCAGCCTTGGCGCCGAGTTCTTCGGTGAACGCCACGGTGGCCACTTCCGCCGAGCCGAAGATTCCGCCCATGAAGACGAAGGCCACGACAAGCCAGCCCAGGGTGAACTTGGGCAGCCGCTCACGGCGGGTGCCGGCGGCAAGGCGCTGGACGGGCGGCTCGGTCATCCGAAGGGCGGCGAACGAGTAGCCGCCGCCGAGCGTGAGTAGCAGCATCGCGACCAGGCCCGCCAAGGGATGCACGCTCGTGCTGAGCAGCACGACAATCGTCGGCCCGACTATGTAGACGACCTCGTCGAGCACCGACTCCCAGGCATAGGCCGTGTGGATCCGGGGCGTGGCGGTGTAGAGGCTGGCCCAGCGAGCCCGAACCAAGGCACCGATCTGTGGGAACGTAACGCCCGTGAGAATCGTGCTGGCGGCGAGCGCGGCATACGGCAAGTCACCGGCTGCGGCGTCGCCCACGACTGCGATGAGCGACGCGAGACCCACCGCGTGCGCAGTGAGCAGCGGCAGGAGCAGCCGGCGCTGACCCAGCCGGTCGGCGATACGCGCCTGGACGGGTGCCGCCGCCGCTTGCGCAGCCAGCGCGATGCCGGCGGTGAGGCCGCCGAGGGTGTACGTGCCCCCGGACTCGGTGACCGCTAGCAGGATGCCGAGACCGAACATGGACATTGGCACCCGGGCGATCAGCCCGGCCACGGAGAACGCACGCGCGCCAGGAGTGCGCAGGACATCCGCGTACGGTCCGAACACGTCAGGTCTCCCAGTTGCATACGATGCTGACAAGCGTGGTCCAGGGTACGGGCCGGATGCGACAGCTGGCAGGATTTATCTTCGTGACTGCCGCTCCGTACGATGCCTTGCTGCTGGTCTCCTTCGGCGGGCCAGAGTCCCCGGCCGACGTGTTGCCGTTCCTGGAGAACGTCACCCGCGGTCGCGACATCCCCCGAGCCCGGCTTGAGGAGGTCGCCGAGCACTACCACGGCGGGCGCAGCCCGATTAACGACCAGAACCGCGCCCTCATCGGCGCCGTCGAGGAGGACTTTGCGGCCGCCGGGCTGGACGTCCCGATCTACTGGGGCAACCGCAATTGGGACCCCTATCTGGCCGACGAACTGGCCCGGATGCGCGCCGACGGCATCACCCGAGCCGCAGCCTTCATCACCAGTGCGTACTCGTCCTACTCGGGCTGCCGGCAGTACCGCGAGGATCTGGCCGCCGCCGTGGCCTCGGTGGGTTCGGGTGCACCGCGCATCGACCGGATCCGCCACTATTTCGACCACCCGGGCTTCGTCGCTGCGAACATCGACGGTGTGCAGGCCGCGCTCGAGCAGCTTCGCGACGACGTTGCCGCCGAGGCCCGGCTGGTGTTCGTGACGCATTCGATCCCGACCGCGATGGCCGCCGGCTCTGGTCCGACCGGCGGGGCGTACGTGGCTCAGCACGAGGCGGTCGCTGCGGCGGTCACGGCCGGCATCGCCGATCGGACCGGGATTCGGCACGAGTACGACCTGGTCTACTGCTCGCGCAGCGGCTCGCCACACGTCCCGTGGCTGGAGCCGGACGTCAACGACCACCTCGAGCTGCTCGCCGCTGACGAGACGCGAGCGCTGATCCTCGCGCCGATCGGGTTCGTGTCGGACCACATGGAGGTGGTCTTCGACCTCGACACCGAGGCGATGGAGACGGCGGCCCGGCTCGGCCTGCCCGCGGCCCGGGCGGCGACGGCCGGCACCCATCCCGCGTTCGTCGCGGCCATTCGCGACCTTGTGCTGGAGCGCGCCGCCGTCGAGCGCGGCGAGCGTCCGGTCCGGGCGAGCATCGGGCCGCCCGGACCGTCGCACGACGTGTGTCCCGCGGGCTGCTGCCCGAACCTGCGCGGCCCGCGTCCCGCACTGTGCGGGTCGGATAGCTTGGCAGGGTGAGCGATCCCACCACCCTGCTGAAGCTTGCCGTCGAAACCGCCCGTGAAGCCGGCGAGCTGATCCGCGACCGTCGCGAGGCGGTCACGCGGATGGCCGTATCAGCCACCAAGAGCACGCCCACCGACGTCGTCACCGACTCTGACACCGCCGCCGAGACCCTGATCCGCGAGCGGCTGCTGGCCGCCCGCCCCGAAGACGCCATTCTCGGCGAAGAGGGCGGCTCGCAGGACGGCGGGTCCGGCGTGCGGTGGGTCGTGGATCCCATCGACGGGACGGTGAACTACCTTTACGGGATTCCGCAGTACGCGGTGTCCATCGCCGCGCAGCGTAACGGGGACGCGATTGCGGGAGTAGTGCACAACCCGGCCAGTGGCGAGACGTGGACCGCGATCACGGGCGGCGGTGCTTACCTTGACGGCCAGCCGATCGGGGTATCCGACTGCGACCGGCTCGAGCTTGCTCTGGTGGCGACCGGGTTCGGGTATGACGCTGGCCGGCGCGCCCGGCAGGCGGCGATCCTGCAGCAGATCCTGCCGTCCGTGCGCGACATCCGACGGGCCGGCGCTGCATCCCTGGATCTGTGCGCGGTGGCCATGGGCCGGGTCGACGGCTACTACGAGCGCGGCCTGGGCCCCTGGGATCTTGCTGCTGGGGCGCTGATCGCTGAGGAGGCCGGCGCAGTCGTCGGCGGGCTGGCCGGCGCGGCGGCCGGCCCGGATCTGGTGATTGCCGCCGGCCCTGGGCTCTTCACAGCCCTACATGACCTGCTGGCACCGCTGCGGCCCGACAATGACGTTTGAACAGGCTGCCGAGTGGCAATGGTAGGCATTTGACCGGCAGTTGTGCCGGTCTGAGCAGGATCTTTGCCGAAGTCGGTGGGCCGCGCTACGGCCCGGATCGGCGATACGGCAGAATTCCCGACTCGGATCGGGCACAACTGGCGGCCATTATGCGTTACCAGGATCACGGTTGTACCCCGACCGTAGAGAACGACGATGCTTGCCCGTAAAAGGGGGAACGAACGAATGGCTACTGACTACGACGCCCCTCGTAAGACCGACGACGAACTGTCCGAGGACTCGCTCGAGGAGCTGAAGAACCGCCGGATGGATACCACGTCCGGCATTGTCGACGTTGACGAAGCGGATCTGGCCGAGGCCCTGGAGCTGCCCGGAGCAGACCTGTCCAACGAGGAGCTCTCAGTACGAGTGCTGCCCCGGCAGTCCGACGAGTTCACGTGCTCGAGCTGCTTCCTGGTGCACCACCGCAGCCAGCTGGCGAGCGAGAAGAACGGCCGGCTCATCTGCCGCGACTGCGCCGCCTGATCAGCGTCTGGAGGCAGCAGCGGTGAGCGCGGCGGCCAGTTCATCCGGGTGCCGGGTGGAGATGTACCAGTAGGGCACGGGATCGGCCGGGTCGTCAACGGCAACACGTACCGCTCCCGGAATGTAGGAGCGAAGCACCAGATAAGCCCGCGGGTCGGCGTCCGGCCCGCGGGCTCGGCGCGCCGCCGCAGGGTCGAGAACCGTGACCTCGCCAACTGCCCACAGCGGCAGCCGCGCCCGACCGGCCACCAGCCCATCCGGCTCCACCGCGACCCTGGCTGCGCCGTACCCGCCGAGCACTGCGGCCCCCAGGGCGAAGGTGAGCAGCCCAGCGGGGACTGAGACGCGCGGCCCGTAGGCGTGCTGGTAGGCCAGCCACACCGCACCGGCCAGCAGCAGTGCGAGCAGCCACCAGCGGACCGGGACCCAGAGACGTTCACGGTACGAGCTCACCTCAGCAGGTTCGCACATCGGCGTCGCCGGTAAGGTCTCGGGCTGTGACTGAACCCGTCGACATCCTGGTCACCCGGCTCGACCCGAACGTGCCGGTGCCCGCGTACGCGCATCCGGGAGACGCGGGTGCCGACCTGATCACGACGACCGACGTGACCATCGCTCCTGGCGAACGCGCGCTAGTCGGTACGGGGATCGCGATCGCGCTCCCTCCCGGGTTCGCGGCTTTTGTCCATCCGCGGTCCGGCTTGGCCCACCGGATGGGCGTTAGCATCGTGAACACCCCCGGCACCGTCGATGCCGGCTACCGAGGTGAGATCAAAGTGTTGCTGGTGAACCATGACCTGCGGGAGCCAGCCGTCTTCAAGCGTGGCGATCGGATAGCGCAGCTCGTGGTGCAGCGCGTCGAGCGGGCCAGGTTCCACGACGTGGCCCGGCTGCCCGGGTCGGCCAGGGGCGCCAACGGGTACGGATCGACGGGCACCGCCAGCGTTCCCACCGAAGGGCGAACCCAGCGATGAGCATCTTCCGCCGCCGCGGCCGCGACGAGCCGGAGCAGAAACCGGCCGAGGCGGATCAGGCGCAGCCGGCGTCTGCAGAGGACGGTGAGCCCGCCGATAAGGCGTCGCGGTCCCATGGCCCGTACGACTCCGCCGAGGTTGACCTCGAGGAGTTGCGGGCAGACCGCATTGACATCGGCGGGTTGCTGATCCGGCGCGTCGAAGGTATGCAGGTGCAGTTGCAGGTGGACGAGAAGACCGGCCGTCCCGCCAGCGTGATGGTAGTGCTCGGCGATGCGGCGGTACAGCTGATTCCCGTGGCCGCGCCGCGGAGCTCAGGGTTGTGGGACCAGACCAGGTTGCAGATCGCCGCCGACGCTCAGCGCCGTGGTGGCACGGCCGAGGAGGCCGCCGGCCCGTTCGGAACCGAGATCCGGATCGTGCTGCCGGTCACCACGCAGGAGGGCAAGAAGGGCGTCCAGCCGTCACGGATCGCCGGCATCGATGGGCCGCGCTGGATGCTGCGCGCCACGTTCCTCGGGGCGGCGACCAACAATGCCGACGCGTTCGGCCGGCTGGTGCAGATAGTGCGCGACACCGTCGTGGTCCGCGGGGACAACCCGATGCCACCGGGGGAGCTCATCCCGCTGCGCCCGCCGCAGCAGCCCAGCGCCGAAGAGGCGTAGGTTCTGGTGAGCCGCCGAGCTACGCTCGTCTGTGATGGGTGAACGTCGACGCGGCCTGTGGGAGGCCGTCACGAAGTGGGCGTCCGAGTCGGAGTCCGACCGCGACGCCGAACTGCTGCGTACCGAAGCTGAACACGCCGGATGTGCGCGGCTCTCAGAGGTGGGCGACCGTGAGGTGGCGTCCATCCGCGGCACCCTGCAGACGGTCACGCTACAGCCGCGAGCCGGGCTGCCGGCGCTGGAAGCCGAACTCTTCGACGGCACCGACGTACTCACCTTGATCTGGCTCGGCCGCCGGCGGATCGGCGGCATCGACTGTGGCCGTAGACTAATCGCCACCGGTCGGATCACCACAGTGGAAGGGCGCCGAGTGATGTACAACCCGCGGTACCAACTGCTGCCGGCCGGTGCGGCATGACGGCAGAGGAGTCGGCGCAGCCGGCCCAGCCGGCGCGGGCGACGAGCCTGGCGCAAGCTATCGCGAGCAGCGACCAGTTCCGGGCCCGTGCCGCGCTGGGGCCCGGAGCGTTCCTGGACGCCGGGCTGCCGCTCGTGCTCTTCACCGCGGTGTACTTCCTGACCGACCACAACCTGACCGTCGCGATCTGGGCCGCGCTCGCCTCCGGTGCGGTGCTCGGGGTCATTCGCCTGGTTCGGAAGGAACCCCTGCAGAATGTGATCGCCGGATTCGTCGGGCTCGGGATCGCGGCATTCCTGGCGTACCGCACCGGGCGCGCGCAGGACATCTTCCTGACCGGATTCGCGGTCAATATCGGCTACGGGCTGGCTTATCTGATCTCGATCATCGTTCGGTGGCCGTTGCTCGGCGTGATCGTGGGTCTGGTGACCGGCCAGGGCACGTCTTGGCGGCGTGATCCGGCGTTGTTCCGTGCCTACATGAAGGCCAGCGCCCTGTGGGTTGTCATGTTCGCCGTGCGGTTGGCCGTCCAGGTCCCGTTGTATCTGGCCGGGGAGGACCGGCTCGGCTGGCTCGCCGGTGCCCGGCTGGCAATGAGCTGGCCGCTGTTCCTGCTGGTGGCCTACCTGTCATGGGTGATCATCCGGCCGGCCTACCAGGCGCACCAAGAGCGTGAGAAGGCCATCGCCGCCGCAGCATCGGGCGGGGTCTAGTCCACCGACGGGTGGGCGTACGGCGACAGGAGGGCCTCGAGCGGGCCCTCATGCTCAACCGTCGTGACGAAGATCAGCTCGTCGCCCGCCTCGAGCGGCAGATCCGGCAGCGGAGCGTGCACGTGTTGGCCCCGGATCACCGACACCAGCGTGGTGTCGACCGGCCAAGCGACGTCGGCGACGGCGGTCCCGACGATCGGCGAGTCCTCAGGAAGGGTGAGCTCGACCAGGTTGGCCTCACCCTGGCGGAAGGTGAACAACCGCACCAGGTCGCCCACGCTGACCGCTTCCTCCACCAGCGCGCTCATGATGCGTGGTGTGGACACCGACACGTCGACGCCCCAGGCATCGTTGAACAGCCACTCGTTCTTCGGGTGGTTGACCCGCGCCACCACGCGCGGCACCCCGAACTCGGTCTTGGCCAGCAGCGACACGACAAGATTGACCTTGTCGTCGCCGGTGGCGGCGATCGTGACCTTGCAGCGTTCCAGCTGAGCCTCGGCGAGCATCGACAGTTCGCATGCGTCGGCCAGCAGCCATTCGGCTTCGGGCACCGAATCCGGCTTGAGCGCCCGTGGAGACTTGTCGATGAGCAGCACCTCGTGCCCGTTGTGGATCAACTCGGCAGCGATCGACCGGCCGACGTTGCCGGCTCCTGCGATTGCGACGCGCATCAGGCCTCAACCTCCGGCGCGGTTTCAAAGACTTCGGCCACGTGCGGTGCGTCGTCGACGCGCATGATGACGTGGACGAGATCGCCTTCCTGGATGATGGTATCGGGCTGGGGGAGTACTCCGTCGCCGTAGCGGGTGAGGAACGCCACCCGCGTGCCGGACGCTTCCTCCAACGCAGAAACCGGGTGGCCGACCCAAGCTTTGGCGGCGTGCACCTCGGCGAGGCGGACCGTGCCCGACGGGTCGACCCACTCGGTCTCGGACCCCTCCGGCAACAGGCGGCGGATCATCTGATCGGCCGTCCAGCGCACGGTTGCCACCGTGGGAATGCCGAGCCGCTGGTACACCGCCGCACGGCCCGGGTCGTAAATACGGGCCACGACAGTGTCGATGCCGAACGTCTCGCGGGCCAGCCGGGCCGAGATGATGTTGGAGTTGTCGCCGCTGCTGACCGCGGCGAACGCGTCGGCTTGCTCGATGCCGGCCTCCAGCAGCACCTCGCGATCGAACCCGATGCCGGCGACCGTCCGGCCCTCGAAGCTCGGCGGCAGGCGCCGGAAGGCGTCGGGATCCTGGTCGATGACCGCCACATTGTGACCACGGGACTCCAGGATCTGCGCCAGGGTGGAACCCACCCGCCCACACCCCATGATGACGACGTACACGGTGGTCCTTTCACGTGTGGCTCGCGATTGAGATGACCGTACACGGCGGTTGCCCTTCAACAGTGCCACCGGTAGGCCTACCATGCTGCACCGTGCCGAGCGTGGGCGATATTTCGAAACGATTGCTGGTCGGGCGCAGGTTGGCCGCCGACCACCTGCAGCAGCGCCTGCCCAAACGGGTCGCCCTGCCGGTGTACTCGAGCGACACGGTCTCCTCGGTCGCCTACACCACCCAGGAGATCCTGGTGGTGCTGACCCTCGGCGGGTTGAGTGTGCTGTACCTGACGCCGTGGGCGGCCGCCGGGGTTGTTGCGCTGATGGTCGTGGTGGTCGCCGCGTACCGCAACGTCGTGCAGGCGTACCCGAACGGGGGCGGTGACTACGAAGCGGCGGTACACAATCTAGGCGAGCGAATGGGACTCGTGACCGGTGGCGCGATGCTTACCACGCTGGTTTTCACCATCGCTGTGGCCGTGTCGGCCGCTGTCGACAACCTGATCTCCGCGTTCCCGGCGCTGGACGAGGCCAGGATCCCGCTTGCGGTGGCGACGATCGTGGTGCTCGGCGCGCTGAACCTGCGCGGGCTGCGCACCAGCGGGCTGGCGTTCGCGGTGCCGACCTACCTGTTCGTCGTCAGTATCGCCGTGCTGGTGATCTGGGGTCTGGTGCAAGCCATGACGGGCGACCCACCCGTGGCCGAGAGCGCCGAGTTCGAAGTGGCGGCCGAACTCGGCGAGTTGGCCGGCCTGGCGCTGATCCTGCTGGTGCTGCGCGCCGTCGCCACCGGCGGGGTGGCGCTCACCGGGCTCGGCACGATCGTCGGCGCCGTACCCGCCTTCCGCAAGCCGCGGCGCAAGAACGCCTCCACCACGCTGGTTATTACCGCCGCGTTGGCGGCTGGCCTCTTGGTCGGCGTCACCGCACTGGCCGTAATCGCGGACGTGCGGTATGCCGCTGATGCCTGCGATCTGGTCGGTTTCGACTGCGAGGGCGAACCGCAGCGGACGGTGATCGCGCAGATCGCCGCCGCGGTTTTTGGTGCCGAGACGGTCGGCTTCTTCGTGGTCCTGCTCGCGACGGTGCTGATCCTGCTGCTGGCGGCCGACACCGCGTTCGATTCGTTCCCGCTGCTCGGGTCGATCATGGCCCGGCACCGGCACCTGCCGCGCCAACTGCACCACCGCGGGGACCGGCACGCTTTCAGCAATGCCGTCATCGTGATCGCGGTCGCCTCGGCTGGCGTGACGGCCGCCTTCGAAGTGTCCGTCAGCCGCCTGGTGCCGCCGTATGTCGCGAGCGTGTTCCTCGGCTTTGCCCTTGGCCAAACGGCGATGGTGCGCCACTGGAACCGGCAGCTGACCGGCCCGCTGCGGGACGACGAGCGGGTGGCGGCCGGGCGGGCGCGGGTACTGGGCTTCGGAGCCGCCGCACTGAGCGGGATCGTGGCGCTGGTCGTGGGCGTGACGGGGTTCCTCGGCGGCGTCTGGGTGGTGCCGGTGTCCATCGCTGCGCTCTATCTGGTGATGCGCGGCATCCGATCCCACTACCAGCTCGTCGAAACCGAGCTGGCAATGGATCCCCAGGCCGGTGCGATGTTGCTGCCGTCGCGGATCCACGCCATCGTTCTGGTATCGCACCTGCACAAACCCACGCTGCGGGCCCTGGCGTACGCCCGCAGCAGCCGAACCGATCTGCTCGAAGCTGTCACGGTGAACGTCGACGTGGCCGAGACACGGGAGCTCACCGACGAGTGGGACCGGCTTGGGATACCGGTGCCGCTCAAGGTGCTGGACTCGCCGTACCGCGAGATCAACGGACCGGTCGTGGAGTATGTCAACGGCATCCGCCGGGAAAGCCCTCGAGACCTCGTCATCGTCTATATCCCGGAATACGTGCTCGGCCGGTGGTGGGAGCAGCTGCTGCACAACAAGAGCGCGCTGCGGTTACGCGCCCGGCTGATGTTCACCCCGGGCGTGATGGTCACGATGGTTCCGTGGCAGCTCGATTCCTCCACTCGAGTCGGTGAACAACCCTGACCAGCGAACCCGCCGTCGGTGACCGGCTCGAGCTCGACGTCGGCCCGGTCGCTCACGGCGGGATCTGCATCGCCCGGTACGACGGCAGGGTTGTGTTCGTCCGGCACGCATTGCCCGGTGAACGGATCCTGGCCCGGCTGACCGACGTGCGCTCGCGTTACTGGCGTGCGGACGCGGTAGAGATTCTCGTTCGGTCACCTGATCGAGTACCGGCGCCGTGCCCGTTCGCCGGGCCCGGGCGGTGCGGCGGGTGTGACTGGCAGCATGCCTCGTTGCCGGCGCAGCGCGAGCTTAAGGCGGCCGTGGTGGCCGAACAACTGCGGCGGCTGGCGGGTCTGTCCATCGCCGTTAAGGTCGAACCGGTGCCCGGTGGACCGGACGATGGCCTCGGCTGGCGGACGCGGGCGAACTTCGCGGTGTCGCCGGCGGGCCGGGCCGGCCTGCGCAGGCACCGGTCGCACGAGATCGAACCGATCGGCGACTGCCTCATCGCGCACCGCCACATTCGCGACCTCGACGTGCCCGGTCGCGCCTGGCCGGGAGCTGAATCCGTGGCGGCCATAGCGTCCTCGACCGGCGAGCGGTCGGTAGTGATCCAATCGGCGGCCGGCGATATCGCCGTTCCGCCGCTGCCCGACGGCACCTCGGTCGTCGTGGACGGGAATCGCCGTACGGGTCGCACGTACGTCACCGAGCAGGCGGCCGGGCGGACCTGGCGGGTCAGCGGCGGCGGGTTCTGGCAGGTCCATCCGGGCGCTGCCGACGTGCTGGTGGACGCCGTCATCGAGGCGCTGGAACCGCGGCCGGGAGAGCGCGTGCTGGACCTCTACGCGGGCGTTGGACTGTTCGCTGGAGCGTTGGCCGCGCGGGTCGGTCCCGCGGGTTCGGTGGTCGCCGTCGAATCGAACCGGCGCGCGGTCACCGACGCGCGCCGCAATCTGCACGACCTGCCGTGGCTCCGGTTGGTGCCCGGTCGCGTCGACCGGGCTCTCCCGGCCGACCCCGTCGACGTCGTGGTCCTGGATCCGCCGCGCACGGGCGCCGGCGCCGATGTGGTGCGCGGCATCGCCGGGCTCTCGCCGCGGGCGGTCGCGTACGTGGCATGCGACCCGGCCGCGCTGGCCCGCGACGTCGCGACCTTCGCCGAGCTCGGCTACCTGCTGAGGGACCTGCGCGCCTTCGACCTTTTCCCCATGACCCACCATGTCGAATGCATCGCCCTCTTTGAGCATGGCAACCCACAGCGGGTGGCAGGGATCAGCCGGAGTGCCTAACGCTTTCACCGAGGTGGTAGGCGCCAACGGCCCCGAGGTCGCGCAGAATGGCGGCACCGGCCTCGACCGCGGCCTGGTGACCGCCGCTGATCAACTCCAGCGCCCGCTCGTACGGTTCGCCGCGCAGCTCCCAGCCGGCAGCGGCACTCCTCCACTCGCCTGCCAAGCCTGACCGCCACGGTTCGGGCACGTCGCGCAGCGCGGGGACGCGATAGCCAGCCCGCTGCAGATACCGACCCAACTCGCCTCGGTTGACCGCACAGCCGGGGGTGCCCGACGCCGACAGCACCGGCTCGACAACAGCGATCAGGTCTTCCCCGGTGCCAGCGAGCCAGGCCAGCTCTACTCGCGCGATAGTCACGGGCCCGACCAATCGGATCTCGTTACTTAACGCGGCGGCCGCGATGGCCGGCCCAAGCGTGCGACCGGCCGCGCCCATCTCGCCGACCCGGGCGAGGAGCCGGGCGAGCAGCGTGCGGGCGAGCGGGCCCATGATGCCCGGCTCGCCGCCGAGCGCCAGCAGTGATTCGAGCTCGCGGCGCGCCTCGGCCCACCGGCCGCGACTGAACCGGACCGCCGCCCGGGTCAGCGCCAGCCGGTACTCGCCGGAGGTGAAGTCGGTTTCCTTGGCGAGCTGGACCCCCAGCTCGACATAGTGCTCGGCGTCGTCGAAGCGAGCGGACCGGTAGGCCGCTCCGGCGGCGTTGACGCACGCCCGCACGGCGAACTCCGCCCGCGGAGAGGACCGCAGGTTGCTGATGGCGGCCTCCAGGTCGCTTGCCCCCGCGGCGTCACCGAGCGCAAGCCGTTCACAGCCGAGGTAGATGAGCGCATAACCGGCCAGGTCGTCGCGCTTCAGCTCGCGTGCCAGCTCCAGCGCTTGCGAGGCTGCTGACAGCGCCTCGTCGTTGCCTTCGGCAATCGACCCGATCGTGGTCAGCTGGCCCAGCGCGCGGGCCAGGTCGGCGTACGCGATGGCGCGCAGTTCAGGGTCGCCGTCGGGACCGAGGACCTCAAGGGCACGCCGAGCCGCGAGATGTGACGCATTCGGCCCGCGAGCCCACAGGACAGTACGGGACAGCGCGATTTCGGCCTGCGCGGTCAGGTTCGGGTCGTGGATTGTTGCTGCCGCCTTGACGGCCTCCTCGGCCGCGCGCAGCGATTCTTCGAACCGGTTGACCAGATAGAGCGAGTCGGCCAGCTGAAGGAGCAGGCTGGCGTACTGCCTGCCGTCCAACGAGTCGCGATACCTCAGCACCGTGTTCAGCTGGTCGATGGCCTGGCGGTGCGCACCGGCGGCGATCGCCTCAGCGACCGCGCTCGTGCCGGCCCGGACGACGAGCTCGGCGTCTCCAGCGAGGGCGGCGTGATGAACGATCCGCGACGCGCTTGCCCCACGCTCTGCCAGGAGCCTGGCGACGAGCGCATTCCACCGGACGCGTTCGAACGAGGTGAGGGTGTCCTCGACGGCCCGGCGAGCCAGTTCGTGCCGGAACCAGACCTGGTCGGCACTGCCGTCGAGGATTCCGGCGTGCTCGGCCGCGCCGAGTGTTGCCTCGTCTCCGTCGGCAAGTTCGACCGCAAGCCACCGCTCGATCCGGCCGGGCACCACGGACAGCCGGCGCACGGCCGCGACGGCTTCGTGGGGCAGCTGGGCGAGCCGGGCCAGGACGGCATCTTTGACAGTGGTAGGAACCGCATCGATGGTCGCGGCAATCATCTCGGTGACGAAGAACGGATTGCCGCCCGTGACGGCGAACAACTCCTCGGATCCGACCGGTGCGCCGGCTGCGAGCTGTCCGACACCCACCTCAGTCAGCGGCTGGAGCGCAATGCGTACCACTCCCGGGCCGCGCAGCAATCCGAGGACGGACCGCAGCGGGTGCGTCAGCGAAAGGTCCTCCTCGCGGTAGGTCAACACGAGGACCAGGGGTGCGGCCCGGATCCGCCGGGAGATGTAACGGACGGTGTCCAGCGTGCCGTCGTCGGCCCAATGCAGATCCTCGAGCACGATGACGACCGGTCGCTGCTTCTCCCGGGCGAGAATCCCGACGGCGTCGAGGATCGCGTCCGGCCCGACGCCATCGAGCGGCGGGAGTCCAGCGGCGGTAAGTCCGGCCGCAATGTCGTGCAACGGCGCCATGGGGCGAGGCGTCGTGAGATCGTCGCAGGCTCCGATGAGCACCGCCGCCTGGTCGCCCAGCGCGGTCGCGATCCAGTGGACCAGCGCGGTCTTGCCGATCCCGGCTTCGCCCGTGATGCAGACGACCCGGCCCGCGCCCGACCCGGCGGCCGCAAGCGCCGTCGTGAGCTGGGCCAATGCGTCGTCACGTTCGACCAACGTGTCGACACCGACGTGACCGACCTCGTTGAGGACCGGCGGTCGCTGCTCCTGGCCGCGATGCACGGGTGCGACCATGCGGTAGCCACGACCGTGGACGGTGGCAATGACCCGTTGCCGTTGGCCGTCGTCTCCGACACACCGGCGAGCGGCCTTGATCCGGCTGGTGAGGGTGGATTCGCTGACGAAGCGGTCGCCCCAGACCGCGTCGAGCAGCTCTTCCTTGGTGACGACCCGCTCAGCGTTGGTAGCCAAGTGGACGAGCACGTCGAAGACCTGTGGCTCGGTCCGCACCACGTCACCGTTGCGCCGGATTTCGTAGCGGTCAAGGTCGATCTCGACATCGCCGAACGCCAGGAGCGTCACCCTGGGATCACCCCCCGCCTGTGACCGCCATGCATGCTACAGCTCAACGTGGGTAATGGGCGTGGCAGGGTTGAACGCATGGACCTGCGGATCTTCACCGAGCCACAGCAAGGTGCTTCGTACGACGATCAGTTGCGCGTCGCCCAAGCCGCCGAGCGGCTCGGCTTCGGCGGCTTCTTCCGCTCCGACCACTACCTGCACATGGGCCGGCACTTCGACGGCCTGCCCGGTCCCACCGATGCCTGGACCACACTCGCGGGCCTGGCCCGTGAGACGTCCCGCGTCCGCCTCGGGACGCTCGTGTCACCGGTGACGTTCCGGCATCCAGGCGTGCTCGCCATCCAGGTCGCGCAGGTCGACCAGATGTCCGGTGGCCGGGTCGAGCTCGGCTTGGGTGCGGGCTGGTTCGAGGCCGAGCACCGCGCGTACGGCATCCCGTACCCGCCGAACCGGTTCGACCTGCTTGAAGAGCAGTTGGAACTGATCACCGGGCTGTGGACGACTCCGGTGGGAGAGCGGTTCACCTACGCCGGCCGCCACTATTCGCTGACCGACTCGCCCGCCCTGCCCAAGCCCGCCCAGCCGGCCGTCCCGATCATCGTCGGCGGCACCGGGCCACGCCGCACGCCGGTCCTGGTCGCCCGGTTCGCCGCCGAGTACAACTGCTTCCTCGCCCCCGACAAGGAACTGGCCGAGCGGTTCAGCAGGGTGCGGCGGGCCTGTGAGAACACTGGGCGTGATCCGGACGAACTGGTCTACTCGGTGGCCGCGACGGTGTGTGTCGGGACGGATGAAGCCGAACTCGCCAGACGGGCCGCCGCCATCGGGCTTGATCCGGCCGAGTTGCGTGAAAGGGCCTTCGGCGGCACGCCGCCCGAACTTGTCGAGCGCCTGAAGATGCTGAGCAAGCTGGGGGTGTCGCGCGCGTACCTGCAGGTGCTCGACCTGACCGACATCGACCATCTCGAACTTATCGCCGCCGGCGTTGCACCCAATGTCTAACGGATTCGGGGTCGCCAAAGAACCTTCACCTCATGTATCTTGAAGTCAAGACTTCTCCGGTCTGGCGAGATTGGTTAGCCCTCGCGGCCCCGAGCCGGCGGCCATCGGCAACGATGGTGGTATCGAACGAACAGGAAGGCGGGTAGTGACGTGACCAGCAAGGACAGCTTCGGCGCCAAGGGCACCCTGCAGGTGGGCGGCGAGAGCTACGAGATCTACCGGCTCGCGGCGGCGGGCGATATCGGACGGCTGCCGTACAGCCTGAAGATCCTGCTGGAGAACCTGCTGCGCACCGAGGACGGCGCGAACGTCACCGCCGACCACGTGCGCGCCGTCGTCGACTGGGACGCCACCGCGAAACCCAGCACCGAGATCCAGTTCACGCCGGCCCGGGTCATCATGCAGGACTTCACCGGCGTGCCGGCGATCGTCGACCTGGCCACCATGCGGGAGGCCATGCGTGACCTCGGCGGTGACCCGTCCAAGATCAACCCGTTGAACCCCGCCGAGCTGGTAATCGACCACTCCGTTATCGCGGACGTGTTCGGAGCGCCGGACGCGTTCCTCCGCAACGTCGAGCTGGAGTACGAGCGCAACAAGGAGCGCTACCAGTTCCTGCGCTGGGGGCAGGGCGCGTTCGAGGACTTCAAGGTCGTGCCGCCGGGCACCGGCATCGTCCACCAGGTCAACATCGAGCACCTGGCCCGCACCGTGATGGTTCGCGACGGGGTGGCGTACCCGGATACCTGCGTCGGCACCGACAGCCACACCACCATGGTCAACGGGCTCGGGGTCGTCGGCTGGGGCGTCGGAGGCATCGAGGCGGAGGCCGCCATGCTGGGCCAGCCGGTGAGCATGCTGATCCCGCGGGTCGTCGGATTCAAGTTGTCCGGCGAGCTGCCCGAGGGCGCCACCGCCACCGACCTCGTGCTCACCATCACCGAGCAACTGCGTCAGCACGGCGTCGTCGGCAAGTTCGTCGAGTTCTACGGCCCTGGCGTGTCTGCCGTCCCGCTCGCCAACCGGGCCACGATCGGCAACATGAGCCCGGAGTACGGCTCGACCATCGCAGTTTTCCCCATCGACGAGGAGACCGTCCGTTACTTGCGCCTGACCGGCCGCGACGAGCAGGTGGTCGCGCTTGTCGAGGCGTACGCGAAGGAGCAGGGGCTGTGGCACAACCCTGATGCCGAGCCGGAGTACTCCGAATACCTTGAGCTCGACCTGTCCACGGTCGTGCCGAGCATCGCCGGGCCGAAGCGGCCGCAGGACCGGGTGGCCCTCACCGATGCGAAGGTGGCTTTCCGCACGGCGCTGCGCGACTACGTCGACCACGACGAACACGTGCCCCATTCGGAGATCGACGAGGCCGTCGAGGACACCTTTCCCGCCTCCGACCCTGCATCGCATGAGCCGGGCGACGGAGGCGAGGAGCCCGCCGAGCTCGTCAGCGCTGCGGCAGGCGCCGCCGGCCGGGCGTCTTCACCGGTGCGGGTGACGCTCGACGACGGCACCGAGTGCGAGATCGACCACGGCGCAGTGGTGATCGCGGCGATCACCAGTTGCACGAACACGTCGAACCCGAGCGTCATGGTCGGCGCCGCGCTGCTGGCTAAGAAGGCCGTCGAGCGCGGCCTGTCCCGCAAGCCGTGGGTGAAGACCACGCTGGCGCCCGGCTCGAAGGTGGTCATGGACTACTACGAGCGGGCCGGGCTGACCCCGTACCTGGAGAAGCTGGGCTTCCACCTGGTCGGCTACGGGTGCACCACCTGCATCGGCAACTCCGGCCCGCTGCCCGAGGCGATTTCCGAGGCCGTCAACGAGCATGACCTGTCCGTGGTGTCGGTGCTGTCCGGTAACCGGAACTTCGAAGGCCGGATCAACCCCGACGTCAAGATGAACTACCTGGCCTCGCCACCGCTGGTCGTGGCATACGCGCTCGCCGGCACGATGGACATGGACATCGTCACCGAGCCGCTGGGCACCGACGCCGCCGGCCAGCCGGTGTACCTGCACGACATCTGGCCGTCGCCGCAGGAGATCGAGGAGGTCGTCGACTCGGCGATCGCCAGCGAGATGTTCACCCGCGACTACGCCGACGTCTTCGCCGGTGACGACACGTGGCGCTCGCTGCGCACGCCCGAGGGCGACATCTTCGAGTGGGACCTGGAGTCGACGTACGTGCGCAAGCCGCCGTACTTCGAGGGGATGGCGGCCTCGCCGGCGCCGGTGAACGACATCACGGGCGCGCGGGTGTTGGCCAAGCTGGGCGACTCGGTGACAACCGACCACATCAGCCCGGCTGGCGCGATCAAGGCCGACTCTCCGGCAGGGGAGTACCTGCGCTCGCACGGGGTCGAGCGGCGCGACTTCAACTCATACGGGTCCCGGCGCGGCAACCACGAGGTGATGATCCGCGGGACTTTCGCCAACATCCGGCTGCGCAACCAGCTGGCTCCCGGTACCGAGGGCGGGTTCACCCGCGACTTCTCTCGGCCGGACGGCGCGGTGACGACCATCTACGACGCGTCGGTCGCCTACGCCGAGGCCGGGACGCCGTTGGTCGTGCTGGCCGGCAAGGAGTACGGCTCGGGATCGTCCCGCGACTGGGCGGCCAAGGGCACGGCGCTGCTCGGCGTTCGCGCGGTGATCGCGGAGTCGTACGAGCGGATCCACCGGTCCAACCTGATCGGCATGGGCGTCCTGCCGCTGCAATTCCCGGAGGGCCAGCACGCCGAGTCGCTGGGGCTCACCGGTGAGGAGACGTTCGACGTTGCCGGCATCACGGCGCTGAACGACGGGACGACACCCCAGACCGTGGCGGTGACGGCGACGCGGCCGGACGGTTCCACCGCGGACTTCGACGCCGTGGTCCGCATCGACACGCCCGGCGAGGCCGAGTACTACCGGCACGGCGGCATCATGCAGTACGTCCTGCGCCACCTCCTCGCCTCCTGACGTTCGATCACGTTCGGCAGACGGCCCGACGTACCTACAGGCATGCGTGCATGTAGGTACGTCGCCAACCCTGGTGGGCGGCCCACGTGTCCGGCGTCACTCGCGGCGTGGTGGCTTGTCCGTTGACCCGGTGTCGGGTGGCGCCGGCGTCCCCGGCTCGTCCGGCGGCGGCGTGCCCGGCTCACGGTCTGGGCTGGGCTCCGGTGCGGGTCCGGGAGCGGGTGCGGGTCCAGGCGCTGGAGCGGGCGTCGGGCCCGGCATGGGCATCGGATCCGGGCCCGGTGGCGGCGCCGGTTCAGGCCCGGGTGCCGGCGGAGGTCCGGGTTCTGGAGTGGGCTTCGGCGGCGGCTCGACGACCGATTCCGAACGCGGCGCGGAGGGTGCGCCGCCGGCGGCCGTCGTGGCCGATCCGGGGGTGGCGGCTGGAATGCTCATGGCCGCTGAACTCGACGGCGTGGCCTTGGCCGTCGCGCTGAGGGCATACCACGTCTCTTTGGGGTCAGGTTCCATGATGCTGACGGTCTCAACGTCCTCGTCATCACGGCGGCGTCCGCCCATGATCACCAGGCCGAGAAGCATGACGAACAAGCCGGCGAGTGCCACCCATACGCCGGTCTGGACGTCCTCAACGGCGAGTCGGGCCTCGTCGTTGACCTGCTGAAGGACGTGCAGCACCAAGGTGGCGACGCCGAGCAGCCAGGCGATGGTGAGCACGAGACGTGACATCACCAGAAGACCGAGCACGGCGAGTGCCGTGACGGCGGCCAGCGGCAGAGCGACCGACGTCCAGTACGACGTGGCCGGCTCTGTGACGCTGTCCTCGAACAGCCGGTTGATCGGTGTGCTGTCCGGCGAGCGGCCCGAGAACCAGTCCAAGTACGCGCTCGCCGTGACACCCACGGCGCCGGCAAGCGCGAGAAAAACTCCTGCAACACGTCGAGCTGTCATGGCGGGTACCTCCTCAACTGACCCACCAAAGGCCATCCGAAGCCGTGTCGGCATCTAGACTGTCTCAGCAGTTGGTATACCCGAATCTGGGCGAGATCACCTGGGAGGCGAGACGGTTGGGTGTGCTTGAAGGCATCCAGAGCCCACGGGATCTGCGCACCCTGTCCAGCGATGAACTGACCACGCTCGCCGCGGAGATCCGCGACGTGCTGGTCCACACGACCGCTCGGAACAGCGGCCACCTTGGTCCCAATCTCGGTGCGGTCGAATTGACCATTGCCGTGCACCGGGTGTTCGACTCGCCACGTGATCCGGTCATCTTCGACACCGGCCACCAGGCGTATGTGCACAAGCTGCTGACCGGCCGGTACGCGGAGTTCGGAACCCTGCGGCAGGAAGGCGGCCTGTCGGGGTACCCGAGCCGGGCCGAGAGCGAGCATGACTGGGTCGAGAACTCGCACGCTTCGACGGCGCTGTCGTACGCCGACGGCATGGCCAAGGCGTTCGCAGTGCGCGGCGAACGCGACCGCACCGTTGTTGCCTTCGTCGGCGACGGGGCGCTGACCGGCGGCATGTCGTGGGAAGCGCTGAACAACATCGCCGCCGGCGCACACCGGCCGGTGGTCATTCTGGTCAACGACAACGGCCGGTCGTACGCGCCGACGGTGGGCGGGCTGGCGAACCATCTGGCCGGCCTCCGTACCAACCCGCGGTACGAACAAGCGCTGGACCTGATCAGGCGGTCGCTCGGTCGCACGCCGCTGGTCGGTGAGCCGCTGTACGACGCGCTGCACGGCATCAAGAAGGGCCTGAAGGACATCCTGTCGCCGCAGGGCATGTTCGAGGACCTCGGCATCAAGTACGTCGGCCCAGTCGACGGGCATGACCGTGAGGCCGTCGAGCAGGCCCTACAGCGGGCCAAGCGGTTCCGTGGGCCGGTGATCGTCCACTGCATCACGCAGAAGGGATTCGGGTACGACGCCGCCGTCAACGACACCGTCGACCATTGGCACCAGGTGAAGGCGTTCGACCCGCAGACCGGTGCGGAGGTCGTCAACCCGGAGCGAACCTGGACCGACGTGTTCAGCGACGCAATCGTCGCGGCCAGCCGCCGGCGTCCGGATGTGGTGGCGATCACGGCCGCGATGCTGGGGCCGACCGGGCTGGACAAGTTTGCGGCCGCGTATCCCGACCGCTGCTTCGACGTCGGTATCGCCGAGCAGCACGCCGCCACGTCTGCGGCCGGCATGGCGATGGCCGGCCTGCATCCGGTGGTCGCGGTGTACGCGACGTTCTTGAACCGTGCGTTCGACCAGGTGTTGATGGACTGCGCCCTGCACCGGTGTGGCGTGACGTTCGTCCTGGACCGCGCCGGTGTCACCGGCGACGACGGGGCGTCCCACAACGGCATGTGGGACATGTCGATCCTGCAGGTCGTGCCGGAGCTGCGGCTGGCCGCACCACGCGATGCGTCGCGGCTTGTCGAACTGCTCGGCCAGGCGCTGGACGTGCACGATGCGCCCACGGTCGTCCGGTTCCCGAAGGGTCCGGTCGGGCCGGACGTGCCCGCCATCGAACGGACGGGTGGCTGCGACGTCCTGGCTCGTTCGGCAGATCGGGACGTCCTGCTGATCGCCGTCGGCGCCATGGGCGGCGCCGGAGTCGACGCGGCCACACGGCTCGCGGCGCAGGGCGTGGGCGTGACGGTGATCGACCCGAGGTGGGTCAAGCCAGTCGACGGTGCACTCGTCGATCTGGCCCGTGACCACCGGCTGGTGGTCACGGTGGAGGACAACGGCAGAGTCGGCGGAGTGGGCTCGGCGATTGCTCAGGCGCTTCGTGACGCGGGCGTGAGCACACCGATGCGCGACTTCGGGATCCCGCAGCGATTCCTCGATCACGCCAAGCGTGCGAAGATCCTCAGCGAGATCGGCCTGACCGGCCAGGACCTGGCTCGGGAGATCGCCGGTATCGTGGCTGCTCACGATACCCAAATCCAGCAGCAGATTGTGATTGACGGCCGCTAGGTCCGGTACGGTTCCATAGTGAAGATCGCGGATCGGGTGCGCGAGCTGGGCGTCCCGCCCTGGCTGGTGCGGTGGGCGGTCATTTCGCTGTGCGTGATCGTCATCGGCCTGTTGATCATTTCGCTCATCAATCTCGCGTTGCGAGTTCGCTTTATCTCGATCGCCATACTCATCGGGTTCGCGGAAGTGTCGCTGCTGTGGCCGTTGGTCAAGTGGCTGCGCGAACGCCGCGTCCCGCAGGTCATCGCCGCGATCCTCTGTGTGGTCGGGTTCCTGTCCTTCTTCGCGTTGCTGCTGGTCTTCGTCATCGCGGAGGTGGTCAGGGCGACGCCGCGGATCGCGAACGAGGTCGTCGGCGCGTTCGAAGAGACGATGGCGTGGTTGCGTGGCGGCCCGTTCGGGGTCGACGACCAGACCGTCCAGGACCTGCTGGACGACATCCAGCAGTTCGTCAGCGGATTCATCAGTAACATCGCCGGCACGGTGGCCACTGGGCTCGGTGTCCTGACGAACCTGGTAACAATGGTGCTGATCGCAACGTTCTTTGCGATCTTCGCGCTGGCTAGCGGCGACAAGCTGTGGCGTCAGTTCACCGAGTTGCTCGCTCCGGAGCATCGGCTGCCCGCGACGGCGGCTTTCCGGTCGGCCATGCGAACCACCGGCGCGTGGTTCTACGCCTCGGTGGTCACCGGCCTGGTCGACGGATTCCTGATCGGCTTCGGCTTGTGGATCCTCGGTGTGCCGCTGGCGGTAGCGATCGGTGCGCTGACCTTCTTGCTCGCGTTCATACCACTGCTGGGTGCCACGATTGCCGGCGCGGTCGCCGTCGCCGTGGCGTTCTTCTCCGGCGGGCTATCGACGGCGATCTGGGCGCTGATCATCGTGCTGGTCGTCCAGCAACTCGAGGGCAACGTGCTGGCGCCGTTGCTGATGGCCCGGGCGGTGAGTTTCCACCCGCTGATCATCTTGGTCCTCACGACGACCGCCGCCACTCTCTTCGGCATGCCGGGGTTGTTCCTGGCCGTGCCGGTGACGGGGGCAGTCGTCGCCGCCGTCATCGGATACCGGCGGGCCAGCGCTGACTACGAGAAGGGTCGCATCGACCATCTCGTACCGCGCAGCGTCGTCGCAGAGCCCGACGAACCGCGCGGGCCGGACTCGCGGCGGATGGTGCCACAAGACACCGAGCCCGGTGTCTGACCGGCGGCCGCTGCCCGCCGGTTCGCCGGCGGTCGAGACTCTGATCGCGGTACGTAGAGCTCGCGACCTGATCGACCGCTCGTACGCCGAACCCCTCGACCTTGACGCCATCGCCGCAGCCGCAGGTTACTCGCGGTATTACTTCGTCCGGGCGTTCCGCGCCGCCTACGGGGAGACTCCGGGCCAGTACCTTTCCCGCCGCAGGGTGGAACGCGCTCAGGAGCTGCTGCGGTCGGTCAATCTGACCGTGACCGAGGTGTGCCACCTCGTCGGATTCAGCAGCCTCGGGTCGTTCAGCGGGCGGTTTCGCGAACTAGTCGGTGTGTCGCCGTCAAAGTTCCAGCGTGCGGCTGCCCGGACCGGTCCGCCGCCGATTCCGGGGTGCTTTGTGCTGATGTCGGCCGGGCGGCCGGGCAAGAGGGCAACCACGGAGAAGCCGGCGGCCGGGCCCTCTGATTAGCGTCGGAACCGTCAGCCGATCCGACCAGCAAGGAGCGAGTCATGATCACCCATCTCGGTGTGGTCGGCGTGTTCGTCACCGATTACGACGAGGCGAAGGAGTTCTTCATCAACAAGCTCGGTTTCGAGCTAAGGCATGACCTGACGATGGAGAACGGGTACCGCTGGCTTACCGTCGGCCCTCCGGCAAGTCCAGGATTTCAGTTGGCCATCAGTGTGCCAGGACCGCCGACCCACGACGAGGAAACGGCGGCGATGCTGCGCGCTTTGCTGGCCAAGGGCGCGCTCAGCGCCGGGGCATGGCACACCGACGACTGCCGGAAGACCTTCGAGGAGTACTCAGCGCGCGGCGTGGAGTTCCTTCAGGAGCCGGTCGACCGGCCGTACGGCGTCGAGGCGGTCTTCCGCGATCCGTTCGGCAACTGGTACAGCCTCAACGAGACGAATGACGCAGCGTTCGACTCCGAAGCGATGAAATCCGCCTATCCAGACGACTGAGCAGTATTGACTCGCCGGCAGGCTCGATCACGTCCGGCTGGGCCGCCCACCAGGCCCGTCGGTGCTGTACCACCCGCATGCGGCTGGTACGGCACCGACAGGCATGCTGAACGTGATCAACCGGTGGCGACGCTGGCGATGCCTCGGGGCAGGAAGCGCGAGCCCGTCACCTTCTCGCTGACACCCGTCCGGTCCAAGTACGGCGTGATTCCGCCGAGGTGGAAGGGCCAGCCGGCGCCGAGCAGCAGGCAGAGGTCGATGTCCTGAACCTCCGAGACCATTCCTTCGTCCAGCATCAGGCGAATCTCCTCGGCCACGGCCGACAGCGCCCGCTCGCGGACCTCCTCCTCGGTCAGCACGGTGTCGCCCTGCTTGAACAGCGCGGCGGTGTCCTCGGCGAGGTATGGCCGGCCCTGCTCGTTCCACGACCAGATGCCCGGCTTGCCAGCCTCGACCAGCCGGCGCAGGTTGTCCGAAACCCCGAATCGGACCGGGTAAGCGTCGTGCATGGTCTCCGCCACGTGTAACGCCACGGCCGGCCCGACCAGCTGCAGTAGTACGAACGGCGACATAGGCAGGCCCAGCGGCGCGAGTGCGCGGTCGGCCACCTCGATCGGCGTGCCCTCGTCCGCGGCCCGGGTGACCGCGCCCATCAGCCGGGTCAGGATCCGGTTGACCACGAACCCCGGTGCATCCTTGACCAGCACGCAGGACTTCTTCAGCGACTTGCCGACCGCGAATGCGGTGGCGAGCGTGGCATCGTCGGTGCTCTCGGCGCGGATGACCTCGAGCAGCGGCAGCAGCGCCACCGGATTGAAGAAGTGGAACCCGACCACTCGTCCGGGGTGAGCCAGGTCGGCGGCCATCTCGGTGACCGACAGCGACGAGGTGTTGGTCGCCAGCACGCACTCGGGCGAGACGATCGCCTCCAACTCGGCGAAGACCTGCTGTTTGACCTTCATCTCTTCGAACACGGCCTCGAGGACGAAGTCGGCATCGGCGAAGATGGACTTGTCTGTCGATCCGCTGACCAGCCCCTTGAGCCGGTTCGCCTTGTCCTGCGAGATCCGGCCCTTGGCCAACAGCTTGTCGACCTCGGTGTGGACGTACCCGACGCCCCTGTCGACGCGGTCCAGATCGAGGTCCGTCATGACCACCGGCACTTCGAGGCGGCGGACGAACAGCAGGGCGAGCTGGCTGGCCATCAGGCCGGCACCCACGATTCCCACCTTGGTCACCTCGCGGGCCAGCGACTTGTCTGGCGCCCCGGCCGGCCGCTTCGCCCGCCGCTGCATGAGGTCGAACGCGTAAACGCCGGACCGGAACTCCTCGCTCATGATGAGTTCTGCGAGCACCTCGTCCTCGGCGGCGAAACCCTCCTCACGGGTGCGGGTGCGGGCGGCAGAAATGAGCTCCAGGGCCCGGTAGGGAGCCGGCGCGACGCCGTGGACCTTGCCATCCGCCATCGCCCGGCCACGGCCCACGGCCGTTTCCCAGGCGTCCTCGGACCGGTCGATCTCGCGGCGCTCAACGTCGATGTCGCCGCGCACCACTCGTGCAGCCCAGGTCAGGGACTGCTCCAGGAAGTCGCCGCCGCCGAGCATCGCGTCCGCGATGCCCATCTCGGCGACTTGGCGGCCGCCGAGCATGCGGTTTTGGTTGAGGGCATTCTCGACGATGATCTTTACAGCGCCGTCCGGGCCGATAAGGTTCGGCAGCAACCAGGTGCCGCCCCAGCCCGGCACCAGCCCGAGGAACGTCTCGGGCAGTCCAATGCCCTGCGCGCTGTCCAGGACGGTGCGGTACGTACACTGCAGCGCGAGTTCGAGCCCGCCGCCGAGGGCGAGGCCGTTGATGAACGCGAATGTCGGCACCGGCGCCTCACCCAGGCGTCGGAACACGCGGTGGCCGAGCCGCCCGATCTCGCGGGCTTGCGCGATGTCGGTCACCAGCGCCACGCCTTTGAGGTCCGCCCCCGCGGCGAGGATGAACGGCTTACCGGTCATGCAGACGGCCACGACGCCGGACTCCGCGAAGGCGACGTCGAGCGCGCGGTCCAGTTCCACCAGGCTGGCCGGGCCGAGGGTGCTGGGTTTGGTGTGGTCGTGCCCGTTGTCCAGGGTGATCAGGGCCGCCTTGCCAGTGCCGAGAGGCAGTTCGACGAACCGGACGAAGGCCTTGGTGACGACCTCGTCGGGATAGGCAGCGGTGAACTCGGTGTTGCTCATCAGGCAGCCGCCTCCTCGACCTCGTCGGACTTGTAGGCAGGGTGCAGCGGGTTCTCCCAGACCACGGTGCCGCCCATGCCGATGCCGACGCACATGGTGGTGATGCCGTAGCGAACCTCGGGGTGGTCGGCGAAGCTCTGCGCCAACTGGGCCATCAGCCGGACGCCGGAGGACGCGAGCGGGTGTCCGACCGCGATCGCGCCGCCGAACGGGTTGACCCGGGGGTCGTCATCGGCAATGCCGAAGTGCTCCAGGAACGTGAGCACCTGCACGGCGAACGCCTCGTTGATCTCGATCAGACCAATCTCGTCCATCGTCAGCCCGGCCTGCGCCAGCGCCTTCTCGGTGGACGGGATCGGGCCAACGCCCATCACCTCGGGTTCCACGCCGGCGAACGAATACGACACCAGGCGCATCTTGGCCGGCAGGCCTAACTCGGCCGCCGCCTCGGCGGACGCGAGCAGGCAGGCCGTGGCGCCGTCGTTGAGCCCAGCGGCGTTACCGGCTGTCACTCGCCCATGGGGTCGGAACGGGGTCTTCAGCGTGGCAAGGTCTTCGACCGTGGTGCCGGGTCGCGGCGGCTCGTCGGCCGTCGCGAGCCCCCAACCCTGCTCCGTACTGCGGGTGGCCACGGGCACGAGATGCGGCTGGATCTTGCCGTCGGCGTACGCCTTGGCCAGCTTGGCTTGGCTGGCCGCGGCGAACGCATCGGCCCGCTCCTTGGTGAGGTGGGGGTAGCGGTCGTGCAGGTTCTCGGCCGTCTGGCCCATCACGAGCGCGCTGGGGTCGACGAGTTTCTCCGCGATGATCCGCGGGTTCGGGTCCACGCCTTCGCCCATCGGGTGCCGTCCCATGTGCTCGACGCCGCCGGCGACCACCACGTCATAGGCGCCGAACGCGATGCCGGCCGCCGTGGTCGTGACGGCGGTCATCGCGCCGGCACACATTCGGTCGATGGCGTAGCCCGGGACGCTGCGCGGCAGGCCGGCCAACAAGGCGGCGGTCCGGCCGATGGTCAGGCCCTGGTCGCCGATCTGGGTGGTGGCGGCTATGGCGACGTCGTCGACCCGCTCCGGCGGCAGGTTCGGGTGCCGGCGTAGGAGCTCACGAATGCACTTGATAACCATGTCGTCGGCCCGGGTCTCGTGGTACATGCCCTTCGGGCCGGCCTTGCCGAACGGGGTACGGACGCCGTCGACGAAGACGACGTCACGGAGCTGACGGGGCACGAGTCCCTCCAGATGACGTTGGCAGTCCTACAGCCAATGTTACTCATCAGTAGCTTAGTCCATCGAGAGGGTCGTGGCGTAAGCCCGCTCACAGGTGGCGGGTGGCCTCCCGGATCGACAGCGGAGACAGAACATCCCGGTGGGTGGCGACGAACGAGCGGACCCAGTCCGGGTTTGTCTCGGCGTGCTCACGCAGCGCCCAGCCGATGCCTTTACGCAGAAAGAAGTCCGGATCGTCGGCATTATCACGAATACACGCGGTGAGAAGTGCAGTGTCGGTGTCGTCCCGCGCACCGATCTGGCAGATCACGGCGGCACGGCGGCGCCACCGGTCGGCATCGTGTGCCCAGCCGAGGATGATCGGAGTGACGTCTGCCCGGTGCGCCCGAAGCGTCGGGCCGACCAGGCGGATGGCGATGTCGTCGACGTAGTCCCACCAGGCGCCGGTGACGATCAGGTGATCGTAGAGATCCATCGACTGTACGTCGCTGGCCCACTTGGAATAGGGACTGTGCCGGGCCAGGTCGATCGCTGCGTACCGCTCCTCGCGGAACCCGGCGGCGTCCCAGAGGACGCGAACCGTCACGTCCCAGGTTTCCTGATCAGACAAGGCGTGCTGGCAGAACACTGAGCGCAGTGCGGTCACGCGGGCCGGCTTCTGGACACCCCTGAATGGCATCGTGGACTTCATGTACGCCTGCATTCGGCCGGCTTTGGCCGAATCGGCGGCCGCGGCCAGCGCGTCCCGGATGTCGGTGACGAGCTGCTGGTCCGCGTTAGGCACGAGCTAGAGCGTACGCTGGCGACGTTTCAGGGCATGACGCAGACCGGAACGTCCAGCCGCCACTGTGCTGGTGGACGAGTTGGAGCTAGGCTTGCAAACGCCAATGAGCGGTTCGCGTGATCTCGTCGTCTTGGGCGCCGGCCCAGCCGGGCTGGCGGCTGCCTGGCAAGGCGCCAGGCGGGGTTTGAAGGTCACGGTCCTAGAACGCGCCGAGCGGGTCGGTGGGCTCGCTGCCTCGTTCGAGGTGGCGGGAATGCGCGTTGACCACGGTTCCCAGCGGCTGCATCTGTCCACCCCGCCGAACCTCCTCGCTGACCTGCGCGAATTGCTCGGCGACGACCTGCAGTTGCGGCCGCGGCGCGGCCGGCTGCGAGTAGCCGACCGCTGGGTCGGATTCCCACTGCGGGCATCCGAGCTAGCGCGGCGGCTGCCTCGGCCGATGCTGATGCGGATCGCTGCTGAGTCGGCGACGGCGTCGTTGCGCCGACCCACCGACGACAGCTACGCGGCGGTGCTGCGCGCCGGACTGGGCCAGACTCTGTACGACGAGCTCTACGGCCCCTACGCGCTGAAGTTGTGGGGCCTGCCCGGTGAACGCATCAGCGGAGAACAGGCGCGGCGGCGCGTGTCGGCCAACACGCCGTGGAAGGTGGCCGCACGGATGGTGCGGCATCGCCCGGACGCCGGCCGGGGCGAGCTGTTCTATTACCCGCGGCGCGGGTTCGGCCAGATCGTCGAGGTCCTCGCCGAAGCGGCGACCTCCGCAGGAGCCCAGATCAGGCTGGAGGCCGAAGTCGACAGCGTGCGGGTGATCGAGGACGAGGTCGTGGTCACCACGCAAGACGGAGACATGGTCACCGGCGGGCACGCCTTTTCCACGCTGCCGCTGCCTCAGTTGGCGCGCATCTGCCGTCCGGCGCCGTCGCTGAACGACATGGAGGCCGCCGCCCGGCTGCGGTACCGCGCGATGCTACTGGTCTACGTGGTGCACGGCGGGGGACGGTGGACGCCGTACGACGCGCACTCGATACCGGGGCCGCAGACGCCGATCACCCGGATCTCGGAGCCCGCGAACTACCGCGACAGCGCCGCTGATCCGCGGGACCGTTCGGTCCTGTGCGCCGAGATCCCGTGCTCGATGACCGATGAGGTCTGGGGGATGGACGATGAGTCGCTCGGCGACCTCGTCGATGAGACCCTGGCTCTGACGGGCTTGCCCAAGGTCAATCGGATCGGCGTCGAAACCCGGCGGCTCGGCCAGGTCTATCCGATCTACCGGGTGGGGTTCGAGACACATCTCGGCGCCATCGACCACTGGTCGCGGATGCTCCGCCGGGTCGTGAGCTTCGGCCGGCAGGGGTTGTTCGTCCACGACAATGCCCATCACGCCATGCAGATGGGCTACGACGCAGTCGCCGCGCTGCGCGAAGACGGACGGTTCGACCGGTACGCCTGGACGGCCGCCCGCGAGCGATTCGCCGAGCACATCGTCGAGGACTAACCCTCCTCCGGCGATCACGCAAAGCGGGTTCGACACGCCACCCGCTTTGCGTGATCACCGAACCGTTGCCGGCGTGTTCACCAGTACTTGGGCAGGTTGTAGAAGTCGTCGCCGTTGAGCTCGTCGATAGAGCCATCGGCCATCCGCTCAGCAATGCCCCAGAGCCCGGTCAGCACGACCTGGATGAGCATGCCCATCTGCTTCTGGCCCCAGGCATGTTGCTGACCACGCACCTCGAACAGCACGGTGCCGGTGCCGTTCAGCGCGAACGCCGATCTTGCCTGGCCGGCGAAGTTGCGGTCGGTGGCGTAGCCGTCACTTACCTGGTTGTGGATGTACCGGGTGACTCCGCCGAAGAACGGCGACGGCTCGGCATTCCCACCTCCGGCGTGGTCGTACAGGCCAAGCGCCGCGGCCAGCGCGAACCGGCGCGACTTGTCCTGGTCCAGAAGCGGCCAGGCGGAGTACTGCGGGTTGCCGTCCGCGTCAGAGCCGAGCGGCGGATGGTCCAGCGCCACCGTGACGTACTGGCCCACCACGTTCTTGATCGCGCCTGAGGCCGGCAGACCCGCCTTGATGATGTCGCCGTCGGCGCGAGAGATGTGCACCACCGGGATCGTGATGTCGGGATCGTTGCCGCCCACGTTTCCGGGCAGTGTGGCCAGGTGGTTGACCATGATGACGGCGACCGCGCCGGCATCCTGAGCGTTGTTGATCTTTGTGAGGTGCGAGTTGTTCGTCGACTGGCCCAGGCATGGGTTGCGATCGATCAGCGCGATGGCGCCCTCTGGAAAGGCGACCAACGGCTGGCAGGCCCGGGTCGGGTTCCCAGTGCCGTCGTTCACGACCACGATGTCCCCGGACAAGCCCTGCCGCGTGGGGTTGGGACCAGAGCTGGCGCCGGCGGCTTCGTAGCTGCCGGCGGCGGCGGACGGCGGATCGACCGTGACAAGATTCGGCCGGGCGCCGTCCTGCTGGCTGCACGGCCCCATGTGATGCAGGTCGACGTACCCGTCGACGAGGCCGAACTCGTTCCGCAGGTCCACGTAGAGGTCCCGCAGTGCTCGGGCCTCGTTCGTCAGGTACAGACCAGGTTGCGACTCATTGGTCGGAAGGTCCGCCGGCTGGGGTTCGTAGCTCAGGTCCGCATTGAAGTCCCGGTTGAGATCGAACCCTCGGGCACCGTTGCTGTAGTAGAACGGCGGGTTGAAGCCCTGGAACTGCGGGAACTTCGCCTGAACTTCGCTCCACGGGAAGTCGTTCTGGCGCCGGTTGAGCTCGGCGTCGTCCGGGTTGAACTTCGGGACCGCCACGATCGTGACGTTGTCCCGGATCGCTTGGATCTGCGTGGTGTTGCTGGACCCGAGCGTCCTGAGCATCTGCAGCAGAGCCTCGGTGCCGGTCTTCTCGTTGCCGTGGATCTCGCTGGTTATGAGCAGCACGCGGGCACCGGTGCCGACGCGTGCCGCGTAGAGCTCCCGGCCGCGGTGCGAGTGCCCGATGACATCGACCGCGACCCGCCCTTGGCTGGTCGCTTCGATATGCGCGAGCTTCAGTCCCAACTGCTCGTGGTTGGTCCAGCCATCGTCGGAGCGTTCGCCGGGCAGGTTGCGGCAATCGGCCTGAGCGTCCTGAGCCTCGGACAATGGCGCGAGGAAGGTAGCGGCGAGGATCGCTGTTGCGATTGACGAGATGAGAGTTCGGGCGGACATCAAACCGCCTGAGGTCAGAGGGGCGTTATCCGAACATCGCGTGGGCCTCCTTCCGTCGCGATCCGGATGGACCGGTACGCAACTCCGGTCGCGAGCCGCGTACCGGTCCTCTTCCTGGCCTTACTCGTCGGTCGGGTAGTCCAGGTCATAGGCGACGTCGATGTCCGCGGTCGGCACGGCCTTCCCACGGCCGCACGCCACGTCGGGAAGCGGCTCACCGTCCGGTCCTGTCGCCGGGAACAGGCGGACGCCGTCGACCATCGGCTCGGCGGCCTGTCCGTCGAGCAGTAACGGGATCAAGCCGCGCAGCCGCTGGTTCATCAGGACCAGGTAGCCGCGGCCGAGGTCGTCGCGGGCTGGAGCGCGCACGACGTCGATCCCGTGCAGCCCTAACCGGTCGGCGACTGTGCCGTGGGGGTTCGCCCCCGAGTACTGCTCCTCGGTGAGGAAGTAGCCGCACGGCGGCTCCGGCAGGATTGACCCCGGAGCCGGCGCGTCCACGGCCGGCGCGCTGGGCAGCGGCGGGAACAGCGGCCACGGGTACGAACCGCGGAACACGATCGGGCCTTCATTGGACCTCTGGAAGGCAATCGAGTTTGTGATCGTGTCCTGGATCAGCGGGAGGTTGTCCCGGTGGTACTCCAGGACCTTCCTGATCAACCACATCTGCCCGTAGCTCCGCCGGTTCTGGTTCTCCGCCGCCGTGGCATTGGGCCGGGTAGCGCCAGCGGCGGACCGGTTCTCGGACAGCAATCCGATGACGTTCTTGAGCCCGAACGTGTTGCGTAGGATCGTCTCCTGGCTGGCGCCGCCGTTGCTGTAGGGGCCGACGTACCACCCATCAAGCGCACCACTGTCGTAGAGCCAGCGCTCGACCAGCCCGTTCTTGGTCTCGGCGAACAGGCCCTCGTAGATGTTCAGATGGCGCGGCCCGAGCACCGGGAGGTCCTCGCTGTCGCCGTTGTGCCCGTCGACGCCGATGTCCGGCGTGTAGTCGCGCAGCATGGCGGAGAAGGCCTTGGTCTCCGGTTCGCGCAGCAGCGAGTGGTCGCGATTCAGGTCCTGCCCAGTCGAACTGCCGCGGGTGTTGGCGGCTCGCCCGTCGCCGTTGAGAGTGATCACCATCAGCACCGTTGTGCGCGTCATGATGTCGATCAGTTCGGGGTCGTCGGTGAACGCCAACTCGCGGGCGAAGATCAAGCACGACTCGCGCATCGACGGCTCGTTGCCGTGCACGTGGCACTGGATGAGCACCGTCGGATGGCTCGAGATCGCCGCCGCAGTGGGTAGCGGGTTCGGGTAGCCGAACACCATCATGTTGATCGGCCGGCCCAGCAACGTGCGCCCGATCTCAACCACCCGCACCCGATCACTAGCCGCGTCGAGCGCCGCTGTGTAGGCGTACTCGTTGACATCGCTGGTGAACTGCGCCCCGTTGGTGAGCTCGAACTGGGTGCGCAAGTTCTCACCGGGCACGGACGGATCGCCGAACTGCGGTCGCGTCGTCCCGAACACCGGCTCAGAGAACGGCAACGGCTCGGTGCCGATCCGCGCCCGTACGCGCCACCGGAACCGCTCGCCGAGCACGAATCCGGAGTCGGCGAACGTCGGTGACTCCGGCGTCACCGTGCGGGTGGGTAGCCAAAGTCCGACGATCCTTTCCGGACCGACCGGCTCGTTGGCCGCGTTTACCGGTGTGCGCTCAATCTGGTAATCGGTAGCACCGGCTACCGGAGTCCAGCTCAGCGTGGCGAACCCGTCGCCCTGGGCCACAGCGAGGCCGGTGACTTCGCCGGCTTCCTGGGCTTGGGAGGGAGTCGTCGCTACCGCGGTGACCGTCCCGGTGAGCAAGGCAAGGGTGACTGCGACCACACCGGCGCGACTACCAAGCCTCCCTCGTGTCCTTTTCTCCATCGTTCACCTCCATGGATAGGCAGGTGTGGTTATCAAGGCTGCGGCTGCCGCCGCAGGAGTGCCGTCGCCTCCTTTCCTGCCGTCGGGGCGGGTCCGGTTGCGCAGCGACTCCAACATCGGCAGCGTCGTGGCGGGGTGAAGATCGGCAACTCGGGCAACCGTCGTCAGGTCGGCGGGCCCGGGCTCGCTAACTGCGATCAACACATCGAGCGCTCGCACGACGGATCGGACTTGACAATCGCTGGCCAACGCAACGTCTTTCACTGTGTGAAAGGAATCTTCACGTTGTGCAAACACTTACGTCGGAACGTAATCCGAACCAAAGGATGCGTCAATGCCCGATTTGCGCCTGCCTGATCACCGGGTGGTTCCGGCGAACGCCTCGGCGACTGCTGCGGCGGTCAAGCGGACCTGCCAGTCCCGCGCACCCAGATCGCGGAAGGCGGCGGCTACGGCCTGCTCGGCGATCGGATCGGGCGGGGTCCAGGCCACCCGACGCAAAGTCTCCGGAGCCAGCAGGTTCTCAACCGGCAACGTGTGAGCTTCAGCGATCTCACCCACTGCCGTCCGTGCGGCTGCCAAGCGGGCAGCGGCAACCGGATCCCTGGAGTTCCAGGTCCTCGCCGGCGGTGGCCCGTCGTACCGGGCCGCCAGTGGCGGCAACTCTCGCTCGGACAGTTGCCGCGCCTGGGTGATAGCGGTGAACCAGCGGTTCGCTTCGCGCCGTTGCGCCCGGCCGCGGAAGACCGGCAGGGCAATGAGGTCGGATTTCGACGCCGGCATCGCCATGGCGGCTTCGATGATGGCGGCGTCGGGCAGCACACGCCGCGGTGAAACGTCACGCCGCTGAGCCAGCTCGTCGCGGGCCAGCCAGAGCGCACGGACGGCGGCCAGCCGCCGCCGGTCACGGACCCGGTGCAGACCGGACGTGCGGCGCCATGGGTCGGTTCTCAGTTCCGGAGCCGCCGAGACGGCGAGCGCGGCGAACTCCTCACGCGCCCACTCCAGTTTGCCGGCTTCGCGAAGCTGCGCCTCGAGCGCGTTGCGGAGCTCTACGAGCAGTTCAACGTCGAGGGCTGCGTACCGGAGCCAGTCATCCGGAAGTGGCCGGGTGGACCAGTCGGCCGCCGAATGGCCCTTCTCCAGGGCGTATCCGAGCACGCTCTCGGTGAGCGGGCCGAGGCCGACGCGCGGGTAGCCGAGCAGTCGTCCGGCCAACTCGGTGTCGAACAATTGCGTGGGACGCATGCCCACCTCAGCGAGGCAGGGCAGGTCCTGGCCCGCAGCGTGCAGCACCCACTCTGCGCTGGACAACGCGTCGTTGAGGACGCTGAGATCCGGGCAGGCGATCGGATCGATGAGGGCGGTGCCGGCACCGGGCCTGCGCAGCTGCACTAGGTATGCCCGTTGTCCGTACCGGTATCCCGAGGCGCGCTCGGCATCGACAGCGACCGGCCCGGTTGCGGCGGCGAAACCATCGATGACGGTGTCCAGGGCTGCCTGGTCCGCGACGACCTCAGGCAACCCCTCCCGCGGCTCCAGGAGAGGCTTCGCAGTCTCCGTCACCGTCGTGTCGCACCTCGCTGCGACGGAATAGGGACCACGCCCGCGGGAAGCGGGAGCAGTCCGGCTGCAGTGGTGAGTACCTCGCCCCAGGCGAGGATGTGAGGCGTCATGTCGCGGTCCAAAGGCGTCCAGGAGGCGCGCAGCTCGATTTCGGCCGTCGGTGCTTCACCGGCCATGCCGCCAAAGGACTCCGAACTCACGCGGGTCACCGTACCGCTCGGCGCCGTGTAGTGGGCGCCCTGCCCGCCGAGGGCATCGGTGAGCCACGCCCAGCCCACGCTGGTGATGAGGGGATCGGCGGCGATGTCGGGCTCGAGGGCCGCGCGGACGTAGGTCACGAGGCGGAACTCGCCATGCCACGCCTCGTGCCCGTCGGGGTCGTGAAGCAGCACCAGCCGGCCGGTCGCCGCCTCGTCCGCGACGTCGGCCGTCAGGGCGAAAGCGAACGGCGCCATCCGCTTGGGAGCGGGAGTCTGTTCAACGGTGATCTCTGGGCGCAACCTGGCTCGCCGCAGTGACTCGACAGCGGCGGCGAAGTCGGCCGGTGGTTCGTTGTCGCTGCGGTTCGCGCCAGTGCGCAGATCCACATATGCAGAGTACGACCGATGGTCGACAAGAGACCGACGACTCGCCCGGTCCGGCCGTGATCGCCGATGCGGGAGCGGCTATTGTCCGCTGGCGGGTTCTTCGTCGGGCGGCTCTGGTGGGATCGCGTGGACGGTGTCGACGACGCGGGCGAGCACGTCGGGGTCGGTGGACGGCAGCACACCGTGGCCGAGGTTGAACACATGCCCGGGCGCCGCGCGGCCCTCGTCGACGATCCGCTGGATCTGTTGCTCGATCACCGTCCAGTCCGCCAGCAGAAGGGCTGGATCCAGGTTTCCCTGCACCGCCCGCCCTGGAGCGCGCTGGGCTGCCTCGTCGAGTGGCAGCCGCCAGTCGACACCGATCACTTCGGCACCGGCGTCGGCCATCATGCCAAGGAACTCGGAGGTACCCACGCCGAAATGGATCCTCGGTACGTCCAGGTCGGCAACGGCTGCCAGAACGGCCGCGCTGTGCGGCAGCACGAACTCGTGGTAGTCGGCTGCGGACAACGCCCCGGCCCACGAATCGAACAACTGGACGGCGCGGGCGCCCGCCTGTACCTGAGTGATAAGAAAGTCGGCTGAGATGTCGGCGACCCGTGCGAGCAGGTCGTGCCACAGTTCCGGATCGCTGTGCATCAGCGCCTTGGTCTGTTCGTGGTGGCGTGACGGCCCACCCTCGACCAGGTAGGACGCCAGTGTGAACGGCGCTCCGGCAAACCCGATGAGCGGCACATCCGCGGGTAGCTCGGCTACGACGCCTCGGACCGCTGCAGCGATCGGTTCCAGGTCGGCCGGTTCGGGACGCCTGAGTGCGGCCAGGTCGGCCCGGGTCCGGATCGGCGCGTCGAGGACCGGCCCGACGCCCGGCTTGATGTCGATGCCGACACCGACCGCGTGCAGCGGCACGACGATGTCAGAGAAGAAGATCGCCGCGTCGACGCCGTACCTGCGGACCGGCTGCAGCGTGATCTCGACGACCAGATCCGGGCGGCGGCAGGCTTCGAGCATCGGGATGCCGTCGCGCACTTTGCGATACTCGGGCAGGGACCGGCCGGCCTGCCGCATGAACCACACTGGGACCCGATCGACTGGTTCGCCCCGGCAGGCACGCAGGAAGTTGCTCACGGGTCGATCCTTGCATGGCGGCGCCGTCCGCTTATGCCCCCGGCTGCGCTGGGACCGGCGCCGTGGGTGGTTCGACCGGGCCGGTGGGCCCGGACCGGCGTCGGCGCCACACCAGCCAGACAGGTAGGCCGATGACGGCGGCGGCCGCTGCGAACGGCAGCACGGCGCCGGCCACGGTCCCGACGACGCTTACGGTGGCAATGAATGCGTCCCATCCGCCTCTGAGTCCGGACACGAAGCCCAGCGCCTTTGGACCGTCTCCTGACGGTCGATCGGCTTCGTAGAACGTGACGGTGATGGTGGCCAGTGTCGTCAGTGAGGACAGCTGTTCCTGGCGGGTTAGAAGCGAGTCGAGGTCGGACTCCCGGTGGGCCAGTTCGGATTCGATGCGCACCACGTCGGCCAGTTCAGTGGCCTGGTCGAGCAACTCGCGGATGCGTGCGATGCTGCGCCGCTGAGAGGCAACCCGGGCTTTGATATCGACGACTTCTTCGCTGACGTCCTCCGCGATGCGGTTGCGATCTTCGACTTCCCCGAGTCGCTCCAGTTCGCTCAGGATTGTGGTGTGCCGCGCGCTTGGGACGCGAAGGGTGAGGGTGGCGCGCTCGGTACCTTCCATGCTCTCCTGCGCAACGAAACCGCCAGACCTTTCAGCCAACACGGCGGCCCGAGCCGCCGCCCGCGCAACGTCGTCGGTCTCGATGACCAGGTCGAGGGTGTAGATCACATGTCGAGGAGCCGGGTCGATGCTGGCGGCGCCGATCGTCCCGCCGCTGGCGGACCCGGCCGAGTCGCCGCCCGACTCTTCGATGATTTCTTCGGCAACCGGTGCGTCGGCTTCGTCGCTGGCGGTGTCGTCGTCGTTCGCGCCGCTGCAGCCCGCGAACAACAGGCCTGCGACCAGGACGGCTCCGAACGTCTTGATCAGCTTCATGGCAGCCTCCTCGGGCGGCGTCGTAATGGGAGTTTGATGGCCACGGCCGTTGTCTGGTTGCACGCGCTGATCACGATCACGACACGGTTCAGGCACGTCCTCCCTGCGGTCCTAGCCCTCCGGTGTTGGCGGCCGGGGGATGGCGGCCGGGACCAAAGAGGCCGTCTGGGAAGGTAGTGCCCGTGGAGCGGCATGTCGTGGTGGTCGGAGGCGGCATCAGCGGGCTGGCAGCAGCGCACCGGCTGGCGACCAGTGGTGCGCGGGTGACGGTGCTGGAGGCGTCCGAACGCATCGGTGGTGTTCTCCAGGTCTCGGAGGTAGCCGGGCTGCCGGTCGACGAAGGCGCGGAGTCCCTGCTCAACCGCCGCCCGGAAGCCGTCGAACTGGCGCGCGAGGTCGGCTTGGCCGACGACATCGTGTATCCAGCCGCAGTTGGAGCGGGGGTATGGTCCCGCGGGCGCATCTGGCCGCTGCCGCCGGAAACGGTCATGGGCGTGCCGTCAAATCCGGACAACCTCGCCGGGTTGCTCGACGAGGACGAACTAGCCCGGATCAAGAACGAGCGCACGATGCCGGGGTTGCCGCTCACACACGACGTCGCAATTGGCCGTCTTGTCGCGGAGCGGATGGGGCACGCAGTAGCCGAAAGACTCGTCGAGCCGCTGCTGGGCGGTGTCTACGCCGGTCATGCCGACGAGCTTTCGCTCCAGGCAACGGTGCCCGCCCTTGCCGCGGCCGTACAGAAGGAAACGTCCCTGCTCGACGCCGCCGCAACAGTGCAGAAACAAGCGCACACCGCACCGGGCGCTCCCGTGTTCGCCGGCATCCGCGGGGGAGTGGGCCGGCTTCCGCACGCGGTAGCGTCCGCGTCCGGCGCGTCCATTCGGACGCGGACGACCGTCCGTGCCATCTCGCCGCCTGCTGTCGCCGGTGCGACATGGCGGCTCGAGATCGGCCCGGCGCCATTTCCGGAGTTCATGACCGCCGACGCGGTGATACTCGCCGCCCCGCCGGCACCGGCCGCACGGCTGCTCGAACCCGTCGTCTCGGATGCGGCCCGCGAACTACGCCAGGTCGAGCAGGCCAGCATGGCGATCGTCACGCTCGCGATGCCGCGCTCGGCCTTTCCGAACGTCCCGGAGTCATCGGGCTTCCTCGTCCCGCCGGCGGAGCGCCGGACGATCAAGGCGGTGACGTTCTGGTCGGTCAAGTGGCCGTGGCTGGCCGAACTCGCCGGCGAACTCGTCGTGCTCCGGGCGTCCGTTGGGCGGCACCGGCAGGTGGACGAACTCCAGCGCCCCGACGACGAGCTCGTCGACCTGGTGCTCGCTGATCTGGCCGACGCCGTCGGGCTGGCGGGACGACCCGTGGAGGCCCGCGTCACGCGGTGGGGTGGTGCTCTGCCGCAGTACGCAGTGGGCCACGTCGAGCGGATGGGCCGGGTACGGGCGGCCATGGCGACGGTCCCCGGGCTGGCCTTGTGTGGGGCGGCGTACGACGGAGTAGGGATCGCCGCCTGTGTCGGTGTGGCCCACAACGCCGCGGAGTCGGTCCTCGCGGACCTGACGTCGCCCGCCGGCCGGCCACGCCCAGCGAGTCATTAGCATCGAGGTGTGACCGACACTCCCGCGAAGCCGAAGGCGCGCGAGCTCAACCAGATGATCCGCTACACCATGTGGTCGGTGTTCCGGCTGCGTGAACCACTGGCGGACGCTGACCGTTCGCCGCTGGCTTCCGAGGTCTTGAGCCTGTTCGACGAGCTAGCGGGAAAGGACCTCACCGTCCGGGGCACGTACGACGTGGCCGGGCTGCGCGCCGACGCCGACCTGCTCATCTGGTGGCACGCGCCGGACATCGCCGATCTGCAGGAGGCCTACCACCGGTTCCGCCGCACCGCCCTCGGCCAGCGCCTGGAACCGGTCTGGTCGCAGGCGGCACTGCACCGGCCGGCCGAGTTCAACAAGGGTCACATTCCCGCCTTCCTCGCCGACGAGCAGCCGCGGGCGTACGTGTGCGTGTACCCGTTCGTTCGCTCGTACGAGTGGTACCTGCTGCCCGAGGAGGAGCGGCGGGCCATGCTCGCCGAGCACGGCCAGATGGCCCGCGGCTACCCGGACGTGCGCGCCAACACAGTGGCTTCGTTCGCCCTCGGCGACTACGAGTGGATGCTGGCGTTCGAAGCGGACGAACTACACCGCATCGTCGATCTGATGCGCCACCTGCGCGGCTCGACCGCCCGCCGGCACGTTCGCGAGGAGGTGCCGTTCTACACCGGACGGCGGGCGCCGCTCGAGGAAATCGTTTCGGCGCTGCCCTGAGGCTCCCGCCGCATCGGCACATGCGCGATGCCATCCTCGACGAACTCCGCCCCGACGGTCACGAACCCGAATCGCTCGTAGAACTCGGCCAGGTACGACTGCGCATCAAGGATGCAGGGTCGATCGCCAAGCCGGTCCACAGCCTCGAGCACGAGCCGGCCCGCGAGCCCGGTACCCCGGGCCCGGCGAGCCACGGCCACTCGGCCGATTTTGACTTCGCCGCCGGGCTCCTCCAGCATGCGTAAGTACGCCGCGACCCCGTGGTCGTCCCGGATCCACAGGTGAACAGCGCCCGGTTCGTCGTCGCGACCGTCCAGTTCCGGATACGCGCACTCCTGCTCGACCACGAACACGTCGACGCGAAGGCGGAGGATCTCGTAAAGCGTCGCCGGGTCGAGTTCGCTGAACCGCGCTGCGTTGACCACGGGCGTCACGCTGCCGCCTCGGCGCGGGACAACGCTATGCCGTTGATGCAGTACCTCAGGTCGGTCGGCGTGCCGTAACCCTCACCGGCGAAGACGTGCCCGAGGTGCGAGCCGCAGCGGGCGCAGCGCACCTCGGTGCGGGTCATGCCGAGCGAACGGTCTTCGATGTACTCGACCCGGTCTTCGGCCAGCGGCGCGTAGAACGACGGCCACCCGCAATGCGCGTCGAACTTCGTCTCTGTGCGGAACAGCTCAGCCCCGCACGCCCGGCACGAGTAGGTGTACGGCCGGTCGTCGGGCGCTTCGAGCGGGCTCGTGCCGGGCCGCTCGGTGCCGGCCTTGCGCAACACGTGGTACTCGGCGGGCGACAGTTCGGCCCGCCACTGCTCCTCGGACTTCTGGATCTGGTATGCCACGGCATCAAGCTTAAGCACCCGCCGGGACGGACTACTCCGTCGCAAGAGCGGCCACCGGTGAGAGCCGGGCGGCGCGCCGGGCCGGGACGATGGAGGCCAGCAACCCGAGTATGCCCGCCGCAACCGAGCAGAGCACGAGCCGGCCCCACGGCACGGTGAACACCAGATTCGGAATCGTCGCGACCGCGGCCCAGGCGAACACCACACCCACCGCGACACCGACGATGGCGGCGCTCACGCTGGCCAGCATCGCCTCGACGCCGAGCATGACGCGGGTCTGGTGGGCCGTGACGCCGAGGGCACGGAGCAGGCCGATCTCGCGGGTCCGCTCGTGTACCGCCAACGAGAGGGTGTTCGCGATACCGATCGCCGCAATCACGACGGCCAGCCCGAGGATCGCCACGACAACGCTGACCGCCCGGTCGAGTTGGCGGTTGAGCTCCTGCCGGGACTCGATGGCGCTGTAAACCGAGACGTCCGGGAGTTCCTCCGCAACCGCCTCGATCGCGGCACGCGCGTCGGCGACGGGCACGCCGTCGGTGGCGTCCACGGCGAACTGCTCCGGCCCGTCGATGTCCGGGAAGAGGGCAAGGAACTCCTCCGGCGGGACGATCACATTCGCGAACGGCACACTGCGCAGGTCGGCGACGAACGCGACGCGGAACGTCCGGCTCGCCACGGTGAGCCGGTCGCCGACACTCAACCCATGGCGCTGGGCCGTGGCGTCGTCGATCGCGGCGCCGCCCGCTGCGACATCGCTGAGCGAGCCGTCGCCGCTCACCCTCGCGATCTGGTCGTACCGCCGCAGGTCGAGCCCGGCGACCTCGGCTTCGCCGATGCCGAGCGCGGTCGCAGTCGTCCGGTACAACGACACGGACGCGCCCATCGCGGGGAGCGCCTCGATCGCCGCAATGGCCGTCGTGGGAACGCCGCCCCCGCTGTGCGTCGTCACGACAAAGTCGGCCGGCACCTGCTGGTCAATGATCACACCGATGCTCGAACGTGTCGATTCGGCGACGGTCACGAATCCCGTCACCACGGTCACGCCGATGAGCAGTGCCGCGGCCGTAGTGGCGGCGCGTTTGGGATTGCGGACCGCGTTCGCCGTGGCGAGCCGAGTCGTGGGTCGCAATCGAGGGCTGAGCGCGGCCGCGGCGCCACCGAGCGCCTGCAGCAGCGGCGGCACGATCCTCGGTCCGAGGACGAGGATGCCGAGGAAGCAGACGGCGGCTCCCGGGACGACCAGCACCAGCCCGTAGCCGGCGAGTGGGAGGGCGGCTCCGGCGCCCAGCAGCAGGACACCGGCCGCCGACAGGATCAGACCGGTGCGCACGCGAACTCGGCTCGCACCCGGGCTGTCGGCGCCGTCGGGTACGGCTCGAACGGCGGCGAGCGGTACCACCTTGGTGGCCGCGATGGCCGGGTGGACGGCGGATCCGACGGTGACCGCCAGCCCGATCGCCAACGACCACACGATCGTCGGAGCGGACACCACGATGGGCAGCTCATAGGTTCCGTCGGCGATGAGGCGGCCAAGCGCAGCCCCGGCGGCCACCCCGAGCGCGACACCGGTGATGCCACCGGTCAGGCCGACGGCGCCCGCTTCGATGAGCACGCCGGTGGCGACCTGCCGGCGGGTCGCCCCGATCGTGCGCGCCAGCGCCAGCTCGCGGGTTCGGTGCGCGACCGTGATCCGGAACGTGTTGGCGATGACGAACGCGGCCACGATCAGCGAGACGGCGCCCAGCATGAGCAGCAGGAAGCGCAGGAAGTCCGCTTTCGGCGCACCTTCGGTGGCGGCCGCCTGGTTCAGCGAGTCGGTCAGCACCAGCGAGCCTGCGGTGAACCCGACCGACAGGACGACGACGATGCCGGTCAGGACGAACCGCAGCGGGTGATGGCGCAGGCCGGCCAGCGTGATCCGCACCATGTTCACGCCCCCAACCCGCGCAACCCGGCCAGCACCGAGTCAGCCGTCGGTTCGCTGATTTCGCCGGCCAGCGCGCCGTCGGCAAGCAGGACCACACGATCGGCGTACGCCGCGGCCGACGGGTCGTGAGTGACCACGACGACCGTCTGGCCCAGCTCACGGACGCTCGCTCGGAGAAAGGCGAGCAACTCCGCGCCGGAGCGCGAGTCGAGGTTTCCGGTCGGCTCATCGGCGAACACCACGTCGGGCCGGCTGACCAGCGCCCTGGCGACGGCGACCCGCTGTTGCTGGCCGCCGGACAACTCGCTGGGCCGGTGGGTGAGCCGGTCACCGAGGCCGAGCACCTCGACCACGTGGTCGAACCAGACCGGATCCGCGGACTGCCCGGCCAGGTGCAGGGGCAGCTCGATGTTGGCGTGTGCGTCGAGCGTCGGCAGCAGGTAGAACGACTGGAAGACGAATCCGATCCGCCGCCGGCGCACCAAGGTGAGCGCGGTGTCGTGGAGGCCGGTCAGGTCCGTGTCACCGAGGAAGACCCGACCGGACGTGGGAGTGTCGAGCCCGGCGAGGCAGTGCAGGAGCGTCGACTTGCCGGACCCGGAGGGGCCCATGATCGCGACGAACGAGCCGCTCGGGATCTCGAGCGTGACGTCGTCGAGGGCGAGGACCCTGGTGTCGCCGGCGCCGTAGGTCTTGCTCACGCCGAGCGCAGCCGCGGCGACCGAGCCCTGCGACAGGGTGCCGATGCCGCCGGTTGCGCGGGGTGTGCCGCCAGGCGTGAGGCCGCCGACGGTGCGGTGCGTGGTGCCGGATCGGATGCCGTTTGTCAGGTCTGGGTTCATGGGTTCGATCGGTCGCCCCGGACCCGGTCGGGGTCGTCGCACGGCGGGAGTGTCCTTGAGGTCCCGAAGTACTCCCGGGGGAGTAGGCGCGGCTGCCTCCTGCGTCGGACGCGGGGCCAGGCAGGCGTGCGTACGCTCGATCGGGATGAACGCACAGTCCACGGCCACTCCACCGCCGCCCTTTCCGGGGGCCGCGGTGCCGAGCCGCTACGTCCGGGTCGCCCGCGAGGTGGCAATCCTCATTGCCGTGTGCGTGATCCAGCTCGGCGCCACGACGGGCGCGGCCACCCGCCAGCCCGGGACCATGCCGCTGTGGCCGTGGGGGTACCTGGTCCTCTGGTTCTTGGTGGCGCTCCTGCCGCTCCGCCATTCGTGGCCCCGGGTGACGCTCGCCGCGATCTTCACGATCACGCTCGCGTACTGGACGAGCGACTTCCCGCACGGCCCGGTCTTCGCCGCGCTGATCGTCGCGTTCGTCAAGGTGGTGTCCGAGGGGCATCGCCGCACGGCGCTCGCCGTGGCCGTCCTCGGATACCTGGGGTTCCCGTGGCTGGGCTGGCTGTTGCGCGACGAGCCGGCGCCG
>DASUUH010000115.1:0-16952 GCA_036374175.1 Jiangellaceae bacterium | reverse complement strand
TGCGCCAGAATCCGGCGGAGGTGGGCGCGGCGGCGTGTCTCAGCGACTGCGGCCCGGCGGGCGAGCACGAGGAATCCGGCCAGCAGGCCGGCGGCGACTGCGATGGCGGTAGGCGGCAGTCGCCCGGCCGCGACGGCCAGGCACACCACGGCAAGGGTTATGACCAGCAGCGTCAGCACGCGGCGCCGGCGACGGGCGGCGGATCCGGTCACGGGCATTTCGAACTCAGGCGCATCGCCGTGTTGGGCGGCCACCGGCTCTTGGTCGGCCTCCGGCGCGTCGTCATGGTCTCCTGCGGCCACGACGCTCGAGTTGGCGACCGGCGTCCCGTTCAGCGTGAAGCCGGCCGCACGGGTCGTCATCGGCGACCAGGATGCCGCCAGGGTCGCATGCCCCGGGCCATGTCGGCCATGCACTTGCCGCCGCTCGAGGACGCGCACGCCGCGAGCTGCGTCTTCTTCGCGCGCTCGCTCAACCTCCTCGTTACGGCGAATCCATCGCGGAACGAGTACAGCGGCCCAGCACGCGACGATCGCCGCGTAGATCAGGCCGCTGTAGCTCACGCCATATGACGCTACGGGCAGCAACGCTGGCCTCGATGGATCCTTGCCGGTGTGTCGTCAGTAACGGATGTGACCAGGGTGGCTGCGCCGTTTCATTCGGGCGCAAGCTGGGTGCCGCTCGATGCCCGCCATCGGCGCAGCAGGCCTCCCGGGACCTCGTCAGCGGTGAGCGCGAAGGAGACATGGTCACGCCAGCCTCCGTCGATGTGCAAGAACCGCTCCCTGATGCCCTCTTCGCGGAAGCCGAGTTTGCGCACCACCCGCAACGAAGCCTGGTTCTCCGGCCGGATGTTCACCTCGATCCGGTTCAGCCCGACCGCAAAGAAGCAGTGGTCCACGGCCAGCGCGAGTGCTGTCGGGATCACCCCGCGACCGGCGACGTCACGGTCGACCCAGTAGCCGGCGCTACCCATCCGGGCGGATCCCCAGATGACGTTCGATATCGTCATCTGACCGGCGAGCCGTCCTTCGTAGGTGACGACCCAAGGCAGCGCTTCACCTGCCCGCGCTTGGGCGTTGTAGCGGCGCACCATGTGCCGGAACGACGTGGCGGGCCGCGTGCCAGGCAGCGGAGCCGTCGGTTCCCACGGGCGGAGCCACTCGTGATTGCGTTGGCGGACCTCCAACCATGCTCGCGCATCGCGATATCGAAGCGGGCGGAGCGCGACGGGGCCCTCGGCGAGCTGCACCGGCCATTCGAGGCGTTCGATGCTGATCAGTGGTCACCTCCCCGCAGCTGGTCCACCGCATGGGCCAGGACGGGTCCAACGACGGCCAAGCCGTCCTTGACACCGCCCGGCGACCCAGGCAGGTTGACAATCAAGGTACGCCCTGCCGCCCCAACCACCCCACGCGACAGCGCTGCGGTCGGCACCCCGGCCGCAACGCCGTAGGCCCGGATGGCCTCGGCCACCCCTGGTACCTCCCGATCAACCACGCGCCGGGTCATCTCCGGCGTGAGGTCTCGGGGCCCGAGGCCCGTCCCGCCCGTCGTCACGACGACGTCGTAGCCGTCCGCGACACCGCTACGAATTGCCTCTTCGACCAGATCGCCGTCTGGTACCACTCGAGGACCGTCAACTTCAGCCCCGAGCTCGCGCAGGCCGGCTACCAGAATGGGGCCGCCACGATCCTCGTACACACCGGTGGCCGCCCGCGTCGACACCGTCACGACAAGTGCACGCATCACTCAACGGACCTCTTGATCAAGTGGGTCAGACAGGCGAAGCCACCCTACTCAACCAGCAGAGCGCGGGCGGCGCCATGTGCCCGACCGTCCGCCCGTTTTTTCGTCCACCCGGACATCGGTGATCGTCGCAGCCTTGTCAACGGCCTTGACCATGTCGATCACGGTAAGTGCGGCCACAGTGACGGCGGTCAGGGCCTCCATTTCGACGCCGGTCCGGTCGGCCGTCCGAACGGTCGCGACGATCTCTACCGCCGTATCGGCCACCGTCAGGTCGACCTCCACCCCGTGGACCGCGATCGGATGGCATAGCGGCACGAGCTCGGGGGTGCGCTTCGCGCCTTGAATCCCAGCGATCCGCGCAGTGGCCAGCACGTCCCCTTTCGGCAGGCCTTCGCCGCGCAGCAACCCGATAACCTGCGATGACACCAGCACCCTGCCGCTCGCGCGGGCGGTGCGGACGGTCACGTCCTTGGCCGAGACGTCGACCATGCGAGCGGCGCCGTGCTCGTCAATGTGGCTGAGTTGCTCTGCCACCGCGCATCAGTCCTTTCGCCGCTCGATGAGCACCGTGTCGACCATCTGGCCCGCCGGCACCTCCGTGACCTGCTCCGGTACTACGATCAGCGCATTGGCGTAGGCCAGGTCGGCCAGCAGGTGGGAGCCCTGGGCACCAAGCGGTGTCGCCTGGTTCGTGCCATCGCGACCCGGTTGCACGCGCGCCCGGGCGAACTGCCGCTTGCCCTCGGGCGAGCGCAGCGTCGACTGCAGTACCGCTTTCGCGGCCGGGCGGTGCAGCCGCGACGAACCCAGCATCTTGCGGATGGCCGGCCTGACGAAGACCTCGAACGACACGAACGCGCTGACCGGGTTGCCCGGCAAGGTAAAGATCGGCGTTCGAGAATCACCCACCACGCCGAAGCCTTGAGGCATCCCAGGTTGCATGGCGACCTTGTCGAACTTCACCGTGCCGAGTTCGGAGAGCACCTGCTTGACCACGTCGTAAGCGCCCGCGCTGACTCCGCCGCTGGTGATGACCAGGTCAGCACGCACCAGCTGATCCTCGATCACGCCTATCACTTTGGCCGCTTCGTCCGGCACGGGAGCGACTCGGAAGGCGACCGCACCGGCCTCTTGCGCGGCGGCGGCGAGCATGAACGAGTTCGAGTCGGTGATCTGGCCCATTACGACCGGCAGGCCCGGCTCGACAAGCTCGCTGCCGGTGGAGATGACGACGACTCGGGGTCGTGGACGCACCGTCACCCGATCTCTGCCGACAGCCGCCAACAGCCCGATCTGCGGTGCGCTAAGCACGGTTCCGGCCGGCAAGACTGTGTCGCCGGCCGCCACGTCCTCGCCGGCCTGACGCAGATGTTTGCCCACCGGCACGGCGGCTTCGATCCGTACTCGTGCGGTTCCGCCATCTGTCATCTCGACCGGAACCACAGCATCGGCGCCGGTCGGCATTGGTGCACCAGTCATGATCCGGGCAGTCAGGCCAGGCCCGATGGCGCTGGTGTACGAGGCGCCGGCGGAGATGTCGGCGACCACGGGAAGCTCGACCGGGTTCTCCACGGAGGCCTCGGCGACGTCCGCGGCCCGCACGGCGTAACCGTCCATCGCGGAGTTGTCGAACTGCGGCAACGGCCAGGGTGCGGTGACATCCTCGGTCAGCACGCAGCCGTGCGCATCGAGCAGTTGGACGTCGATCGGAACGAGCGGCTCGACGGCCGACAGGATGTCGGACAGGTGATCGGCGACTCGCTTCACTCGCTCTCGCTCTCGTCCGGCAGCTTGGCGACGAATTCACGGAGGAAGGCGCGGAAGTCCTTGCCGAGGTCCTCCCGCTCGCTCGCGAGCTGAACGGTCGAACGCAGGTAGTCAAGGCGATCGCCGGTGTCGTAACGACGGCCCCGGAACACGACCGCCCGCACGCCCCCGCCGTCCTCCGGAGGCGTCGCTGCAAGCACCTTCAGTGCGTCGGTCAGCTGGATCTCACCGCCCCGGCCGGGCGGAGTCTCGCGGAGCACACCGAACACCGCCGGATGCAGGACGTAACGACCGATGATCGCCAGATTGCTGGGCGCGTCGTCAGGCTGGGGCTTCTCGATCAGGTCGACCACGTCGACCACGTCCTCTTCGGTGCCGGGTTCTACCGCCGCGCACCCGTAGAGGTGTACCTGCGCCGGATCAACTTCGATCAGCGCGATCACACTTCCGCCCTGCTCGCGTTGGATGTCGAGCATCCGCGGCAGCAGCGGGTCGCGCCGGTCGATCAGGTCGTCGCCGAGCAGCACGGCGAACGGCTGGTCGCCGACGTGCCGGGCGGCACACAACACAGCGTGTCCGAGACCCTTCGGATCGCCTTGCCGCACGTAGTGGATGTCGGCCAGCACCTGGGACTTCTGGACCCGGGATAGCCGGTACTTATCGCCCTTGGCTTCCAGCATCGCCTCGAGCTCCCAGGCCCGGTCGAAATGGTCCTCGAGCGACCGCTTGTTACGGCCGGTGACCAGCAGGACGTCGTCGAGCCCAGCCGACACGGCCTCCTCGACGACGTACTGAATCGCCGGCTTGTCGACAACCGGCAGCATTTCCTTGGGAGTGGCCTTCGTAGCGGGCAGGAATCGGGTTCCCAGACCGGCAACAGGAATGACCGCTTTGGTGATGGGCGCCATGGCTCAACCCTAGTTGCCCCCGGTCAACTAGCGTGGCAAGTGTGGCATTCGGTCTCGACACAGCAGCGGCCAAGGCCGCGCTACGGCAGCGGATCATCGAGAACCGCCGGGAACTCGACGCGCAAGCGCTCGTCGAGGCCGCTGGAGCACTCCGCGACGTCGCACTCGCCGTGCCCGAAATCGGCGGCGCGCGGAGTGTAGCCGCGTACGTGTCTGTCGGCAGCGAACCGGGGACCGGGCCCCTGCTGGAATCCCTGTCCACCCGCGGAACCGAGGTGCTGCTGCCGATCCTGCTACCGGACGGCGATCTGGATTGGGCGCCGTACAGCGGGCCACACGATCTGGTGCCCGCTACGCGGGGTGTGCTGGAACCGGTGTCCGAGGCGATGGGCCCGGCTGCTGTGACGACGGTCGACGCGGTGCTCGTCCCGGGCCTGGCCGTGGACCAGCGGGGAGTTCGGCTGGGCCGTGGCGGCGGCTCTTTCGACCGGGCGTTGGCTCGCGTGGGTGGCCGGGTGTTCACGTGCGTCCTGCTGCACGACGGCGAGGTGCTCGACATGCCGATCCCTCGCGATCCGCACGACGTCCCCGTCGATGCCGCAGCCACACCGTCCGGAATGCGCCGCTTCAGGTGATTGCCGTTCGATCACGTTCGGCAGGTGGCGCGACGTAGCTACATGCATGCAGGCCTGTAGGTACGTCGCGCCGCATGCTGAACGTGATCGAACGATTACTGGTCGGTGGGTGGCACGAGCAGCAGTGTGTTCACGCCGGCGGCGCGGACGGCGTCCTGCGAAGAGCGCATCGGAAGCGACTGCCCGGTCCGCCACAACTCGGTCTGATCTCCATAGTGGGTGTGGAACGGATGCCCGCTCACGCCGGTCAGGTCGATCCACCGGGAGTCGTCGAGATTGCCCAGATCGACCACCATCCGCATGGACGGCACCCAGCCCGTCTCGTAGCCGTCCATGGCGAACCATCCGTTGGCCTGCAAAATGGCCGACCCGCCGCCGACTTCCACCGGCCCGCGGTTGAACATGGCCTCGATCAACCCGATGCCCGAATCGCCCACCGTCCCCTCTCTGAGGGTGAGTGCGTGCAGCCGGCCCCACGACCAGTTCTCCGGATCCTTGCCCTGCCGGCGGGTCAGGTCGTCACGCGCATCGCGCGCTGCGGTTCGGAGGATGTCATCACGAGTCTCGACTGGGGCGGTATCCACGTCGTCCCAAAACGGATCGCGCGGTTCGGCGAGCAGGGTCGCTACGACATCGAACCATCGACCGCCGCCGGCCGGCCACTGGCTCTCCGGCAGCTCGTCGTGGAACGTCAGACGCAGCAGGTTGCGCCAGACGGCGTTGAAATACGCCGCGGCGGCCGAGTCCGGCCCCTGGTTGTGATCCCAGTCGCGGAGCAGCTCCATGCCCTCGCGGTAGTACGGCCCGAGGTCGTGGAGGGCCAGCAGGTACGGCAGGAGCGTCTCGGCCATTGGATTGCGACTGTCCATTTGAATGGCGAGCATCGCCTCGGCGTCGAGCGGACCGGCATCAGCAAGCAGTTCGTGAATTCGGGCCGCGCGCTGGCCGTAGTCGAAGTCGGCGGTCAGCAGGAACGGGTATTCCGGCGAGGTCACCGGCTGGTTCGCGGTCACGATGTAGCCCTCGTCGGGGTTGAACATGCTGGGCAACGCCTCGAAGGGGACGTAACCGAGCCACTCGTTCTCGCCGGTCCAGCCCGGCACCGGCCACCGGCCGTCCCCGGAGTCCCGAACCGGAATCCGGCCGGGCGCCTGGTATCCGATATTGCCGTCGACGTCTGCGTACACCAGGTTCTGGGCCGGCGCCTCGAACATCGCGGCGGCTTCCCGGAACGAGTCCCAGTCACGCGCCGCGTTGACCATGAACACCGCGTCTGCGCTGCGGCCGGGCTCCAGTGCCGTCCAGCGCAGTGCCACTGCGTAGCCGTCCGCCGGTGCGGGTGGATCCGCTTGCGCGTCATTCGGAGCGTTCGCGCCGACCTCCCGCAACTCGGAACTGTGGTCCGACAGCAGCGGGCCGTGCCGGGTCGTCCGCACCGTGATGGCGACGTCGCCGCCACCGGCCACCCGGATCGTCTCCCTCCGGGTCTCCATCGGCATCCAATCGTCGCCGACTCGGTACAGGTCGCCCTCCACCTGCTCGAGGTACAGATCGATGACATCGGGTGCGAGGTTGGTCAAGCCCCACGCGATGCGGTCGTTGTGCCCGATGATCACCCCGGGAAGGCTGGAGAACGAGAAGCCGGTGACATCGAACGGGCACGCTTCGGTGACCGTCCGGCAGTGCAGGCCGATCTGATACCAGACGGACGGCATAGCCGGTCCCAGGTGCGGGTCATTGACGAGCATGGGAGCGCCGGTCACCGTCCGTGACCCGGCAACCACCCAGGAGTTCGAGCCGACCCCTTCTCCGGTGCCGATGGCCGAGGGGACAGTGGCGATCGCATCCGCAGCCGTCATCAAAGCGTCCAGCGCACCATTGTCGGCGGGTTCGCCGTTCGTTCCGACGAGTTCTGGAAAAGGCTCGCTGGGCAGGTATTCGTCGGCGACGATCGGCGGGCGCTCGCCGTACGGGAAGTCGGGATACAACTGCTCGACGCGCTCCGGCGGGATGGATCCGGCCGTGATGGCCCGGCTGATCTCGTCCTCCATGTTGCTGCGCAGGTCCCACGCCATCACCTTCAGCCAGGTCAGCGAATCGATCGCGGTCCAGCGCCGGGGCGCGGTGTCGGCTCCGTTCAGGCCGATCACGGTGTAGGCGAGGCCGAGTTCGCCGCCGGACCGTCCGGCCAGCCATGCGTTCACGCCGTCGGCGTACGCCTGCAAATACCGACGGGTTGAAGGTGCGAGCAGCGGGAATTCCTGGCGTGCGATGTCTCGCCAGCCCAGCGTGCGCAGGAACGCGTCGGCCTCGATCGAGGTTTCGCCGAACAGTTCGGACAGCCGCCCCGCGCCGATGTGCCGGCGGACGTCCATCTCCCAGAACCGATCTTGAGCGTGGACGTAACCCTGCGCCCGGAACAGATCCTCGGCTGTGTCGGCGTAGACGTGCGGGATGCCGTGCTCGTCACGGATGATCTCTACCTCGCCCTGCAGCCGGGACACTTCGACCGTCCCGCCGTAGTCGGGATACGGGCGGCGCACCGACCAGACCGTGAAAGCCGCCGCCGCCACGATGGCCAGCACAACGAGCCCAGCGACAACGGAAAGTGCGTACGCGATGCGGCGGCCATCCACGCCGAGCAGAGTAGGCGACACACCAACCTTCGCCGTGAGGCCCCGCCGCATTCCGGCCCGCAGGTGGACAACCAGGGTGCCGAGGACGCATCATTAGCAGTCGAGGCCACAGAGTGCTAAGGCCTGGACGCTCGAGGAGGACGTGGACCGTGCCCACCTACCAATACGCCTGTACCGACTGTGGTGAGCAGCTCGAGGTCGTGCAGAAGTTCACAGATGACGCGCTGACCATCTGCCCGGCATGCGACGGCCGGCTTCGCAAGGTGTTCTCGGCCGTCGGCGTGGTATTCAAGGGCTCTGGGTTCTACCGCACGGACAGCCGCGCCGCTGCGAACGGCTCGAGCAACAGCTCGAGCAACGTATCGGCCAAGACATCGTCGAATGGCTCGGCCGACTCCTCGGCCAGCTCCTCTAGCGACGGCTCGTCCACCAACGGCTCGTCCACCAACGGCTCCTCGTCCGCCAACGGATCGACCAAGAAGGAGAGCCCCGCAGCGGTGTAACCGGGGATAGGCGATCTGTCGACGAATCTGCCCTGTGGACAACTCGGATCGGCGCCCGGGTGGCGCCTACCGTCGAGGACATGGCTGGGATTTCCCGCGGCCGGCTGGCCCAGTGGACGCAAGCCGTGCTCTGGCATCGTCGGCTGCTCGCCGCAGGGCTGGCCGCTGGGGCCGTAGCGCTGGCGATCCACGCCGCGCAGGCCGACCCGGTACGCACGGTACCGCTCGTAGTCACGGCTAGAGACCTGCCCGGCGGTGGCACTCTCCAACCGGCAGACTTGACGACGATCGACGTACTCCCTTCCTCCGTGCCGGCAGGCGCTGTCGCTTTCGACGCGGCAATCGGTCGCATGCTCGCGGGGCCGGCGAGGGCCGGAGAACCGGTCACCGACGTCCGCCTCGTCGGTCCGTCGCTCGTCCAGGGTTGGGGAGACGGACTGGTGGCGGTCCCGGTGCGGATCGCAGACCCCGGTGCCGTCGCGATCCTGCGTCCCGGTGAACTCATCGACCTCATCGCCGCACCCGTGAACGGCCAGGGCACGCCCGGCCCGATCGCCACACAAGTGCCGCTGCTGGCGGTGCCAGAGCAAGCCGACGGCGGCTTGCACGCCGACGGTGGCCTGCTGATCGTGGCTGTGACAACCGAGCAGGCAGCGAGTCTCGCGGAGGCCGCCGTAATGTCTCGTCTCTCGGTCGCGATCCACTAGCGTGCCGCCCGATACCACCGGAATGTGGAGGAGGCACCTGTGCTCAAAGGTTTCAAGGACTTCGTCCTGCGCGGAAACGTCATCGATCTGGCCGTCGCCGTGGTGATCGGCACGGCGTTTACCGCCATCGTCACCTCGATCAGCGACAACCTGATCTCTCCGATCATCGCGGCACTGGGCGGGGGCGAGGTCACCGGGCTGACCACTCAGCTTCGGGCCGGAAACGAAGCGTCGATCATCAACTGGGCCGCGGTCATCACGGCGGCCATCAACTTCGTGATCGTCGCGGCGATCGTTTACTTCCTGTTCGTCGCCCCGATGAATCGGTTGCGTGAGATGAGAGAACGCGGAGAAACCGAGGAGCCCGAGGCGCCCAGCGAAGACGTCTTGCTGCTTCGCGAGATCCGCGACCTGTTGGCGAACGATCGCCAGCGCAGCTGAGCCACTTGCTGCCGGCGCTTACGCCCAGTGCGGCGGCCGTTCGTCCATCAGGCGCTGATCGTCCTCCCCGGACGCCTCTTCGCCCCAACCGATGTCGCGTTCGTCGGTGGTGATTTCCGGAAGCACGACGAACTCGTCGTCCCAGCCGATCGCCACTAGTCCAGGTCCCCCATCTCGATCCGGGCCAGCCGCTGGTCACGCACCAGTGAGTCGGTCTCGATGGTGGGTGTTCCGCTCGCTTGCACCAGCGCGGCGAACACGCCGGTGATGTCGCGCTGGCTGATCATGCCCGCCAGTTCCCCGTTTTCGACAACCGGCAAGTGGCGGATCCAGTGCTGAGCCATGATTCGGGCCGCGTCACGCAGCGGTGTGTCCGGCGTGGTGGTGACGACGTCGGTAGTCATGACGTCGCCCACCACGACGCTGGCCGGGTCCTTGCCCGCAGCTACCGCGCGGAGCACGTCACGCTCGGTGATGATGCCCACGACCCGGCGGTCCTCGACGATAACGATCGAGCCGGTCTGCTGCCGCCACATCAGTTCTGCCACGCGGGCAAGGGACACGCCGGTGGCATCGGTGACGGCCGGTTGGGTCATGATTTCGTCGACACGCACAACTGCCAGGGTACGCCGCCGCCGGTGCACTCGCGCCTAGTGTTCAGCTCAGGTCCGGTGCTCCCGCCCGGGCGACCCGAACCGCGTGGATGAGGACGTCGTCGGCGCGCGGACCTGGGTGCAACACGTCAAGCTCGGCGGCGAGCTCAGCAACCACGTCCTTCTCGGTGCGGTTCGGGCCGCGGGATTCGATCCAGCGCGCCAGAGCCGCCAACTCCCGAGGGGTGTGCTCGCCGACTGCACACCGCCGTGCGAGCAGGGGCTTGGCGCCGCGGTTACCGGCATGGTCGTGAGTCTCGCTCTCGTCTTCGTCGGACCCGCCTGCGGCGGGATCACCTTGCTGCTGCGCATTATCGGCACGCGCTGTCTCATCCTGGCCGGTCTTGGTGCGGCGCTTGGTTCGTCGGTTGGACTTACGTCCCTCGTTCACATCGGCGGCGTCCGATGCAGCGGACTGATCGTCGGGCATTCCGGCCACGACGTCCGCTTCGGCCGCCGCGACCGCCCAGTCGTAGGCGTCGGCGTCGGCCACCGCCTTGGCGTAGGCGTCGACCAGGCGAGCGGTTTCCCCATCAGGGTCAGCCGCCCACGCCGCCGACCACACCCGGTGCACCTGCCACCCGCGCCGGGTCAGCATGTCGGGCCGGATCCGATCTCGTTGCTGCACACTCGGCGCCGAGGCGTACCCGGGCCCGTCCGTCTCGACTGCCAGCACGAACCGATCACGCCGGAGTGGATGCCGGACCGCAAGTTCGATGCCGCTCGGGCCAATGCCATGTCCCACGACGACGGACGCGCCGGCTGCCCGCAGGCGTGCGGCCACACCTCCAATAAGCACATCGCCGTGGCCCGTGGCCGGCGGCACCGCGGGACGGTCGGCGTAGGCCAGGAACTCCTTGAGCGCCCGCCCGCCGTCCGTCATCAGGCGGCGTGGGCTCAGATCGTCGGCGCCGAAGGACGAGACGACCGTCATCCGTTCCCGTGATCTGGTGATCGCCGCCGCCAACCTCAGATCGCCACCAGGCCGGTCGAGTGCACCGAACCGGTACAGCACCCGGCCATCGACCGAACGGCCGTACCCGATGGTGAGGATGATCGCGTCACGGACGTCGCTGCACACCCTGTCGACATCCTTGACGAAGAACGGCTCTTCGCGATTCTCGCGGAGGAACGGCGCGACGTCCGGAGCCCGGATCAAGGCTGCCCGCAACGCGGCGTCGACCCGTGCGGCGTGTGGCCGGCTGAGGGTTATCACGCCCAGGCTTTGGTGAGGTCGGGTGCGAGCGTGCTCGAGAATCATCTCGACGACGCGGCGCACCTCGACCTCGGAGCTGTCCAGGCCCTCGTCGTCGTCCGCCGTGACAAGCTCATGGCGCAGCCTGGGGCCGTCCGCGGACGGTATCACCGCGAGCCGATCACCGAAGGCGGCACGGCTTGCGAAGCCGGCCAACCGGTCGTCGCGAATCCGGTATTCGGTCAGCAGTGGCAACTGGACGAGCGCTCCGGACAGCACCTCGTAGACCGATGGTGGGTGTTCGCCGCCGTGACTGGTAAATGGCTCGTACGAGGCCTGGTGGTCGTCTGGCTCCGCGATCGGCTCGACAGCCGTCGTGAATTCCGGCAGAGCCAGCTGCTCACGGTCACCGACCAGTACGACCCGCTCGGCGCGTGCGATCGCCGGGATTGCCTCCGCCCGTCTGACCTGGCCGGCGTCCTCGATGATCACTACATCGAACAGTCGCTGTGTTGGTAGCAGGCTGGCGATGGTCAAGGTCGGCATCACCCAGCACGGCCGGGCCGCGAGGGTGATCTCTGGCGCGGCTGCCACCAGCTCGCGCAAGCTCCGGGGCGCCGAGCCGGTCCGGGATTCGAGCACGACCGATGCCTGGCCTTCGTGCTCGTCCGCAGCCGCAGCAAACCGGGCGGCACGATGCGCAAGCACCGGGCCGGCAGCCGACTCCATGCGAGCCAAGTCCGCCTGCCGCCGCGCGCCCAGCCGGCGCTCGAGTTCGGTACGGTCGAACCCGCTCAGATTCGGATCGGCTGCCACCACACGCTCCAGAACCGAGGACTGCCAGCAGTGCGCGAAGGCGGCCTCGACGTGGTCGGCGCCGGGGTTTGGGCCGGTGAGCTCGGTCAGCAACCCGGTGAGACCGGCGCTCTGGAGATCAGCCCGAAGCTCAGCCAGCCTGGGCAGCGCCATCAAGACGTCACCGGCAGCGGCCAGCTCGGCCAGGCGTTTGGCCACCTCAGCGAAGGGCAGCTCCGGGAGGTCTGCGAGATCGGGACGAGCGTCGGCCAGCACGCGGAACGCGGCCTGAGCGCTCACCACGGCGGCCATTGCGGCGGGCAGGTGCGGACCGGTCCGCGGCAAGCGCGAGTCTCTGGCCCGCGCGCGCCAGTCGGTGAGCTGCTGATGCGCCGCTGCGAGGTCGGCGTGAAGCTGCGCACGGGTCCGCCGGTTGGACGGATCGGCCAGCAGGTCTCGGACCTGAAGGCGGATCCGGCGCCGGGCGAGCATCCCGAGCCCGTGGTCGTGGGCCGCCCGCTCCCGGCGGTCCGCCGTCGCGGCAACGAAGTCGGCAAGCGGCGCTGACCAGATGTCGGCCTGGAATTCGGTCAATGTGCCGGCCACCGCAGTAAGTAAGTCGACCGCTGCGATTGCGTCCGCCGGGCTCTCCGGGCCCCTGAGGCCGATCTCGACGCACGCCCGCGTGGCGGCGTTGCGAAGATCAGGCAGCGCCGTGCTCAGCAACTCGTCGACAGCCGCGCGAATCCGCTGGGCAGCCTCGGCGGTCGGGACGATCGCCCCACTCCACGGTGTCTTCACCGTGGCGGCCAGCCCGCCGAGTTGAGCGTAGGTACGCAGCTTGACCCGCAGCGCTTCGCGGGTGCCAACGCCGTACCGAGCCAGCGCTTCATCGGGAACGCGGGCGGTGGTGCGCACCTCGGGATCGGCCGCAGCCACCGCGGCCATCAAGTCATACGCGCTGCAATCCCAGGGATCACGGCTGACGTGCAGCGCGTCCAGGTAGCGCCGGAGCGGGTCGCCGTCCGGGCCGGTACGCGATGTGGCCGCAGGTTGGCCGTCCAGGTCTGGTTCAACCGCGGACTCCGCTGCCAACCGCTGCGCGGTGTCGATCACAGCGGCGACGGCGCCGGCGCGAGTGCGAACAGACGTGAGGTCGAGCGCGACGTCGTCGATCCCGGAACTCGCGAGGCGATCGAGCAGGTTCATCAGGCTCGCCCGCTTGGGCCCGACGACGAGTACCCGCCGCCCGCCCGCAACCAGCTCAGCTACCAGGTTGGTGATGGTCTGAGTTCGTCCCGTGCCTGGTGGCGCGTCCACGCGCACGTTGCGACCTGCTGCTACGGCCGCGACCACGTCAGCCTGGGCAGCGTCGCTGTCCAACACCAGGCGCACCGGCCGAACCGGGGGGTTGTCGCCGCCCGCTTTGCGGGTCAGCTGGGCGGCCCGTTCATCGCCGGCCAGGGCAGCGACGACATCGTGGCCGTCGAGTTCTGGCGCGAGCGCCTCAATGTCGGCCACTGCGGCGTTCGGCTCTACGGCGAACGTGCCCAGCACGGCCCGATGCGAGATCGAGAACCCGTCGACGACATGGGCCGGCGCGAATTCTCGCAGCCGCTCCACGACCTGCGGGTACTTCAAGTGCCCGGCGCGATCGCGCAACGACTCGAGTCCGAACCGCAGCCCGAGCTGGGTGTCGAGGGCGTGCAACAACACCGGGTTGAGGCCGGCTTCGGTGGACACTTCGATGATGAAATCGGTCTCAGCCGGGTCGCGGGCGACGACCGTGGCGGCCCGGAGCAGGACCGGGGCGGTCGGCCGGTGTACTGCGAATGGGTTGGCCCAGGTGGCAATGCCGATCGCGAGCATCGCGGCGTCGATACCGCGCTCCTCCGCGAGCTCTCGGGACTTGTCGCGAATCGCCCTGGCAGAACGCAGGGCGGAGGAGCGTAGTGGCTCGTGGGGAAACAGCCGGGACACCGTCACTGGCTCACCGGCGAGCAGCTTCTTGCGCGTCTCCGCATCGGCGGCGGCCAGGTCGAGTGTGCCGACCTTGAGGTCCCTGAAGTACAACAACGGGTCTCGCCCACCGACGGCACGAAGCTCGTCGACCCAGCGGGCCACCGCGTCCGCGACCAGCTCCGACCGCCCCACCGGTTCGGCTCGGCCCGCCGCCGGCTGCGCGGCAGCGGTGTCGTGTACCGTCGTCATCGCGCTCGTCCCCAGGATTGCGGCCTCACTCGCCGAGGTTAACCAGGCTCACCGGTCAATTCGTGGAGGCACGACGGGGCCAGAACACTTGGTGCAACCCAGGTGGAGTCCCTAGAGTGACTCTCGCCGAAGGAGGGCACGTGAAGCTACTGGCTGACCAACCCACGGTCGACGTCGAGGAGCCTCCTCATCGCCCGGTCCTTGCGATTCTGGGCGGTGTCGCAGTCCTCGTAGTCATGATGGGAATCGGGCTGGTGCTGCTGCAGCCCGGCGGGAGCGACGACGAACAGCCCAGTTCGGCGGCTGACGAAGCGGCCGAGCAGTCGACTGACATGGCGAGCTGGACCGCAAGCGCCAACGCGGCCTGCCGGGCCGCGGGCAACTCGCCCCTCGTTGCCACGGCAGACGATTCACTGGCGGACGTCGACCGTAATGTCCGCAACCTTGTGGTGACGATTCGCGAGATCCCGGTTCCTGCCGACCGCGAAGCAAGAGCGATGATCCTGCCCATCGTGTTGCTGGGTGACGAGGCGGAGACAGCATGGTCGGGCATCTCGGGCCTGGACCGCAACGAGATCTCGGCGGCGGAGCTCGACAACGCCAATGCGCTGACGCAGGACTTCGTCAACGGCCTGATCGACATCGGCGCAGACTGCTCGTCCCTCGCCGAATGATCACGTTCAGCATGCCTGTTGGTGCCGTACTAGGTGCGTGCGCCTGGTAGAGCACCAATGCGCCTGGTGGTGTGGTCGCGCGGGCGAATCGGCCTAGACTAGTGACATGACTTTCGCGCTCAAGTCCTGGCGGTGGCTGCTCTAGCCGGCGGCCGCACTTGAGCGAACTCATTTCATCCCATGGCCGCCGCCACGGCGGCCGTGATCCTTCAACCGGCCGGTCCTGTCGGCGGTGGCTGCCCGACTGACAGGAGCGCACCGATGACCACCACCGTCGAAACCCCGTCGCTGATCGCAGACGCAGCTGCTGTGGCCGCCGATCCGGCGCGATATCGCATTCTCACCGGGGACCGACCCACTGGCCCGCTGCATCTTGGCCACTACCTCGGTACTTTGCAGAACCGAGTACGCCTGCAGCAGTCGGGTGTAGAGACGTTCGTGGTGATCGCCGACTACCAGGTGATCACCGATCGAGCCGGGACGGGTGACATCGCCGCCAACGTGCGTGAGATAGTCCTGGACTACCTCGCTGCCGGCCTCGACCCCACCCTGACAACGATCTTCACGCACAGTGCCGTACCCGCCCTCAACCAGCTCATGGTGCCTTTCCTGGCCTTGACGACCGTGCCTGAACTGCAACGCAACCCGACGGTGAAGAGCGAAGCCGCTGACGCCGGCCTGTCATCGATCAGTGGGTTGCTGCTGACGTACCCGGTGCACCAAGCCGCCGACATCTTGTTCTGCCACGGCAACCTGGTCCCCGTCGGCCGCGATCAGCTGCCGCACATCGAGCAGACGCGGCTCGTTGCACGGCGGTTCAACGAGCGATTCGGCCAGGTATTCACCGAGCCGCAGGCGATGCTGTCGGAGTCGCCGGTATTGCTTGGCATCGATGGTCGCAAGATGAGCAAGAGCCGCGGCAACGGCATCACTCTCCGGGCAACCGAGGACGAGACGGCCCGGCTCATCCGGCGAGCGGTGACCGACTCGGGACGGACCATCACATACGAGCCGGACCGGCGGCCAGAGGTCGCCAGTCTGGTGCTCATGGGTGCACTGTGCGCCGGCACCGCCCCCGAGGTCCTGGCCGATCAGATCGGCAACGGTGGCGCAGCCAGGCTCAAGCAGGTCGTCACCGAAGCGATCAACGAACACCTGCGCCCGCTGCGCCGGCGGCGGTCCGAACTTGCGGCCGAACCTGGGTTGGTGACATCCGTGCTGGCGACGGGCACCGAGCGGGCGAATGATGTCGCGAACCGGACGTTGGCCAACGTGCACCAGGTGATGGGCATGAACTACTAAATGTGGTGACAACGGTGATCGGACCGGTCTGGGCGTCTGACAGCTGCGTTTCGCCGACACCAGGTCGGAGCGGTACCTTTTCGGAGGCTTGCCGCGCTGGACGACTAGCCTTGGACGGTCACGCCCCCGTAGCTCAGGGGATAGAGCAACGGTTTCCTAAACCGTGTGTCGCAGGTTCGAATCCTGCCGGGGGCGCCCACTCTGACCAGCATGAATATGTGCTTTCAAGATCGCGCTCCAAACTCTCGTGGAATCATTCGTGGTGCGAGTCGTAGTAGGCTGCCCGTGGCCAGGAAGTACCAGCGCCGCAAGCGGCAACGAGGCAGCATCGAAGACCTGCCGTCCGGCGCGCTGTGCGTGAAGGTCTACGCGGGGATCGACCCGGTGTCGAAGCGCCGCAGGTACCTCACCCAGACGATTCCGCCGGGACCTGACACGGCAAAGAGCGCGGAGAAGGCCCTCACCCGACTCGTCAACCAGATCGACGAGCGCAGGAACCCACGCACGACAGCCACGGCCAACCAGGTACTGGATCGATGGCTGGACGTCCTTGATGTCGAGGCGAGCACCCCGGCGAGGCTATGTCTCGAAGATTGACAAGCACATCCATCCGTTCGTGGGCTCCCTTGCGGTCGCCCGCGTCGACGCCGAGATTCTGGACGCGTTGTACGCGGACCTGCGCAAGTGCAGGGAGCACTGTCGGGGAAGGTCCACGGTCGAGCACCGCACGCCGCGGCCTCACCAATGCGACGAACACACGGGGACACCCTGCA
>DASUUH010000114.1:0-6736 GCA_036374175.1 Jiangellaceae bacterium | reverse complement strand
CGGGTGATGTTGCCCGCGATGTAGTCGAATGCCGCCCCCACCGCGAGCATTGGGGCGGGGATGAGTCCTCGATGCTGGGCGACCCAGCGCTCCTGGCGGGGGCATCCGCGTCCAACCAGGACGATGTCGGCTCCCGAGGCGCGGATCTGCTGAATGTCCGCTGCGTCCTCGTCGGCTGTGGCATCGCGGAAGCGGTCTGGCTGCACTCCGGCGATCCGCAGGCCGGGGTAGCGGCGCGGCAATTCCTCGGCCACTGCGCGGCAAGTCTCCGCCGTGCTTCCGAACAAGTAGATGCTCATACCTTCCGCGGCTGCGGTGGCGCAGACCGCCGCGACCAGGTCGGGCCCGTACACCCGCTCCGACAGGTCCGTGCCGTGCAGCATGTTCATGGCCCAACGGACTGGCTGCCCGTCGGGGGTCACCAACTCGATCGAGTTGACCAGTTCGCCGAATTCGGCGTCGCGCGCAGCCTCGGTGAGCCCATGGGTCGCGAGTGCCGACACCGCGTACGAGCGCCTGGCCCGCGCTGCGTCCATGATGGACGCGCATGCTTCGGAATAGTTTGTGACGCTGATCCCGATGCCGAACAGCGGCACCTTCGGGATGTGCGTCGTGCCACCAGTCATCGGCTCTGCTCCAAGATATTGGCGAGGGTCTGTACCCGGCAGAGTACTGGCCGGCGCGAAGACGCGTGCCGTGGTGCCCTGCCCATCATTTCGTCCGGAAGGAGCCGCTCGACGTGCCGAGATTGCCGGTCGCATCGCGGCTGAGGATCTGGAAGAAGTAGGTGGTCTTGCGGGCAAGCCCAGAAATTGTGACGCTGTGCTGGGTCGCGAGGGTGCGGTCCAGCGGCGTGAAACTCCCGTACGCCTCCGTCTGGCCGTACTGGATCTGGCGGTCAGCGGGTTCGCTGGTGGTCCAGGTGATCGTGACCCATCCTGGTCCCGGCTTGGAGGTGACGTTCGAGATGGCCGGCCCGGTCGTGTCGAGGGCGAAGGTCGCGGTGTAGGTGGATGGTTGGTCGGCGACGATCGTGTGAGTCTGGGCGCCGCCGTCGGACCAGGCGACGAACTGGTAGGTCTGTCCAGCGAGCGCCTGCGGCGAGTTGGCGCTGATCGAGACCGTGGATCCGGCGATCACGGTGCGGCTGAACGGGGTCGCCTGGCCAGACGAGCCGACGGCAAGGGTCAGCCCCGACGGTTCGGTGGCGAATCCGAGTTGGACAGTCTGCGGTTGCAGCGTCGTGCTAACGGTGTCGCTGAGCCCGCCAGCGTCGGTGGCGGTCAGCCGCAACTCCAGGTGTGACGGATATTCATGGTCTGGGGCGACGAAGCTGCCGGTGGCAGTGCCGGTGAACGTTTGCACTGGGTGTTCGTGGCAGGTGGACGGGCAGTGCTGCATGATCAGCGACCAGCTCAGCGCGGACGGGGGCAGTGTGCCGTCCTGGTCATCAGTGGCGTGACCGGAGAACGAGATCGTGTCGCCGACCCGCCAGGTGGTGGTGCCGGAGGGGGTGTCGATCACTGGCTGGGGGGGTGTGTTGCCCGCCGAAATCGTCACCGATGCAATTCCGGTGGCGCCGGAGGTGTCGGTGACCTGCAGACGTGGCGTGTGGGTGCCGGCGGTCTGGTAGGTGTGAGACGTGGTGGCCGAGGTGGCGTCGTCGAAGGCGCCGTCGCCGTCGAGGTCCCAGGCGTAGGTGATCGGGTCGCCGTCGGGATCAAAGGAGCCGGTGCCGTCGAAGGTGACAGTCAGCGGCGCGGGTCCGTTGGTGGGATTGGCACTGATCACCGCGGTCGGTGGCTGGTTGGTGCCAGAGTAGCGGATCCGGCGGATGGTGCCCCCCAGGTCGACGTAGAACAGGTCGCCGCCGGGGCCGATCTGCACGTCGACCGGTTGGGCGGCGCCGGAGACGAAGGTGCGGATCTTAGCCAGGTCGGGCAGGCCGTTCGAGCCGGCTTGCACCGACCAGATGCAACCACGGGTGTAGTCGGCGAAGAACATCGCGCCCCGGTACTCCGGCGGGTAATTCCCACCGTTCTGGAAAGCGAACGACACCCCGGCGACCGAGGAACCACCCCTCGGACACACGTCGACCGGATGCACGAGGTCGTTGTGGTGGTAGCGGAAGTAGGGCGCGACCACCGCTGCGCTACCTGCGGCGTACAGGTTTTCACACAGGCTGAGGTTCGCCGCGTCATAGCTGACCTGGCGGCCGTCGCCTTCGTAGCAGGGCCAGCCGAAATTGTCGGCTGCTCCGTCGGCGGGGTTGGTCAACCGGTTGATCTCCTCCCAGTCGCTCCAGCCGACGTCGCCCGCCCACACCTCGTTGGTGCCCGGCCGCACCGTGATCCGGAACGGGTTGCGTAGGCCGTACGCCACGATCCGGCGCATGTTCGCATCGGTGCTGGCATGGAACGGGTTGCCGGGGAGTCCGGCTCCGGTGGCGGGATCGACCCGCAGGATGGCGCCGCTCAGACCAGCCGGATCGGCCGTGGTACGTACGTCCTGGCTGCGCAGCGCGCCGCCTTCCGCCGTTGGCGGTGTCTGGGTGCCTCCCACACCCACGGGTGGGTCCCCGCACGGGTTGAGCGGTGAGCCGTCCTGGCCGTAATCGACGAAGTGGAAGCTGGCCCCCTCGCCGCCGCTGACATACAGTGCCCCGTCCGATCCGAAGGCCAGGCCGCCGATCGAGTGGCTGGGGTACTGCTGGCACCAGTCCTCGATCAGCACCTGCTCCGAACCGACCATTGTGTTGCCGGAGGCCTGCAGTCGGGACAACCGGCCGCTGACCACACAGCCGTCGGCGGTGGGCCCCGGTGGTGTCGGGCAGCCGTCGAAGGTCGCGCCAACCGACCCCCACCACGGGGCCGTTCCACCGATCGGCGCATCGTGGGTGTATAAGACGTAGACCCATGGGTTCGACGGAAAGGCCGGATCCAGGGCCAGGCCGAGCAGGCCCCTATCCCAGAAGTTGTGAACCTGTGTACGTAGATCCGCGAAAACGGTGGGTGTGGAATCGGAAAGGTTGTCGAAGATCTTGACAATCCCGCTCTTCTCCGCCACGAACACCCGCCCGTCGGCAGCGAAGCGCACCGCCGTGGGCTGCGTCAGACCACTGAAGACGATCTCTTCCCGAAAACCAGCGGGAAGCCCCGGCCCAGCCGCCGGCGAACCATCGGCCGGCACCCCCACCGCGACACCGGCCAGCAACAGCGTGCACACGCCGACATGAACACTCGACGGGAACAGCCTCGACCTGACAGCAACCATGGCAGCGCCCCTGCAGCCCCCCAGTTTGTCGAATCAACAATATAGCCGATCAAGCGCCGTGTGGGGCCGCTTTGCAGCTATTCCGCCCGACTTCAGCCCACCGGCCGGCAATGGCGGGAAACCGGCTACCAGCGATCGTGGGCTTGATCCAGGATGTCGACGAGTATTCCCTCGATGTCATAAGTCGGGGTCCAGTCCGGGTAGTGCTCCTCGAAGCGCCGCGTATCGCTGATCCACCATTGGTGGTCGCCGGTCCGGTTGGCCTCCTCGTACCGCCACTGCAGCCGCCGCCCGGTGAGCTTCTCGCAGAGCTCGATGGCCTCGAGCATCGAGCAGTTGCTCCGCCGGCCGCCGCCCATGTTGTAGACCTCACCCTGACGCGGATTCCGGTAGACGGCATCGATTGCGGAAATGAGATCAGCTGAGTGGATGTTGTCCCGGACCTGCTTGCCCTTGTATCCGAACACCGTGTACGGCGTTCCGGTCGCAGTGCATTGCATGAGGTAGGCAAGGAACCCGTGTAGCACGGTTCCGGAATGGCCTGGGCCGGTCAGGCACCCACCTCTTAATGCCACGGTGCTCATGCCGAAATATCGGCCGTATTCCTGCACGAGAACGTCCGCGGCGACCTTCGAAGCGCCGAAAAGGCTGTGCGTGCAGGCGTCGATGCTCATGGACTCGGCGATGCCGTGATCGTGGTACGGATGACTGATGTCGATCTCCCAGCGGCTGTCCAACTCCACCAGCGGCAGCCCATTCGGACGGTCTCCGTAGACCTTGTTGGTCGACATGAACACAAAGACGGCTTTCGGGCAGTGTTCCCGAGCCGCCTCGAGGAGGTTGAGGGTCCCGTTCGCATTGACGGTGAAATCGGTGACCGGTTCGCGGGCGGCCCAGTCATGAGACGGTTGGGCAGCCGCGTGCACGATCAGCCCGATGTCTGCGGCGTAGGTGCTGAACACGGCGTCGACCGCGTCGGCGTCTCGAATGTCGATGCCATGGTGCACGTAGTTATCGAAGCTCTCTCGCAGTCGCCGGACGGCCCACTCGGTGGACGCCTCAGGGCCGAAGAATCGAGCCCGCATATCGTTGTCGATGCCGACCACCTGACTGCCCCGCCCGGCGTAGAAGCGTGCGGCCTCCGATCCCACCAGTCCGCCCGAGCCGGACACCAAGACGACAGTCATCCCCGCCCCCTCCCTGCGCTTGTGAGCCCAGGCTGCCAAGTCCCAGCGCCGAGTTATCCGGAGACTACCTGACCTCGACGGGGCAATGTGGTCAGTCGCGCCGCGGATCGGCCTGTCGATGCGTAGGGTGACCAAGATGAGGATCCTGATTTCGGCGTACGCATGCGAGCCGGGGAAGGGCTCTGAGCAGGAAGTCGGTTTGCAGGTCATGCTGGCGGCTGCCCAACGCCATGACGTGTGGGTTCTCACCCGGGAGAACAGCATCTCCTTGCTCGAGGAGTACCTCGCTGGGCACCCGCTTCGGGATCGGATCCAACTGCGCGGTCTCGACCTGCATGGGCCGGTTCGACAATTCAAACGAACGGGTCAGCCGGGTCTGCACGCGTACTACGAGGCGTGGCAACGGTTGGCGGCTGTGCACGCCGCAGAGTTGGACCGCCGCTTCGACTTCGACGTCGTCCACCACGCGACCTTCGCGACGTACTGGACACGGGCAGGAGTCAGCGGGCTGGGCAAGCCTTTCGTCTGGGGTCCGGTAGGCGGCGGAGTGAGTACTCCGGCACCACTGGCCCGTGAGCTCGGTGCCGCCGGGCTGCGCGAGGAGGCCCTCCGCGAGACTGTGCGTCGCTTGGCGGTCGTCCGCCCCAGTCACCGTGCCACGACTCGGGCGGCCACGATCAGCCTCGCGCAGAATCCCAGCACCGCCCGGCGGCTGCGAAGTGAGCGTGTCGTCGTGCTTCCCAACGCGCTGACGGTGAGACTGCCTCGGATGAACCCGCCCGGCGCGCGCGGCTCCGACATCGCGTTCGTCGGTCGTCTCATTCCGTGGAAGGGCGGTCACCTCGCGGTGCGGGCGCTTCGTCAGGTGCGACATCGGGACGCGGTTCTGCGAGTATTTGGCGACGGACCCGACAGATCGCGTGTCCAGAGAGCGGCCGAGCGGTGGGGCCTGGCCAACCGGCTCGAGTTGGTGGGCAGCCTACCCCGTGACGAGCTGCTGCGGCAGGTCCGACGCTGCGGCGTATTGCTTCACCCCGCCCTCCACGACGAAAGCCCGATCGCGTTGGGCGAGGCGCTTAGCCTGGGCACGCCGGTGGTGTGCCTTGATCACGGCGGTCCCGCAGAGGTCGCGCGGTGGTGGCCGACCAGCCACGTCGCGCTGATCCCCCCGAGCGATCCTGAGTCCACCGCCCGCGGACTCGCCGCCGCGGTCGACGCGTTCTTAGACGATCCACCCGAGCCGCCCGCGGAACCTGTGCTCCCTGTGGCCTCGTTTGAGTCCTCCCTGCTCGACGTCTACGACCAGGCGGTAGAGCTCGCGAAGGCGGCACCGCAATGACCTCGGTTCGGCACCCTGAACCACGAGGGAACACGCCGAAAGCGATCACGGTCGTGCTCCCGGTGTACGGATCGCTCTGGCCCGTTCCGGCTCTGATGCGTGATCTCGCGGTTGCCGCGTACGCCCTCCGCTGCCGCGGCATGCACCTCGACGTTCTGCTTCTCGACGGCGATACCGGCACAGCCGGACAGGAAGCTGCTGGGGTCGCCGAATCGCTGGGCTTGCCACTGGAGGTCGTCCGTGGCCCGGCCGCCGGGCCGGGAAACGCCTACGTCGACGGATTCCGGCGCGTGGTCGATGCCGGGCGAGCCGACCTGGTTGCGACCTTGGATGCCACAGGCCGGCACGACCCGACGCAGCTCCCGCACCTTATCGACCGCCTTGTGACAAGTCATCTAGACGTCGTCATCGGTTCGCGGTGGGTGCGAGGGAGTGGAACGCCGGGTCTTTCGCCCTCCCGCTGGGCACTAGGCAGGCTCGCCAACGTGACGTTCCGCCTGCTCACCGGCACCAGGGGCATCGCGGATGCCACCACCAGCTTCCGAGTGGCCCGCGTGCCCGTCGTGCGCGACTTCACGATCGGCGCCGGACCAATCAACAGCCACAGCGTGCAGACGATGTTCGTGGCCATGGCGGTGGCCCGTGGATATCGGGTCGGTGAAGCACCGATCATCTATCGAGGGACTACCGGTTCGGCCGGCGGACTGGGGCTACGGGACGTCGGTGAGTTCACCGCACATCTGAGGGCCTTGCGCGGAAGTGTCGACCGCGCCCGACAGCGGCGGCTTTCGCCGGTGGGCCGCGATTTCACCGATGACCACTTCGGCGCCGCCGACGACCTCGAACGTCTCGGTACCGCACGGCACTTCTTCGACTGGGTGCTCGACGAATTCGACCCACACCTGCGGGGCAGGATGCTCGAAGTCGGCGCTGGCGC
>DASUUH010000113.1:0-5132 GCA_036374175.1 Jiangellaceae bacterium | reverse complement strand
CCCGACTCGAGGGCTCCCTTGATCCCCCACAGCACGAAACCCGCCGCGAACGCCGGGTAGGAGGGTGCGAACACCCAGAGCGCGAACCCCGCGGCCGAAAGCAGCGGGCCGACCACGAGAAGCATTCGGCGCGAGACCAGGTCAGCAAGCACGCCGGACGGAATTTCCAACGCCACACTAGTGATCGACCAGATCACGAAAAGCGAGGAGATCTCGGCGGTGCTCAGGCCGGTGTCGGCGAACAGGACCGCGTAGAACGGGTAGAGCAGGATGAACTCGTCGAAGAACGAGTAGACGTAGAGAGTGGCCGCGAGGCGGGCTGGGGCCGTAGTACGGCGGACGGTGTCGAGCATGAGACCTTCCAGGCGAGAACGGGACGGGGGCCGGGCAGGCCAGCCCGGCGGTCCGCGCGCTCTCGCGGTAGGTCGGTCTCGGTGGCTAGATCAATATCGCCATGTCACGCACGTAATCGTAACTCACAAGAGGAATGCGTCGTAGTGGAATACTGTGCGGTCAGGCGGCCGGTGCCACGGGACGCAACGAACTGAGCACCAGCCGCGAAGTGTGATCAAGCCCGTCACGCCCAAGGGTGATCGAGGCCGTCGCGCGGTACGTAGCGAAGAGCAGGCCGACCCGCCGCCGCACGTAGTCATCCCACGTCGTCGCGTGTTCCGACACATCCCACTCTGATTCTGGTAGCAGCAGCTCGAAGGGATAGCCGTAGGGGCGAGCGCTCGCAAACGCCGGCACGTCCGCCACGATCACCGGCCGGAACCCCGCCGTCATCAGCTGAATCCGCGCGACCTCGTCGACAGTAGCCGTGACTGTCTTCGCTTCGGCTCCGACGATCACCACGAGCGTGACCGGTAACTGCTCCGTCCCGACTCCGCCCAGCACCCTGCCCGCGGTGACATCGAGCGGCAGAGTGCCCGCGGTGTCGATCGCGAAGACCCGCTTGACCAGCGACCGAACCGTCGTGCTGCGCCTCAGCCAGCCGACGACGCGGCGGCGCGCGATGCCTGCCCCTGGCAACCGCAGCAGCCACCCGGTGAACCGGCGCTTCCAGGCCATCGCCGTCATCTCTCCTCTAGCAGTTCCGCGACCGCCTCGATCGCGGCCGCAGCGCCGTTTCCGGGGTCGGCGGCCTGCGCTGCTGCCGCCATGGCGGCGCCGTTGTCGATCAAGTCCTCGAGCAGCTTACGCACGGTGTGCGGCTCCGGCTTGTCCAGGCAGTGCGCCCAGCCGCGATCCGATGCGTATCGGGCGCGAGTTCGCTGATCATCCAGGGCTGTGTCGAGATTCGGCAAGAACAGCGTCGGTACCCCGAACCGGAGAAGCTCGTGAAACGAGTTGTAGCCGGCAGCGCTCACGGCCACGTCGAATGCGCGGTAGTGCCGCGACAGCGGATACCTGCTCAGGACGTGGACGTGTTCGTCGTGGACACCGAACCGCTCGGCGATCTCGGGTTTGGTGACGCAGATCTCCACGCCCAGCGCGCGAAACACGTCAATGGCGATGCGGATTGCGCTGCTCGGGTCGTTGATGTTGCCCGCCCCAAGGGTGACGAGGGCCGTCGGCGCTACGGGATCAAGCCCTAACGCCTGCCGGGCGACCGAGCGTTCATCCAGGTCATCCAGATCGAGAAGCGTGACCGGCCCGACCCGCGTCGCGGGCGCGTCGGCCGTCACGCCGCGATCGGCGGGAGAAGCCAGATCCCCAGGCTCGATCACCAGGTCGAACCACGCGGACTTCGCCAGCTGGTCGCGGTTCATGCCCTTGTACCACATGCCCCGTCGCGACCAGACCCACGGCACGTTCGGGTGATCTCCACGAGCCCACCTGATGCCCTTGTACGGCCAGGTTCCGTCGAACACGACGGCAGCGGGCCGGAGCCGGCTGATCGCCTCCGAGACCCGGGCCCGGAAGTAGGCCTGCCATCGGTCCGGGTCCAAGCCCGTGGGCGTCATGGACGGCATGTACTCGTACCGGTAGCCGAACCGTGCGACCAGCGGCACCGCCTGGGACAGCGACAGAAAGTAGGGACTCAGCGTCTGTGGAGCCCTCCGCGCGTATGCGAGAAGACGGGTGAGGTGACCCATCCCCGTCCCATTGCTGCTGATCATGAGCACGCGCTGGCGCTCCGACGAGTGGCGTGACGTGGCGGGCGGCGCTGGGCGCTGTTCGGGCTCCGGCCGCGCCGCACCGATCAACCCTTCCAGCCGCCGGACGTGCGCATCGGCACCGAACCGCTCGCGTGCGATCCGCTGGCCGGCTGCCGCCTGCCTCTCGTACCGTTCGCGGTCTCCGTAGAAGGCCTCGATGACCCCGCGCACCTCACGCGGCTCCGCATAGGTCGCGCCTTCGCCGAACACCGGGGCGAAGTGTGGCGGCAGGATAACGACGGCACCGGACGCCATCGCCTCGAGGATGGTCCGGCCGAAGGCCTCGACCCACTTGCGGTTGTGGTAGTAGACGAAGAAGTCCAGGCCGGCGAGAAAGTCACGAGGATCAGCGGCGCCGAACGGCTGTACGTGCCACGCGGACGGCAGGTCGCCGATCAGTGACTTCACTGACATGGCCCCGCCGAGCACCCGGACGTCCATCGAGCCGTCGGTCGGGTAGACCTGCCGCAGCACCGCGGTGTCCTCCGGCCACTTCTGCGGGCTATCTCGGCTGTGCCGTCCGATCACAGGTCGATCGCTGGCATACCCTGTCCGGCGCGCCGACCAGGCGTCGACATCGATGATGTTGACCCAGTCCTCCGCCAGTACCCGCTCTTCGGAGAGCTCTTCGGCCAGCGCCTCGCGCACGAGCGGTCCGATCGGTGCCCACGACGGCGCGCTGCCGAAGAGCCTGCGAGCGGCCGCGTTCACGTCTGCGACCCGATAGTGCACGTACCCGTCGATGTCGCGGGGAGCGGCATTTGCGACGACGACGACCTGGTCTACCTGGAAACCCGGCAGATCTACGTCGGCGTGTTCGAGGACGGCCGGGTGCCTGACGACCGCAACCCGCGCTCGCACGCTGTCGTGCGGCATCGCCAGGCTGGCCGAACCATCCTCCAGACACCGCACGACGGCCGGGTTGAACGGAGTCACCTTGGCCTGGAGCGGTCCGTCCAAGTGGAGGACGGCAGTCGTGTATCCGCCGGCCGCTTGTGCCCGGATCTCCTCGGCAACACTTCCTGACGTGCCGCCCTCGAAGCGAAGGTCCGACACGTCGAGCACATCGACGTCGATCACGTCGTCATCATCGGTAGCGGTCCGCGACATAACCAATGGATCGTCCCATGAGACGCCTGGTCGGACCTACTCGACCCGACGGTGATGACGATTGATAGATCGATATGTGTTACTCGTATGGGAACTTGGTGGCCCCGAGGGCTGGTTTGAGGTCGAAAAGCCAGGCAGCGTTCTCGTCGTACTTGGCGAAGAATGGTGTGCCCACGAGTTCGGGCCGGCGCGCCTGAATCATGTGCAGGACGAACACCTTCTCGCCGCCGATCTCGGTGACACCGTCCACACATACCTTGCCCGGCGTGGCCGACATCGAAGGGCCACGGACCGTGCGGGCCAGGCCGGATACCTGCTGGTACGCGCCCTGGTAGACCGAGTACGCCTTGGCCAACGGCACCGAGAAGTAGTCCTGTGGACCGGTGTCGCGCTCGACGAACATGTAGTACGGCACCATGCCTTGCCGGACCTGGGTTCGCCACATGGTGGCCCACGTGTCGGAGTCGTCGTTGATGGTGCGGATGAGTGGCGCCTGCGTCCGGATGACCGCACCAGTGCCGCGGATTCTGCGCACTGCCTCCTGGGCGATGTCCGGCATCATCTCGTGCGGGTGTGTGATGTGCGCCATGAAAGCCAGGTTCTTCCCGGCGGCCACGACCCGCTCGAACAGGCGGAGGGTGTCATCGGCGTCAGGGTCCGTGACCCAGCGCTGCGGCCAGTAGGCCAGGGCCTTCGTTCCGATCCGGATGGATTCGAGCTGATCGATCTCGAGCAGGGGCTCGATGTAGCGGTTGAGCACACCCTCACCCATGATCATCGGATCGCCGCCGGTGAAGAGGACGCTCGTCACCTCCGGGTGCTTGTGGAGGTAGTTGATCAGGTTGCCGATGTCGTCGTTGGCCATCTTCAGGTCAGGCTCGCCGATGAACTGGGCCCACCGGAAGCAGTACGTGCAGTACGCGTGGCAGGTCTGGCCCTGCTTGGGAAAGTACAACACGGTCTCGGCGTACTTGTGCTGGACGCCGTTCAGCGGCTCGTCGCCGACCTTGGGCAAATTCAGTTCCAGCTGGCCGGCCGGGTGCGGGTTGAGGTTGGCTCGCACTTTGTTCGCTGCGACGTTGAGTTCGAGCTTGGACACATCTTTGCGGATCAAGCCGGCAATCATGGCGACGTCATCCGCCGGCAGCATGTCAGCCTGGGGGAACGTCAGTCGGTACATCGGATCGTCGGGCGCTGCGTCCCAGTCGATCAGCTCGTCGACGACGTAGGCATTAACCCGAAACGGCAGGACGGTGGCCACTGCTCGGACCGCGAGCCGCTCGTCTGCGCTCAAGCCAGCGCGGGCTGTGAGTTCTTCGAGATGTTTCGACGTGTAGGCCCTGAATCGACGACCAGTCGACACCGACGTTGCTGTCTCCTGCGTCACGCTCACGCGCGTCTCCTCTCAATCACCCAGGAACCGGCCCCACGCTCCAGTCCATCCTTCTCGATCAGTCCACCGTCCCCCGGCGGAGTCTTGACCATACGTTGCCTATCCGCGTTTCGCATCCACCCCCCGAAAGATCCCGAACGGTTCGGTTTTGCTATTTGACGCTCGGGCAGTCCGATCGGTTGCCGCATCGCGCGCAGCGGCCGACTGCTGGCATGTCCGGACACTACATAGCCGGGCCGGGCGGTCCGTCACTAACGTTGGTGGCATGCCGCACGACGATGTGCCCGAGGTGCTCTGGGAGCCCGATCCCGACCAGATCGCCCGCAGCCGGCTTGCCGCGTTCCGCCGCTGGCTCGCCGACGAACGCGGACTCGACCTGCCAGATTACGAATCGCTGTGGCGATGGTCGGTCGGTGAGGTGGAGGCGTTCTGGACAGCCGTCGCCGAGTTCTTCGACGTCGCGTTCC
>DASUUH010000112.1:0-10074 GCA_036374175.1 Jiangellaceae bacterium | reverse complement strand
GCCGACTCTGCTGCTGACGGCGGTGATCGCAAGCATCGGCTGGCTGCAGTTCTTCGAGGAGCCGTTCGTCATGACCCAGGGCGGCCCGCTGAACTCCACGCTCTCGGTGGCCTACCACACCTACAACCAGTTCAGCTTCGGGAACTACGGGCCGACGGCCGCGATCAGCTACCTGCTGTTCCTCGCGATCGCACTGCTCGCGTTCGGCCAGTTCCGGCTCTTCCGGTCCAAGACGTAGCAGGTACCGATGACAACACTCACACCTACGCGCGAAGAACCCACGACCACCAGACGGGCCGCGGGGCGCCAACCGCGGGGCGGCCTCTGGCTGCACTTGCTGCTTATCGGGGGCCTGCTGGTTGTGATCACCCCGTTCGTGTGGATGGTGCTCGGGTCGATCAAGACCACTGGTGAACTCCGCCAGGCACCACCCACCTGGCTGCCGCAAGATCCAACCCTCGGCAATTACGTCGACCTGTTCGAACGGCTCGACTTCGCCCGCTTCTTCTTCAACACGACCTTGGTCGCCGTCGCGGTGACGCTGGGCAACCTGCTGTTCGCGTCCATGCTCGGCTACGCACTCGCCAAGCTCGACTTTCCGGGCAAGCGGGTGCTGTTCGTTCTAATGCTCGGCACCCTGATGGTGCCGGCCATCGTGACGTTCATGCCGTTGTTCGTGCTCGTCTCGAACCTAGGCATGGTCAACACCTCTCCTGGGCTGATCTTGCCAACGCTGGCCGGGGCCTCTGGAGTGGCATTCGGCGGGTTCCTGATGCGCCAGTACATCTCGGGCCTACCTGACGAACTTCTCGACGCTGCCAGGGTCGACGGAGCCGGTGAATACCGGATCTTCTTCAACATCATCTTGCCGCTGTGTGGCCCCGCCCTGGCCGCACTTGCGATTCTCACCTTCCTCGCCGCCTGGAACAACTTCCTCTGGCCGCTGGTCGTGGCCAGCACCGAGGACATGTACACCCTCCCGGTGGCGATCGCGCTGTTCGCCATCGGCCAGCACGAGACCAACCACGGCCTGCTCCTGGCCGGCGCAGTGACTGTGGTGCTGCCTGTAGTCCTCGTGTTCATCGTGCTTCAGCGCTACTTCACCCAGGGCATCGCCATGACCGGCATCAAGTGAATCCGTCTCCCGCGACGAGGAGGTAGCAGTGAGACGACACATAGCGACCATCGCCGCTGCGACACTGTTCGCAACGACGGCAGCGGGTGTGGCTCAGGCCGACTCCCGCAATGACCAAGCCGACCTGTCCCGGTACGCAGCCGATACGTGGCGCTCCTTTGTCGCCATGGTCGAGCCCCGAACCGCTCTGCCCGCCGACCACATCGGCGGCGACTTGCGTCCCCATAGTCGGTCGGACTACACGTCACCGACCAACATCGGCATGTACTTGTGGGCGACGCTGGCGGCTCGTGATCTCGGACTGATCCCGGAATCTGAAGCCAGCGAGCGGATCGCCAAGACGTTGGGCAGCGTCGAGCGGCTCGAGCGGCACGAGCCGTCTGGTCAGTTCTACAACTGGTACGACCCCGCGACCCTCGAGAAGCTGACGACCTGGCCGGAGCCGCCGCACAATCCCGTCTACCCGTTCCTGTCCAGCGTGGACAACGGTTGGTTGGCCTCGGCCTTGCTCATGGTCGCCGATGCGGCACCCGAACTGGCGGAGCGAGCTGGTGAACTGGCGGAGAGTATGAACTTCGGCTGTTACTACGATCCGCTGGCTAAGGGTCCGGACGCCGGGGCCGGTCTCATCCGCGGCGGATTCTGGCTGGTGGGTGAAGAGCCGCCGGGCAGCGAAGGATTTCCCAGGGACGACTACTGCGGCATGGGGCAGGACGTCGTCTACACCGGTCACCACTACGGCGCGTTCAACACCGAGCCGAGAATCGCCAGCTACATCGGAATCGCCTTGGACCAGATTCCGCCAGAGCACTACTACGCCGGCTGGCGGACGTTCCCGAACACGTGCGACTGGAGCTGGCAAGAGGCGCGGCCGGTCGGCGAGTGGCGGACGTACCACGGCGTGGACGTGTTCGAAGGCGCCTACCGCTACTCCGACAAGCTCGTCGTTCCCACGTGGGGCGGCAGTATGTTCGAGGCGATGATGGTCCCGCTCGTCGTGCCGGAGATGGACTGGGGACCGGACAGCTGGGCGGTGACCCATCCGCTCTATGTCGAGGCGCAGATCGAATTCGGTCTGGACGAAGCCGGCTACGGCTACTGGGGGTTCTCCCCGGCCAGCAATCCCGCCGGCGGGTACCGCGAGTACGGCGTGGACGCCATCGGCATGGAGCCGGCCGGGTACGCCGCCGACGTGGACCGGCTCACGCTGGTCGACACCGGCTGGGACGATCCGGAGTGCGCACGTCCACCGGCGCCGATCGAGGACTACGGTGAGGGCGTCGTGACTCCGCACGCCGCGTTCCTTGCGTTGGAAGTGGCGCCGGACGAGACGCTGGAGAACCTCGCCAGCCTCGCGGCCGACTTCCCTGGCCTGTACGGCAGGGGCGGGTTCAAGGACTCGGTCAACGTGGCGACTGGCCAGATCGCCGACCGGTACTTGGCGCTCGACCAGGGCATGGTCATCGCCGCGACGGCGAACGCGCTGCTGGCGGACCGGTTGCGGGATTACCTGGCCGAGACCTTGGAGCCGTCGATGCGGCCCCTCATGGAGATCGAGGAGTTCGGCGCCGGCCGGGTCGAGTGAGTCCGCCCAAACGGCAACCGAGCAGCAGAGAGGAACACGATGAGCTCGACTGGGCGTGATGCCCGAACCGACTGGGAGGAGCGGATCGGCCGGCACACGGACGTTGCGACGTACCAGCTGCCGGCGCTGGACCCGCCGTCCGGCCTGCAGGCTCGGGCCGGACGTGGGCAGGTCACGCTTGATTGGCAGCCGGTCGACGGAGCAGTGGGATACCTGGTTCAGCGGGCCGACGATCCGTCCGGCCCGTACGAGCCGGTTGAAGTCGGCGAGCCGTTGGTCCGCGCCGTCCCACACCCTCCGTTCACGGACACGACCGGCGAGCCGGGACGTCCGGTCTGGTACCGCGTCTCCGCCGTGGCGGCGGTCGACGACCGCAGCCAGCCGGCCGGCGAGCCGGTCGCTGCGACGCCGGCAGCGGATGGTTCGGCGCAATGCACCATCGTGGTCGACGCGTCCGCCTCGCGCGGGAGCATAGACCGGCCCTGGCGTCCGATGATCGGAGCCGAGCACCTCAGCCAGCTCGATTACGGCGACGGGCCGGGCGGGCGGCCCGTCGGCGCGGAGTTCGCCGAGGCACTACGGATGGCCCACGACGAGCTCGGGGTGCGCGCAGTCCGAGCACACGCGATCCTGCTCGACGAGCTGGGTGTCTACCGTGAAGTCGACGGCGAACCGGAGCACGATTTCTCCGGCGTAGATCGCATCTACGACCAAGTGCTCGAGTTCGGGCTGCGCCCTATCGTCGAGATCGGGTTCATGCCGCGCGACCTGGCCAGAGACCCGGCCAAGACGGTGTTCGAATACGGCGCCATCATCTCGCCGCCGCACGACTGGGAGCGCTGGAGGGAGCTCGTCACGGATCTGACGGCGCACCTGGTTCAGCGGTACGGGCGGGACGAAGTGCGCGGCTGGGGTTTCGAGGTATGGAACGAGGCCAACCTCGAGGTGTTCTGGTCGGGAACCCCGGACGAGTACCTCCGGCTGTATGACATCACGGCGAATGCGGTGAAGTCCGTCGATCGTGCACTGCCTGTAGGTGGACCGGCATCGGCCGCCGTCGGCTGGCTTGATCTCTTGCTGGATCACACCCGCCGATCAGGGTCCCCGGTCGATTTCCTGTCCACGCACACCTACGGCAACGCCCCGCTCGACCTGCGCCCGCTGGCCGCCCGGCACGGCAGGCCCGGACTGCCATTGTGGTGGACCGAGTGGGGCGCGCACGCCGGCCACTTCAACCGCGCGCATGATTCGGTGTGGAGTGCGGCCTATCTGGTTCGCGGCATGGCCAGTGCCATGGGCCGGCTGGAGGCGCTGGCCTACTGGACCATCTCAGACCACTTTGAGGAGTTGGGGCGGCCGCCAGCGCTGTTGCACGGTGGATTCGGATTGCTCAGCGTCGGCAATCTACGCAAGCCGCGCTGGTGGGGATTATGGATGCTGGAGCAGTTGCGGGACGAGCGGGTCACGGTGGACGTAACCGGTGATGGCGCGGGAGATATGGTCGGCGCCGTCGCGTCCCGCGGAAGCGACGGCGAAATCGCCGTGGTGCTGTGGAACGGACCAGCCGACGTGTCGAAGTCCGCCGGCGAACCCCTGCTCGACCGTCAGGTGAAGTTGGAAGTGACCGGCCTGGCGCGCCGCTACGAGCTCAGGCACCGGCGACTCGACGAACACCACTCGAATCTCAACCAAGCTTGGGCAGATGTTGGCCAGGAACGTGACTGGCCGGACGACGCGGGTTGGCAGGCGTTGCGCGAGGCCGACCGGCTGGAGTACCTCGAGCCGACTTCCACGGTGCAGGCCGAAGGCGGGTCTGTGAGCCTTTCTTTCGAGCTGCCGATGCCGGCCGTGTCGCTGATCGAGCTCTTTCCGGCGTCCTGACCCCTACAATCTGCGCCGTGGCCGCTGTCGCGCAGGTCTTCGCAATCATTGCCGGAATGTTTCACGTCGGGGCGTTCGTCCTGGAGAGTGTGGTATTCCACCGGCCCGGCGCCCAGCGGTTTCTGCTGGGTCGGGCTGAGACGTCGCCCGCCGTCCGGTTGTGGGCGTTCAACCAGGGCTTCTACAACCTGTTTCTGGGAGCAGGGGCGATCATCGGGGCGATCTTGTGGATGTCCGGCACAGAGGCGCCGGGTCGCGCGCTTGTGATCTATACAGCTGCCTTCATGGCGCTGAGCGGCGTGGTCCTGTTCGTGTCAGACCGCACCTTGTGGCGCGGGATGATCGGACAGTCCACGCCGCCGCTCGTCGCGCTAGTCGCCGCGCTTGCCGCATGACAGCACGGCACGGATGGGTTTGGGAGTTGCTCTCGGGGTTAGGTGAAGATGCTCACGCCACCGGGGCCAACGAGCAGGCCGACAACGATGAGCAAGATCCCAAATAGCAGGGATCCTCGGAAGATCGTCACGATCCCCCAGATCACGAGGATGACGGCGATAAGCCACAGTATGAACTCCATGACCTACTCCATACCCGTCTAAGACGGAACCTAACGCACGACGCGTCGAAGTGATCAGCGTGCTGGGCGGGCTGCGGAGGTCAGTCGCGCCGGTACGATCGCGGGTAATCGTCGCCGCCCAGTGCCGCCTGTTCAACCGGCTCCTGACCGCTGCGGTTAGGAGCCGGTCGAGTTTCGGTGTAGACGGACGAGCGAGTGTGAAGGGGGAGCGGGTTGGACCTCGATGCGCTCAACACCTTCCTGCTCGTGGGTGCTCTCGTGCTGGTAGCCGCGGTGGTGGCAGTGCGGGCAAGCGTCCGGTTCGGTCTGCCCAGTCTCGTGTTCTATCTGCTCATAGGGGTCCTCCTCGGTGAAGCAGTCCTTGGTATTCAGTTTGACGATGCTCAACTCGCGCATGCGCTCGGCTTCGGTGCGCTAGCCATCATCCTGGCCGAAGGTGGACTGACCACACGATGGGCCGACGTCCGGCCAACGTTCGTGATCGGGCTCACCCTCGCGACCCTCGGGGTCGGCGTCACGACGGCGGTCGTGGCGGTGCTGGGTCACTACCTGCTAGGGATGGACTGGCAGCTTGCCGTCCTGCTCGGGGCGGTGTTCGCTCCGACCGACGCGGCAGCCGTCTTCTCGACCCTGCGGCGTGTGCCGTTACACCGGCGGCCGGCGACCACGCTGGAGGTGGAGTCGGGGCTCAACGACGCGCCGACGGTCGTGCTGGTCACTGTCGTCAGTGCCGGAGAGGTCGCCACCCATGGCGTGGGCATGGTGGCGCTCGACATCGTCTACGAGCTGGTCGCTGGCGCCGTACTGGGCCTAGCTGTCGGTTGGGCGGGCGCCGCCGTGCTGAGGCGAACGGCGCTGCCCGCGTCTGGGCTCTATCCGCTGGTCGTTATGACGCTCGCAGTGCTTGCGTATGCTGCCGGTGCGGGGGTGGGCGCGAGCGGTTTCGCGGCCGTCTACGTTGCGGCGCTGGTGCTGGGCAACTCGCAGCTGCCGCACCGCGCGGCCACCCGGTCGTTCGCTGAGGGCCTGGCGTGGCTGGCACAGATCGGGCTGTTCGTCATGCTGGGCCTGCTGGCCGCTCCCGCGGACATGCCGGAGGCGATCGTGCCTGCCCTCGTGGCGGGAGCCGCGTCGATCCTGCTGGCACGCCCGCTCGCGGTTCTGCTGTCCTGTCTGCCGTTCCGGGTGCCGATCCGGGAGCAGGCGTTCTTGTCCTGGGCGGGGCTGCGCGGAGCGATCCCCGTCGTGCTGGCTACGATCCCGCTCGCGGACCAGCTGGACGATGCTGGACGTCTGTTCGCGATCGTGTTCGTGGTCGCCATCGTGTTCACCACGTTGCAGGCCCCAACACTGCCGTGGGCTGCGCGCGTGCTGGGTGTGGGCGACGGAGGGCCGCGCGATGCCGAGGTGGAGTCGGCACCGCTCGAACGCGTCGCGGCAGACCTGATCCAGCTACGCGTGCCCGCGGGCTCCAGGCTGCATGGCGTCGAAGTCGGAGAACTGCGCTTGCCGCATGGGGTCGCGGTGTCCCTGATCGTTCGGTCGGGAGAGAGCTTTGTGCCGGAGTTGCGAACCAGGCTTCGAATCGGCGACGAGGTGTTGATCGTGTCACCGAGGGCTCTGCGGCTCGCGACCGAGCGGCGGTTGCGAGCGGTTGGCAAGCGAGGTCGGCTGGCCGGCTGGTTCGACGCCGACGACGAATAGTCAGCAGATTGGCAGCGGCTCGATGGTGCTCTCTGGATCGGGCTCTGGATCCTGTGGTCCGATGGCTTCGAACTGTTCGCCGAGAACGACGTCGATGATCTCGTCGGATCGCGCCTCCGGGACGAATACGGCGCCCGGGAATTGAGACATGATCAACAATACCGACAGGTCCTCCGAGTCCGCTGCTCGGACCTCGGCGATACCGGTGACCGACCGATTGAGCGGGTCGTTGGCGACGTCGAGAATGACGTAGCCCTGCTCCCGCAGGTCGCGCGCGACCTGGCTGGCCAGGCCATTGCGGCTGGTGCCGTTGTAGACATTGACGCTGATCTCTTCTGGTGGCGGTGCTTCGGTCGGCACGGCAACCGCACAGACCGGTGTTTCGGTGACCGGTTCGGTCTCGTCCGCCGTCGCCGCCGGCTCGGTCACCACTCGCCAGGCGTACAAAGCCGCCCAGACGACAAGCCCGATGAGAATGACGAGAGTGATCGCCGTGCGGACACGACGGTACCTGCGTCGATGCCGGACGTCGTCCTCAAGCGGCGGGTGGACGGCCATCGACCCTCCGGGTGCTGGGGAAGTTACGTTCGCGAGCTTAGCCGCGACTCGGGCTTTTCGCTCACCAACGTCAGCACTCGGGCATGGATGACGGCTCGCTGCTGCAATGCGGCACGCAACGCCCGGTGCAGCCCGTCCTCGAGGTAGAGCTCGCCTTCCCACTCCACAACGTGAGCGAACAAGTCACCGTAGAACGTGGAGTCGGCGGCCAGGAGCGTCTCGAGGTCGAGCGTCCGCTTCGTCGTGATGAGCTCGTCGAGCCGGACCTGCCGGGGCGGCAGCTGTGACCACGCACGCAGGCTGGTGTCGTGGTCAGGGTACGGACGCCCGTCGCCGACTCGTTTAAAGATCACCTACCCTAGTGTATTCGGTTCACGCACGGCCGCTGTCAGATCGTGGTCAGATCACAGGCTGTCGAGTTCGCTGGCGCAGATCTCGGCAAGCTCGGCCAGGTATTCGGCTAGTGGCTGTAGGCCCGCCTCGGCCCGTCGCTCGTCGACGTTCTCCTCGTCGGTGAGCTGCCCCGGCACTGCTTCGCCGTCGACACACCCGATCTGCGTGCCGTAGATCTGCGGCTCACCCCGGTTCGTGGCCACCCGGTCCTCTAGGTATGCCAGCTCGGTCGGGTCGCCCTCGCCGTCCTCGACCGCCTCGCGCATAAACTCAAGCGCCCGTGCCTGGAAGTCCACGTCCTGATCCGAATGCTGGGCGATGACCCACGCGGCGGTAGCACCGTCCACGCCCACGAGAGACTGGGTGGGCCAGCCGTATTCGTCGATGATCTCCGCAAGTCGGGCGGTCCGTGCGCCATCGCCGCTGCCGGCGACTTCGCCCGTTCGCTCGGCCTGGTCGGCCGCCTGCATCTCGACCAACTCAGCCTGCAGGTCGGGATTGAGTTGGACTTCCGGCTCGGAGTTGCATGATGCTGTCGCAACGATGATGACGGCCAAATAGACAAGGACGTTGGCCAGCCGGCGGGTCTGCATTGTGATCACACTCCGCGCGCATGGTAGCGCGGTTTGGTGCGCTTGGCGGATCTTGCCGTGAACCGGGATAAACGGAATCTCACACCACAACGAGCTTGCGCTCCACGTCATGGCATGACTAGCGTCGGCAGGGTCCGGGCGACCGCCCGGGTGCTACGAGTGCCAGCGAAGTCCGGTGCGATTCCGGCGCTGTCCCGCAACTGTGAAGCCTTCCGCCCCTGGCGGGGGGACGAGCCAGGTCGCCTGCCTCGTAGCAACGAATCTGTCCTCGGAGGAAGGGCCGTTCGTGCGGCGGCAGCCACGCAGACGACTTTCCTCCTCCCACTAGGAGGAGGCCACCATGAAACATGCCTGGGCGCTGGCCCTGGTCGCCCTGCTCGCCACAGCGTGTGGCGCGGAGAACACCGATCCTCAGGCCGGTCCATCCGAAGCCCAGCCGACCACCGAGCAGCCCGTGGGCGACGGTGCGTTTCCGGTGACCGTAGGCAGCGGCGAGTACGCCGTCGAGATTCTGGCGCAACCCGAGCGCATCGTCTCGCTGTCGCCGACCGCCACCGAGGTGTTGTTCGCGATCGGCGCGGGCGAGCTTGTCGTTGCGGCCGACGAATACTCCACCTATCCGGAGGAAGCGCCGACGACCGACCTGTCGGGGTTCACGCCCAACGTGGAGGCGATCGCCGGTTACGACCCCGATCTGGTCGTGGCCTCGTCCGACCCAGGCGACTTGGTATTGAGCCTGGCGGAGATCGGAGTGCCGACGCTGATCCAGCCGGCGGCGGCGACGCTCGACGACACCTATACGCAGATTGAGCAACTCGGCGCAGCGACCGGTCACCTTGCCGAGGCGGCCGCACTGACCGCACAGATGCAGAGCGATATCGACGCGCTGGTGGCTCGGTTTCCGGACCGCGGCGATCCGTTGACGTACTACCACGAGCTGGACGAGGCCTACTTCTCGGTATCGAGCGAGACGTTCATCGGCCAGCTTTACGGATTACTCGGCATGCGCAGCATCGCGGACGAGGCGGGCGACGAGAGCGGCGGCTACCCGCAGTTGAGTCCTGAGTTCATCATCCAGGCCGATCCCGACGTGATCTTGCTGGCTGACGCAACCTGCTGCGGAATTGACGCGGACCAGGTAGCGAGCCGGCCCGGCTGGGACCAGATGAGTGCGGTCCAGGCCGGTCGAATCATTCCGCTGGACGAGGACGTGGCGAGTCGTTGGGGTCCGCGCGTGGTGGAGTTCCTCGAGACGCTGGCCGCCGAACTGGCAGCGCTGGAACTCCTCGAGCTTGAACCGGCGGGGTGAGATGGCGACCGTCTCGGCGGCGGCCGAGACCGTAACGATCCACGCGCGGCACCGGCGCCGTTGGCTGTTCGTGGCCGCCGCCGCCCTCCTGGTGTCGGTGCTGGCAGGCCTGGTGATCGGGCCCGCCGAGCTGCCATGGCGCGCAGTGCTGGTCGAGACGGTCAACCTGCTGCCCGGACTTGACCTGCCCGGGGGCTTGGACGAGCGACAGCAGGCGATCTTGTGGCAACTGCGGGCGCCGCGGGTGTTGCTCGGCGTTCTCGTCGGCGGCATGCTCGCGGTGGCCGGTGCGGGGTACCAGGGAGTGTTCCGAAATCCGCTGGCCGATCCGTACCTGCT
>DASUUH010000111.1:0-17255 GCA_036374175.1 Jiangellaceae bacterium | reverse complement strand
CGCTTGTAGGCGGTCAGAAGATTGACGAGATCGATTTTCCTAGCGGGACAGTGACGTTCCAGTCGGCCGCTACTGGTGGGGAAGTGACAGAGAGCGAGGTCGAGAACTCAGCGCTCGAGGATAGGGTGGCCGATCTGGAGGCGAGCGCGAGAACGAATGCGGAGGTCGCGCTGCAGCCGAGTCTGGATCTTACCGGCTGGTGGACCGCCGACAACGGACTGGGCTATCGGATCGATCAGTACGGTGACCAGATCGTCCTGCAGGAGATCTCGGAATACGGAGTAACCGCGGCCGGGGCTGGCATCATCGAAGGGTCCAACGTCTTTGTTCCGTACGAAGCGGTGGATGGCTCATTCGGGGAGGCAAGGTTGGCGTACGCGGACGGGGTGCTGAGCGGAGTATTTGAGAACCGCTCCTATGGGACTACAGTGCCGGTCGCTATGTTTCGCTGACTGGACGGGTCCCGGCTTGGTCGGGGCGCTTGCCCACTTCCCGAGCACCACATGGGTCAGGCTGCTCTCAACTCGGCACGCCGTGCTGCGACAAGGCAGACGGTGACGGTCTCTCGCCTGCACTCGATCAGCAGTCCCTCACGGCAAGCCACAGGTCGTAGCGAGTGCCAATGCGGCAGGACGCTGGACGCTTCGCGGCGGAGCAGTCGAGTTGGGCATCGCACAGCCGTTGCGATGGCGTCGAGTCATTGGACCCATCGGGGGCGGCGAACGTAATTCGGTGGCCGCGGCGGCCTTCATGGGCGGTCAGCTCGATGGACAGGTTGGCCTTGCCGGTGCCGGGCCGGCCGAGGAAGACGACGTACTTGGCTTCCAGGAGGAAGTCCGCTAGGCCAGTTGCAGCACCACCTGCTTGCGCACCGAGCGTTGGTAGGAGGAAGTCGAAGCGTCCACGGTCTTGATCGCCGACATGCCAGCGGCACCGCGATGAACTGACACGGCTCGCGTGCCTATGATCATTTCTGAAACGCCGATGTCATGACTTGTCCGGTGCCTGAATGGCACATCGACGTCGACCGCCCGTACCTACTCGATGCCCCCGTGGCCGGGGATTGCCGGCCAGCTGCCCGATACTGACCTCAATCACGAGCCCAGGCACCTGGCGCGGAGCCATGACCTCGCTGCAGCCAAGTGAGTGGCGCGAGGGCGAGTGGGATCGCCAGCGCCAGTAAGGGCTCCCTTACTCCAGGACCGACAACGTCGAACTCCTGAGCTGTAAGCAGCAGAACGAGTGGTGCAATAGCTGCGACCGCAAGCGTCACGCGACGAGCTAACCGAGGCCGTGATGCTTGCAGTGACTCTCCGTCGAGTCTTGGGAGAGCACTCCAGTCTCCCTTCATGGCATGCGCAAGAGCGTGAACGACCTCCTGGCGTACACCGTCTGTGGCTGGACCAGCGGATATCAGCACCCGTCGCTTCCACTGCTGTACGGCCTCGGCACGCACCGCCAGTTCATCACGGATTACGGTGTCGTCACCTGCAACATACCGTGGCAATTGGGTTCTTATAAGCCACGTTACTTGATCCATCTGGGTAGCAAGGTCACGTCTCACTGAGCGGCGGTGCGCAACGGTGTCGACAATTCCCATCAACCTGACACCCATAGCGATCTCATACAAGCCCGCTAGAATTTCGGATTCCACAGACTCGGACATCCATGCCCTACGCGCTCGTGATTCAGCGAATCGGTCGGCGATCACCGAAGCAGGATACGCGAAATAACGACGATGGCGCCGTATAGTCCCGCCACGACTGCAGTGAATGGCCAGGATTCGTACGTACGAAGTGTTGCTATCCCGAAAGATGCAAGTGCAATCATTCCAAGGTGAACGAGTGTGCCGCATGCTGACAATCGCCCGATATTCAAGAAGGCAGCTAGCACAGCTATTGTGAAGGCGATGGTCCCGCCAGCCACCTTGACTGATAAAGACTCGTCTGCGAGCCAAAGAGTGGATGTAACGAAAGACACTCCGAGGCCGAGCAGCACAGTGGCGAACGAGACCTGGTAAGAAAGCTCTAGGTAATACTGAGGAGCCTTGGTGCGTTCGTGGATCCGCGAGGCCTCTCGCAGAACTCGCCACTCTCCGTAATCCAAGTGGCACTCGTGGCCATCCAATTCGCCCATTGGCGCATTCCTACTCGTGGTTGCCGCTGCGCCCGCGCAGAGCGGGAAGATTCCGACGGCCAGGTCATCGGGATGGCTGCGTCGTTGCTGGCGGGTCGCGTGCCGAACCGGGTGGCAGCCCGCCTTGGGTCATCAGAAGAGCTGCCGTCGGAAAGCCGGACCCTGTAGGTATCACACGGCCTCGTAGCATTGCCGCATCGGAAGCACACGTCAAGGCTTGCTTCTTGAACGGCGAGGTTTGAGGGCCACGGACGAATTGACCATGAGCTACGAGGCGTCGAAGTACTCCCCGCCTGGGGTAATTATGTTCCGGCAACCGTGAACACCGACTCGCGCTCATCGGCACGTCCGCGCGACCAGGGTCAAATGAGTGTGGCTGGGGCAGGCGGCTCAGGGTCTCGGCGAGCACGGAGCGGCGGGGCCTGGGTATGGGTGTATTCCACCGATAACTCGCCGCTGACTTCGGGTCCTCATCACTGATCCCTGGGCGGCGGTACTGGTGCCGGGGTCGGTTTCCGCAGACTGCGTCGGCGGGCCACCACGCCTGCGGCGAGAAGGGCCAGCTGCACGTTTGGTCTCGCTCAGGTCTCATCCATGGTCGTACATCCGGAAGGTAAAGACGGCGACGGCGGTGCAGATCGTTGAGAAGCGTGGCGGTGCCCGGCGAATCCTAAAACATGTCGGCTCGCTCGCCCCGATCGAGATCGTACGCCGACCCGCGCGCCCGCTTCGAGGAACGTCCGTGCGCAGGCGGCTCCGATGCCGGAGCCCTCGCCGGTGATGACGATCCGGCTGGTGGTGAGGCCGTTCATGCCGGAGTCGGTCATCTCAGGCGTCCTTGCACTCGTTGCGCTGACGGCCGAGGCCCTCGACCTCAATCTCGACGACGTCACCTGCCTTCAGGTACGGGAACCGTCCGGACAGAGCCACGCCCTGCGGCGTTCCAGTGTTGACGATGTCGCCCGGATCCAGGACGGTGAACTGCGACAGCCGGTAGATCAGGTCGGCGACACTGAAGACCATGTCGGCGGTGGTGGAATCCTGGCGCGGCTCGCCGTTGACCCACGACCGGAGCCGGAGGGGACGCAGGCCACCGACCGGGTCTTCGAGCTCGTCGCTGGTGACCAGCGCCGGCCCGAGCGGGTTGAACGTCTCGGCGCTCTTGCCCTTCGACCACTGGCCGCCGGACCGGTCGATCTGCAGCTCGCGCTCCGACACGTCGTTGGACGTGGCGAACCCGGCGATGTGATCCGACGCCGCGGCCGGCGTCTCGAGGTACCGCGCGGTGCGGCCGATCACGACGGCGAGCTCCACCTCCCAGTCGGTCCGGGTGGATCCGCGGGGAATCAGCAGGTCGTCATTCGGCCCGATAACCGTGTTGGGCGCTTTATAGAAGATCACCGGTTCTTCAGGCGGTTCCGCTCCGGACTCCGCAGCGTGGGCGGCGTAGTTCATGCCGATGCACAGGACCACGCCCGGCTTGGCGATCGGCGCGCCGACCCGTTCACCGGAGATGTCGATCTCTGGCAGCGCACCTTCGGCGGTGGCGTGGCGCGCTTCGTCGAGCCCAGCCGCCAGGAAGGCACCGTCGATGTCGGCGGTTACCCCGGAGAGGTCGAAGTGCTTTCCGGCGGAATTCCGCAGGACGGGACGCTCGGCGCCGGCCGGACCCACTCGCATGAGACGCATGTGAGTCGCTCCTGTTCCAAATATGGAACGCATGTGAGAAGAGGCGGAACGGTATCACTGGCTGTTGTGGCACGGGCAGCCCGCGTCCCGGCATCTGGTCACCCGTCGGAGGTCATGCGTGAGCGCGAGCGAGCGTTCAGCGTGATCGAGCATCTCGCCCGGAGGGGTCCGTCCAGTCTGCGCGACGTTGCCCGGGAGCTTGACCTGCCTGTGTCGTCCGTCCACCGGCTGCTCCACTCGTTAGAGCGCGAGCGTGTCGTCGAGCGGACGGGTGGCGACGAGTTGGGCGTCGGACACCGCGTGCTCGAGCTAGCGGGGGCTCAGCTCGAACGGCTCGGCCGCCGGCGGTCGCCCGGCCGTCGCTCGAGCAGCTCTCGGCGCGCACGGGGTCATCACTGCGCAGCCCGGGAAACAGCCAGCTCAAGGTGAAGCACGTACAAGGGTGCTTGACCACCTGAACATGTCGTTGTGGCAGCGGCTGCCGCACGACTCTGCCCCATTGACGGCCGGGCACGGCTCTGATAAAGAGGACAGGAATGAAACAGCAGTTCTGCTAGTCGAAACGGTGGAGGTGTGATGCGGAACCGACGTGTCAGAGGAGCTGTCGGCTGGCTGGCTGCAATCGCCTTAGTGCTGGCCGCGTGTGGCGACGACGACGCGGAACCTCAGGGCGAGGCAGATCCCGACGCTGAGGCAGAGCCGAGCGGAAGTGTGCGGTTCCTGATCGCGGAGAATTTCTGGGCCGACTGGTCGCCCTACGCGTCCACAGCGCAAAGCCAGCGCCGACTCGAGCGCCAGATCTATGACTTCCTCGTCGACTTCCCCTCCGGCGACCCTGCCCAGCCAGAACCCATGCTGGCCACGGACTGGCGCCAGGTCGACGATCTGACCTGGGAGTTCGACCTGCGTGAGGGGGTGCAGTTCCACGACGGGAGCCCGCTGACGGCCGAGGACGTCGAGGCGTCGATCGAGCTCGGCTCCGGCTTCTCCGGGGAGAGTGCGTACTCGTTGACCTGGATACCGGCCGATGTCGAGGTGGTCGACGAGGTGACGGTGCGGATCTCCACCGAGCAGCCGTTCGCGCCGATGCTGGTTGAGCTGGGCCAGATTCCGATCCTGTCCGCCGACTTCATCGCCGAGCCGCAGGACAGGCCCAACGGCACCGGTCCGTTCCGGCTGGTCGACGACCAGGTCGAAGTCAAGGCGATGGAGGCGAACACCGACTACTGGCGTGATCCACCGCGGATCCAGGAGCTGGTGTGGGAGTTCATCGGCGACCCGTCGACCCGGATGAGCGCGCTGCTCGACGGGTCCGCGCAGGCCATCGACCGGGTGCCGCCGGAACAGCTGCCGGCCCTCGAGGACCAGGAGGGTGTCGAGCTCGTCTCCGCGACCGGGATCGAGAGCGTCAACCTCTGGGTTCGTCCGGGCCGGCTGCCGCTCTGGGACGAGAACATCAACTTCCGCCGGGCCGTCAACTGGTCGATCGACCGGCAGCCGCTCGTCGATAGCCTGGTGCTCGGCAACAGCCTGGCGGCGACCAGCTACCTGCCGACGAATACGCTGTTCTCCGCCTCGCAGGAGCCGGCGTACACGTTCGACCCGGAGATGGCCGCACAGGAACTGGAGGCGGCCGGTGAGCCGGGCGGCGGTCCGGAGTTCGAGTTGTGGGTGGCCGAGGGCTTCCTGCCCCGCGGTCCGGAGGTGGTGCAGGCGATCGTGGCCCAGATGGAGGAGGTCGGCCTTCGCCCGCAGGTGGTCACGTCGGACGTGGCCGGAATGATCGACGACATCTTCAGCGACACCGGCACCGGAGCGATGTACCACCTGAGCTGGTCGTCCAACGGAGACCCGAACGCGGCGGCCCAGGTCTACTCCGAGCAGTTCGCGTGGTACTTCGGCGATGAAGAACTGCAGGCGTTGATCGACGAGGGCATGACGACCCTCGATCCGGGGGCGCGGGAGCAGGTCTACGCGGAGTTGCAGCAGCACATCTGGGAACAGGCCTGGCACGTGCCGTTGTACAACTCGGATTTCACCATCGCCCACACGTCGGATCTGTCCGGTGTCGTCGTCCAGCCCGACTTCCGCACCGACTTCTACACCGCCGAGCTGACCGAGTAGAAAATCAGCGGTGCGCGTCGAGCGGTCCCGGTGCGAGCAGGAGGGCGAGGCGTGATCGTCCGCCTCGCTCTCCGGCTCGCCCAGATGCTGTTTGTCATCTTGGCGGTCGTGACGATCGCGTTCTTCGTGCTGCGAATCGCGGCCGGAGACCCCGCCCGACTCGTCAACCCGCCGGGCACACCTGAGGAGATCATCACCCAGACGCGGCGCCGCCTGGGCACGGACCAGCCGTTGTTGGGCCAGTACGTGACGTTCCTCGGCAACCTCGTTCGGGGCGACCTGGGGACGACGTTCCGGGGGTCGCTGCCGGTGCGGGACGCGGTGCTGGCGGCACTGCCCAACACGCTCGCGCTGGCCGGCCTCGCCGTACTCGCCGCGGCCGGCATCGCGCTGCTACTCGGCGCACTGGCCGCCTGGCGGCCGAACGGAAGCCTGGACCGGACCGTGCTCGGCTACGCGGCGCTGGCGCAGGCCACCCCCGCCTTCTGGCTGGGGCTGGTCTTGGTCATGTTCTTCTCGCTGCAGCTGCGCTGGTTCCCGGCGATCGACATGACCGGGCCGCGCAGTTTCGTGCTGCCCGTGGTCACGCTGGCCGTGACGCTGAGCCCGATCCTGGTGCGGACGGTGCGCCAGTCGTTCATCGAGACCCAGGGAGAGGACTTCTTCCGGGCCGCGCGCGCCCGCGGCCTCGGCGAGGTGCGGCTGTTCACGGTGCACGCGCTGAAGATGGCATCACTTCCGGTGATCACACTGATCGGGCTCCAGCTTGGTTTCCTGCTCGCCGGCGCCGTCGTGGTGGAGGCGATCTTCAACTGGCCGGGGATCGGCAAGCTGATCCTCGACGCGCTCGGCAGCCGCGACTTCCCGATGATCCAGGGCGGCGTGCTGGTGGCCGCGATCGCCTTTGTCGTGCTCAACTTTGTGGTCGACCTGCTGTACCGGTTGCTTGACCCCCGGGTGCGGGTGGGTGCCTCATGAGCGACGCACTGCCTGCTGTCGAGACCGCCGCACCGGCGCCGGCCCGTCGCGGCCGGTTCACGGTGCGGGCGCTGGTTCGCCGGCGCGCCGCCGTCATCGGTTCGACAGGGCTGGTGCTGATCGCTGGGCTGGCCGTGTTCGCTCCGTGGGTGGCGCCGCACGATCCGGCCGCCCAGGATCTCGGCAACATCCTCGCGCCGCCGTTCTGGGACTCGGCCGGTTCCTGGGAGCACCCGCTCGGCACCGATGCGCTCGGCCGGGACACGGCCAGCAGACTCATCCACGGTGCGCGGAACTCGCTGATGATCAGTTTTGCCGCGATGCTGATCGGTTCGCTGCTGGGGCTCGCCGCGGGGATCGTGTCCGGCTTCTTCGGCGGCAGGGTCGACACCGTGACGATGCGGCTCGGCGAGATCCAGCTCGCGTTCCCGTTCATCCTGCTGGCCATCGCCATCCTCGGCGTCATCCCCGGCCGGACGCCGCTCCACCTGATCCTGGTGCTCGGCATCCCGGGGTGGATCGTCTACGCCCGGGTGGTGCGCAGCCGGGTGCTCGCGGAACGGGAACGAGACCACGTGCGGGCGGCCGCGGCACTGGGTGCCAGCCGGTCGCGCCAGCTGTTCCGCTACGTCCTTCCGTCCGTGTGGCAGGTGGTGCCGGTCATCGCCATGCTCGACATCGGCTTCCTTGTGATCATGGAGTCGATGCTGAGTTTCCTTGGCCTCGGGCTGCCACCGCGGTTCCCGTCGTGGGGGGCGATGCTCGCCGAGGGCAGGCGGAACATGGTCATCTCGCCGTGGCTGTCCATCCTTCCCGGCCTGGCGATCATGCTCACTGTCCTGTCTGTCAACCTGACCGCAGACGGACTGGCCGACGTCTTCGACCCCAAGCTGCGCAAGGGAACCTTCCGCCGCACCGTGCTCCGGCTGCCGGAGCGGGCCGAGCCGGACACGGCGAACGACGACGGTGCGGCCGTCCGCCGCGCCGCCGCGCCGCCGCAGCGGTCGGTTGGGGCGGGAGCGCGGCACGCGCCGGCGGCATCCGGGGCGGCTTTGCTGCGCGTCCGCGACCTGAAGGTCGAGTTCCCGCTGCCCGGCCGCACCATCAGAGCGGTGCGTGGCGTCAGCTTCGACCTCGGCCACGGCGAGACGCTCGGCATTGTCGGCGAGAGCGGCTCCGGGAAGTCGGTGACCGCCCTGTCGATCGGTCAGCTTCTCGACTCGCCGGGCCGGGTCACCGGTGGGCAGATCCTCTTCGACGGCCAGGACCTGACCCGCATCTCCGACCGGGCGATGGCGGCGCTGCGCGGCCGCCGGATCGCCATGATCTTCCAGAACCCCACCGCGTCGCTGAGCCCGGTGTTCTCCATCGGGTTCCAGATGCGCGAGGCCATCCGCCGCCAGGGCCGGCTGCACCGCGACGAGGCGTCGCGGATCGCGCACGACTCGCTGTGGGCGGTCGGCATCGGCGATCCCGACCGAGTGCTCGGCCAGTATCCGTTCCAGCTGTCGGGGGGCATGAACCAGCGGGTGATGATCGCGATGGCGATGGCGGCCCGGCCCAATCTGCTCATCGCGGACGAGCCCACCACGGCGCTCGACGTGACCACGCAGGCGCAGATCCTGGAACGGCTGCGGGACTTGGTCCAGGCCGAGGGCACCAGCCTGATCTTCATCACCCACGACATCGCGCTGGTCGCCGAGCACGCCGACCGGGTCGTTGTGATGTACGCCGGGCAGATCTGCGAGAGCGGGCCGACCGAGCAGGTGATCAGCGAGCCGCGGCACCCGTACACGCGGGCGCTGCTCGAGTCTGTGCCGCGTCCCGACCTGCCGGCCGGCGTCCGGCTGGAGGCGATCCCGGGTGAGCTGCCGGATCCGGCGCGCATCCCGGACGGGTGCCCGTTCGCGCCCCGCTGCCCGCACGTCATGGACGTGTGCCGAACTGTCAACCCGGACCAGTTTCCAGTGGCTCCCGATCACCGGGCCGCCTGCCATCTCTGGTCGCCGGACCGCACGAAGGCGGGAACCCCATGACCGCGCCGCTGCTCGAGGTCCGGGACCTGCACCGGCACTACACCGGCCGGGAGGGATTCTGGTCGCGCCGGACCCGCACCGTAGCGGCGGTGAACGGGGTGTCGTTCACCATCGACGAGGGGGAGACGCTCGGCCTGGTCGGAGAGAGTGGGTGCGGTAAATCGACGCTCGCACGCACATTGCTCTTCCTCGAGCCGCCAACAGCAGGCGAGGTGCTGTTCCGCGGCCAGGAGCTGAACCGGGAGACCACCGCCGACCTACGCCGGCGAGCGCAGATCGTCTTCCAGGACCCGTACACATCGCTGCCGCCGCGGATGCGGATCGGGAGGATCCTGGCCGAGCCATTCCTCATCCACCGGATCGGCGACCGGGCCGATATCCCGGACCGCGTCTCGGATCTGCTGCGGGACGTCGGGCTCAACCCCGACGTCGCCCGCGTGCTGCCGCACGAGCTCTCCGGCGGCCAGCGACAACGGGTCGGGATCGCCCGGGCTCTCGCCGTCCAGCCTTCGCTGATCGTCGCGGATGAGGCCGTCTCCTCGCTGGACGTTTCCGTGCAGGCTCAGATTCTCAACCTGCTCAAGGACCTGCAGGCTCGGCATCGGCTCGCCTACCTGTTCATCTCCCACGACCTCGGCGTGGTCAAGAACATGAGCCACCGAATCGCGGTCATGTACCTAGGCAAGATCGTCGAGCTGGCAGATGCCGAGGAGCTCTACAACCGGCCCCTGCACCCGTACACCCGGGCACTACTGGCGGCTGTTCCGTCGCTGGCTCGCACCGGCGACAGCAGGATCAAGCCGGCCGGTGAACCGCCCGACCCGGCCCAACCGCCGCCCGGGTGCACGTTCCATCCACGCTGCCCGCTGGCCCAGCCGCGCTGCCGAGTCGACCCACCGGAACTGCATGAATGGTTGCGAGGCCGGGTCGCGTCCTGCCACTTCGCCCTGTCGGACATACCACCGGGCGAGACGTCCGGCGCTGCACCCCAGGGCGCCGCCGAGATCGAAAGGAGCTGATGTGGCACAGCTGCCAACCGCTGTGATCGGGCTGGGTTTCATGGGGAGCCGCTGGGCCCGGGCGCTCGCTGAGCATGACGGTGCTCGGCTGGCCGCCGTGTCAGACCTCCGCGAGGAACTCGGCCGGAACCTGGCCGAGCGGTACAGCGCCCGGTTCATCCCCGACCCCATCGAGGCCGCCGCGGACGCAGACGTGGCCGCTGTCGCCGTCTGCACACCCGAGCACTTGCACGTTGACGCCGCACTCGCCGCCATCGAGGCCGGCCACCCGGTCATGGTGGAGAAGCCGCTGGCCCACACCGTGACCGCCGCGGAGTCGATTCGCGATCAGGCCGCGAAGCTCGGGGTGCCGGTGCTGGCCGGGCACATCCTGCGGTTCGAACCCCGCTACGCGGCCGTACACTCCGCAGTCGAAGCCGGCGAGATCGGGGCGGTGCAGGCCGTACACAGCGAGCGGATCGGGCTGGTCTCCGACCAGCGTGTGCTGCGCGGCAGGACCTCGCTCGCGCTGTACTACGGCGTGCACGAGATGGACCTGTGCCGTTGGTACGTGGGCGAGGTGGAGACGTTGTGGGCGGCGCGCAGCTCCGGCGTCGTCGCAGCCGCCGGCTTTCCAGTCGACGACCTGTTCTCGGTCGGCTTGCGGTTCGTCTCCGGTGCTCATGGCACGTCGACGCTCGGATGGTGCCTTCCCGACAGCACACGCGGGTACGGCATCACGGGGTTCACCATCATCGGAGAGCGCGGAGTGGTCCGGGTGAGCCAGGCAGACGTGGGCCTATATGTTGTGGGAAGCAAGGGTCGGCGTCACCACGATGTCTACTACTCGCCAGAGGTTGGCGGCCGGCTCTTCGGTGCGTTGGGGATCGAGGTCGATCACTTCGTACGCGTGGCGCGAGGCGCTGCCAAGCCGCGGTGCACGGCCGCAGACGGCGCCGAGGCGGTCCGGCTCGCCCTGGCGACAGAGCAGGCAGCGCGGACGGGGAAGGTGATTCGGCCATGAGTGGACGCCACGGCGACGATGACCTACCCGTGCCGGACAACCGCTACTCGGTCAGGGCCGTGGAGCGGGTGGTCGACATTCTCGAGGTCCTCCACGAGGCCACGGACGGAGCGACGCTGGGTGCGGTCGCCGACGCCACGGCCATGCCGAAGAGCTCGGTGTTCCGGTACCTGAGCACGCTGGAGGCACGCGGGTACGTCGAGCGGGGACCGGACGGCGGCACCTTCCGGCTTGGGATGGCGTTCCGGTCCGCCCACACTCGGCAGCTGGACGGGCTGGCAGCGCGGGCGCGGCCCATCCTGGAGCGGCTCCGCGACCGCTACGAGGAGACGCTTAACCTCGGCGTGCTCGAGCGTACGCGCGTGATGTACCTGGAGATCGTCGAAAGCCGCCGTGGCACACGGTTCGCCACCCGCAAGGGCGACCGCGAGGCGCTGCACTCCTGTGCGTTGGGGAAGGCCATCGCAGGCCAACTGGAGGAGTCCAGGCTGCGCGCGATCCTGGGTGCCGAAGGTATGCCGCAGCGCACGGCGCGCACCATCACCGACCCGGACGTGTTCGTTAAGACGGTCGAGAAGGTCCGGCGGGACGGCTACGCCATCGACGACCGGGAAAACGAGGAGGACGGGCGCTGCGTGGCGGTACCTGTCCAGGGCCTGTGGGTGCCCGTCGCGATCAGCCTGAGCGCTCCAGCCGCCCGGTTCTCCGAGGCGGACGCAGCGAAAGCGGCGCGTCCGCTGCAGGAGGCTGCCCGACGGCTGTCGGACGAGCAGGGAGGGACGTTCCCATGACCGTACTGGCTCGACTCACCTGGCCGGACGCCAAGGAGACGCTGGCTCGGGCGCAGCTGGCGCTGCTGCCGGTCGGCAGCCTGGAGCAACACGGCCCGCACCTGGCGCTGGACACCGACCTGGCGGTGGCCGAGGCCCTCGCGAGCCGGCTCGAGCACGAGCTCGCCGAGGCCGCCGTGCTGTGCCCGGCGGTGCCCTACGGGCTGTCGGAGCACCATCTGGGCTTCGCCGGCACGCTTACGCTGCGACCCGACACGCTCGGTTCGCTCGTCCTCGACGTCGTCGAGAGCCTGGCCCACTGGAACGTCCGCCGCGTCCTGGTGGTCAACGGCCACGGTGGGAACATCGACGCCCTGCGGCTGGTGAGCCGCCGCGCCCGCCGCGACCTCGGTTCTCTTGTGGCAGCGCTGATGTGGGCGCAGCTGGCGGCTGACGAGATCTCCGCCCGCGTGACGAGCCCCAGCTACGGCCACGCGTGCGAGGTCGAGACCTCAGTGGCGATGGTGCTGGCACCCGAGGAGGTGTTCCGAGACCGGATTTCCGGTCCGGCCGGCCGCCGGTCGGCCGACCCGATGACCGACCCGCCGGGAGCGCGTGTGGATCAGGCCGTATGGATGGACGAGTGGACGAGTGACGGTGCCCTGGGCGACCCGCGGCAGGCGTCCGAGGAGTTCGGCGAAGCCGTAGTGGACGTTGCAAATCGGCGGGCCCTGGAGTTCGCGCAGCGGTTCGCCTCGGCGTCGCTGCCGAGCACCGCGATCAGCCGCGACACGACACCACCGCTCGTCCGCAAGCACGGAGGTGGAGCGTGACGAGCGAGGTCCCGACGGTTCGGCTCAACGTCGCAGGCGACTGGCTGGACGGCGATCGTGAGCCGGTTGAGCTGCACTCACCGGCGACTGGGGAGGTGATCGCCCGGGTGGCCCAGGGCGGTCGCGGTGCGGTCGACCGGGCGGTTGCGGCGGCGTGGGAGGCGCACCGGCAGCTGGCTCGCATGACCGCTTTCCAGCGGGCCGGTCTGTGCCACCGGGTAGCCGACCTGCTGGAGGACCGCAAGGAGCGGATCGGCCGCGATCTGGCCCTGGAGCAGGGAAAGCCGTACCGGTCCGAGGCGATACCCGAGGTCGAGACGGCGGCGGAGATGTTTCGCGATGCGGCCGAGGGCGCGAAGCGGCTAGATACGGCTGTCATCCCGTCTGCCGATCCAGCCAAGCGGGTGCTCACGATCCGCCAGCCGCACGGCGTCTACGGGATCCTGACACCCTGGAACTTCCCCCTCGCGATCCCCAGCGAATACCTCTCGGCTGGGCTTGCAACCGGCAACGCGATGGTATGGAAGCCCTCCGAGTGGGCGCCCGTCTCGGCCCGGCAGCTGATGCAGTGCTTCCTCGACGCCGACGTTCCCGACGGCACGCTCAGCCTCATACTCGGTGATCCGGCTGAGGTGGGCGACGCGGTGGTCGGTCACCCGGGCATCGTGGCCATCGGGCTGACCGGGTCGAGCCGGACCGGGCAGATCGTCGGCCAGCGGGCTGCGGGCAAGCCGATGCTCCTCGAGCTCGGGGGCAACGGCCCGACGGTCATCTTCGCCGACGCGGACCTGAGCCAGGCGGTAGCACGCACTGCGGTCGGCTGCTTCGCCAACGCGGGGCAGATCTGCGACTCGACCGAACGGATCCTCGTCCATGCCGCCGTCCACGACGAGGTGGTGGACGGCCTGGCCAAGCAGGCGGCGCAGGTACGGCTCGGCTCCCCGTTCGACGAAGCCACCACCATGGGCCCGGTCGCCAACGAGCCCACCGCCGCCAAGGTCGACCGGCACGTTGCCGATGCCGTCACGAAGGGTGCCCGCGTGGTCCACGGCGGCAGCCGCGCCGACGGGCACCCGACCCGCCTGTACTACCAGCCGACCGTAGTCGACGGCGTCACCGAGGACATGCTGATCCAGGCCGAGGAGACGTTCGGCCCGATCGCTCCGGTGATGCGGTTCGCCGATGAGGAGGAGGCGCTGCGCTGGGCGAATAAGGCACCGCTCGGTCTGGTGGGCAGCGTGTTCACGCGTGACATCGGCCGCGCCATGCGCGTCGCCGAAGCCCTGCAGTGCGGCATGGTCAACGTCAACGAGACGTCGGCCTACTGGCAGCCGCACACACCGGTGGGCGGGTTCACCGGCAAGGCGTCCGGCGTCGGCCGGATCGGGGGCCGCCACACCCTGCTGGAGATGACCCAGCTCAAGACCATCAACCTCGACATCACCGGGGGTGGAGGATGAGGGACAGAAACCGTTCGGTGGAGCTGTTCGAGCGGGCCCGCCATTGCATACCGGGCGGCGTCCACTCCAACGTCCGACTCGACGCACCGCCGATGTACTTCACCCGGGGCGAGGGCGCATGGCTGTGGGACGCCGACGGCAACGACTACGTCGACTATCTGCTGGGCCAGGGTCCGGCGTTCCTTGGCCACGCTCCTTCCGCGGTGACCGCTGCGGTCGAGCAGGCCTGCCGCAGCGGCATGGTGTTCGGGGCGCAGCACCCGCTGGAGATCGAGGCCTCGGAGCTCATCTGCGGGCTCGTCGGCTGGGCAGACATGGTGCGGTTCGGCACGTCCGGAACCGAGGTCGTTCAGGCGGCGCTGCGGGCGGCCCGGGCAGCCACCGGCCGGACGCTGTTCATCCGGTTCGAAGGCCACTACCACGGCTGGCTGGACAACGTGCTGGTATCTGTCGCGAAGAACGGCGCGCGACCCGCTTCGGCCGGCCAGCCCCCGGAAGTGTTGAGGGAGTCGATCACCGTGCCGTGGAACGACATCGGCGCGCTGGAGGAGGTCTTCGATCACCGGGCCGGCGACATTGCGGCCGTGCTGATGGAGCCGATGATGATTAATGCGGGAGCCATCGAGCCACGGCCCGGCTACCTCGAAGGCGTCCGGAAGCTCTGTGACGATCACGGGGCGGTGCTCATCTTCGACGAGGTCATCACCGGCTTCCGGCTCGGCCTCGGCGGCGCGACCGGGCGATTCGGCGTGACGCCCGACCTGGCGACCTACGGCAAGGCGCTCGCCGGGTCCTGGCCGGTGGGCGCGCTGGCCGGTCGGCGCGAGCTGATGGAGCCGTTCGGCACCGGCAAGGTGAACCACTCCGGTACGTTCAACGCGAACGTGATGGCGATGGCAGCGGTGACGGCGACCTTGAAACAGCTGCGGGACGAGCCCCCTTACGAGCAGATCGAGCGAATCGGCGGCCGGCTGATGAAGGAGCTGGGCGAGCTGGGTCTACGCATCCAAGGGACGCCGATGGCATTCCACGCCACCTTCGCCGACGACGACATCGGGGTGACCGACTACCGCAGTCTGCAGCAGTGTGACGCCGACCGCTATCGCCGGCTGGCCCGGCGGCTGGTCGACGAGGGCGTTTGGGTCGCCACCCGAGGTGTGTGGTACGTGTCCGCCGCGCATGGGGACAAGGAGGTCGAGATCACCGTCGAGCGCGTTTCCCGGGCGATGGAGCGGTTGTGAGGCTCGCTCTCGCCGGGCTGAGCCACGAGGCCAACACCTTCGCGCCCGTGCCTGCCGATCTCGAGCAGTGGAAGCGGGCCGGGATCCTGGAAGGCGACGAGATCCGAGCCGTCCATGCCACGGCTCGGTCGATAGTTGCCGGCTGCCTGGCCTACGCGGCTCAGCAGCCGGATGTCGAGGTCGTACCGCTCGTCTACAGCGAGATCACCCCGATGGGCGCGATGAGCACCAGCGCGTTCGAGCACCTGGCCAGCCGGATGGTCGTGGCGCTGCGCGAGGAAGCGCCATGGGACGGGGTCCTGCTGGCGCTCCACGGAGCCGCCGTGTCGCAGCGTTACCTCGATGCCGATGGCGAGCTGATCCGACGGGTCAGAGCGGCCGTGGGCCCGGAGGTGCCGATCGGAGTCACCCTGGATATGCACGCGAACGTCTCACCGGAGATGGTGGAGCGAGCCGACGTGATCACGGTCTTCCAGACGAACCCGCACGTGGACGCGTTCGAGCAGGGGCTGGCCTGCGCGCGTCTGGTCGGCCGGACGATCAGGGGCGAGATCCGGCGGCCGGCGATGGCGCTGGCCGACCCGCCGCTGATGATCAACATCCTCCGGCAGGGGACGGATGACGAGCCGATGGCCGGCCTGTTGCGGGTCGCTCGCGAACACGAACGGCGTGCCGGCGTGCTCGCGGTGTTCGTCATCGAGGGGTTCCCGTACGCGGACGTCCCGGAGATGGGCATGTCGGTACTGGCCGTCACCGACAGTTCAGCGCAGCTGGCGTCGGACACCGCCCGCTCGGTGGCCCGTACCGTCTGGATGCGGCGAGCCGAGCTCGCAGGCGACGGAGTCGGCGTGGACGAGGCAGTGCGGCGTGCGGCCGCTGCCGCACATCACCCGGTCGTGCTGCTGGACGTTGGCGACAACGTCGGCGGCGGCAGCCCGGGCGACTCCACACACGTGCTGCATGCCGCGCGCCGGCTCGGCGTTCGCGGTGTCGTCCAGCTCTTGACTGACCCGGAGGCGGTCGCCGGGTGCACTGCCCTCGGGGTCGGGGCGCGCGTGTCGCTGCATGTTGGTGGCAAAACCGACGACCGGCACGGCGCGCCGCTGCCGGTGGCGGGCGTGGTGACGGCGATCAGCGATGGCCGCTTCGAGGACCCGACACCAACCCACGGCGGCGTGCGGTTCTTCGACATGGGTCCGACCGTGCGCGTGACCAGCGACGACGGGTTCGATCTGGTCCTGACGTCGCGGCCGGTCATGACCCGGAGCCAGGAGCAGCTGCGGCTGGTGGGCCTTGAGCCGAGCGACCAGCGAATCATCGTCGCCAAGGGCGTGCACTCGCCACGCGCCGCGTTCGAGCCGATCGCCGCGCAGCTGATCTGGGCCGCGACCCCGGGCTGTACCAGTGCCGACCTGTCGATGTTCAGCTATGCGCACCGCCGCCGCCCGATGTACCCGTTCGAGCCGGACGCCACCTGGCCCGAATGATCACGTGATCATTCGGAAGGTCTCAGTGGCCGCTGAAGGCCTCCTCCAGCCACGGGCGGACATCGGCGACGTCGCTGACGGCCCGCACGGTGATCGCCTCAAGGCCGTACCCGCGCCCGACAGCCGCGATGTCGATGTCGGGGAAGGGACCCCACCGACAAGACGCCCCGGTCCTCAACTGCGAGGACCAGGGGCGTCGCTGTCTTTCAGCTCGCTGTCTGGAGGATGCGGTAGACGGTGTAGGTCAAGGCGACCAGGCCGGCGACTTGGAAAGCCAGCGCTGCGACGAGTATGCGCGCTTTCCATTGGTTCCGATCACGCACGACGAGCGTCGCTTGTTGGCCTCAATGGAGTCTGGATCGTTGGGAACAACCGCCTAGGCGCCGACCGATCACCGCAGTGGTCACCAACCGGTGGCAGCATGCAGAGTGATGACAACTGCATTGCACTCGGACGACGATCGGACCATGGCCGAGCCC
>DASUUH010000110.1:0-31524 GCA_036374175.1 Jiangellaceae bacterium | reverse complement strand
GACCGCTCCCGCGGTGGGCGCGTTCACCAAGCTGAACCTGCTGCGGGACGTGCAGGGAGTGCCGGCGAGCGAACTGCCTTCATGGATCGAGAACTGGGCTGCCACCGGCCTGGTCTCTGTCGCCGAAGGAGCCGAGACGATTACGTCGGTCAGCAACAACCCGGAGTCCGGCGCCGACCTGATCGTCAACAACGACATCCTGGTGCTGGCCAGCCCGGAAATCGCCGGATTGCCGGCTCCGATCGTCGGGCTCGTGGCGGCCGGCGGCATGGCGGCAGCTATGTCGACCGCGGCCGGACTGCTGCTGGTGATCTCCTCGTCGGTGTCGCATGACCTCTACTTCCGGCGGATTCAGAAGACGGCCACGGATGCGCAGCGGTTGCGGGCCGGCCGCATCGCGATGGCGGGCGCGGTGCTCGTCGCGGTGTACGGCGGCATCAACCCGCCCGCGTTCGTCGCCCAGGTGGTGGCATTCGCGTTCGGGTTGGCGGCGGCCAGCTTCTTCCCGATCATCGTGCTCGGGATCTTCTGGAAGCGGTGCAATGCCATCGGCGCCGCATCCGGCATGGTGGCCGGTCTGCTGTTCACGATCGTCTACATGGTCTACACGCTCGAAGTATTCGGGACGTCGGCCAACGACCACGTCTTCAACATCAGCCCGGAGGGCATCGGGACGATCGGCGCGCTGGTCAACTTTGCCGTGACGATCGTGGTGTCGAAGCTGACTCCACCACCGCCGAAGCACCTGGTCGAGATGGTGGAGAACATCCGGTACCCGGCCGCCCGCCGCGCCAGGACTGGCGCCGTCACCACCGGGGAACAAGGCGAGTGAGCCGGCCGGTCAACTAGCAAGGAGGGCCGGATCGGCCAACACCGGCTCCACAATTTAAGGAGGTAATCCGCAGGGGATCGGCGCCCGACCGCCCAACGGGCGCCGATCTTACTGTGGTGTGACGACCGCCTCGAGGAGTCCGGTGTCGACGTCATATATGAATCCGCCAACCGGAACGCCGGCCGGAAGAAACGGCCAGGAACGGATCGCCTGGACGTCCCGCGCCAGCGTGGACCGCTGGTCAGCGATCAGGTGGAAATCGAGGCTGCGCGCATCAATGCCGGTCTGCTCGGCGATAAGGTTCTCCACCTCCTGCTGCGTCGCGCTGGCCATCTTGCACTTGGTGTGCGCGACGACCATCACCCGCGTCACTCCGAGCGCGTGGGTGGCGAGCACGAGGGTGCGCAGGACGTCTGGAGTAACCCGGGCACCGGCATTACGAATGATCTTCGCGTCGCCGGGTCGAAGTCCGCACATGGCGAGCGGCTCGATCCGCGAATCCATACACGTGACGATCGCCAACCCGGTGGCCGCGGCCGCAGGCAGGCCGGCCAGCTCGAAGGACCCCGCGTACGCGCGATTGGCGGCCAGTACGTCGGCAAACTCAGCTGGATCATCACTCACGCCCACGAGCTCCCTTCCGTCCCTGCCTCGCCCCATAGGCTATCCATCTGTTTGGTGAGATCTGCCGTTGCAGCGCGGCAGCACGGTGACGAACGGATTCATGTGCAGATGACGCGGGACCAAGCGACCGAGCAGTCCGCCCAGGTACGGTTCCCCGACGGATTTGTCTGGGGAGCGGCGACCGCGTCCTATCAGATCGAGGGCGCTGCCACCGAAGACGGCCGGGCGCCGTCGATCTGGGACACCTTCAGCCACACGCCGGGCAAGACCCACAATGGCGACACCGGTGATGTGGCCTGCGATCACTACCATCGCTATGCCGAGGATGTCGACCTGATGGCCCGCCTCGGCCTGCAGGCATACCGGTTCTCGGTGGCGTGGCCGAGGATCGTTCCAACCGGTACCAGCGAACCCAACCGAGCCGGCCTGGACTTCTACGACCGGTTGGTGGACGCACTGGCCGCCCGCGATATCGCGCCGTTCGTGACCCTCTACCACTGGGACCTGCCACAGGCGCTCGAGGACGTCGGCGGCTGGCGGTCTCGTGACACAGCCTCGCAGTTCGCCGAGTACGCGTTGCACGTCCATGACCGGATCGGAGACCGGGTAAGCGCGTGGCTCACCCTCAACGAACCGTGGTGCTCGGCATTCTTCGGCCACGCGTTGGGCGTCCACGCGCCGGGGTACACCGACCCGGCACTGGCCTTCGCGGCAGTTCACCATTTGCTGCTCGGCCACGGCGAAGCGGTGCGCGCTCTGCGTTCGGCGGGGGCTACCAACGTCGGGATCACCCTCAATCCGGCGTCCGTACGGCCGGCCGACGCGGGATCGGACGCAGACATCGCTGCGGCCCGCCTCGTCGACGGCCTGCACAACCGGATCTTCCTGGACCCGATCTTCGGCCGCGGTTATCCGGGGGACGTTCTGGATGTGATCGACCAGCACGGCGGCACCGAATGGCTCCAGGACGGCGACGAGGCGCGCATCGGCGCCGCTATCGACCTGTTCGGCGTGAACTACTACTACCCCACTGTCGTGGCCGCCTCGCCAGGGCACCCCGGCAACCTGCAGTACCCCGGCACCGCCGACATCGCGCTCCCGTTGGCACCGGGTCCAGCCACCGCCACGGGTTGGCCGATCGAACCCTCGAGCTTCACGGACCTGCTGGTGCGGCTGGCGAACGACTACCCGGGTGTACCGCTGTGGATCACGGAGAACGGTGCCGCCTTCGACGACGCGCCGTCTGCCGACGGTCGTGTGCCGGACCCGGAGCGGATCAGATACCTCGACGGGCACATCCGAGCCGTACACGCCGCGATCGAACGTGGCGCCGACGTGCGCGGCTACCTGGTCTGGTCGCTGATGGACAACTTCGAGTGGGCCAAGGGCTACAGCAAGCGGTTCGGAATCGTCTACGTCGACTACGACACGCAGCTGCGCACGCCTAAGGACAGCGCCCGCTGGTACCGGAACGTCATCGCCCGCAACGGCATCGCGGCCGCGGAATAGCGATGCACGCGTCACTGGCGCAGCAGCCACCGGATCCGGTTGAGCGCAAAGGCATGGTGGACCACATTGAGGACGGCCAATCCGACTGCAATCGCCGGCGCACCGCCCAGCCAGAACATCACGGCGCCGCCGCCGAGCACCAGCAACTCGATGACCAACCGCACCGGACCGCTGACGGCGACCGGTGCCCGCCCTCCGCGGCTGGGGTCGTTAGGGACGTTGAAGACGCCCCAGAGCACTACTGTGAGAACCAGCAATCCCATCCCGAGTGGCCACGAGCCGAGCTGCCAGCCGCCCCAGGCGAAGCCCGCCCACGCGGCGAGCTCCAGCAGGAAACGAAGCACCAAGTTCCAGCCCGGCATCTGACCACTGGAACCAGCCACGGTCGCCGAGCGTACCGGCGGGCGGCTGATCGCAGCGAAATCGGCTGTGAGAAAAACTCCGTTGTGAATGAGTGCTCACTCAGTTAGTCTCCTGGCTGTGCCGCGAACCACACCACCACGCTCGGGCCGCGCCGCGCCCATGCGACCCGAGGATCGACGTGCGGCGATCATCGCAGCGACAGTCCCCCTCGTTACAGAGCACGGGTACGACGTGAGCACGCGGCAGATTGCCCAGGCCGCCGACATTGCCGAGGGCACGATATTCCGGGTGTTCGAGACCAAGGACGAGCTGATCAATGAAGCTGTCCGAGCCGCACTTGACCCACGCGAAACCGAGGAGAAACTGCGGGCCATCGACCCGGCGCTGCCCCTCGACCAGCGGGTCCAGGAGGCCGCGACCTTGCTCCAGCACAGGATGGCCAGCAGCGTCCGACTTGTCGCGGCCGTTGGCATGGCGCGAATTCCACATGAGGCACACGCCGATCGGGAGGCGCGGCACGCCGAACACATCAAGCTGCTGAGTCAGCTGTTCGAGCCGGATCGCGCCAACCTGTCCTGCAATCCGCTCGACGCCGCGCGGTTCTTCCAGATCCTGGCGCTCGGCGGATCACATCCCCACCTCGCCGGCGGCCAGATCATGGAGCCGGCCGAGATCACGGCTTTCCTCCTCGACGGCATTCGCCGCCATGATCCGTAACCTCCACGACGGGAGCTTCCACTCGTGCTGATCGACCTGCTCCGGAGCCACCTGCGCCCCTACCGGCATTGGCTGGCCGGCGCGGTGGCCCTGCAGCTCGCCGGGACGCTCGCGGCCCTCTACCTGCCCAGTCTCAACGCCGACATCATCGACCACGGGATCGCTCGAGGCGACACCGGCTTCATCGTCTCGACCGGCGGTTGGATGCTGCTCGTCACCTTGATCCAGGGTGCCAGCATCGTCGGCGGGGTCTACTGCGGCGCCCGGGCCGCGATGGGGTTCGGGCGGGACGTTCGGGCTGCACTCTTCGCCCGGGTCGGCACCTTTTCCACGCGCGAAGTCGCCCGGTTCGGGGCGCCGTCGCTGATCACCCGCAACACCAACGACGTCCAGCAGGTTCAGATGTTGGTCGTCGTCACCACGACCATGCTGGTGATGGCACCGATCATGGGCATCGGCGGCATCATCATGGCGCTCCGGCAGGACGTGGGTTTGTCGTGGCTGATGCTCGTCTCCGTACCGGTGCTCCTGCTCGGCATGCTGCTGATCGTCCGGGAGATGATGCCGGCATTCCGGGCCATGCAAAGCCGCATCGACGACGTCAACCGCGTCCTCCGTGAGCAGATCACCGGTATCCGCGTCGTGCGGGCATTCGTCCGTGAGCCCGACGAAACCCGGCGGTTCGCCGACGCCAACGCCGCGCTGACCGAGACCGCGCTACGTGTGGGCCGGCTGATGGCGCTCATCTTTCCCTTCATCGTCATCGTGCTGAACGCCTCCAGCGCCGCGGTGCTGTGGTTCGGCGGGCTGCGAGTCGACGCCGGGCAGATGCAGGTCGGTGCGCTGACGGCGTTTCTCGCCTATCTAACGCAGATCTTGATGGCGGTAATGATGGCCACGTTCATGCTGGTCATGGTGCCGCGGGCGGCGGTTTCCGCCGATCGGATCAGCGAGGTGCTCGCCACCTCGACGTCGGTCGTCCCGCCCACCGACCCGGTCACCGACATCCCCGCGCCGGGCACTGTGGAGTTCCTCGCCACCGGCTTCGCCTACCCGGGAGCCGAGTCACCGGTGCTCCGCGACGTCACGTTCAGCACGGGGCCAGGCCAACGCACGGCCATCATCGGCAGTACCGGAGCCGGCAAGACCACGCTGCTGAACCTGATTCCCCGGCTGATGGACGCAACGTCAGGTGCGGTGCTCGTGGGCGGGGTCGATGTGCGCCGGCTGGACTCCAGCGTCCTGCACGCTCAGATCGGCTTGGTGCCGCAGAAGGCCTTCTTGTTCTCCGGGACCGTGGCGAGCAACCTGCGCTACGGCAACCCGGACGCCTCGGACGAGGAGTTGTGGGCCGCTCTCGAGGTGGCCCAAGCGCGGGATTTCGTCGAGGCGATGCCCGACCGCCTGGAAGCTCCCGTGGCGCAAGGCGGCGCCAACCTGTCCGGCGGCCAGCGCCAGCGGCTCGCTATCGCCCGCGCGCTGGTCAAGCAGCCCGCCATCTACCTGTTCGACGACTCGTTCTCAGCACTCGACGTGGGGACGGACGCCCGCCTGCGTGCGGCGCTACGACCCTGGACGGCCGAGGCTGCCGTGCTGATCGTCGCGCAGCGGGTGGCGACGATCATCGACGCGGACCAGATCGTCGTTCTCGAGGACGGTGCTGTCGTCGGGATCGGACGGCACGACGAACTGATGGAAACGTGTTCGACGTACGCCGAGATCGTCTCGTCCCAGCTCGCTGCCGCGGAGGCCGTCTGATGAGCGCTCACCAACCGCACGGCGCGGCGGCCACTCGTGCGCCAGCGCGCCCCGCGACGATCCCGATCGGACCCCGCCCGGGTGGCCCGCTCGGCGGCATGGCCGGCCCGCCGCAGAAGTCGCTCAACTTCGGCCCGTCTGCTCGGCGGCTGCTGGGACGCCTGCGGCCAGAGCGGACCGGGGTCATCGCCGTCGTGACTCTGACCATCGCCGGCATCGTGCTCAACGTTCTCGGCCCGCGGATCTTGGGACACGCGACCGACCTGATCTTCTCCGGCGCGATGGGCAGCCGGCTGCCGGCCGGGCTCACCAAGGACCAGGCGCTCGAACAACTACGCGCGCGTGGAGAAGATCAGCTCGCCGACATGTTGGGCGGCATGGACGTCGTGCCGGGGCAAGGCATCGACTTCAGCGCGCTGCGCTGGGTGCTGGCCGGCGTGTTGGCGCTGTACGTCGGTGCCGCACTGTTCATGTGGGTGCAGGGGTACCTGCTGGCCGGCATTGTCCAGCGGAGTATGTACCGACTGCGGTCGGACGTCGAGGAGAAGCTGCACCGGCTTCCCCTGCGCTACTTCGACCGCACTCAGCGTGGCGATGTACTCAGCCGGGTCACCAACGACATCGACAACATCGGCCAAAGCCTCCAGCAGACGCTCAGCCAGTTGCTCACGTCAGTACTGACCGTCATCGGCGTGCTGACAATGATGGTCATCATCTCACCGCTGCTCGCAGTGGTGGCGATCATCACGGTGCCGCTGTCGATCATCGCCACGACAATGATCGCAAAACGGTCGCAGCCGCAGTTCGTCGCTCAGTGGGCGCGCACCGGCAAGCTCAACGCGCGGATTGAAGAAACGTACACCGGACACGAGGTCGTTCGGGTGTTCGGCCGGCAAGCCGAGACCCAGGCAGCGTTCGACCGCGAGAACGAGGAACTCTACGAGTCAAGCTTCAGGGCGCAGTTCATTTCGGGGTTGATCCGGCCGGCGATGATGTTCCTCGGCAGCGCGAACTACGTCGCCATTGCGGTCATCGGTGGCCTGCGGGTGGCCTCAGGTTCGATGAGCCTGGGTGAGGTGCAGGCGTTCATCCAGTACACGCAGCACTTCACCCAGCCGCTGGCCCAGCTGGCGGCGATGGCCAACCTGATCCAGTCGGGTGTCGCGTCGGCCGAGCGGGTCTTCGAGCTGCTGGACGAGCCGGAGGAACGGCCGGACGACGTAACCGCACGAGTGGATCTGGGCAACGGGTCGCCGGTCCGGGGAAAGGTCACCTTTGAGGACATCTCGTTCCGGTACCAGCCGGACACGCCGCTGATCGACGACCTGTCGCTGACCGTCGAGCCAGGCCAGACGGTCGCCATTGTCGGGCCAACCGGAGCCGGCAAGACCACCCTCGTCAACCTGATCATGCGTTTCTACGAACTGGACGCCGGCCGGATCACTCTCGATGGGCGCGATATCGCCAGGATGCCCCGGCACGAACTGCGCTCCGGCGTCGGCATGGTACTGCAGGACACCTGGCTGTTCGGCGGCACGATTCGGGACAACATCGCCTACGGCAACCCACGCGCCACCGACGAGCAGATCCGAGCCGCTGCAAGGGCCGCCCATGTGGACGCGTACGTCCACTCCCTACCCGACGGGTACGACACCGTCATCGACGAAGAGGCGGACAACATCAGCGCCGGTGAGAAGCAGCTGATCACCATTGCCCGCGCCTTCCTCGCCGACCCGGCGTTGCTCATCCTGGACGAGGCCACGAGCTCGGTCGACACCAGGACCGAGTTGCTGGTGCAGCGCGCCATGGCCGCGCTGCGCGGCGACCGGACCAGCTTCGTCATCGCGCACCGGCTCTCCACCATCCGGGACGCCGACCTGATCCTTGTCATGAGGGACGGCGCGATCGTCGAGAAGGGCAACCACACCGAACTCCTGGACCGCCGTGGCACGTACTACGAGCTCTACCAGAGCCAGTTCACCGGCCCGGCGGTCGAGGCCTGACCAAGCCCACGGCCTAACTCATGACCGGTTCCGGCGTCGGCGGCTGACTGGTCACCTCCGGTACGTGCACCTGCAGTCGCGGCAGGAAACGGTCGAGCCAGCGTGGCAAGTACCAGTTGGCCCGTCCCAGCAACGCCATCCCCGAGGGAACCAGAACTAGCCGAACGATCGTCGCGTCCAGCGCAATGGCCGTCGCCAGCCCGACCCCCATCATCTTGATCTCAACGGTCGGGTCGAATGCGAAACCAAGGAACACCACCACCATGATGAGCGCCGCGGAGGTGATCACCCGGGCCGTTCCGGCCAGACCCGTGGTCACGCTGTTTCGCGCATGGCCGGTCCGCAGCCAGGCGTCCCGCACACTGCTGAGCAGGAACACGTGGTAGTCCATGGACAAGCCGAACAGGATCGCGAACAAGAACAGCGGCACGAACGCCGGCACCGGCACCTCACCGGGAAGTCCGACGAGCCGCGCGCCGGTCTCCGTCTGGAAGACGAGGGTGAGCACGCCGTACGCGGCACCGACCGAAAGCAGATTCACCAGGCTTGCCTTGACCGCGACCACCACCGACCGGAAGGCCACCAGCAGGAGCAGGAGCGACGCAGCGAGTACCGCGCCGAGAACCGACCACAGGTGGTCCGCCACGATGTCCGACATGTCGATCATCGCCGCCGTCAATCCGGTCACTTCGGCTCCAGCCGGCAGTACCGCCGTGCGCAGATGCTCGAGCAGCGCCACCGTTCGCTCGTCTTGCGGCGACGTGGTCGGGGTCACGGTAAGCACCGCGGCTGACTCGTCCGGCGAGATCACCGGCTCGGATACCGCTGCGACGCCGGGCACCACGGAAAGGTCCGAAGCGACGTCGGTCAACTCTTCTTGCGGGGTCTGCTGCAGGTCGACGGCCACTACGAATGGCCCGTTCGAACCCGGCCCGAATGCTTCCGCGACCAGGTCGTAGGCGCGCCGCTCGGTGGCGGACTCTGGATCGTTACCGGCGTCGCCCTGCCCGATAGACATGCCGAGCGCCGGGGCCGCGAGGCCAAGCAGGACGGCCGCGGATCCGAGCAGCCACGGTAGGGGCCGGGCGCCAACCCGGCGGGCCAGCCGCTCGGCGAATCGCGACGGCGCGGTTGCGCGCGGCATCCAGTCCTTCACCCGTGGACCACGGCGGTAGAGACGGCGGCCGGCGATGCCTAGCAGGGCCGGCAGCAACGTCACTGCGGCGATCACGGTGACGAACACTACGATCGCGGCGGCGTATCCCATCGTGGCGAAACCCGGAATGCCGCTGAAGGCCAGACCGCTGATGGCGACAAGAACCGTGGCACCGGCGAAAACGACAGACTGGCCGGCGCTTGCGTTCGCCCGGCCGGCTGCTTCGGTGATGGACACTCCGGTAGCCAGCTCGTTGCGGTGCCGAGTCACCACGAACAATGCGTAGTCGATGCCAACACCCAGGCCAACCATCGTGGCCAGCGTGGGCGCCGATGTTGATACGTCGGTCGACCCGGCCAGCACGGTGACGCCGGCCGAACCAACAGCCAGCCCGACTGCCGCGATGGCCAGCGGCAGGCCTGCCGCGACGAACGACCCGAAAGCAAAGAGCAAGATCACCAGAGCGGCTCCCACGCCGATCATCTCGGCGCGGCCGTCGGGTGCGGTGATCTGTTCCACCACCTGTCCCCCGAACTCCACCTGGTGGCCTGCCGCCCGCAGCGGCTCGGCGGCCGAGTCCAGGAGCTCGACGCTGTCGGGGTCGAGGTCGGTGACCGGCACGTCATACGTGAGCGAGATCAGCGCGGTGTGGCCGTCGACACTCATGGCCGGTGGGGCCACGTCGCTGACGTGGGGCAGATCCCGCAGCCGGTCGGCGGCGAAGCCGGCTGCCTCAGCGTCAATCGGACCGGACTCGCTGTGAGCGACGACCCTGGCGTCGGCGCCGGACATGGCCGGGAAGTGTTCGGTCAGCAGATCGGTGGCTCGTTGTGACCCGGTTCCGGGCAAGGTGTAGTCGTCCTGGAACGGACCGCCGAAGCTGGCTGCGACACCGGCGACGGCCATGGCGGCAATCAGCCACATGGCGATGACGCGCCACGGTCGCCGAGCGGCAGCCTTGCCGAGCCGGTAGAGCAGGCGGGACATGGTTTCCTCCCTGGGATGAGATTGGTCCCGCTCACCGTGCAGTCAGACGTCACCTCGGCGAATCCGTGAGTCCACTGGGCCGGCTACTGGAGCGGAAGGCATCTCCACCAGTGCGGCTCGCATGCCCGCGGTACGAAAACCGGTGGCGGCACTCTCGAGCCGCGTTAGCCGGCCGATCCAAGTGCGGCGGCCAGCTCGGCCCGAGATCCGATGCCGAGCTTCGGATAAACCTTGTAGAGGTGGTACTCGACCGTGCGCGGGCTGAGGAAGAGCTTCGCCGCCACTTCACGGTTGCTCGCGCCGGCGGCCACCAGTTGGGATATCTGCAACTCTTGCGGGGTGAGCTGGTCGACCGGGCTGGGTCCCGGCCGGCGGACTGTCTCGCCGGTGGCCCGCAACTCCAGCCTCGCGCGCTCGGCCCAGGGTTCGGCGCGCGCCCGCTCGAATACGTCGAGCGCCGACCTCAACCTTGCCCGGGCCTCTACCCTGCGGCGATCGCGGCGCAAGACCTCGCCGTACATCAACTCGGTCAGGGCCCGCTCGAGCACAGGCACACCGGGCACGACGAGCGCCTGCTCGAAGTGCGCCACCGCGGCATCCGCGTCCGATGCGAGCAATCCTCGGCACCTCGCTGCCGAATGGGCCGGTAGGCCGCCGGCGTTCGCCCACGGTTCGAAATTTGCGAAAACACGGCGGGCGAGCGGCTCATCTCCGGCGCGGATCGCCGCCTCGACACAGGAGGGTGCGGCGTAGAGGGCGACGATGGGGTGGCCCCGCCCCGGCTCGGCGTCCATCACCCTGGCCAGTCGCGCGGCTGCGGCGTCCCACCGGCCACGCGCCATATCAAGCGAACCCAATGACCATTCAGCCGCGCCAGCCGCCAACCCAATGCCGTTCGGAACCGCAATCGCGAGCGCTTCGTCGGCACAAATCTCGCACTCCTGGTCGTCACCACGAAGCGCAGCGACCCAGGCGAGCCTGGCGAGCAGGGTGGCCTCAGACGTCCGCTGCCCGGTTTCCCGGGCTAGCTCGATTCCTTCAACACCGGCGGACCGAGCTGCCGCCAACTCCCCCGCCATTCCATCCATGGTGAGGACGTACTCCAGCACGTACGGAAGTGCGCCAATCGCCCCCATGGAACGCACAGCCTCGGTGGCACGGAGAAAGAAGTCCCGCGCCGTGTCGATGTGCCCCAGATAAAGCGCAACAGCACCGGCCTGCATCAGTTGGCGCCAGTCACCGCTGGCATGCGCCAGTTGCAGCCCACGCTGCAGCAATGGTGTGGCCTTGTCGGGTCCTCCCTTGATGGCATAACCGATACCACCGGAGATGGTGGCGAAGAACTCGGCGGTACTTCCACCGCTCCTCGCCCGTTTCCACAGTTCAAGGGCCCGGCTGCCGGCAGCGGCCACGCCGTCCGGGTCGCCCGCGTATGACGCGGCCTCGAGTGCCTCCGTCAGCATCGTGAGCGCAGTATCTGGCTCGGTATCGGCGACGACCTCTGCGCCGCTGCTCAGAATGTGGTACGCCTGCCGAACGTCGCCGCCCCGCAGGGCGAGGATGCCCCGCCAATGTGCGATGCCGGCGATCACACCGGGATCCTGCCGGCCCTCGGCTGTGGCCCGATCGAGATCGGCTGCCGCCCGGGCCGCCTCACCGGCCAGCCAGGCCGCCCCCGCCGCTTCAACCAATCGTCGGGTGCGCATGCCGCTGTCCGCTGTGAAAGCTGCGGAGCGCTCGAGAGCGCTCGCCGCGGCGGCGTAGCCGCTGCGCGCCGCGGCCCGCTGCGCCGTTTCGGCAAGCGCGTCGGCGATTTCGGGATCGGGACCGACAGCGGCAGCGGCCAGATGCCAGGCCCGCCGGTCGGCGTGCCGGATGTCGACACAGGCGGCCGCCAGCGAGCGATGTGCGAGCCGCCGCAGTGCGGGTGCAGCCGTGCGGTACACCGCCGACCTGATGAGTGGATGTCGAAAGCCGATGCGGTCGGGGCTGACCTCGATCAAACCGGCGGCTTCTGCGTCGTCGAGTGCTGCCGGCGACAGTCCCATGATCTTCGCTGCCCCGAGCACCAGGGCGGATTCGCCCTCATCTTCAGCTGCCGCCAGCACGAGCAGTGACCGGGCGTCGCTCAGCAGAGCCGCCGCTCGGTCCACGAATATGCGTTCGAGCGCATCACCGACCGGTACCGGCTCGGGCAGCGGGGCGCGGCCACGGAGCTGGTCGGCCGTCAGGGTCCGCCCGATCTCTTCGAGCGCCATCGGGTTGCCTCCGCTGGCCTCGACAAGCTGCACCCGTACCGACTCGACCGGTGGAATTGAAGTGTGGTCCTCCAGCACGGTCGCGCCGTCGGCGGGATCGAGGCCGGTAAGCACCAGCTCACGCAGGCCGGCATTGGGAAGCTGGAAGGCCGGGTCGTCGCGGAGGCCGAAGAGCATCGCCACGCCGTCGTCGTGGATCCGCCGCGCCGTGAATAACAACGCCGCCAGCGACGGCTGGTCGATCCACTGGACATCGTCCATGACGCACAGCACTCCGCTGCCGGCCGCGGCATCGGCGAGCAGCGTGAGCAGCGCCGCACCGATGAGCAATGGATCACGACTGATGGACGGTGTCAGTCCAAGCGCGCCACGGATGGCGCCCGACTGCGGTCCGGGCAACATCTCGGTCTGGGCCAGCAACGGACGCAGCAACTGGTGCAGGCCCGCAAAGGCAACTTCTGCCTCACCTTCCACGCCGACAGCGTGGAGAATGCGCAGGCCACCGGCCTGCTCCCGGGCATAACGCAGCAACGCCGTCTTGCCGATGCCGGGTTCCCCGCGCACCACAAGCGCCGTGCCACGACCGGCGCGGGCTGCCTCAAGTACTTCGTCGATCACGGCCCGCTCGACGGTCCGCCCCCGCAGCATACGGCGAGCGTACCGGCCAACCCTGGCGCCAGATTCAGGTCGGACCAGTAGGGCGCACCAGTGGGCGTACGGATTCGCCGATCCGGGCTTGACGGGAACGTGGAGTCACACCGAATCGATACCGGCTCGGTTCGCCCTACGAACAAGGAGCACCCCATGCACGCACGGCTTGGTCACCTGATCCCGGACGCGGACGTCGAGGCGTTCGTCCCAGGACGGGCCGAACCCGAACTCATCAGCCTCGCCGCCCAGCGCGGCCGATGGATGGTGCTGTTCTTCTACCCGCGCGATTTCACCTTCATCTGCCCTACCGAACTGCAGGCTTTCGCCGAACTCCACGACGACTTCGAGGCCGAGGGCGCCGTGCTGCTGGCCGCTAGCACCGACAGCTTCTGGAGCCACCAGGCCTGGTTCGGCACCCATCCGAGCCTTCAGGGAGTCCGCTACCCGGTGCTGGCCGACCCTGCTCACACGCTGTCCACGGCGTTCGGAGTGTTGGATCCAGACGGTGCGGCGTATCGCGCCACGTTCATCGCCGATCCGGACGGCGTCCTGCGCCACGTCAGCATCACCGATCAGAACGTCGGACGTAACCCGGCCGAGACGCTGCGCGTCCTGCAGGCACTGAAGACGGGCGAGCTGTGTCCGGTCGACTGGCGGCCCGGCGAACCCACGCTGAGCCGATGACAGCCGGCACTGCGGAGGAGACCGCCGCCATGACAACAACCACCGTGGCCCTGCCAGCTGGTTACGGCGACCTGCGCGAGCTCGTCGGCCGGCTGACCGGCGACGAGAAACACGACCGGAGCGCGATGTCGACGCTCGACGTGCTGTGGGTGCTCTACGACCGGGTGCTACACATCTCACCGGCCACCGCTGACGACCCTGAGCGCGACCGATTCCTGCTGTCCAAGGGGCACGGACCGATGGCGTACTACGCGGTCCTCGCGGCGAAGGGATTCATCCCGGTCGACGAGCTCAGCGGTTTCGGCGAGTTCGACTCGCCGCTCGGCCTGCATCCGGACCGGACGTTGGTTCCCGGAGTGGAGGTGGGCAGTGGCTCACTCGGGCATGGCCTACCTATCGCGGTGGGCGTCGCGCTCGGCCTCCGCGCTCAGGATCGATGGCGACCCCGGGTCGTCTGCCTGATCGGCGATGCGGAACTGGACGAGGGTAGCAACCACGAGGCCATCGCATTCGCCGGCGCTGCTTCGCTCGACAACCTGACCGTCGTAGTGATCGACAATGCATCGGCGACCCATGGCTGGCCGGGCGGGATTTCCACCCGGTTCTCCGTCGAGGGTTGGTCGACGGCCACCGTCGACGGATATGACCACGATGCGCTCGAGGCCGCCTTCACGAGGGTACCGGGACGACCGCACGCAGTAGTTGCCCAGGTCGAGAAGAAGGAGTGACAGATATGCCAACCATGCGAGACCGGTTCGATAAGGTCACGTCCGATCTGCTGGCGGAGGACCCGCGCAGCGCGCTCGTGCTCGCCGACATCTCGGCCGACCGCTTCGTGTCGGCCGCCCAGGCCCATCCGCACCGCGTGATCAACGTGGGCATTCGGGAGCAGCTCGCCATCGGCGCCGCTGCCGGGCTGGCGTTGACCGGCTTCCGGCCGATCGTGCATACCTACGCATCGTTCCTGGTGGAACGGCCGTTCGAGCAGGTCAAGCTCGACTTCGGGCACCAAGGTGTTGGGGCGGTGCTGGTCAGTGTCGGTGCGTCGTACGACTGGGCGGCCGGAGGTCGTACTCACCATGCTCCGGGCGACGTGGCGCTGTTGGACACGTTGCCTGGCTGGACCGTGCACGTGCCCGGCCACCCGGCCGAAGTCGAGCCGCTGCTGCGCCGGGCCATGGCTGCACCTGAGCCGGCGTATATCCGGTTGTCCGAGCGGAGCAATACGATTCCCCGCGGCATCGCGTCGCCCAGGTTCGAAGTCGTGGGGGTCGGCAGCCGCGGAACCGTTGTGGCCGTCGGCCCTATGCTTGATGCGGTCCTCGCGGCCGTAGAGGGGCTCGACATGACGGTCGTCTACGCCGCGACGGTCCGGCCCTTCGACGCCGACACCTTGGCCAAGACGCTGAGGACACCTGCGGTCGTGCTCGTCGAGCCATATCTCGCCGGCACCTCGGCGCCGTACGTGAGTGCCGCGCTCACGCACATTCCGCACCGACTCCTCGCCCTCGGTGTGCCCCGTGATGTCGAGTTGCGCCGCTACGGGGTGCCCGAACAACACGACCGTGCGTACGGACTCGACCCCCACGGCGTCCGGCAGGCAGTCAGGACGTTCATCGGTGCTTGACCGATAGGCACCGCATTCACATGTAACATTTTAGTTGTGAGAACGCTGCCTCGGGTGCCGCGCACGCTGCTGCGCGATACGGCCTACCAGGCTCTTCGCGATGCGATCGTGCTGGGAGACCTCGTGCCGGGATCTCAGATCCGCGACGCTGACCTCGCCGAGCAGCTTGGCCTTTCGAGGGCGCCGGTGCGTGACGCGCTTGCCCGGCTCACCGACGAAGGTCTCGTGGAAACGAAGCCGCAGAGTTACACCCGGATCACCCCGCTTGTCCTCCGAGACGTACGCGACGCGACGGCGGTCGTCCGGGCGATGCACGAGCTGGCCACCCGGACCGCCGTCCCGGCATTGACGGACGCGGACATCACGGCGATGCGAGAAGCCAACCACCGGTTCGGGACGGCAACCCGAAAAGGGGACGCCGTCGGTGCGCTGACTGCGGACGACGAGCTGCACGGCGTGCTTGTGCGGGCCTGCGGCAACCGCGCCGTCGCGGCCACCATCGAGCGCTACACGCCGCTGATCCGCCGGCTGGAGATCCGCCAGTTCAGCGCATCGAGCGCACAGCAGTCTGTCGAACGCCATGAACAACTCATCGACGCCTGCGCCGGCGGCGACACCGACCGCGCCGTGAGCATAACGGCCACGATATGGCGCGCACTCGAGGAACTCGCCGACGACGATCTGACCGCCCCACAGGAGTGACGCCATGCCTGATATCACGTCGTTCGACCGTTATCCGCTGCTGTTTGGGCCGTCCCCCGTCCATCCTCTCGAGCGGCTCACCCAGCACCTGGGCGGTGCGGCCATCTGGGCCAAACGGGAGGACTGCAACTCCGGGCTAGCGTACGGCGGCAACAAGACCCGCAAACTCGAGTACCTCGTGCCCGACGCGCTGGCCCAAGGGTGCGACACGCTGGTCTCGATCGGCGGCGTCCAGTCGAACCACACCCGCCAGGTGGCCGCGGTGGCGGCGCGCGTCGGTCTCAAATGCGTGCTCATTCAGGAGAGTTGGGTCGACTGGCCGGACGCGGTGTACGACAAGGTGGGCAACATCCTGCTCAGCCGGCTTGCGGGAGCGGACGTCCGGCTGGTGCGGGCAGAGTTCGGCATCGGGTTCAAGGAGAGTTGGGAGCAGGCGCTCCGTGAGATCGAGGAGCGCGGCGGCAAGCCGTACGCCATCCCGGCCGGAGCGTCGGACCATCCGCTCGGCGGGCTGGGCTTTGCCAGCTGGGCGTTCGAGGTGGCTGAGCAGGAGCGCGAGCTGGGCGTCTTCTTCGACACGGTGATCGTCTGCTCGGTGACCGGCAGCACCCAAGCCGGGATGATCGCCGGCTTCGCCGCGCTGGCCGATGCCGGCGGCCGGCCGCGCCGGGTCATCGGCATCGACGGGTCGGCCAAACCCAAGGAAACTCACGCCCAGGTGGCCCGCATTGCGCGCCGGACGGCAACGACCATCGGCGTCGAGCGCGACCTGCGGGACGACGAGATCGTGCTGGACGAGCGCTACCACGCAGGGACATATGGCATCCCGGACGACGCCACGCTCGACGCGATGCGGCTGAGCGCCCGGCTCGAAGGAATGATCACTGACCCGGTGTACGAGGGCAAGTCGATGGCCGGGCTGATCGACCTGGTGAACCGGGGTGAGATCGCCAGCGACTCGACGGTGCTCTACGCCCATCTTGGCGGGCAACCCGCACTGAACGGCTACAGCTCGCTCTTCTCCTGACCAAAGGGGCTCGCCAGACGGAACGAACCGAGCGTAGTAAATGTGCTACGGTCGTCGACATGACCAGGCCTGCCCGCATTCCCGTTCGGGAACTTCGCAATCATGTCAGCGAGGTCCTCCGACGCGTTGAAAGCGGAGAGACACTCGAAATCACGGTGAACAACCGCCCGGTCGCGCTGCTCGTGCCGACGCGAGACCGGCCCCGCACGGCGTCGACCCGCCACCTGCTGGGAAGCATCCGACGAGCGGACGCAGGGCTTCGCGATGACCTGGCGATGGAACTGACGCAGACGACTGACGATCTTTCGGATCAATGGCCGCAGTAGCTCCAGAAGCCCTCGCGGCCCCGCCAGTCGGACTGCTGGACACATCGGTCTTCATTGCAGAGGAGTCCCGACGGCCCCTAGCCAACGAGCGGCTCCCGGAACAAGCCGCCGTCAGCGTCATCACGATCGGGGAGCTGCGCTGGGGAGTGCTCATGGCCACGGAAGACGACGTCCGCTCACGGCGCCTCGACACTCTCACCGATGCGTCGCAATTGGACCCCGTGCCAGTTGACGAACGAGTCGCCGCCGCGTGGGCACTACTCCGGCGGCGGCTGAAGTCGGTCGGCGCGAAGATGGAGATCAACGACTCGTGGATCGCGGCCACGGCGATCGCACACCAGTGGCCGGTGGTCACCCAGGACGACGGCTTTCCAACCGAGTTCCCGGAACTCGTTGTCATCAAGGTGTAGAGGTTCAGCATCACGAGCAGTCCAAGCGACTTCGCACACGAATCCGGCGCGAAGCCGCCCTGGTAGCCGGTTCGCCGCCGGATTCGTGTGCGAAGTCAGGCCGGCTAGTCCGTTATGGGGTCACCGACGAGGTCGTAGAACGACCACCACGGCACCGGCTTCGAGCGCGGAGGGTTGTCGGCGAGGACCAAGCGAAATCGCTCTGCCAGTTGCTCACGATCACCGAATGCGAGGTCCCACCCGTACCGGACCACGGTCAGGCCGAGCCTGCGCTCCAGAATCCACTGCCTTTCCTTCTCCTCTGCAACTACGGCCGCGGGGTCATCCTGGTCGCGGTACTTCAACGCTCCGTCAGCTTCAGCGACCACCCAATGCCATCGCCACAGGTGGTCGACGCGGAACTGAGGACGGCCACTGCCGACCCATGCGTTCGAGACCGGAACCGGCAGGCCATGTTCGATGCACGCCAGCCGACCCAGGGTCTCCAGCACCGATTCCGATCGCGCGTCAGCATGCTCGATGACCTGCTCAACCCTTTCGACACCCGGCCAGCGTGCCATCGCATCGCGGGCACGTTGCATGCCCACCTTCGTCGCTCCATCCTCCAGAACGGCATCGGCCACCACGAGCGCTTCGGCAAACGTCGCGTTGCGGGCGTAGTCGATGGCCGACCACGTCTTGCTCACCACTGGACAGCCGGAGTAGTTCTTCTGATGCGCGACGGGCAGGTTGGCTCTGCGTATGAGGCCGTACCGGGTCTTTGTCGACCCGCCTCGTGCTGACCGCGGTGCGATGACTTCCGGCAGGTCGGGCGGGTTGCCCAGGTGACGCAAGCGCCGGACGGCCACGGCGGAGGCGCCCGAGACGAACACCGGCGTCGAGCAAGCCGCGGCGAAGCCACGAGCCTTGATCGCATGCCCTTCCCATTCGTCGACCTCGTCCAACCGAGCCTTCGACGTGTAGACGCCGCGCCCTAAGCTGGTGAGGAGTTTGGCCTTCACGAGGCGCTGGACGCGGGTAGCACTGATCCCGAGCGCTTCAGCTTCGCCGACCGTGAAGACGTCCCTGTACTGCAAGAGTTTGGTGATCTCCGCAGGCAACACGGCGATCACTATGGCGCGGGTAGAGCGCGCTGCCAAGATCCTTACGGCGACGCCAGAGGCATCGCCATGAGAATGTCGGTCTGCAGCTCGGAGCCGAACTGGAAGTCATGACTGCCCACGTGCTGGAAGCCGAACCACTCATAAAAGCCGATCGCGTTCGGATTCTTCTCCCAGACACCGAGCCACAACACGTCGCATCCGGCCTCGCGGGCCTGCTGAATACCCGCGGCGAGCAACGCGCGGCCCACGCCGCGGCCATGCTGGTCGGAGTCGACGTACAGCTGGTTCAGCTCGGCCGGGCGGGCGGCCTCGATGCCCACTTCGCGGCTGCCGACGACAAGTTTGGCGAACCCGATGATCCGACCGGCGCCTTCGGCGACCAGGTATATGACGTGCGGGTCGCGCAGCGCCGCTGCTATCAGGGGTTCGGTATAGGTCTCCGCAATGTGCGCGGCCAACTCGGTCGGGTCGTTCGCGTCCGCGTAGGTGTCCCGGAAGGTTCGCTCACCAAGATCGACCAACGTTGCGACGTCGTGCTCCGTCGCGGAGCGGATCGTCACCTCTGGCGCCACCATGCGCGGCAGGTTATCGGACGTGCTTCTCCGGCCCGGGCCATCCTCACTTGTCCGGCTACAGCGCCGTCCCACGGCCGGTCACTGACTTGTCCGGCCGGACAACCTGCAATGTTGGCGAGTACGATCCAGGCCAGGGGCGATGCATGCGATATTTATTCGGCGACTGCGAGCTCGACGTGGATCGGCTGCAGTTGCGCGTCGGGGGCGCGGTCCGCTCAGTCGAACCGCAGGTGTTCGATGTCATCGCGATGCTTGTGCAGCACCGGGACCGGGTCGTATCCAAGGAGGAGTTGCTGGACGCGGTGCTTCATCCGCACGGTCCACGGCAGGGGTTACCAGTTCGTCGGCAAGGTGCGCACCGACGAGCCGGTGGCACGATCTGGGACCGCCATCCCGGTCCCCCCGACACCGACCATCGGGCGAGACCATGACATCGACCAAGTTCTTAAGATCCTCGACCGTGCTCGTGTTGTCACGCTGCTTGGTACCGGCGGCGTGGGCAAGACCCGGGTGGCACTCGAGGTTGCGCTGCGCTGGTCAGCGGGAGTGGCCTGCTTCGTCGACCTCACCAAGGTCCGGCAGACCGAACTCGTTCCGGGGTTGATCGCCAGAGAACTGGGCGCCCACAATGCGAGCACCGCGGACGCCCGCCAGATCCTCGAAGAGGCACTGCGCGGGCGACCGGCGACGCTGCTGGTACTGGACAACTTCGAGCACGTCATCGAGGCCGCGGACATCATCACGGCGATGGTCCAGTGGGCACCGGAACTGAAAGTGCTGGCCACCAGCCGCGCCCGGCTCCGTCATGGGCGAGCACATCTTTGACGTCCCGCCACTGCCGGTGGAGACGACCGAGCGCAATCATGGCGGCGTGGCCGGCGCAGTGGCGTTGTTCAATCAGGCGGCCACATCGATCGATCCAGGCTTCGAACTCGCCCCCTACGTCGACGACGTAACGACCATCTGCAGGACGGTGGACGGTCTACCGCTCGCCGTTGAACTCGCTGCCAGTCACATCCGCACCCTCCCGCCACCGCTGTTACGCACGCGGCTGAGCGCACAACTCGGCACGGCGACGAGTGCGGCGCGGGACCTTCCCGGCCGCCAGCGGACCATCCCGGCGACGATCGACTGGAGCCTCCAACTGCTCGGTGAGGCAGAACGGGAGCTCTTCGTCCAGCTCGGCGTTTCTCGGGACCGGTCCCGCTCGAAATGATCGAGCAGGTGTGCGAGTTGCCGGCTGGCATTACGGCTGTCGACGAGGCTGCCTCCCCGAGCACGCCCGCGTTGTGACCGAACTGACCGCAGCCCTCGGCCCCGACGAGTACGGCCGGCTCCACTCGCACGGTGCGCGGCTGTCCTTAGACGAAGCCGTCGCAGTTGGCTTCGCCGAACCGAGTAATGATGATCACGCCGTCACCGGCGGAGTCGCCACGGCTGCGGACCCGACCGGGCTCTGACCCCAGAACAGCTTCCAGGGGATGCTAGACCCCCCGCTAGCACCCCCTGGAAGGTGTGTGGTGACCTGCGCCGGTCACACCAAGTGCGTCCGTTTGATGCGCAAGTGCACCATCCTCTCCCCCGCCGGTCATTGGTGTTACCCGGCAACCGCCTTACAGAATCCCAAGGACGGGGTTCTGATACATCCCGATCGAAAGATTCTTCCGCGGCGTGATCGCTAGAGCGTGATCCACTCGGTGATCACGTTGTCCGTCGCCGTTCGCACGTGTAGCCGAAACATCGTCGTGGGCAGCGGTCTGATCGTGAACCAGCCACTTTCATCGACGGCGGCAGTATTGTGCCCGTCCTCGGGAGTCTGAAGTTCGATCGTCCCGGACCGGGCCGGCACCAGCTGTCCCAACAGCGCGTCAGACGTGACCTCTAGCTCAATGGCAATGTCTCGAGCGTGGAAGCTCAGCGCCCGCACTTCCGCGTGCTCTGCTCTCATCCCCGCCCCGGTGACGGCATCATCGGCGCTGAAATCGTCGGTGAGTGCGGCCAGCTCTGCATCAACGGTGCGCCAGGCGAATGCCGCCTTACCCGCGGCGATGAACGCTTCGGGCACCTCTCCGGCTGATTGGATCGCCTCACGGAGTTCGACCAGCAGTTGGTCATCGTTGGTCATGTCTCTCACCTACCGTCCGTCGCGGCGGCGTCGACCATGGCGGCAAGCGCCGGGCTGGAGCGCAGTTTGCCCAGGCACCGCTGGCGAGTCGGTCCGATCGCTCCGACCGGCATGTCAAGGATCGTGCTGATCTGGTCATATGGGGTGACCGGATCGGCGAACAGCAGCTCCAGCAACTGCCGGCACCGTTCTGACAGCCCGGCGAACGCCCTCCGCAGTGCGATGAGCCTTTCCTGGGCCAACAGCCAGTCTTCGGCGGCAGGGTGCGAATCGTCGATTACTCGTTCGTGGTCCTCGACGAGCGTCTCGCGGCCCTTGGTGCGCAATACTCGCAGGCATTCATGGCGAGTCGTCGTGGCGAGCCAGCCTGGAAGCGCCGCCGGCTCACGAATGGTGTCCAGCCGTTCGACCAGGCGCAGCCAGACGCACGCACCGACATCGTCAGCATCGGCACGGTTCAGATGGAAGCGCTGACACATCGCCCAGAGCAGCGGAGCGTAGCGCTCCACGATCCGGCCCCAGGCGATTTGATCGCCGTTCCTGGCCCGCGCGACCAGGTCGGCGACCGACTGGTCATCATGCACAAGACCAATCATGGCGGTCAGACGGACCTGGTGGCTACTTTGCACGACGGCGTGCACCGATCCTCCCGCCCGTCGAGTCCTCGTCAGAGGCCCAAACGGCGCCTCTGCACTAAGGAGACACCAGGTACGCGTTTGATACGTCGGTCGGAAAAACTGGCACGCCGACGTCGCGGGGGTAGCCACGTCAGCCTCGTCAGATGTGCTTTAGGATTTCGACTCGCTTGCCGTAGAGAGGCACTTCAGGCGCACCTCGAAGCAACCGGCGCTTGGCCTCGGACGGCGCCACGTCCTCGTCGATTGCGATCTTGGCGATCGCAGCCGCGACTTGCGGGGCGGCAAACGACGTACCGCTCCACAACGCCCAGGCATCCTGCGGAAACTCCTCAAAGTCCACGTCCGCGATCGGGGATTCCTTACCCGGGACGAACGTTGAGCGCACTCCCTCGCCAATCGTCGAGACATCGACCCATGCACCCCGGCTCGACCACTCCGCCGGCAACATCCCTTGCGTCAGAGCGGCCACAGCCGTGACCGACGGGAACGCGGCCGGGTAGCACGGCCGGTCGTGGCCGTAGTTGCCGGCCGCCGCAACGACGAGAGTCTCAAGCCCGGCGTGCCGAGACTCTTCGTCGATGATCTCGAGCGCAGCGCCGAGGGCGATCGGTCGCTCGTCGTCTGCTGTCTCTGTCCCGACCGACAAGTTCACGATCACATGCTGGCGCGCCTCGATGCCCTTCCGTACCTGGCGGACGAGCTCTCGCGCGACCCGAAGCTCATGCGCGAAACCGTCACTGTCGAGGTTCTTTGACACCACGATCTGCGCTTCGGGCACGATCTGTTGAACGATGCCAGAGCAGAACGATCCGTGACCGGCCGCGAGGTCGAGGTAACCATCCTGCGGCATGTCATCGAGGTCCTCGCGGTTGTCCTCGGTGTCCAGGTCGGTCAGCCAGCCGTCGTCGCGGACTCCGAAAACGCCGGTGTCGATGATCACAATGCGAACCGGCGAGCCCTCTGTCTCTTGATCGGTCGTAGCCATCGGCCAGGCAGGCGGAGGGCCTGCAATGGGCTCGGGGCTTCCAACGCTCTTGATGGGGCCGCCCATGGGCGTCATGTAGTTAACGGAGATCCGTACGCCCTGCCGCCGAAGATTCGAGGCAAGGTTCGCGCGCTCAACCGGGTCGAGTCGTCCGCCTCGCAACCGGACGACCTTCTCCTTCAGCTCCGCGACGTACTCCGGATGTTCGACACCCTCCGAATCAACCAGTCCGAACCCGCTCAGTGCGCTGCGTACTCGCTCGAAGTCATCGGCATGAATCAGCAGCTCGCCTGGCTCAGCCTGCCTAGCACCCGGACGACGGGTGACCGCTGCCATAGCGGAGCCTCCATGCCGGTCGGGTATCAACTTGAACTGCGTCCGATCGGTGCGACCCCTGCGCCGCTCGGTGACACGGGAGATGTACCGTTCCTCAAACGCTTGATCGTCGCGCGTTGCGAGTATGGACGTGACCTGCCGTTGAAGACTCCGCAGCTCTTCCAGACGGTGGAAATCGGTCCGGTCGTCGGGCTGTCCGAACCTGTACGGATTTGGCATTGTGCATCCCCCTCCGGTCGGCGAGACTACTCCCACGCGACACTCGCGGCATTTGCCATGACAGATACCGATGACGACCTACTGATACGCGTGGGGGCAGCGTATCGGGAAGTGATCAGCGACCCACAGGCCTTCCGAGCCCGCGCGGCTGAATTGGTCCTGGCGGCCCGCCGGAGCGGCAACCCCGAAGCCCTATGTCTCGCCCTCCGTGCATCTGGTTGGGCCGAGCGCTACGCCCTCGAACACGAACGCGCGGTGAACCTGCTCAACGAGGCGGTGCGCATCGCGCGGCGGAAGCAACTTGCCCATGTGCTCGGACAGGTGCTTGTCACTCGGGGCGCTGTCCTACATGAAATAGGTCGGCTGTCGGCCGCACATCGCGACTTCGACGCGGCAGAACCGCTGGTTCCTCCTGAGGCAATCCCGGAATTGACGATCCAACGCGCCACGCTTTTCCACAACCAGGGTGACCGAGTCGCGGCCGCAAACCTCTTCACCCGGTTGTTAAAGAATCCCGATCTCACCGCCGAAGTCCGCCTCAAGGCCGCTGCGAACTTCGGACTCCTCCAGGCAGAGAGTGGGCAGTTCAAGGAGGCGCTTGCGCTGTTCGAGGTGGCTCACCGCGCGGCCGAAAAGGTCAGCCCCTTGTACGTCGCCCTGGTTGCCGAGAACCGAGCCTGGGTGACCGTGCTGGCCGGCCACCTGTCCGATGGCGTCGCGCAGTTCGACGCCGCACGAGCGATGCTTGAAGATCTCGGCGTCCCACCCGGCGAGTTGCTCAAGGAGTACTCCGAGGCGCTCATGCAACTTCGGCTCCTTCCGGAGGCGCGCGAGCGGGCCCGTGAGGCCGTCTCAATGCTGGAGTCGCACGGAGTCGAGTTGATGGCGGCAGAAGCCAAGCTGAACGCGGCCCGGCTCGCGTTGCTGTCCAACCGGCTCAACGACGCGATCGAGGACGCCGCGGCGGCCCGCACGAGCTTTCGCCGGCAGCGGCGCGCCTGGGGCGTCGCGACGGCCACGTCCATCGAACTCGAGGCGCGGCTCGGGCTCGGCACGCTCGAGCCGAGCGACTTTGTGCGCGCCCGCCGCGCGGCCGTCGCCCTGGAAAAGGCACGGATGCGTGCGTTCGCAGTCAATGCTCACCTGATCGCCGGCCAAGTGGGTGCCGCGTCAGGGCGGGTGTCGGACGCGATCCGCTGTTGGACCAGGTCACATCAGCTCAGCCGTGGACTGCCACTGCTCGTCCGGCTCGTGGGCACCTTGTCGGCCGCTCTCGCGGCACAGCACCAAGGCCGTCCAGAACGCGTGCGATCACTCACCCGAGCGGGTCTCGACGATCTGGCGAAACACCGGGCCGCACTTCCGTCCACCGAATTGCGCGCACTCGCGTCCGGGCACGGCGAAGAACTGGGCCGGCTGGGCCTGGCGTCGCGAATCGACAACCAGCCCGCCGCCCGCGTCCTGGAGTGGATGGAGCGCACCCGCGCCGCAGCGCTGTCTGTGGTCGACGACGGGCCGACGACGGACATCGGTGACGATCTCGGCGAGCTTCGTTCCACCTATGCCGAGCTCGTCGCTGCCCGCCAGGAGACCGGGGCCGAACCGGCCGGGCTACGGGCCCGCCAGCGACGGATCGAACAGCGGATCCGCAGCGCGACCTGGGGAACCAACGGACGCGAGGCATACGCAGGCACAGCCGCGTCGGCCCCAGACCTTCGGCGCGCATTGGACGGCCGGGTGCTGGTCGAGTTCGACGTTCTCGACGGTGAACTGATTGCGGCGGTTCTCGAACCGCGCCGAACCAGAATCGTCCGGCTCGGAAGTTTGGAAAGCGTGCAGCGGCAGGCCGAACGTTTGCTGTTCTACCTGCGCTACCTGGCAAGGCCGCGGGCCGCGGCACCGGCAGTTCGAACGATGTTGGCGAACGCCCGGGTTGTTATCGAGCACCTCCATAGGTCGCTTATCGAACCGGTGGGAGTCTCACCAACCACCGAACTGGTCGTCGTACCGGGCCGCGGTTTGCACTCGCTGCCGTGGACCTGCCTGCACTCGGCCCCGGTGTCGCTGGCCCCATCCGGCTCGATGTGGGCCCGCAGCCAAGCGATGCAGCCGTCACCCACCGGCCGGGTCGTCCTTGCCGCGGGGCCGGAACTACCGGGAGCGCAAGCCGAAATCGAGCAGCTTGCCGAACTGCATACCGATCCGGTCGTCATCGGACCCCCAGAGAGCACAATGGCCGCTGTTGCCAAGGCACTCGACGACGCGACACTGGCGCACCTTGCCTGCCACTGCTACATCCGCTCGGATAATCCGACCTTCTCTCGACTGCTGCTCAGCGACGGATTCTTGACCGTGCACGAGCTGGACCAGCGAGCGGACGTTCCCTATCGAGTTCTGCTAGCAGCCTGCGAGTCGGGCCGAGACGTCGCATACGACGGCAACGAGATGCTCGGGTTCGTCAGCACGCTGATGGCGAAGGGCACGGCAGGGGTGCTGGCCAGCTCGGTCGTCGTCCCTGACCTTGACCTGCTGCCCCTCATGACCGGGGTGCACAAGGCGATCAGGGACGGCCAGACGCTCGCCAAGGCCTTACATTCTGCTCGCGCGGGCATCGACCGCGAAGACCCCAAGCAGTTCGTGTCCTGGTGCGCATTCAATGCCTTCGGCGCCGCGTAGGGATCGGTCGCCCGGTCGTAGGCCCGTGTAACAACGTGTGCGCAGTCCCATGGTTTCGCCCGGTCGGCAGGAGTACATGCCGACCGGGCGACGCTGGCCGTCTGTTCCGCGCCCTCAGCTGGGATCGACCGTGCCCATGGCAGCCGGGGCGGGCGCGGCTCGCCACTGTTGCTTGTATGCCTCGAAGTCCCACTTCGGGCGGTACTCGTCCCCGTCGAGGAACGCGGTCGCGGCCTGCTGGCCGGACTCGAAGAGCTTCTCGGCGGTCGATGTGGACAGATCGAACTCGGTCGCCTTGACGCCGAACGTGTCGACGAAGATCGTGCGCGCCACGACGTCCTCGCGGTCGATGTGCATCCGGTCGTAGAAGCCGGTCATGGTCGCGAGCATCGCCTTGGTCAGCGTGACGACACCGCGCACGTTGTTGAGCTTGGTTTGGCCGGGAACCGAGGAGAGCTTGATCCCGAACGTCGGCCACCGGGGCACGGCGCCGTCCGTGCGGTCGAACACGTCAACCGGGAAGTTGGACAGCATCCCGCCGTCGACCATCCACGCCGTCCCGCCCGAAATGTGGTCAGGGCAGCGCGCCGGCGTGAAGAAGTACGGAATCGCCATCGAGGCTCGAACGGCGTCCACAACGGGCATCTCATCCGGGTCGACGTCGAATCGCGTCGGGTAGTCCCAGGGCAGTCGCACGAGCCGGCCGTGGGTCACGTCGGACGCCATCGCGACGAACCGGTAGTTGCGTCCCGCTACCTGGCGCAACGCGGTATCCGCCGCCGGGTCGCCGAGGCGCAGATCGGCGAACGTGTCGACCTTTTGCTCGGCGAGCATCTCCGCCAGCCATGAACGCATGTAGTCGCCGCGGCACCAACCCTTGTGCAGCAGCACCTGCGCGGCGATGCCGACGGGGCCCAGCCGCCGCCCCAGTAGAGGGGGATCCTGGAACTTGCGATAGCTGATCGCGCGCATCATCTCGCGCAGCCGATCGCCTCGGACTCCCGATGCGACGAGCGCACCTACGATGGCGCCGGCCGACGTGCCGGCCACCTTGTGGAATGAGTAGCCGCGCTCGTGTAGCACCGAAATGGCGCCGGCGAGCGCGATCCCTTTGACGCCGCCGCCTTCGAGAACGAGGTCTGCATCCAGCTGAGTGGCCATGCGTATCATCCCCCAACGGCCGTGTCCGATCTGCGCTGCAGCCGGCTGATGTCCTTGGAGAGCGCCCGCACGCGGCGCTTGATACATGGGCATCGCCTACGAGTACGATCCAGCCAGGGGCGATCGATGCGATATCAGTTCGGCGACTGCGAACTCGACACGGATCGGGTGCAGTTGAGTGTCGGCGGCGAAGTCCGGCCGATTGAGCCGCAGGTCTTCGACGTTCTCGCGCTGCTCGTCCAGAATCACGACCGGGTCGTGACTAAAGAAGAGCTGCTGGACGCGGTCTGGAATCACCGATTCGTCAGCGAGTCGACCTTGACCAGCCGGATCAAGAGCGCCCGCCAAGCGATCGGCGACGACGGGCAGGCTCAGCGGTTCATCCGGACCGTCCACGGTCGCGGCTACCAGTTTGTTGAACAGGTCCGTACGGGCGAACCCGTAAAGGTCAGCCAGCTTGCTCGGATTCCCCTGCCGGCTACTCCGACCATCGGGCGGCAGCACGACATCGACGCTGTGCTCGACCTGCTGGCGCGAGCCCGTGTCGTCACGCTGCTCGGCACCGGTGGGGTCGGCAAGACCCGGCTCGCGTTAGAAGTAGCGCTGCGCTGGACGCCGGCCGAGGCGCGCTTCGTCAACCTCACCAAGGTCCGCGAGGCGAATCTGGTCCCCGGGCTTATCGCTCAGGAACTCGGTGTGCACACAACTGCCTCCGACCCGCGCCAGGTCCTCGAGGAAGCCATGCGCGACCGGACATCTCCGCTGCTCGTGCTGGATAATTTCGAACACGTCATCGAGGCCGCAGACATCGTCACTGCGATGATCCAGTGGGCGCCGAAGCTTAAAGTGCTGGTCACCAGCCGGGCCCGGCTCCAGATCGCCGGAGAGCATGTCTTCGACGTCGCGCCCTTGCGGGTCGAGCCAGTCGGGACGGAGCGCAATGGCATCGCCGATGCTGTCGCGCTGTTCAACCAGGTGGCGACGGCGATCGACCCGAACTTTGAGCTTGGCCGGCACCTGGCCGATGTCGAATCGATCTGCGAGACCGTCGACGGCCTCCCGCTTGCCGTCGAACTGGCCGCGAGCCACGTCCGCACCCTTCCGCCCGCCTTGCTGCGCACGCGGCTCAGCGCCGGGCTTGCGACTGCCGCCGGCGCCGCGCGAGATCTGCCGAGCCGGCAACGGACCATCCCGGCGACCATCGACTGGAGCCTGAAGCTGCTTGGTGAAGCCGAACGCGACCTCTTTGTCCAGCTAGGTGTGCTCTCGGTACCCGTCTCGCTCGAGATGATCGAGCATGTATGTCAGGTGCCGGACGGGACGACCGTCGTGGAGTCACTCAGCCGGCTGGTCGACCAGAGTCTGGTGCTGCGCGTCTCGGGCCTGGCCGGATCGACCCGCTTCGCATTGCTCGAGTTGCTGAGAGAACGGGCCCGCGTGCTGCTTGCCGAGCGGGGCGATGCCGACGCGGTCGCGGCGCGGCACGCAGAACACATCGCCACCCTCTGCGAGGACGTGGACGAGCGGAAGTGGACCGACCTTTCCGACCGCTGGATCGACATCACGACCGAACTCCTTGGTGAGATTCGCGCCGCACACGCGTGGGCGCAGGCGAGTGGCGACGTCCGGTTGGCTGCGCGGATCGCGGCGAGTCTTGGCACGTACTGGCACCGGGAGGGCCACTACCAGGAGGCTCGCCGGTGGGTCGGCGCCGCACTCGACGCGGCGGACTCGCTCGACTCGATGCTGGTGGCACGGCTGGAACTGGCCGCCGGTTTTTGTGAATGGGCCCGCGACCGGCGGGTGGCGCGGGTGCACTGGGAGCGAGCAGTCGCCGCGTTTCGGGACCTAGACCACGAGCGGTACCTTGCCTACGCACTCGGGTTGGTATCGGGGACGTACATAGCCGACCGTGACCGATACGCGGAGGCGATAGCCCAGTGTGACGAAGCGATCGACCGTGGCCGCCGGGTCGGCTCGCTGCCGCTGATCGCCCAGGCCTTGAACATCAAGGGTGAGCTGGCTCGGGTCCAGGGCCATCACGACGCCGCCCTCGCCGCGTACGAGGAAGGTCGCCGGCTCGCGGAGGCGTGCGGCGATCAGACCCACCTCAGCATCTTTCTGGCCAACCTCAGCTACATGGCCGAGCACCGGGGCGAGCACACCGAGGCTCGCCGGCTGGCCCTCGAAGCGCTGTGGCTGTCGTGGAACCTGGGCCGGCGGATTATGACGGTCTGGTCACTGTCGGAGCTGGCCGGTCCTGAGCTCGCGCTTGGCCGGGCCGACCGCGCGGCCGTCTTGCTCGGCGCCGCCGATCGGGCCCTCGATGTCATGGGCGCTACTCGCCATCCCGGCGACACACCAGAGCACGCCCGCGTCGTCGAGGGTGTGCATATGGCACTTGGGCCAGCGGAGTTCCGCCGCTTGCACGCGGAGGGAGCCCGGCTCTCACTGGAGGAGGCAGTGGCGCTCGCCCTTACCGATCCTGCCGACGAGATCGCCGGCGGGTCCGCAACTCGGCGTCCCGAACTCGTGCAGCGTGAGCTGGGAGCAGATTAAGCCGACAGCTCTTTGTCGATCGGGGTCGGGAACCGTGGCCTGACGCGGATATCCCCCAGCCAGGCCTCCAGCTCGGCCGCGTTGTCGGCCACCATCCGCGTCCCCTCCGTTCCGATGTCCTCGAACAGGCGGTACGCGATCGTGCCGTCAGCGCGTTGCGCCCACCCGCCAACGACTCGACCGCTCCACCACACCGTGGGGCCGATGTTGCCGCTGCGGTCGTACAGGTACTCGCGCGCCGGACCGTCGAGGTACCAGTCGCGACCGGCCATGGACCACCCCATGACAGCTGGATCGAGAGCGGGCAGGAACGCCGTCCAGGGCTCCGGTTCGTGAACCAGCTCGATGTCGTCCGGCAGCATGTAGCCGGTTTCGCCGCCGTCGAGCTCAACCGCGACGGCGTCCGCTGCGGCCAGCACCTTGCGCGCACGGCTGATCGTCCAGCCCGTCCACCACTTGAAGTCGGCCAGCGTGCCCGGACCGAAGGCGTGCAGCCAGGCTCTTGCGAGCTGTGGCTCGGCGTCCGGCAGCGGCACGTCGAGCGTCGTGCCGGGAAGCCAACTCTCGACCAGCGCCCAGGTGTTGACGCCAAGCCACGACGTGACCGGCCGGGTGCGAATCACGCTGCCCTCTGCGGCGAGCTGGAACATGACGCGAGGCGCCATGGTCGACTTGGACTCGTACGGTTTGCCCGGCGCGAGAACGATCTGTTCGCGGAGCTGCGGAACGTCCTGAGCGATCTGCTGAGTCGTGGCCTCGCCGCGTGCGGCCAGTGCTTGCAGCACACCCGCTGCTGCCTGCGCGAGCCACGTCTCGGCGTCGTCGGAAATGCCCCCTTCGGCGATCATCTTGAGGTTCTGCTGTCGTTCCTTGGCAGCGATGGCAACGGTACAGGCGGTGTGTACGGCCGGCCACAGCTCGGCCGGCACTACGAACATGGTGCGCCGCATGCCGAGGATGCGGACCAGCGTCCGATCGTCGTACAACGCTGCGTCGAGCGCCGACGGTGACTGGTAGCCGGTGCGGGCAGCCGCGGCCAGGTAGACCGACGCCGGATCGGTCGCGTGGTACGCCACGATGTTCTGCGCCACCGCGCGCGGGTCGCCGGCTTGCGCCTTTGCCGCCAGGTGATGCCGGACGGCCAGGCGCGCGCGGCGCTCCGGCACCCCGATTCGTCTCGCGTTCATGATCGACCGCTCCGCTGAGTGCATGTTGCCGTGTCGGATCGGCGATGGTACACGTGGGCGGTGACAATCGTCCGGAGCCTGGTAGCGGCACTCGGGTTGTCTTTTCTGTTGGTCGGCTGCGCGTCGGAATCGGACGACGACGGCAGCGCCGAAGACGCGTGCCCGAAGCCGGACCCGCCGGCCGTCGCGGGAGCGGGGCCGACCGTCCTGCCGGACGTGGACGATGCACAGGCACCCCACGCGTACACCGTCGAAGTGGTGGGTCGGACGCCGCACGACCCGGCCGCGTTCACCCAAGGCCTGCTGCACGCCGATGGCCTGCTCTA
>DASUUH010000109.1:0-32867 GCA_036374175.1 Jiangellaceae bacterium | reverse complement strand
CGCAATCGCCGCCGGCGATCTGGCTGCTGCGGCCGCGATATACGCGGGTGACCTGCTGGCGGACAGGTATGACGAGTGGCTACTCCCAGAGCGTGACCGGCTGGCCCGACTGCACATCAACGCACTGGAACGGCTCAGCCGGGATGTCGCGCGGGAGCGTCGCTGGGAAGACGCCGTCCGATATGCCGAGCGCCTCGTCCGCGCCGATCCACTGCGCGAGGAGGCCTACCGGCTACTCATTCAGGTCCTCGACGCCGCTGGCGACCGGGCACGCGCACGTCAGACCTACCATGTCTGTGCGGCGACGCTTCGTCGCGAGCTGGGGATCGAGCCGGCGGCCGAAACGCGGGCGTTGTATGACGCCCTGCTGTCCGGCCCTCAAGGTGCCTCGGCGCCGAGTGCAGGTCGGTCCACAACGGGCAGGCCGCTGCTGGTGGGACGAACGGCTGAGCTGGAGCGGCTCACCGAGCTGTGGCAGGCAGCCGCGCAGGGCATCGCGCAACTCGCGCTGGTGAGCGGCGAACCCGGAATCGGCAAGACGCGGCTGGTCGAAGAACTGCGCTCGCGGTGTGCCCGTGACAGTGGCATCGTCGCCGAGTCCCGTGCCTACCCCGCTGAAGGCGCGATGGCATATGGCGGCGTCGCGGACTGGCTGCGGTCGGATGGCATCGCTGCTCGGCTCCGCCGCGTCCCTCCCGCGGAGCTTGCCGAGCTGGCCCGGCTTGTCCCGGAGCTTAGGAACACCGTGCCAAACCTTCCTGCACCGCAAGTGCTGCCCGACGATGCGCAGCGATCACGCCTCTTCAGTGCCGTGTCGCACGCGATCCTGGCCGGTGGTACGCCCGTGCTGCTCATTGCAGATGACCTGCAGTGGTTCGATGTCGAGACGCTGCGGTTCATCCACTACCTCATTCGCAGCGCCCCAGGCGCGCGCCTGCTCATCGCCGGGACGGCACGTCGCGAAGACATGGGGCCACGGCATCCGGTCAACCGGCACAGCTCCGCACCCGAGCCGAGCAGACCCGCGACGACGTGCTGTGGGTCGAGAGTGCGTACGTCCTTGGTGTCTCGGCGTTCTGGCAGGGTCGCCTTGAGGCAGCGTGTGCCGAGTTCCAAGCCGCGCTCGAGCGCTGCCGTCCGGAGCAGCGGGCCGTGCATCTACTGCATTACGGGCAGGATCCGGAGGTGTTCTGCGGGCTGCGTCTCGCCTATGTGCTGTGGCTGCTGGGACGCGACGACGAGTCGGCGCATGCCCGAGATGAGGCAATCTCACTTGCCGAGCACACCGGCCATCCCTACACCCGAACGTCGACCATCGCCTGGGCCGCGTTGCTGGCCCTAGATCAGCGTAACGACGAAGAACTGCGCCGCCTGGTGGCAGCTCTCGCGGCTGAGGACAACGCGCAGCACCCCCGCCAGGTCGCCAGGTTCTCAGCGGCGCTCCGCGGACACGTCGAGGTGCTGGACGGGCAATACCGGGACGGGAAAACGCGTATCCGCCAGGCTCTTGCTCAAGCTCGGGCCGACGGACCCGCAGCCCCAGGGGCGCTGGCCATGCACATGCGCATCCTGCTCGAGGCGTGCGCTCGCGGCGCTGACCCGACCACTGGCCTGGCCGCCGCGGACGAAGCGCTGCGGATGGGGCGTGGAATGCAGCTGTGGGAGGCCGAAATCTGGCGGCTGCGGGCTGAGTTCCGAGGTGCGCTCGGCGGGAAACCCAGCATGGTCGAATCGGACCTGACACGCGCCCTTGAACTCGCCCAACGCCAGGGCGCCCGGGCGGTCGAACGCCGCGTCCGCGAGAGCCTGGAGCGCCGTCCGGCCGGGGCACGCTGAGGAACGCTCGCGGAACGGTGCGTCCGTGACCCTGGCGCGACATTGTCAGGACGAGCCGGAGGGAAGGTTATGACCATCAACGAGACCGCAGAGCCGGCCATCGCCGCCACGGCGTGGGCAGACTTGCGCGGGAAATTCCGTGGTGCACTGCTGCGGCCGGTAGAAGAAGGCTACGAAGAGGCACGCCGGGTGTGGAACGGCGCGATGTTTCCGTCCGGGGTGGCGGTCACTCGATCGCCGGACATGCGGTGTGCGACGGAGGCATGATGATTGACCTTTCGCTGATGAAGTCGGCACGGGTTGACCCCGAAGCGCGCACTGTGCGAGCCGCCGGCGGGCTGTTGTGGTCCGAACTCGACCGGGCCACCCAGCCCTTCGGGCTCGCCACCACTGGTGGGATCATCAGCCACACCGGCATCGGCGGCCTGACTCTCGGCGGTGGGCTCGGGCACCTGATGCGCAAGCACGGGCTCACCGTGACAACGTTCTCGCCGTCGAGTTGGTGACCGCCGACGGTGAGCACCTACGTGTCGATGAGCGCTCCGAACCGGAGCTGTTCTGGGGATTGCGTGGTGGCGGGGGCAATTTCGGGATCGCCACAGCATTCGAGTTCCGGCTTCACCCGGTGGGGCCGATCGTGCTCGGCGGTCCGATCCTGTGGCCGATCGACGCTGCTCCCGCCGTGTTGCGGTTCCTCCGCGACTTTGCACCGAACGCCCCCGACGAGCTAGGGATCACCCTTGGCATCGCGCCGGCTCCGCCAGGCCCGTTCACCCCACCGGAGTACTTCGGCAAGCCGGTCGCACTGGCAGTGCTGGCGTGGGCAGGAGACCTGGCCGCTGGCGCGAAGGCGATCGCTCCGATTCGCTGCATCGCTGCACCCATCGCCGATGTGATCCGCCCGATCCCGTACCTCGCGCTGCAATCCATGCTGGACGGTGGTGCGCCACACGGCCGCCACTACTACTGGCGATCACACCGCTTCCCGACTCTGCCGGACAAGCTCATCGACACGTTCATGGCATGCGTCGCCTCCGTCTCGGCACCGTTCTGGCAGATCAACGGCTGGGCGGTCGGCGGTGCCGCCAGCCGCGTCCCTGCCGATGCCACGGCGGTCGGCGAGCGTGAACCGGGATTCGACTTCAACGTGGTCGCGGCCTGGCCGGCCAGGGACACGAACAGCGAGTCCTACGTGTCCTGGGTTCGCGACAGCTGGGAGCTGATGAAGCCGCACGCCAAAGGCGTGTATGCAAACTTCATCTCGGACGAGGGCGCAATCGGAGTCCACGCTGCGTACGGGGACCGCCTGGCGCGGCTCACCGCGCTGAAGGACCGGTACGACCCGCAGAACGTCTTCCGGCACAACGCCAACATTCCACCGAGCCAGCCGTGATCAAGGTGGCGGAGCCGCGCAAGGCCCGGCTCGGGTGGTGGCGGAGTAATTTCGTCGACCTCCGCCACCGTCCGAGCGAGCTCTGTTGCCGGCCTATTTGTGCACCGAGAACTGGACGTCAACGCAGTCCGGGTTGCACGCCCCCATGAACGATGTGGTCTGCAACTCGAACAGCGTGGGATCGTCGAGCGCCGGGCCGTGATCCTGGATCACCAGGTGAATCTCCGCGGCCGTGGTCTCCAGACCGGTCACGATGCCGGGTACGAGGGCGCCATCGTCGAGATCGCCGATCACCACCTTGATGCCTGGACCGGTCGGCACTTCGCCGACGGCGAGCCCGCCGTCCAGCTTGACCCGCCCGGCGGCATTGGCGACATCGCCCGCCTTGCCCCACAGCACTGAGATCCGGGCCGCCTCAATCTGTGCGAAGTTAAAGCTCCCGTCAGCGGCAAAGATGTCGTCCTCTCCGCATTCGCCGTCGCTGCACGCAGTAGGGTTGTTGAAGATCACATACCAGAGTGTGTAGGCGTGCCCTGGCGTGGCTCGCGTCCGGACCTTCGACGCCACCGTTTCTTCGCCGCGGTCGACCTGTGAGAACGCTCCAACGACCGCCTCGCCGGTCGCGAAATCGAAAACCGGCGCCTTGGTCATCGTCCCGGCCGATGCGGCCTGCGGCAGTGCTACAAGCACGGCGACGGCCGCTGCCGCCACCGCCCATGCGCGAGTGCTCATGATTCCCCCCTTACGATCTACTGGCCCAGCGCCACTCCACGCGGCAGTCCCGCGGCCCCTTTGCCGCGGCGTCCGACCGGGCGTTTGCCAGGTCGCGATGCCAAGCTATACAGGCCGAGAAGGCAGCAATGTGACCTGGCTCACATAGCGGCCTCGGCTGGACGGGCGCTGCTACGCCGCAGCACGAAGCGCGGTGTCGAGCGCCAGCGCAAGATCTCCGCGGCCGTTGACCGTCACGTCCGAGAGGCCGAGCCAGTTCGCCATGTCGACCAGCTCAGCCGCGAGTGCTGAGGCTGTCTCGGCCGGGGCGTCCGGTTCGCGCCAGGCTGCCTGCACGCGAAGCACATTCGCCGCACGGTCCGCCTTGAGGTCGACGCGTCCCACGAGCTTGTCGCCGAGCAGGAACGGCAGCACGTAATAGCCATGGACGCGCTTTTCCGGCGGAACGTAGATCTCCAGCCGGTACCGGAACCCGAAAAGCTCTTCGGTTCGACGGCGTTCCCATATCAGCGAGTCGAACGGGCTGAGCAGGGCTCGCGCCTGAACGCGCCGCGGCAGCCGGGCGTCACGGTGCAGGTACGTCGGGCCCTTCCAGCCCTCGACCGCAACGGGTATCAACTCACCGTCTTCGACGAGCTCGTCGACCGCCCGTCGAGTTCCGTCCACCTTGATCCGGAAGTAGTCGGCGAAACACCTGGCCGTGCCGACGCCGTGGGCTCGGGCAGCGATCCGGACCAGGCCACGATAGGCCTCGTCAGTCGATGGCGTGGGTCGGTCGAGGATCTCGCGCGGCAAGACCCGCTCAGGTAGGTCGTAGAGCCGAGCGAACGAACCGTTGCGGCCGGCGGCAGTGACCTTTCCGGCGTAGAAGAGATACTCGAGCGCCGTCTTGACATCAGACCAGTTCCAGCCCCAGTGGTCCTTGCGGCGGGGCGCGTCGTGCTCGATCTCGCTCGCCGTCACCGGCCCGAGCCGGCGAACTTCGTCGAGCACCCATTCGACGAACTCGGGGTTCTCCTCGTTGAGCCGGATCATTCGGCCCCAGGCCAACTCGTCTGCCCGGGCCATGCGGTGGCGCAGCAGTGGTTGAGTGGCGAGGGGAAGCAGCGAGGCTTCGTGCGCCCAGTACTCGAACAGCAATCGGGGTCCGCGGTTGGCGGCGCGATCCAGCATGTCCCTGGGATACGGCCCGATCCGGCTGTAAACCGGGAGGTACTGCGAGCGCGACAACACGTTGACCGAGTCGATCTGGATCACGGCGACCCGGTCGAGCACCCGGCGCAGCGCCCGCCGGTCCGGACTCGCTGGCCGCCGGTCGGCGAAGCCCTGGGCGGCAAGCGCGATACGCCGGGCTTGCGCTCGAGACAGGCTGGTACGTACTCCCACGCAGGCAGATCCTGCCATCTGCCACTGACACCCCGCCTGCTGCTGGTTGATCACGTTCAGCATGCCTGTGGGTGCGGTACCACCCGCACGCGCCTGGTGAAGTGCCGACAAACCTGCTGAACGTGATCAACCGGTGCCGTACCACCCGCACGCGCCTGGTACGGCATGGCTACGCATGCTGAACGTGATCAACCGGGGTCAGACGTTGAGGTGAATTACCCCGTAGTCGTAACCCTTGCGCCGGTACACGACGCTGGGCTGCTTGGAGTCGGCGTCGACGAACAGGAAGAAGTCGTGGCCGACAAGTTCCATCTCGTACAGCGCCTGGTCAAGCGTCATCGGTTCGGCGTTGTGGGTCTTCTCGCGGACCACCAGCGGACCGTCCCCGTCGACCTCGAGCGGCCCGCTATTCGGCGTCGCCGCGGTGTCGCGGGCAGTCTCGGATCCGCCATCGGAGCTCATCAGGTCGACATCGGTCGGCAGGTCAGCCGTGGCCGCTGCCACCGACTTCGGGTTGCGGCCACCGGTCCGCGCAGCGCGCCGGCGCTCGGCAGCCCGCCGCATCCGGTTGCTCAGCTTGTCCATCGCCAGATCAAGGGCGGCATAGCGGTCGTCAGCTGCTGCCTCGGCCCGGATGATCGGGCCCTTGGAGCGAACCGTCAGCTCTACCCGGTGGGCTTCGTCGGCCCGACGGGGGTTGGGTTCCTTGCTGACTTCCACGTCGACTGTGATGACCTTCTGGTCGTACCGCTCGAGCTTGCTCAGCTTCTCGGTCGCCAGATCGTGGAACCGCTCGGGGATCTCGCAGTTGCGCCCCTTAATGACGATGTTCACCGGACCTCCCAGGTCTGATCGGGCAGTCGGGAGGGCACCACCGATGATGAAGGTGCCATGAACCCACGCTAACGCGTAGATGACCGGCCAGCGCCCAGAACCCCGAAGCTGGGGCCGCGGCGGGGTGTGGCGGCGATCACAGCGGCACCGCATGGCTCGATCCCGTACGCCCGCAACGCTCGGGCGGCCTCACTCAGCGTCGCTCCCGTCGTCACCACGTCGTCCACGAGGACGACACACCGGTGCGCCAGCAGGTTCGTCGACTGCGCCCGGAGGCCCAGCGCGGACGCGAGGTTCTCCCGCCGCGCGGCGGCGTCGAGCCCGGCCTGGTCCGCGACCGCGCGCCGATGCCGTAGCGCCGGCACCACGGAGCAGCCGTACCCCACGCGCCGCAGCAGCACCGCCGCCCGGCGGCCGGCCCGGGCGAGCGGGTCGTGGCCGCGCCGGCGCACCGCGCCGCGGGTGGACGGAACGGGGACGAGCGCCACCGCTCGCGAACCGCACAGCGGGCAGCCGGCTCCGGATTCGAGCACGGCGACTACCGACGTGGCCAGGGCGTCGCCGAGTGGTCGGGCCAGCGCGAGCCGGGCGCGCTCCTTGTGGCTCAGGACGATGCCCCGCGGTGGACCGGCGTACTCAGCAACTGCCGCCACCGGGATCTTGCGACAATCCACAGCGTCAGACGTTGTGGATTGTCGCAAGATCGGGTCGACGTTCACCGGGACCAGCGCAGCAGGCTGGCGGAGTGTGTCTCTGCATTCGGTGCATAACAAGCCTGGTAATGCCGCACAGCCGGCGCAGACGCTGCCGAAGGCCAGCTCCGCTGCGGCGGCAAGAAGCCCGCCGAGCCACCCAGCGGCCACGCTTCACCCAGGGTAGGCAGGTCGCCGGATGTCCAGGACGGGCGTCCAGGTCAACCGCCGCGGCTCCTGAACAAGAACCCGGTTCTCGCCACCGGCCGCGAGCTGACGGCTCACGCGCCAGTTGGCGGTCAGCGTCTCTGCCCCCTCCACGACGCCGGCCGGCGATCCAGGCATCCGGCCGTTGAGCGTGAAGATCCAGGCCCGCTGTGCCTGCCCGTCCAGCTCGTCGACAACGGTCAGCACCGCCAACTGGTCGTGCTGATTCCACGCGACATCTATCGCCTTGCCGGTCGCGGCGTCTGGTTCGATCGCCCGCACCTGCTCGACGCGCACCGCGTAGGGATAGTCGGTTCGCACCACGATGCCGACGTACACCACCCCATCGGCGACAAGCGCAATCCGGGCGCCGTCGGGAGCCACTGCGACTGCTTCGAGCCGGCTCACGTCAAGGCCACTGACCAGGACGGTCTCCTGACCGCTCTCCGGCGACGCGACGATCAGCTCGGAGCCGCCCTCGCTGCCTTCGATCACCCACGCCAATCCCGTCAGGTCGACCGAAGGCGAACGGAGCGCCCGGCCCTGGGCGATGATGTCGACAACGCCGTCGAGGGCCAGCGCACTCCACTTCAGCGTGGTGCGGCCCTCGTCAACGACTACGGCGTGGGTCATCTGCGGGTTGACCGCGACATCCTCAACCCCGGCATGCCCACCGAGCGGACCCATGACGGGGGTGGGAACGTGATTGTCGTCGAGTTGCACCACGCCCGCGTCAGTAACGGCGAACAGGGACAGCGCCCGGGTGCTCACGGGGTCCGAATCGGGGAACGTGCGAACCAGCGCTTCATCCAGGACCACCTGGCCGCCGTGAACCTTGACCCGCTCCACGTCTGAGATCTGACCCAGGGTCCATGCCAGCTGCAGCACCATCTGATCGCGCTGTGTTCCGCTGGCTCGAAGCACGTCTTCGGTGAGCTTGACGTCCGCCTCCCCGTCCGTGACGGCCACAGCATCGACGGCCAACTCGGTCGGTTCGGGAAACGCTGTTTCGACGGCGGGTTGGAGCCGCTCTGACGGCCCTTCCAGCAGCTTCTGCGCCAGCAGCGTCGACAGCTGTCCGCGAACCGGCAGGTAGACGGTGTCGGGCACCAGCGCCTGGAAACCGGGTTCGTAGAAGTACAGGTTGTGAGCGGCGAATTCCTCGGCAAAGTCGGCGTCTCTGATGATCAGCCCGGGCGGCGGATTGGAGATACGCCATTCGCCGTCCTCTTGCTCCAGGCGCACGAAGTACTCCTCGTCCGTGCGTGGGGGCGCCTTCTCGAACTCGCGCTGTGCCCGGACGATGGCCCATACGTTCAGCCGCACCCGCACCCGGTCCAGTGTGGTCTCCTGGGTCGTCGATTCGTTCCGGTAGATGGTCGTCAGGACGTCCGGATCCCACTCCCGCGACGCTTCGGTGGTCAAGTACTCCCGCGCGGTGGCGTAGTTGGCCTCGTAGAAGTTCATCGCTTCGAGGAAACCGTCGACAACCTCCTCAGCCGTCTGGCCCGGCTCGGGCCCCTGGACCTCGCCACCCACAAATGGCGCGGCCCGCCCGGCACTATCGATCTCGTCGTGCGCGATCACCTGACCGGACGTCGGGATGCCCGCGCAGCCGGTCAGCACACCAGCGGCCACGACCGTCAACGCTGCCGAGAGCATCGGCCTACCCACCGGCCACCTCCGCCGGTTCGTCATCGGCCACCCGGCGATACGGCCGGCCCACGCCCGAGAGCCGGCTGTCGTACCCCGCGTCGTCGGGTATCAAAGGCAGCGGTGACGAGGTCAAGTCCGCGCCCACCTGTTGCGGCAACGTGAGCCGGAACTGCGAACCTTGACCGGGTTCGCCCCAGGCCTGCAACCAGCCACCGTGCAAGCGAGCATCTTCCAGCGAAATGGCCAGGCCAAGGCCGCTGCCACCGGTACTCCGCGCCCGGGCCGGATCGGCCCGCCAGAACCGGTGGAACACGAGGGACGACTCGCCCGGCTTGAGGCCGACTCCGTAGTCGCGCACGGTGACGGCGACGGCTTCGTCCTCCCCGGCGGCGACGCCCACCACCACGTCGCGGCCCTCCCCATGCTCGATCGCGTTGACCACCAGGTTGCGCAGGACTCGCTCGATACGGCGCCGGTCGAACTCGGCAACACACGGATCGTCGGGGACGTCGACTCGAACCTTCGAACCACGGCGGGCAGCGAGCGGCGCCGCGGCATCGGCGACGTGGTAGATGACGTCACGCAGATCGCCGGACTCCGCGTTCAACACAGCGACGCCGGCATCGAAGCGGCTGATCTCGAGCAGGTCGGCGAGCAGGGCTTCGAAACGGTCCAGCTGCGCCTGCAGCAACTCGGCGGCGCGCCGAACCTCTGGGTCGAACTGTTCGCTCGACTCATGCAACACATCCGCCGCCATGCGCACCGTGGTCAACGGCGTACGCAACTCATGCGAGACGTCGGACACGAACTGCTGCTGTACCCGGGACAACTCCTCCAGCTCGCCGATCTTGTGCTGCAGGCTCGTGGCCATCTGGTTGAAGCTGCTCGCCAGCCGGGCGATGTCGTCACGCCCGCGAACGGCCATGCGCTCGGACAACTTGCCGGCCGAGAACCGGGCTGCGATCTTCGCGGCCATCCGCACCGGCGTCACGACCTGCCGCGTGACCAGCCAGGCGACCGCGGCAAGCAGCAGCACAAGTAACAGTCCCGCGGTCGCCAGGGCAGTGCGGACGACGCCGAGCGTCTGGGCCTGCTCGGTGAGCGGGAACAGGTAGTACAGGCCGTACTGCTCGTCAACGGTGAAGACTCGGCCGCCGACTGCGATGGCCGGCTCACCTGTGTCGCGGTCGGCGCGCTGGATCTCGGTGTAGGTCCAGAACATCCGGAGCTCCTGACCTACCTTTTCCCGGAGCTGCTCGGGAACGCTGTCAGCGATAACCGTCGGTGGTGATTTGAGCGGTGTCGCACCTTCGCTCATAAGCACCACGACCGGCCCGTCTTCGCCGCCGAGTGCGGCCTGGTCGCCGACGATCTGCCGGAACACGCCGCGGTCCCCTGGCGCCGCGGCCTCGAGTTGCTCCTGCACCGTGTCGAGCCCCGCCGCCGCATACGCCAGCGCAGCGTCCCGCTTCTGGACCAGCAAACCCTCGGTGATCTGCCGCATCAGCGTGATGCCGAGCAACGACACCACGGCGACGGACAGGGCGAGGGTGGCCGCGATGACGCGGAGCTGGATCGACCGCTGCCAGGTATGGCTCAAACGGTTCCACCACCGCAACGCGGTGGCACCGGCGGCGGTCAGCAAGCCTTTCAGCCGCGGGGGCGCGCTGCCCGGGCGGGGTTCCGGCGCGGCGGCGACGGCCACCTCAGGCAGGACCCGCCTTGTAACCGACTCCGCGGACCGTCACGACGACCTCCGGGTTCTCCGGGTCGCGCTCGACCTTTGAGCGCAGCCGCTGGACGTGCACGTTGACCAACCGCGTGTCCGCGGCATGCCGGTAACCCCAGACCTTCTCCAGCAGTTCCTCACGGCTGAAGACCTGCCACGGCTTGCGGGCCAGGCAGGCGAGCAGGTCGAACTCCAGCGGGGTGAGGCCGATCGAGACGCCGTTGCGCTTCACCGAGTGCCCCGCCACGTCGATCGTCAAGTCGCCAACCTGGAGGGTTTCCGGCTTGGGGTCGTCGGTACGCCGAAGCCGCGCCCGTACCCTGGCGACGAGTTCCTTCGGCTTGAACGGTTTAACGACGTAGTCGTCCGCCCCTGACTCCAGGCCGACGACGATGTCGACCGTGTCGCTCTTGGCAGTCAGCATCACGATGGGGACGCCCGACTCCGTCCGGATCTCCTTGCACACGTCGATGCCGTCCTTGCCGGGCAGCATCAGATCGAGCAGCACGAGGTCGGGCTTGAAGTCACGGAACACCGGGAGCACCTCGTCGCCGCGAGTCACCGACTTTGACTCGTAGCCTTCGTTGCGCAGGACGATACCGAGCATCTCGGCGAGCGCGGTGTCGTCGTCGACGATGAGAACGCGTCCCTTCATGGCCATTATCGTGACATTGTTGCGGCCAAACTGCGAAAACGGGTTGTGGACAACTCTCGTCGCCGGTGAGTCGGTGCGCCATCAACGACTTCTTCAGCACCGTCGATTCATCACGGCCCGCGCCATGAAACGATGAGACGGCGGACGACCAGCAGGAAGGCCCAGCAGGAAGGCATGGACTAGATGTCGGACAAGCCGGAGTGGGAGCGGCCGGACGACGACACCGACGATCGGGCGCCCAACGGCTCCCGGGACCGGCCACCGTATCCGGGCTGGTCGGCCGAGCAACCACCCGGCCAGGGGTGGACGTCACCCGCTCAGCGATCCCATCCCCAGCAACAATCCGGCTGGACCGCACCAGACCAACAGTCGGCCTGGACCGCACCAGGTCAACAGTCCTGGCAAACTCCCGGGTACACCGGCGCGCAGCAGCCTGACCAACCACCACCGCTCGGCAACCCACCGACTCAGCCCACCGGCTGGGGAGCCCCGGCGTGGGCGCCGCCGCCACCGGTCAAACCCGGCGTCATACCGCTGCGACCGCTCGGCGTGGGCGAGATCCTGGACGGCTCCGTCACGACCATCAGGCGCAACCCGGGCCCGATGCTGGGGCTCTCCGCGGTAGTGGCGATCATCGTCCAGCTGATCGGCCTGTTCGCATCTTGGCTGATGTTTCGCGACCTCCAGGCGCTCGAGGAACTCTCGCCGACGGCGACGCCTGCCGAGGTGCTCGGCGTGTTCAGCGGCACGTTCGGCGTGTTCGGAGTCATGGCCCTGGTCAGTTGGGTCGCCACCGTCATCCTGACCGGCATTCTCACCGTCGTCGTCAGCCGGGCCGTACTCGGGCAGAACATCACGGCCGGGCAGGCATGGGCGATGGCGCGGCCGAAATTGCCCAAGCTGCTGCTCTTGACGCTCCTGTATTCCTTGATCGCGGCCACTCCCGGGATCGGCTACACCGTGATCATCGCTGTCGCCGTCGCTACCGGAGCCGGCGAAGGACTCATCGGGTTGGCGATCCTTCTCGCGCTTGCGGCATTGGTACTGTCGGTTTGGCTGTACGTGCGTTACGCGCTCGCCAGCCCGGCATTCATGCTCGAATCGACCGCTGGCCGCCACACGGGCGAGCCGGCCCGCCCGATCGGGATCGGCAAGGCGTTCCGTCGGTCCGCCGAGCTCGTGACCAAGTCATGGTGGCGGGTTTTCGGCATCCTCATCTTGGTCTGGATCGTGGCATTCATCGTGTCCGCAGTCGTCGACCAGTTGTTCTCCGTGCCGCTTTACTTCTTTGCAGACCTCTCGGACCCGGAATCGTTCACCAGCTTCGGCGCCCTGACGCTCAGTGCACTCGGCGGCATCGTCAGCACGACGATCACCGCACCGTTCCTCGCGGCCGCCGTGGCGCTGCTCTACATCGATCGGCGGATCCGTCGGGAAGCGCTGGACGTCGAACTGGCCCGGGCGGCCGGCGTCACGATTCCGGGCCGCACCGACCAACCGCCGCCCATGCAATGAGCCTGCCGGTCGAGCTGGAACGCGATGAGGCCCGCGAACTGGCCGAGCGCGAGCTTGCCAACCCGCGGTACGACAGCGACCCGCCGCTACTGCAGCAGGCCATCGAGTGGGTCATCGAGAAGATCAACGAACTGCTGTCCGCAGCCGGTGGAACGTTGAGCGGGCCCTGGGGAATTGTCCTGCTGGCGGTGATATTCATCGCCGCAACACTCATTCTCCTGCGCTACGGGCCGCCCGCCCGCCGCCGCAGGTCTCAGGCGGAAGCAGTGTTCGGAGAAACCCGCCGCACCGCCCGTGACTACCGAGCGGCGGCTGACGGCGCCGCCGAGGCCGGCCGATGGTCCGAAGCCGTGGTCGAGCGCTTCCGGGCCATCGTCGCCGATCTGGACGAACGCGGGTTCGTCGACCTGCGCCCTGGCATGACCGCCGACGAAGCGGCTAGAGATGGCGGCCGGTCGCTCCCGGCGCTGACGAGCGAACTTCCCCCCGCGGCCGCCCTCTTTGACGCCGTGTACTACGGCGGCTTCGAGGCCTCTGAGGCCGATGATCGCCGGCTTCGCGCCCTCGAGTCCGCCGTGCGCAATGCGGCCCGGCCGTACGTGCTGGAGGGTTCGCCCGGGTGACGACACATACCGCCCCCGCTGCGGGCCGGCTAACCGGCTACTGGCGCCGGTGGCGCTGGCCCCTCTTAGTGATCCTTGGCCTGCTGGTCACTGCCCTCGTCCTCGGCATCATCAGCAGTCAGAACCGGCGGGGCTACCTTGATCCACAGGGCGTCGACCACACCGGCGCGCGGGCAGTGGTCGAGCTCCTGGCGGACCTGGGCGTCGACGTCCGCGAAGCTCGCCGCACCGGCGCAGTGGCTACGGACGCCGGGCCTGACACCACCGTGCTCATCACGGTTCCTGACCTGCTACAGCGAGATCAGGTCGACCAACTGCTCGACACAGGAGCAGAACTGGTGCTCGTCGCCCCGGCGGTGAGCCTGATCGACTTCGATCCGTCGCTCAGCGTGGCCGGCGGCGAACCGTCCGGCAGCCGCGAGCCAGGCTGCGACCTCGCAGAAGCGGTGCGCGCCGGTTCGGCCCGCCTGGGCGGCGAATACACCGGAGCCGTGACAACGTGCTACGACGGCGCGCTGGTCGTCACAACGCTTGAGGACGGACAGCGGCTGGTGGTGCTCGGCTCGTCCGACCCGCTGACCAACCGCTACTTGGACGACGACGGCAATGCCGCGCTAGTTCTCGGGCTGCTCGGCCGGCACGCCGATCTGATCTGGTACCGGCCAGTTCCCGAAACCGAGGCGGCCGACGCCACACCGCTATCTGAGTTACTGCCCGGCTGGGTCCAGCCGGTGGCCTGGCAACTGTTCATCGCAGCACTCTTCGCCGCCTGGTGGCGGGGGCGGCGGCTGGGCCGGGTCGTCACCGAGCCGCTGCCCGTCGTCGTGCGCGCCGCCGAGACGACAGAAGGCCGGGCCCGGCTCTACCGGCGCAGCCGAGCCAGCGGCCATGCGGGCGCCACGCTGCGCGAAGCCGCGGCCGTCCGGCTTCGGCAGCGGCTGAGCCTGCCGGTCGACGCCGGCGTCGCGGCGCTGAGCGAAGCTGTCGCGGCCAGGACGGGGCGCTCGTTGGCGGACGTGGCCACCCTGCTTGGTGGACCGGAGCCGCCCGACGACGCCGCACTGGTCCGCCTCGCCGACGACCTGGACGCCCTCGAAACGGAGGTACGAAACCCGTGACCGAACCGACCACCCAGGCCGACGCCGCGGAACGAGCTCGGGCGTCCCTGACCGCCGTCCAGCGTGAAGTCGGCAAAGCCGTCGTCGGTCAGGACGCTGCCGTCACCGGCCTGGTGATCGCGCTACTGTGCCGCGGGCACGTTCTGCTCGAAGGCGTGCCGGGCGTGGCTAAGACGCTGCTCGTCCGGGCAATGGCGGCAGCCCTCGACGTGGACACCAAGCGGATCCAGTTCACTCCAGACTTGATGCCGGGCGATGTCACCGGGTCGCTGGTCTACGACGCCCGGACGGCCGAGTTCTCGTTCGCCGCCGGCCCGGTTTTCACCAATCTGCTGCTGGCTGACGAGATCAACCGGACGCCGCCCAAGACGCAGTCGGCCCTGCTCGAGGCGATGGAAGAGCGGCAGGTTTCGGTCGAAGGATCACCTCGCCGGCTGCCCGACCCGTTTGTCGTCGCGGCTACCCAGAACCCCGTTGAGTACGAAGGCACGTATCCGCTGCCGGAAGCGCAGCTCGACCGATTCCTGCTCAAGCTGACCGTCCCACTGCCGGAAAGGGAGCAAGAGATCACCGTCCTGCGCCGGCACGCGGACGGATTCGACCCGCGGGATCTGGCCGCCGCCGGCGTCACGCAGGTAGCCGGGCCGTCGGACCTGGCGGCAGCGCGGAGCGCGGTTGCGGACGTGCAGGTCGGGCCGGAAGTGCTCGGATACGTGGTCGACGTGTGCCGCGCGACGCGCACATCGCCGTCCTTGCAGTTGGGTGTCTCACCTCGGGGAGCGACCGCACTCGTGGCGACAAGCCGGGCGTGGGCCTGGTTGTCCGGTCGCCACTACGTGACCCCGGACGACGTCAAGGCGCTGGCCCGGCCCACGCTGCGGCACCGGATCGCACTGCGGCCCGAAGCTGAGCTCGAAGGGGTCACGCCGGACGCCGTACTCGAGACCGTGCTCGCCACCGTCCCGGTCCCCCGCTAATGCCACCCTGCTTCCGTTCGATCACGTTCGGCAGACGGCCCGACGTAGCAACAGGCATGCAGCCATGTGGGTACGTCGGGCCGCCTGCCGAACGTGATCGAACAACAAACGGGCAAATGGGGCAGGTGGGTCAACTGTGGTTGTGACTGGTCGTGCGGCATTGCTGGCCGCGCTCGGCGCTCTTGTGGTCGGGCTGGCCGTCCCCTCAGCGTTGGGCGTCATCGTCGTGACGGCGATGGTTCTGATCATCTGCGCCGTGGACGCCGCCCTCGCCGGCGCCGTCGGCCCGCTGCAGTTCCGCCGCACGGGCGATGAGTCGGTGCGGCTTGGCGAAACCGCGCGCATCTCCTTGCAGGTGGCCAATGCCGGTGCCCGGCGGGTCCGCGGACTGCTCCGGGACGCCTGGCCGCCGTCCGCCGGCGTGGTATCCGACCGCACGCCCGTACGTCTCGGTCCGGGTGAGCGCCGGACCGTCGAGTTCACGCTCCAGCCGACCCGCCGCGGCGACCGGATCGCTGAGCGCGTGACGGTACGCAGCATCGGCCCACTCGGGCTGGCTGGGCGGCAGGGGTCGCACGATGTGCCGTGGCGGCTTCGCGTCCTGCCACCTTTCCACTCCCGCCGTCACCTGCCGTCCCGCCTCGACCGGCTCCGCGAGCTCGACGGCCGGGCGGCAGTCCTGATCCGCGGCGCCGGGACCGAGTTCGACTCGCTTCGCGAGTACGTGATCGGGGACGACACCCGGTCCATCGACTGGCGCGCGACCGCTCGCAGTGGCGAGGTCGTCGTTCGCACCTGGCGCCCCGAGCGAGACCGCCACGTGTTGATCGTCCTGGATACGGGACGTACGTCCGCCGGCCGGGTCGGCGACGCGCCCAAACTGGACGCCGCCATGGACGCGGCCCTGCTGCTCGCAGCATTGGCGACGCGCGCCGGTGACCGGGTAGACCTGCTCGCCTACGACCGGAAGGTGCGCGCGTCGGTCGAGCGGACCGGGCCCACGGACGTGCTGCCTCGGCTGGTTAATGCGATGGCGAACCTGGAGCCCGAACTCCTCGAGACCGACCACCGGCGACTCGTCGCGGAGGTGCTCCGTCGGGCCGGACGGCATGCCTTCGTCGTATTGCTGACCAGCCTGGACGCCGGCGCGGTCGAGGACGCGCTGCTGCCGGTGATCGGTCAGCTGACGCATCGCCACACCGTGCTCATCGCGTCGGTTACCGACCCGGCAATTGCGGTGATGGCCGATGCACGCGGTGACACCGGCGCGGTCTACGGCGCGGCGGCAGCAGCCCGCGATCGGCTGGGCCGGACCCGGGTGTCACAGCTACTCGAACGACATCGCGCGCACGTCGTCCACGCAACGCCGGACGAACTGCCGCCAGTGGTGGCCGACACTTACCTCGCCCTGAAAGCCGCCAGCCAGCTCTAACCCGCCGTAGGCAGGACGTCGGCCCGATCGCGCGCGGCGATATCGCCGGTCTCACCGGCTTGGGCGGCGCGACGTCCGAACGTCCAGACGTACCCGATGAAAGCCGCCCACGCCGCGATGCCGATCGCGATCCGCGCCCAGGTGGGCAGCCCGGAAGGCGTCACGAACGCTTCGATGATTCCGGAGATCAGCAGGATGCCGGCCAACCCGATGGCGATGCCGACCGCCGATCGCCCCTCCTCGGCCAGGGCCTGCCCGCGCGTGCGAGAACCCGGGTCGATCCAGGCCCAACCTACTCGCAGCCCAGCACCTGCGGCCACGAATACGGCGGTGAGCTCTAGCAACCCATGCGGCGTGATCAGGCCGAAGAAGATGTCGAGTTTGCCGTATGCGGCCATCAGGCCGCCGGTCACGCCGACGTTGAGCGCGTTCGTCAAGAGGATCAGAACCACGGGCACCAGCGCCACACCCAGAATGAGTGCACCGGCCGCCACCCAAGCGTTGTTGGTCCACACCTGGGCGGCGAACGAGGACGCGGGGTAGGTCGAGTAGTAGTCCTCGAAGTCCTGCTCGACAAGCTGCCGGATTTCGTCCGGAGCCGCGATCGACGACTGCACGTTGGGATTGGCGGCGACCCACCAGCGCCGAGTCCGGTACACCGCCGCGGGAAAACTTGCGGTGATGAACCTCACTACGTCGCTCCACCCAGGGTCGGCAGAGCCGGCGATGGACGTCCGGGCCCGGGAGATGAGCCGGGTGAGGCGTTCTATGGTCGCGATGTCGGGCGCCGCGGACCTGATCGTCGAGAGATGGGTGGACGCCCGCCGGTAGAGCGTCACAAGCTCATCAGCTTCGGGCCCGGTCAACCTCCGCCGCCGCTTGATCAACTCGTCCAGGCGATTCCACTCGGCCTGGTGTGCAGCGACGAAAGCATCCAGATCCACAACTGGCAGACTAACCAGTGTGACGGACCTGGTGACCGGCGAGGCAGTGGCGCTGGAGATGCGGCTGGCCAAGTTCCCGTCCCGGGCACTCGCGGTCATCATCGACTTCTTCGTGCTGTTCATCCTCGCGTTCGTGTTCATCATGATCGGTGGCGCAGTCGCTCCCGAGATCGACGATGCACTGGCGGCCGCGTTGATCTTGACGCTGGCAGTCGGTTTACTGGTCGGGGTCCCCGTTGGCGTGGAGACTCTGACGAGGGGCCGGTCGGTCGGCAAGCTCGTGCTGGGTCTGCGGGTCGTACGTGACGACGGCGGGCCGATTCGGTTTCGCCACGCGCTGACCCGTGGACTGGCCGGATTCTTCGTCGACTTCTACACGACGTTCGGCGTGGGCGCGGTGGTGTGTTCGTTGCTGAATGAACGCGGCAAACGCATCGGCGACCTGCTGGCCGGTACGGTCGTGGTCCGCGAGCGGGCGCCGTCTGCCGGTGGGCCGCTGCCGGTCGTGCCTCCTCACCTGGCCGCGTGGGCGACCGGGTTGGAATTATCCCGGCTACCCGACGGACTCGCCTTGACCGCGCGCACCTTCCTCACTCGGAGCTACCAGATGGCTCCGCACGTTCGAGAGCGGATGGCTGCCTCACTGGCCACCGAGTTCGCCCAGCACGTCACGCCGCCTGCGCCACCGGGCACTCCGGCGTGGGCGTATCTGGCCGCCGTCCTCGCAGAACGCGGCCGGCGCGAGGCACACCGGCTCGCGGTCCAGCAGGCGGGACGCTCGCCCTCCGCCCCTGACGCCATGCCGTACTCCGAATCAATGCCGCCCCCCGTCAGGCGCCCCGCTGAACCGCCTCCCGGACGGGCCGAACCGCAAATCCCACCGGATGAACGACGTGATCAGGGCTTCGCACCGCCGAGTTAGGAGCCAGGGCCAATTTTGAGCAGACGGCGACTTGAGTGCGTGACAACGAGGTTGTAACGCGCAGGGCGTACGTCGCCGGTTAGCGACGCCAAACGTTCAGGCTCCCATTCCTGACAGGGCGCAAGTCGCTCTGCCAGGAATGGGGCCGTTGAACGAACGACACTCTTCCGACGAGTTGACATAACGCGTCGGCCGACACCAGGAAAGGCTCCGGCCGACGCTACGTCACGTCAGCGCTACGTCAGTTCAGTAGCGGTAGTGCTCACTCTTAAACGGGCCTTCGACCGGCACGCCCATATACTGGGCTTGCTTCGGCGTCAACTCGGTGAGCTTGACACCCAGCGAACCGAGGTGCAGCCGGGCCACCATCTCGTCCAGCTTCTTCGGCAGCGTGTACACACCCAGCGGGTAGTCGGCGGCCTTCGTGAACAGCTCGATCTGTGCCAGCACCTGGTTGGTGAACGAGTTCGACATCACGAAGGACGGGTGACCCGTTGCGTTCCCGAGGTTCAGCAGCCGACCCTCGGACAGCACGATGATCGAGTGGCCATCCGGGAACGTCCACTCGTCGACCTGCGGCTTGATGTTCGTGCGGACGATACCGGGCAGCGCCGCGAGACCGGCCATGTCGATCTCATTGTCGAAGTGGCCGATGTTGCCGACGATCGCCTGGTGCTTCATCCGCGCCATGTGGTCGACCGTCACGACGTCGCGGCAGCCGGTCGCGGTGATCACGATGTCGGCCCGGTCCAGGACGTCGTCCAGCGTCGTCACCTCGTAACCGTCCATCGCTGCCTGCAGCGCGCAGATCGGGTCGATCTCGGTGATGACCACCCGCGCACCCTGGCCGCGCAGCGATTCGGCGCACCCCTTGCCGACGTCGCCGTACCCACAGATGACCGCGACCTTGCCCCCGATCAGCACGTCGGTGGCCCGGTTGATGCCGTCGATCAGCGAGTGGCGGCAGCCGTACCTGTTGTCGAACTTCGACTTGGTGACCGCGTCGTTGACGTTGATCGCTGGGAACAGGAGTGTCCCGTCCCGCTGCATCTCGTACAGCCGGTGCACGCCGGTCGTGGTCTCCTCAGTGACGCCGCGCACCTGCTCAGCGATGTTCGTCCAGCGACCGGGATCGTCCTGAAGAACCCGAGACAGCAGTGCCAGCACGACCTGCCACTCCTCGGAGTCGTCAGCCGACGGCGCCGGGACGGCACCGGCCTTCTCGTACTCGACGCCCTTGTGGACCAGCAGCGTGGCGTCGCCACCGTCGTCCAGGATCATGTTCGGGCCGTCGCCGCCGGGCCAGGTAAGCGCCTGCTCAGTGCACCACCAGTACTCCTCCAACGTCTCGCCCTTCCAGGCGAACACCGGCACGCCCTGCGGCGAGTCGACCGTCCCGGACGGGCCGACGACCACCGCTGCGGCTGCGTGGTCTTGGGTCGAGAAGATGTTGCAGGACGCCCAGCGCACTTGTGCACCGAGTTCGACGAGCGTCTCGATCAGCACCGCGGTCTGCACAGTCATGTGCAGCGATCCGGTGATTCGGGCACCGGCGAGCGGCTTCGCCGCGCCGTACTCTCGGCGCATCGCCATCAGGCCGGGCATCTCGTGCTCGGCGAGTGAAATCTCCTTGCGGCCGAAATCGGCCAGCGACAGGTCAGCGACCTTGAACTCCATTGAAACAAACCTCCGGGTATGAGAACGGGGACGCAGCTGGGCGCATCCGACTACGAGGACAGCAGAAACCCAGCCACCCCGGCGCGGCCCATCAAGGCCCGCGGCATCACCTGCGCCGGTTCGCGCCTGCCAGTCTATGCGGTTGCGACGCTCCGATCCAGGTCAGGCTCCAGGTAGATGGTCTGAGCTTCCGGCACGGCGGCGCGCACCCGCGCTTCGGCGCCGTCGATGGCGGCGGCTATCTGGTCACCCGGCTGAGCGGCGGTAATCGCAATCTTTGCTGCGACGAGCAGGTTTTCCGGGCCCAGGTAGAGGGTTCGCAGATGAATGATTCGGTCGATCTGCCCGTCCGCCGTCAGGGCCGCCGCAATCCGCTCGACGACGTCCTTGGTAGCCCCTTCACCGACCAGCAGGCTGGACATCTCGATGATCAGAACGATGGCGATGATCACGAGCAGGACGCCGATCGCGACGGTGCCGGCGACATCCCAGTAGGCGTTGCCCGTGATCAGCGACAGTCCCACACCGATCAGTGCGAAGGTCAGCCCGAGCAGCGCACCGGAGTCCTCGAGCAGGATCACCGGCAGCTCGGGCGATTTGGCCCGCCGGATGAACTGGATCCAGTTCTTGCGCCCACGAACCTTGTTCGATTCCATGATCGCGGTGCGCATCGCGGCACTTTCCATCCCGATGGCCGCCAGCAGAACCACGATCGGCACCCACCACCACTGGCTCTCGAGCAACTCGTTCGGGTGGCCTTCGCGGATCTCCGTGTACTTGTGCCAGGCCTCCCACAGCGCGAACAGCCCGCCGAGGGTGAACAGGATGATGGCCACGATGAACGCGTACAGATACCTGACCCGCCCGTAACCGAACGGGTGATCTGGTGTGGGCTCGCGTGCCGCACGGCTCCCACCGAGCAGCAGCAGAGCCTGGTTGCTCGTGTCGGCGACCGAGTGGACCGCTTCGGCGAGCATTGCCGATGCACCGGTCAGCAGCCAGGCCACGAACTTGGTGACCGCTATGCCCAAGTTGGCCAGCATGGCTACGACGACCGCCTTGGTACTACCGCTCGGCGCCACGGAACCTCCTCGTCAGGCTCATCAAGCCGGCACTCATCGTGCAGTATGAGCCACACCGGCGCCGGGCGACACGACGAATGCAACACCGATGCCCGTGATGGACACATCGCCGTCCGTGGCCGGGACGAACGCCGCCCGGCCGCGGTCCAGCCGGACGGCGGCGCTGCTTGCCATGAGTTCGGCCGAACCTTCGGTGACCAGGACGATCCGCGGGTCGGACGCACCGAGGCTCACCGAACCGGGCCCGAGCGCGATCCGGTCGAGCCGGAACTCGTCCGCCGGAGGTGTGAACGCCACGTGGCCAGCGCCGGCCGGCCGGGGCAGTAGACGAAGCTCGTGCTCGGCGTCGTACCGCAGGACTCTGGCCAGCTCGGCCGCATCGACGTGCTTGGGTGTCAGGCCGGCCCGGAGCGTGTTGTCCGAGCTGGCCTGGGCTTCGACGGCCACCCCTTTGAGGTAGGCATGTGGGACGCCGGCCGCGACAAAGGCGGCTTCGCCGGCGCGCAGGCGCTCGTACCGCATCAGTAGTGCGAGCAGCACGCCCCGATCCCCCGGGTAAAGCGCACCCAGGGTGACGATCAGGGGACCAAGTTCGGTGGCCAGCCGGCGGGCCCCGCGCACGATTGCGGCGACGAGGGGTGCCACCTCATCCGCTGGCATCAACAGCCACCGCCGGACGATGTGCTGCAGTCCGGCCGGGTCACCCTGGCGCAGGATCTCCGCGTCCTCGCGTAGCAGCGGGATGTTCAACTCGTCGAGCACGGCCGCAGACTCACGCGGTGGGCGGAATCCCAGCAGGGCCTTGACGTCGGTGAGTGCGACGACCATTTCCGGCTTGTGCGAGCGGTCGCGGTACAGCCGGTGTGGAGCGTCGACCGGCACGCCTGCCGCCTCTTCCGCGGCGAAGCCGGCCTCAGCTTGCTCCTTCGTCGGATGCGCCTGAATGGAGAGAGGCTGCTCGATGGCCAGAATCTTCAGCAGAAAGGGAAGCCGCGGCCCGAATCGGTCGAGCACAGCCGTGCCGAGCGTCCCCTCTGGGTCCTTCTCGATCAGCTCGGTGAGGGTCAGTCGAGTTTCGTCGACGTCGACGGTCGAAGGCGCACCAGGATGGGCGCCGATCCACAACTCTGCCTGCGGCTCTCCGGTCGGCACTTGGCCGAGCAGCTCAGGGATCACTGTGGATGAACCCCAGGCGTACGAGCGGACGGGATTGTGCAGGATCAGCGGCATCGGCTGCACCAAGCTTCCACGATGCCGCTATGGCTACACCATGCTTCCGTGGTGTCGGCAAGGCGCGACACAATGCTTCCTTGGTGGCTTCCTTGGTGCGATCCGACACCTGAGCCGAGGCTCCGCGACGCCAGGCGGAGAGCCACGTGACTCATGCTCAGCCGGCCCGGCGGCCGAGGCCCAGCGCGAGGTAGGCCGCGGCGAACCGGCCGGTCGCCAGCAGCGCGGCGAACCGGCCCACGTCCGGCCCCTCGGCAGCGCGCACCGTATGGACCCGCACGGATCCCTTCTCCGCCGCGGCCAGCACACGTGCCGTGGCGGCCTGGATCTGGGGCGATTGGGCGCCGTCGTCCAGCACCAACAGGGAGGGCCGGGGGTCCTGAATATCACCTTCGAAGGGGTCGGCGAACACGTCGATCTCTGGTGCCTTCTCCAGCAACGGCACCAGCTGGTGGTCGCCGCCTGCAATGGCGGCCCGTCCGCTCGCAGCCCGCAGCGCCTCGGCAACCCGGCGTGCCGCCCGCGCGGCCAGCACGGATCCGCCGAACACAACCGGCAGATCATCACCGAGAGCCAGCGCGATCTCCTTCGCCGGATTCTGATCGACCGTAACCTGGGCACCGCACCGGATGGCGACGTCGTCTAGGGCCGCCGCCACGGGTTCGGCCTCTACCTCCGGCCCCAGCCCGAGCAGGTGCAGCGCCTTCAATACGGGTACGGCCAGCGCCGTCGGGTCGCTCGTGCCCGCCGGCAACAAGACAGTCGCGTTGCTCTGCGCCGCCGTGGCTACCGGTGAGTCGGCCGGCGCGGCCGCCAGGATGGAGCAGCCACGCCGAGATGCCTCCACCACGGCCGAGTGTGCGTCGTCCTCGTTGCCGTCAGTCGACATCACGACGACAAGGTCGAGTGGGCCGGCCCAAGCTGGCAGCCCGGGATGCGGCCAGGCAACGAACGGCACCGGGCATACCGGCTCGAGTACCGCACGGAACAACCGGCCATCGGCCCCGCCGGCGATGACCGCACGCGGGCGGTCGCTCGGATCCAACGCGGCCATCGACTCGGCGGCCGCCGAGTCGGCCCGCCGTACCTCCGCGCCCCAGCCGGCGATCTCACGGAGCACCGGATCGATGGATTCCAGCGCCGCAGGATCGTCCAGCGTCCCGTCCAAGAACATCAGCCGCCCGCCCCTCAGCCCGACCTGCGCGCCTGGTCGACGAGCAGCACAGGAATGTCGCCGCGTACCGGATAGGCCAGCCCACAACCGGTGCACACCAGCTCACTCGCAGCGTCGTCGACCCGAAGTTCGGCCCGGCAAGCGGGACAGGCGAGGATCTCCAGCAACGCTGGATCCAGTCTCATCTAACGACGCTCCTTATGTTTCGCGCACAATGCTGAGCACATCATCGCGGATCTGCTCCATCGTCGCCGCATCGACGGCTTCGGCGTTGAGCCGGAGCAGCGGTTCGGTGTTGGACGGCCGCAGGTTGAACCACCAGTCATCGTGTTCGACGCTCAGCCCGTCCAGGTGATCAATGCTGACGCCCTCACGTCTGGTGAATGCCTCCTCCACGGCGGCCATCGCACCGGCCTGGTCGGTGACCGTGCTGTTGATCTCGCCAGAGCTGACGTACCGCTCGTACGGTGCGATGAGTTCGGACAGCGTCGCGCCGACGGGCGTTCCGCCAAGTGCGGCGAGGGTATGCAAGGCGGCCAGCATCCCCGAGTCGGCCCGCCAGAAATCGCGGAAGTAGTAGTGCGCAGAGTGCTCGCCGCCGAAGACGGCGCCGGTCTCGGCCATCGTCTGCTTGATGAACGAGTGCCCGACGCGGGTCCGGATGGGCTCGCCACCGTGCTCGCGGACGATCTCCGGAACTGCCCGAGACGTGATCAGGTTGTGCACGACACGCTGCCCCGGTACCCGTTCGAGCTCGCGGGTAGCGATCAGCGCGGTCAGCGCCGAGGGGTTCACCGGTGCGCCACGCTCGTCGACCACGAAACACCGGTCGGCATCACCGTCGAAGGCCAGGCCGAGATCGGCCCCGTGGTCGAGCACGGCCGCTTGCAGGTCGCGGAGGTTCTCGGGCTCGATCGGGTTGGCCTCGTGGTTCGGGAAGGTGCCGTCCAGTTCGAAGTACATCGGCACGAGCGTGATTCCAGGTACGTCGAGCACTGCTGGGACCGTGTGCCCTGCCATGCCGTTGCCGGCGTCGACCACCACTGTGAGCGGCCGGATGGCCTGGAGCGGCACGAGGCTCCGCAGGTGAGTGGCGTATCCGGCCAGCACGTCTTGGTGCTCGATGGTGCCACGCCCGCCACCGTCTTTCGACTTGTCCGGGCCACCCGCGGCGTCCTCGCCGGCAGGCGACGTGTCCGGCCGGACAGCAGGGCCCGCGGAAGTAAGAAGTTGCTCGGCACGCTCCCTGATCTGCGCCAGACCGGTGTCCTGCCCGACCGGAGCCGCGCCCGCCCGGCACAGTTTGATGCCGTTGTACTGCGCAGGGTTGTGGCTGGCCGTGAACATCGCGCCGGGCAGGTCCAGGAACCCGCTCGCGTAATAGAGCTGGTCGGTCGAGGCGAGCCCGATCATCACGACGTTCACGCCCCGCGATGTCACGCCCTCGGCAAACGCAGTCGCCAACGGGACGGACGACGGACGCATGTCGTGACCGATCACGACCGCTTCGGTGGCCTCGACCACCTCGACGAAGGAGGCGCCAACCGCACGAGCGACGTCGTCGTTCAGCTGATCGGGAACCAGCCCGCGAATGTCGTATGCCTTGACGATTGTCGACAGGTCCTGCACGCCGCCGACCCTACCCGAGCGGCGCGCCGCCAATCCCGCGACAATCCACAACGTCGCACCGAATGGATTGTCGCGAGATTGGCGGCGGAAGGTTACGCGTCGGGATTGCGCAGGACGCGCAGGTGTCCCCGGCGGCCTACTTCGCCGTGCGGCGGCGGGTCCGGGCGCTCAGGCCGGGCGGCAGCCTCACGCACGGCGTTGGCCAGTGCCTCCAGATCGTCATGGCTCGGTTGCAGCGCTTCCGGATCGGGCGCGAGCCGTATGACCTCCCACCCGCGCGGCGCGACCAGCCGCTCCGCGTGCTCGCTGCACAGGTCGTAGCAGTGTGGTTCGGCATAGGTGGCAAGCGGCCCCAGCACGGCAGTGGAATCGGCGTACACGTACGTCAACGTTGCTACCGCCTTGTTCGAGCAGGCGGAGCGAGAACACCGGCGTGCTGGGCTCACGAGGTGAACGTTAGCGTCGTTGCGGCGGACGCGGCAGCCCGGCGCGCCAGCGGTGCCGGCCGTTGACCATCTAGGCTGCATGGTGTGAGTAGCACGCGCCGAACCGCCCGGGTGCAACTGCCGCGAATCCAGCGTGACCGGCACGGCCGGGGCATGCGGGGCCCGCTAGCTCCGCCGGGTTCGCCGGCCGCGGTCAGCCGGGCCAAGCGGTTCGACGACCACGTGCTCGAAAGCGTCGAACGGCTGGACCGCCGGTGGCGCGACCAGCTGGCGAAGGTGGAGTTCGCCGTCGAGGACGTTCCAGGGCTGGACGATTGGGATCGGGACTGGGTGCCGCTCGCACGAGCGTTCACTGCTACGGGAGCACTGCCGCCCCGCGTCGTCGTCTACCGCAGGCCGATCGAGACTCGCACATCCGGCGACCGCCAGTTGCGCCTGCTGGTCCACGAAGTTGTCGTGGAGCAGGTCGCCGAGCTGCTCGGAGTCGATCCGGAGGAGGTCGACCCGGCCTACGGCTTCCGGGGGTGACCGTGCTCGCGGCCGAGCGCCAAGCCAAGATCGTCCAGGAGATCCAACGCCGAGGCGCGGCCAGAGTCGCCGACCTGGTGGACCTGTTCGGCGTCTCCGACATGACGATCCGTCGCGACTTGGACGCCCTCGCCCAGCAGGGGCTGATCGACAAGGTTCACGGCGGTGCGACCCGCCGGGCCCGCAGCACACACGAGCCCGGATTCGAGGCCAAATCGGCCCAGCAGCGCGCGGAAAAGGAAGCCATTGCGCTGACGGCGGCCCAGGAGGTGGCCCCCGGCGCCGCGATCGGGTTGTCCGCGGGCACCACGACGTGGACGCTGGCCCGGCGGCTGCGCGAAGTCCCCGGTCTTACGATCGTCACCAACTCGATCCGGATCGCGGACCTGCTGTACTTCACCGACGGTCCGGAGCAAAACGTCGTGTTGACCGGCGGCGTTCGCACACCCTCCGACGCGCTGGTCGGCCCCCTCGCGGTCAATTCGCTGCGAACGCTGCACCTGGACGCGGTGTTCCTCGGCGTGCACGGCATGGATCCCGAGGCCGGGTTCACGACGCCCAACCTGCTGGAGGCCGAGACCGACCGGGCACTCATCGCCGCCAGTCGCCGGCTCGTCGTCCTCGCCGATCACACAAAGTGGCAGGTCGTCGGGATCAGCACAATCGTCCCGCTGGCTGACGCCGACCTGGTCGTCACCGATGACCGGCTGAAGATGGACGCGCGGGCACAACTACAAGATCAGGTGCTCGATGTCAGGATCGCCCAGGTAAAGGACAACTAAACAACGCCCAAGGCCTAGCTGTCGGTCTCCGTACGGCCGGCCGGCCGGAGTCCGGTCGGGAGTTCACTGACAACCGTCGGAACCTGCACGGTCAACGTCGGCGGAACGACGGGCATGAGGTCGACCAGCCGGCCGTCGTCATCCTCACCCGTGATCTCGCGAACGGCCATCACGGTGCCGGCGGCGGCCGGCTCGATGACCGTGCTCGACCACCCCATGCCTTCAGGCGGGGTGAGTTCCACGTCCACCGTGCTGCCCACCGGCACGTCCACGACCTGCTCGTCGGCGACCCCGCCGTCGGCGTCCAGCACCTTCACCGACACGCGCCCCGCGATCTCGCCGATTCCCGTCAGCAGCAGCCGGCTCGTCACAGTGGCGTCAGTGCGGCTCAGCACGACGGCGGACGGACCGGCCGGCAGTGGTACGGCGGCCGCCGTGTACGCGAGCTCGGGACGCTGGTCCGCGCCGGTGTCTTCGACCCGCACGGCCGCGGTGATCTCCTCGTCACTGTCCAGAGCGACCGCAGCCGCTGCGTCGCCGACCGCATCATCGAGCGGCACGCGCACCATGCCGCCAGCCGGTACGGTCACCACGTCGTGTTCCAGAGGGCTGAACGGGCCATCAGCGCCGAGGATCTTGAGCGAGACGATTGCACCCGACTCTCCTGGCGCGAACACGACGAGTGTCCGACGGCCGTGCGCAGGCACGCCGGGCACGACCAACGACTTCGCTGGTCCTGCCGCCCTGGGAATCATTGAGATGCCGAGCGGCTCGCCGTCGTCGCTTTCGCGGTAGTCCAGCGCCGCGCTCACGCGGCCCTGAGATGCACGCACCCGTACGCCCACGTCTTCGGCCTCCGGCACGAACGCGTCGAGCACCAGCACTTCCTGGCTGAGCGGCGGGATGCTGATGTCTTTGATGCCTTGCACCTCGACCTGGCCAGTGGCATCCCACAGTGAGACGGTGACTACGGCCGCGGTGGGGTACGGGTTGGTCAGGATCAGTCTGCCCCGGTGCCCAGGCGTCGCCGACGCGCCGACGAACCAGTGCTCGCGGCCCGGGGCGGTGCACGGTGCGGACACGACGCCCCGCAGGTCGATGGCCTGAGCAATCATGTACTGCTCAGCCACCACACCCGGCGCGAACGGACCTTCGGCCTGCACTGCGTACGGCGCAGGGTTGCTTCCCTCGACCTTCTTAATCACCGGTAGCCCCCGCTCGGCGACGGTGGTGAGCGGGTCCGGGACGTCGTCAGGCCCGGCCAATCGGCGTACCACCACCGGCGGCGGGCCGTCCGAGTCGCTTTCGGCCGCATCGGTAGGCGGAGTCCAGTCGGGCTCGGCCACATTTGCCAGCGGCAGGACGCCGAGGCGCGATGCGGCCCGGGCTTCCCCACCGATGTACGGGCAGACGGACGTTGACTTGACCACTGGCTCGACCTGCTTTGGGTGGGCGCGAACGACCTCGTCGGGCGGGTCGACCAGCGCAGTAGCGCCGAGGGCCACCGCCAAACCCGCCGCCACCATGAGTGCAGTCGCGGCCGCGCTGCTTGCCCGGCGCTTCACGAGTCACCTCCGCGGCGCCGCCGGCCTCGTGCCCGGCGACCGCCCTTGCTTTCAGACTGTCGGCCGGACGGCTCCAACTCGTCGACCGTGTCCGATAGGGGTCCGCCCCTGCGTGCGCGACGGCCGCCCTTGCGCCGCCCGCCGCCCGGCTTGGCCGAAGCGTCGCCGGCGCGCCGCTCCGGATCGGCGGACCGCGACGCGAGGCCTGATTCGGTGTAGGCCGGTGGTGCCGGTTCGGTGTAGGCCGGCACGACCGGATCGACGTACTCGGTCGGCGGCCGCAGCCCCGGTGGCCCGACGTACTCTGTGGGCCGATGCTGGTCGTGCTCAACCGGCACCACGTACGGGGGGCGCTGTGCGCCGGCGCCCACAGGCGCGGGCTCCCTTAGCCGGGCGGCCCGGCGGGATCCCACAACCGGCAGGTCGGAACCGGTCGCATCGTCGATGTCGTGGGCCGCCCCCTCGATCGCGCCCCTGCGCCGCCGCATCCCCGGCAACGCGAGCACGATCGCCAGCACAACCGCGAGCAGCTGGATGGTCAACCATGTCTCGCGCTGCTCGCCGTCGTACGAAATCGTCACCTCGCCACCCGTGGGAGGTAGCTCGAATGCCTGAGCCCAGCCGTTGTGCAGGACGGGCGTCAGCGGCTCACCGCCCAGGCTCGCGCGCCAGCTGGGATGGGCGCGTTCGGCGAGGACGAGCCGGCGGCCGTCGCTGTCCGGATCCGCAGGGATGGCCGAACCGGCGGCGATCGCTTCGCTGGCCACTGCGATGACACCTTCGGTGCCGCCGAGCACGCGGACCCGGGCCACGTCGGCATCAACTCGCCACATCGCTGCTTCAGGTGGCGCGCTGGCCCGGCTCAAGCCTGGAACCGTGTCAAGAACGTCGACGAGTTCAGGTTCTGCGGGCGCCGGCAGGTACACGTACCGTGCCGCGAAGTCGGCCAGCGCTGAAGCGTCCGCACCGCCGCGGCCGGACACCAGGTCGCTCACAACATCTTCGAGTGCCGTCTGCTCTGCCGGCGCCGGGCTGGTCTCGGCGTCCCCCAACCGTGGGCCCGCCTGCCGCAGCAGCGCGTACGTGACGCGGCCGTCGCCGGTGCGGGTCAGCACGAGCGTGCGGATGCGGTCGGGCAGCTCACCTTCCTCCACGACGTACGCCGGTAGCACCGCCGGGTCTTGGCGGGTGAGCGGATCGTCTGCTCCCTGCACGACCCACCAGCCGGCCGCCACCAAAGGCGTAACGGCTGCCGCCGCCACGAGGAGCACTGCCAGTGGCTGCCGCCACCCGAAGCTCACACCGGCCAGTCGCTGCCGCAGGCCGGCCGCCGCCCCGACACCGGCCAGTACGAGGCCGCCGCCGACGAGCACCGTGGCGAATCCCGGCCAGCCCGCGACCGGTGTTTCCAGCGTCCCGCCGCGTACCGGGAGGCGCGCGACGGCCAGGCCCAGAACGATGCCAACGCCAGCGACCGTCCAACCGGCGATGACCGGGCCCCGGTCGGTTGCCCGGAACAAGCCCGACCACGCCGCCAGCACTAGCGCTACCGCCAGCCAGACCGGCGCGGCGCCAGGACCGCCCGGGTTGACCAGCAGCACAGACCATGGCGCGAGATCGGGGTCGGACAACCCAGGACCGGCGGCGCCGGCTTCGCTCAGCAGCAGCCCAGGTGAGCCGGCCACGTGCAGCGACCACGGCGCCAGGACAACCGGAGCGACGCTGAGCACCGCCAGCATGCGCAGCAGCACACCGGCCGACCGGCGAATAACCACCGCGCCCACCGCGAGCCCCAGGGCAGCGGCCCATGCGATCGGCACAAATGCCACCACAATGGCGAGCAACAGACCGGCGCTCCACGCGGCGCGGAACGGGCCAGGGCGGTCGGGGTTCCCGAGCGTACGCATCACCGCGAGCCCAAGGAGCGGAAGCATGATCGCCGCCACTGCGGTGCCCAGCCGGCCGCCTGCAATCGTCCCTGTCGTCGCCGGTAGTAGGCCGTAGACCGCAGCCCCCCACACCCTCAGCAAGTCGGAGTCGACGATTCGCCGCAGAAGGAAATACGCGCTGAGCGCGGCGAGTGGAACCGAGCCGACAAGCAGCAGGTCCACCGCCAACGAGGGGCTGCGCAGCAGCCAGCTCAACGCACCGACGACCGCCAGGTACGGCGGGGCAGGAGCGTCGCCGCCGAGGCCGACCCCGTGCCAGGCGGTGGTGTACGTCGCCCAGAGCTCAGCCGTCGAATCAGGTGCCGGGAACAACGCCCCACCGCTTAGCCGGCCCATCCCGATCAGCCGTCGCGAGGCGATAAGAGTGACTGATACCAGCCCCACGACCAGCAGAAACGGCGGGCGCAGCAGTGCTTTCAACCACCACGCGTCATCCGCAGCGAGTTCGTCGTCATCGGAGTCCGGTTCGGTGATCACTCGCCGCCTGGACGGCAGGTCGTGTCCGCTACCGGTGCCCGTGACAACGGCGAGGACGGTCTCGCCGGCGTTGCGGAGTTGCTGACCGGCCGATGGGAAGTAGGTGCGGAGTTCAGCCGGATTGATGTTTCGGGTCTTAGCACGTCGCGTGCGGGCTCGGATGATCTTGTCGGGACGCACCAGCACGGACAACACCGCGAAGATCTCTTCAACGGCGAGTGCGGGCTGCTTGCCGAGCAGGAACCCAACGACTCGGGCGACCGCGCCGATAACAACCCTCGCGAGGGTGAACAGCCAGCGCCGCGCGGGCGCGTTCGCCAGCAGTACGTAGATCGCGTTGCGGCGGTCCACGAGATGTGTGCGGTCGCGCGTGGCGCCGAGCCGCCGCCGCCCGTGTGCGGCCGCTTCGGCATGCTGCACGACAGCGTCCGGGCAGACCAGAACCGGGTGGCCGGCGAGGTTCGCCCGCCACCCGAAGTCGATGTCGTCGCGGAACACGGGAAGATCACGGTCGAATCCACCGAGCTCTTCCCACACATCCCGGCGCACCAGCATCCCGGCGCTGCCCACCGCAAGCACGTCACGAGTGCTGTCGTGCTGGCCCTGGTCGTACTCGAGCTTCTCCAGGCCGGTGTGCCGGCGTCCCCCGCCGGTCATGGTGAGCCCGACCTCAAGTAGCTGCCGCTCGTCCCGCCACCCGCGTACCTTCGGGCCGATCACCGCTGCGTCTGGCCGGCGGATCGCACCCTCGAGCAGCCGCAGCAATGCGTCTGGCGCGGGCGCGCAGTCGTCGTGCAGCAGCCAGATCCACTCCGTACGCTGCTGCCAGCTCTGGGTGATCGGGGACAGCTTGTCGGCATAGTCCAGGCCGGCTTGGATCGCTACACCGAAGCCGGTCCGCTTGGGCTGGGTAGTGACCGCGTGCCCGCCGAGCGCTTCGGCGAGCAGCTTGGGCGTGCTGTCGCGGCTGCCGGTGTCGACGGCGACGATCCGATCAGGCAGGTAGATCAGCGCCGCTAGTGCATCAAGCACCTGGGGCAGCCAGCGTTCGCCGTCGTGGGCGACGAGTACGGCGGTGACGTGCTGAGCGGCGAGGGCACCGGGGTCGACGGGTACCGGCGCAGCGTCTGGCTGGGCGAACGCATCAAGGGCATCGTCGGCGCCGTAGCCGGGGTCTTCGTAGACACTCGGAGCAGCATCGTGGATTGATCGGATCGGGTCGGTCGGCATGCCTCGTCAGGTCCGGCGTTCTGCTCATGGCGGCACACGGGGCGCGCACCGCAACGCCCTACCTTACGACGAGATTGGCCGATCGGCTGTGCCCGAGCGCCAAGACTTGAACCTGCCTGCACAAATGCATCAGAGCGCGGTCGGGCGCAGCGGCGGCCCGCTGTCCGCTCGCCGGCCGGCTAGCTCGCGCGCTTTTTGAGCTTGCGACGTTCCCGCTCGGAAAGCCCGCCCCAGATCCCGAACCGCTCGTCGTGCATGAGCGCGTATTCGAGGCACTCGGCTCGGACTTCGCAGCTGAGGCACACTTTCTTCGCCTCGCGGGTGGAGCCGCCCTTCTCCGGGAAGAACGCCTCCGGGTCGGTCTGCGCGCACAGCGCCTTTTCTTGCCAGCTCAGTTCCTCGGCGTCGCCTCCGAGCAGGACGTCCCACTCGTTCATGGCTCGCCTC
>DASUUH010000108.1:0-3248 GCA_036374175.1 Jiangellaceae bacterium | reverse complement strand
CGAGAACTTGGTGAGATCGGCGGCGTACTTGCCGAAGCGCGACACGCCATCTGCCTTGCCGCCATGACACTGCGAGCACCACGTGTTGTACAGCCGGCGTCCGGCCTCGATCGCCTCGGGATCACCCGAGAGCGGATTGTCAGACGGCACGGCGGCGGTCTGTTGCTGGGCCACGACAGGTGCCTGTCCCGTCAAGCCCACCGCACCGATGGCGACGGCGGCAGACACCACAGCGAGCTTCAGTCCATTGCGCACGCAATAGGTCACAGTGATTTGCTCCCTCGCCTTTCTTCCACATTGGCAAAAAGGAGGGGGCGGGGCAAGCGATGCCGCACCGCTCGCCCCGCCCCACGGGATCGTACTACGGTAGCTTGAACGCGACGACCAGAGCACTCTCCTGATAGTTGATCAGGTCGTCCTTGTGGTAGGCATCGGCCAGCGCGCGACCGACGTATGAGCCGTGCCCGGTGGCCACGGCGATGTACTGATCACCGCCCGCCTCGTAGGACACGATGCCGCCGTTGGTGCCGGAGCCGAGATTGAAGCGCCAGATCAGATCACCGGTCCCGGCGTCCAGAGCCTCGAGCCAACCGTCGTAGGTGGCGTTGAACAACAGCCCGCCCGCGGTCGAGAGCAGACCCGAGTGCGGGATGATCTCGTAGCGCTTCTCCCAGGCGATGTCGCCGGACACCGGATCACGCGCGGTGAGGCGGCCGTGGGCCTTGTCGCCGGGCGGGTCCGCGCCTTCCCATTGCGCGGACATGAACGCGACCGCGAACGGCTCGGTGACCCGGGTCTCCGAACCGGCAGTGGCCGGGCCACCCTCCTTCGGGTTGACCGTCAGATACATGCACCACTCGTTGGCGATGCGGTAGAACAGGCCAGTCTGCGGACTGTAGGTGCCCGGGTTCCAGCTGTGCCCCCCGTCGATCGCCGGGCAGACCAGGGTCTTCTCGCCCGCCACCGGCCAGAGCATGTTCTCCCATTGACCGGTCTCGAGGTTGAAGCCCGAAGTCCAGTTGTGGTTCTTCATGTCCGGATAGACATTCACCGGCTGCCCGGTCGCCACGTCGTGGACGTGGTTGAAGCCGTTCTTGCCCGGATGAAGGACCAGCCGACGGCCCTGGTCGTCGTTGAAGATGACGTATTCGCCCGGTGCCGCGTCATAGTCGTACGGGTCGCTCGGCGCCTCCTGGAAGTACCAGTTGAGCTCACCGGTATCGAGGTCGAGGGCGATCGTCGACGAGGTGTACAGGTTGTCGCCCGGACGGTGCGCATCGGCATTGACGTCGCGGCAGTCGGCGCCGCAGAAGTCGTAGTCCGGATTCGGATTGCCGGTGCCGATCAGGATCTGGTTGTTCTCGTAGTCGACCGTGCCGGGCTGCCAGGAGCCGCCGCCGCCGTACATCCATGAGTCGCCGCCCCAGGTGGCGAGCGCCTCGGGATCGTCGCGGCCAGTGGTGTGGAAAGTCCACTTGAGGCTGCCGTTCTTGGGGTCGATCCCGAAGATCTTGCCCTCGACCGGATATTCACCCCCGTTCTGGCCGATCACCAGCAGGTCCGAGTTGACGAACGTCCCGGCACCGCTGAAACCCGCACTCTCCTTGGCCGAGTCGACGAACTGCTCGTCCCAGATCACCTCGCCGGTCATCTCGTCGAGCGCGATGACCCGGCCGTCCGCGGTGCCCATGTAAACCCGGCCGTCGCCAACCGTCAGACCGCGACTGTGGGCGAAGAACGAACGTGACACGATCGCCTCGTCCATCTCCGGCTTGAAGGACCACAGCCGTCTGCCGGTCGCGGCGTCGATCTTCCAGACCGTCGACGGATTGCTCGCCAGGTACATCGCGCCGTCGACCACCAGCGGCGTGCTGTGCAGGCCCATGCGCGTTTCGCCGGGCTGGAAGATCCAGGCGACCTGCAGATCACCGACGTTGTTCTTGTTGACCTCCGCGAGCGGGCTGTAACGCCACGCCTTGTCCACCGTGCGGTGGTAGCCGCACCAGTCGCTGTCAGGGCAGTGCCGGATGCGCTCGGCATCCGAATCCGCCAGCGCAACGGGCGCGGTCATCATCCCTGCAGTCGCGAAAGCCAGAGCTGCTGCGACCGACCGACGTCGATCCCGCCTTCCCTGCATTTGAGGCCTCCTTGGTTATGTGAGGAGGCAACAAACGCCGTGGCCATTGGCCTCCCCAGCCAAACCCGGCCACTTCTGGTTCTGCCTCCCCAATCCTGACGGCAGCAATCCTAAACGAGGAACCGCGGATGGCAACAGAATTTGCGACAGACTTACGGTCGAGCCGAGGGGCGGCCTGCCCGCATTGTCACCGGGTGGCGGTCATGACGTTTTCAGGATCTCCTCGGGGCGGGCGCGGGGGTCGCGCGGCAGCCAGCGGCCGGCAGCGACCTGAGCGAAGAAATCGGCGAGCGCTCGGTTGAACAGATCCGGCTCCTCGAGATTGATGGTGTGTCCGGTCTTGGGCAGGACCAGGAGACCGGAGGCAGGGATGGTCCGCTTCAGGAAAAGGCTGGGCTGCAGGCTGTTGTCGTCCTCGTCGCCGGCGACGATCAGGGTCGGCAGCGCGAGCTGCCGGAACTGCTCCTCGAGATCATACAGCGAGGGCCGTGTCGCCTGCACGCCGCGCATGGTGTTGGCCGAGCCGAGCGGCGAATGCTCCGCCAGCTGGTCGACGAACTCGCGCCAGCCGCGCGGGTCCTTGGCCTCGAACTGCACACGCGCGGCGCTGCTGCCAGAGACCTCGGCGAACGCCCGGCTGCCCCTGGTCTCGAAGCCCTGGGCGGCCTGCTCCGCCGCCTGCCTGAATTCCACCTCGCGCGTCTTTTCGGCGCCGTAGCCGACGCCGGCCGCGACCAGCGACAGCGCCCGCTGCGGATAGTCGAGACCGAAGTGCAGCGTGGCGAAGCCGCCCATCGAGAGACCCACCACGTGGGCCCGCTCGATGCCGGCCCCGTCCATCACCGCGCGGATGTCGGCGGCGGCGCGCTTTTGCGAATAGCTCTCGACGCTCTCGGGCACATCCGAGGGCGGATAGCCGCGCGCGGCGTAGGCGATGCAGCGGTGGCGCCGGCTGAAGAACCGCACCTGGGGCTCCCAGCTGCGATGGTCGCCGGCAAACTCGTGCACGAACACGAGCGGCACGCCTTCGCCCGTCCCCTCGTAATACAGCCGCACGCCGTCGTCCGTGGTTGCGTAGGCCATGGCCTCCCTCCTATGGTCGCCCGCACCC
>DASUUH010000107.1:0-52176 GCA_036374175.1 Jiangellaceae bacterium | reverse complement strand
GGACGAGGGCGTCGAGTTCATCGACGTCCGATTCTGTGACCTTCCGGGCATCATGCAGCACTTCACCGTTCCGGCAGGGACGTTCACTGCTGACACCCTCGCCGAAGGGCTGATGTTCGACGGGTCGTCGATCCGGGGCTTCCAGGCGATCCACGAGTCGGACATGAAGCTCATCGCCGACCCGACGAGCGCCTACCTCGACATCTTCCGCCAGCACAAGACACTGGTCATCAACTTCTTCATCGTCGACCCGTTCACGGACGAGCCGTACTCCCGCGACCCGCGCAACATCGCGGCCAAGGCCGAGGCATACCTGAAGAGCACCGGGATCGGTGACACCGCCTACTTCGGCCCGGAGGCAGAGTTCTACATCTTCGACGACGTTCGGTTCGAGACCAACCAGCGGTCGGGCTACTACTACATCGACTCGGTCGAGGCCGCGTGGAACACCGGCCGCGTCGAGGAGGGCGGCAACCTCGGCTACAAGCCGCGCTACAAGCAGGGGTACTTCCCGGTGCCGCCGATGGACCACCTGACCGACCTGCGCTCGGAGATGCTGAAGAGACTTGTCGAGGTCGGAATCGACGTCGAGATGCAGCACCATGAGGTCGGCACCGCGGGCCAGGCCGAGATCGACATCAGGTTCGACACGCTGCTCAAGCAGGCCGACAACTTGATGAAGTACAAGTACATCGTCAAGAACACCGCACGGGCCGCCGGCCGCACGGTCACGTTCATGCCCAAGCCGATCTTCGGCGACAACGGCTCCGGCATGCACTGCCACCAGAGCATCTGGAAGGACGGCCAGCCGCTGTTCTACGACGAGTTGGGCTACGCCGGGCTGTCCGATACCGCCCGCTGGTACATCGGCGGCCTGCTGCGCCACGCGCCCGCCCTGCTTGCGTTCACCAACCCGACGGTCAACTCGTACCACCGGCTGGTGCCGGGCTTCGAGGCCCCGATCAACCTGGTCTACAGCCAGCGCAACCGCTCGGCCTGCGTGCGCATCCCCATCACCGGCACCAATCCGAAAGCCAAGCGAATCGAGTTCCGGATCCCGGATCCGTCGTGCAACCCGTACATCGCGTTCTCGGCGATGCTCATGGCCGGCCTCGACGGCATCCAGAACAAGGTCGAGCCGCCGGAGCCGATCGACAAGGACCTGTACGAACTGCCACCGGAGGAGCACGCGGAGGTTCAGCAGGTTCCGACGTCCCTGCCCGAGGTGCTGACCGCGCTCGAGAGCGACCACGAGTTCCTCACCGCGGGCGGTGTGTTCACCGAGGACCTCATTGAGACCTGGATCGACTGGAAGCGCGAGAACGAAGTGCTGCCCATCCAGCACCGGCCACACCCCCACGAGTTCGAGCTCTATTACGACATCTGATTCAGGGGTTCTCAGCCCGTGTCAGTAGTCGCCCGATAACGGCGGCTGACCTGCGGAAACGTCTTTCGGCGTCTTCCAGCGTCAGCCGCCGTTTTCGTTGACGTGCGTACCCAGTCCACCTTCCACCCCGACCTGGCGCTGGGCGCCGCATGGTACGGTACGGTGTAGTTTACTTAGCGCGTGGAGGCTGAATTGCCCACTTCAACGAGTCGTCAGGCACGGGGTGACTCCAAACGCGCCGAGATCCTGGCAGCAGCCCTTCCTGTCTTCCTGGACAACGGCTACCTCGGCACCAATCTCGACGACGTTGCTGCCGCTGCGCACGCCTCGAAGCGGACCCTCTACGCTCACTTCGGAGACAAGGAGGGCCTCTTCCGCGAGGTGATTCGCGGCACCGTTGCTCCCATGCATGCCGCGCTGCAAGCGGAGTTGGACCTCGCGCCCCCTAAGGATGCGCGAGAAGCGTTACGGTCAATTGCACACAGTCTCGCCACCATCATCGTCACGCCGACCGTGGCGCAACTTCGACGGATCATTATCGCCGAAGCCGATCGGTTCCCCGACCTCGCCGCAGAGTGGTACCGGCTCGGCCCGCAGCAGACCGTTGCGCGAATCGCGGCGTACGTCGATGGCCTGGGGCTTGAGCTTGTGGACCCACGAGGCGCCGCGGAGCAACTGTTGTGGCTCTCCATCTCCGTTCCCATCAACCGGCTCATGTTTGCCCCCGCAGGGACACGTCCCACCAATCGAGAGCTTCGGCGCGCGGCCGACAGCGCTGCCGAGACGTTCTGGCGGGCATTCGGCCCCCGGGATTGACCACCACGAAAAGGAAGGCAAGAACAGATGTCGTTCCAGGCATACCTCGACACCATCGAGAAGAAGACCGGACTCACGCCCCGCGAACTCCTCGCCATCGCCAAGAAGAAGGGCTTCGACGGGCCGGACGTCAAGGCCAACGACGTCGTTGCATGGCTCAAGGACGACTACGACCTCGGTAGGGGGCACGCGATGGCGCTCGTTCACGTCATCAAGAACGGCCCCAAGATTGACCCGAAGCATGTTGGATCATCAGGCAGCCATCGCGACGAGTCCGACACGCTCTGGCTGGACGGCATTGCCACGAAGCCGTCGCTGTCTGCATGAACGACCAGACTGTCCCTCATGGATCTCGAGTTCGCCGGCACGGTGATCGAATGGCGCGGGCCGTCGCCGTACTACTTCGTCCCCGTGCCCGCCGAGGAGTCCGCGGACATCCAGGAGGTCGCCGCGATGGCCACGTACGGTTGGGGAGTCATCCCGGTCGAGGCACGCATCGGTGACCTGACCTTCGAGACGTCGCTGTTCCCTAAGGACGGCGGCTACCTGCTGCCCCTCAAGGACGCTGTGCGCAAGCCCCACGGAATCGCTGCCGGCGACCAGGTGACTGTTGAGCTGACCATCCGCTTCCCGCAGTAGGCTCAGCTGGACGGCATTCGGACGGATCTAGCGTGGATATCAGCTTCGCCACCGGCCATAGCCAGCAGTGCCCACAGCGACTCTTTGGCGTTGTCGAGCACCTCGGCGCCAACTCTTGCGCGGAGTTGTGACTCGAGTTCGCAGCGGATCCGGCGGGCGACCTCGACAGCGTCGTGCCCGCGTTCGGTGAGTTCGAGCCGGGTGGCTCGCCGGTCGGACGCGTCAGGATGACGCCGGACGTAACCAAGACTCTCCAGTTCCTTTGCCGACTTCGACGCCGCCTGCTGGGTCACGCCGAGTGCCGTCGCCAGCTCTCCAACGGTCGGCGTCGTCTTCAACAACCGCTGGAAGACGTACCCATGGGCGGTACGCAGATACGGATGGCCGGCATCCCGAATCCGTTCGAGAAGCTGACCGTTCGCGGCCGAGCCGGCGAGAAAGGCCAGCGTGGCGACATCGACGTCAATCCGAGCGACTGGCATGCCGGCCAGTGTCACATTGACAACCCTGCTTGTACAAGTATGGTTGTGCATCGTGACCGATGCACGCGCTGTCGTCGCTGCGTTCTATTCCGCGCTCGAGGCGGGCAAACACGGCGACGAGTTACGTCCGCACTTCGCCGACTGCTATGAGCCGATCGCCTAGTCCCACTGCTATGAGCCGATCGCCTAGTCCCACCGTCCGCGCCGGCACGACTCCGGCCGCACTACTGCTCGCATACGTCGCGTTCATCAGCCTTGGCCTGCCCGACGGTCTGCTCGGTGTCGGCTGGCCATTCATCAGCACTGATCTCGGTGTGCCGCTGGATTCGGTTGGACTACTGCTCATCGCCGGGACTATCGGCTACATGACCGCCAGCGTGCTGACCGGCTTCACCCTTGCCCGGGTTGGCATCGGATGGCTTCTTACGGGAAGCACGCTGGTGGTCGCGCTGGCTCTCGCCGGGTACTCCGGTGCGCCGGTCCTTGCCGTTCTGGTCGGCTTGGCGTTGCTCGTCGGCTTGGGCTCCGGCGGGATCGATTCGGGCCTGAATGCTTATGCGGCGGCCACCTTCGGGCCTCGCCATATGAACTGGATGCACGCATTCTTCGGAATCGGCATGGCCATCGGGCCGCTCGTCATGACAGTTGTGTTGGCAGCAGAACTGTCCTGGCGGTGGGGGTACGGCGTAGTCGCAATCGCGCAGGTGCTGCTAGCGGCGACGTTCGCAATCAGCGCGCGCCGGTGGCCACCACACCGGCCACCGGTCGCGGACCTTCCGGCACCACCTCACATACCGATCCGCGAGACGCTGGCCCTTCCAGCGGTGTGGTACGGCGCGCTGGCGTTCGCACTTTACGTCGCCGTTGAGATCTCCGTTGGCCTCTGGTCCTTCGTGCTGCTAACCCAGGGTCGTGGCCTCGACAAGACCGTGGCTGGGATTTGCGTCTCGGCGTATTGGGCCAGTCTGTTCGTCGGCCGCATTGTGCAGGGCATCGTCTCCGAGCGGCTGGGAAGTCACCGCGTCCTCCGCGGCAGCCTTGCCGCCATGGTCGCCGGCACGATGCTCGTCGCGGTTCCCGCTCCGGGGTGGGTCGCCGTCGCCGGCTTGCTGGTCATCGGTTTCGCGGCTGCACCGGTCTTTCCACTCCTCACCCTTACAACCGCAGATCGAGTCGGCGCCCAGCACACCGATCGCACCGTCGGCGTCCAGATGGCCGCTGCCGGCCTTGGCGGCGCCGTCATTCCAAGTGCCGTCGGGGTACTCCTCGAGCGTGTCGGCGTAGAAACGCTGGGGCCGGCACTCATGACACTGTCCGTCGTTCTACTCGTGCTGTTCATGATCTCTACGGCACGCACCCGTGATCGACGAGCCTAGTAGCACTCATTGTTGTCGAACGTATGTTCGAGTCAATCGACCTATGACCGGCTCCCTCTCCAGCACGTTCGTCGGCGCCGACCACGCCGAGAGAGTAACTGAGCCTGCGGGCCCCATCCGGACGTCGACGTGCCGCTGGAAACACTGCGGTTCGACGCGCTTGCGGACATTGCTTGGACGGCACTTAACGCGGGCCATCTGGGCTGCTGCGCTGACGGGAGCTCCGCCGCCGCGCGGCGGCTCGGCACCCGGCATCGTCGGGGAGCAACCGTGAACGTCACGGTGCCTCTTACGACTTTGCTGGGTATCGGCGACGAGCCGGGGATCCTGCACGGGTACGGCCTGATTCATCCGAGGCGACGTGGCGTCGTGTGCTCACCGACCCAGCCACCGGTGCGGTGCTCGACTACGGCACCACCCGGTACACCGCTCCCCAGCACCTCGCCGACCACGTTATCGCGCGTGACGTCACGTGCCGGTTTCCGACGTGCAACTGGGCCGCCGAAGCATGCCACATCGACCACACCATCCCGTTCAAACCGGACGGGTCAGGTGGCCCGACGTCGCACGACAACACAGGCGCACTGCATGATCGAAACGAAGTGGGGACAACACGGTGGCGCCGCCGGGTGGGACGGCGCCACCGGTGTCCCCCTGGGGAGGTCTCGAAGGGGCTTCGAGTATCCAGGTGCCCTGTTCACCCTGCCCGTGGCGACAGGGCACCTGAGTCTGTTGGACTGCGGTCAGCCCTCAGTCCCACTTGTTCGTCTCGGCGATAAGGTCCCATTTGTTGGTGTCGGACAGGCTGTCCCACTTGTTCGTGGCCGTAGCGACTCCGGCTCCTGTCCACCCGATGACTGCCGCGATGATGATCGCCGACAGTGCTGCACGTCGCCGGTTGCGGGTCATAGCTGATCCTCCAGGTCGCGGATGCCCGATCTCATGACAGGTTTCAGCCACGGACTATTCATTCACTCTCGGTCCACTATCCGGCGGATGGTTGGCCCGGCACGACGCTCGGCCTGCTGGAGCCGGCGTGCCAGCTGCTCGGTCCGCTCCAACCACAAGGCGGCATTCGCCGCAGTGAACACCACACGTGCCTCGTCCACGAGCTCGGCGGTAAGGGCGAGGTCGCCGGATTGGATGGCCACCTCGGCTTGCGCGAGCAACACGCGGCCGAGACTTAGCCGGTCACCCGAGCTGTCGGCCACGGCTCTCGCATCGCGAAGCGCGATCTCCGCACTTGCCCATTCGTCGCGCGCAAGGTGGACGAGTCCCATGCCAAGATGCGCGTAGGTCGTGCCGACCGGATCTCGAAGCAGGGCGGTCGCGGCACGCACTGCGCTGAACTCGGCTTCAGCCTCGGCCAACCTGTCCTGCGCCAAGTAGAGATAGCCAAGCCGGTGCCGTACCTGGGCCTCAGCTCGCGTTGCTCCGATCGTAAGACTGACTGAAAGGGCTTCGTCAAGGAGCTTGCCGGCCGCTTCGTGGTCGCCGCGATCCAGGTGAGCCTGCGCCATGCCTTCAAGGACATGTACTTCGCCGATCCGGTCGCCGGCGGATTGCAGGGCACGTCGAGCGCTTTCGTACTTACCCAGGGCTGCGTCGAGATGGCCTTGGATCCGGTCGATGAAAGCCAGGCTCCGAAGTGTCAGGCCGCGGCCGTGTTCGTCGCTGATCTCGTCAAAGTAGATGAGCGCGGCCTCGTCTTCACGCCGGCCATCTTCCATTCGATCCTCGAAGATCGCTAGCTCGCCGATGGAGTACCACATCGCCGCCTCGCCGCGGCGATCGCCCGCCGCACGAGTCGCTTCAAGAGCGATCGAGTGGGTCTGTGACCACGAATCCGTATAGCCGCGCGCTTCGAAGAGCGTCGCCGAGGTGATGGCGAGGTCCCAGCAGAGATCGGCATGCCCGAGTTGGGCGGCGAGTTCAACCGCTGTGACCAGGTTGGCGTGTTCAGCCGCGAACCAGTCCATCGGCTTGACCATGAGCTCGTCGACAACCCACCTTGGCAGCGGCCACAGCTCACAATCAGCGTGCAGAACGCTGTAATCGCCGCCATACGAACGCGAGTGGGCCTCCCTGGCCATGAACAGCCAGGCACGCAGCAGCCGCGTCTGCGCGTCGATCCGCTCCTCCAGCGGGATTTCGCGGGCGAGTGTCTCCTGAGCGAAGATCCGCACCAATTCGTGCAGGCGGTACCTCGGCTGCCCGCCTACCGTGGCCTCGAACACGACAAGAGACGCCTCGGTGAGCTCCTGGAGCGTATCCGCGCCGGCATCGACGTCGGTCTCCAGCAGCGGCGCCGCCACCCACTCGGAGAAGTCCGTGGCGCCGAGCATGCTCAGCAACAACAGCAACCGCTGCGCCGGCTTGCTCAGCTCCCGGTACGAGAACGCGATGCTCGCCCGAACGCCTACCCCTTCGAGCGCCAACTCGTCGAGCAAGCGACGCTCGTCCCTCAGCCGGTCCAGCATCCGGTCGATGGTCCAGTGGCGGCGCACCGACAACTTCGACGCCGCGATGCGCAGCGCCAGCGGCAGCCCGGCACACGCGTCAGCCAACCGCCGGGCGGCGTGTGGCTCGGCGTTGACGCGCTCGGCTCCGATCACCCGCGAGAGCAGCGCCAAGCTGGCCTGCTGACCGAGCACCTCGAGCTCAACCCGACGGGCGCCCGGCACGCCGGCCAACGCCCTCCTGCTCGTGGCGATCACTGCGCAGCCGGCCTCACCAGGTACGAGCGGCTCGATCTGATCGATAGTGACCACATCGTCGAGCACCACCAGGATCCGCGCACCGGACAGCCGGCTGCGGTACTCGGCGGACAGCTCGTCCAGCCGTTCGGGTAACGCGGTCGGGCTCACGCCGAGCGAGCGCAGGAACTCCTCCAGTACCTGCTTGGGCCGCACGGGACGGCCGTCTACGCCGCGCAGCCGCGCATACAGCTGCCCGTCCGGAAAAGATCCGCGAGCCTGGTGCGCAACGTGCAGAGCCAGAGCCGTCTTACCGATCCCGCCGGCACCGCTGATGATGCTCACTTCGACGCCTTGGCTCTTGTCGGTCGAGGCCCCGATCAGCTGTGCGTACAACTCATCGGCGATGTCCTCCCGACCGACGAAATCGGCCACGGCCGCAGGCAGTTGGCGTGGGATCGGGTACATGACGCTCGCCGCGTCGGACATGTTCAGCGCGGGATCGTTGGTCAGGATGGCCCGCTCCAGAGCGGCGAGCTGCTCACCCGGATCAAGGCCGTACTCCTCGGTCAGGACGCGATGCGCCTCGCGGTACGCGCCTAGCGCTTCGGCCTGCCGCCCGGCCCGGTACAACGCGAGCATCAGGTGCGCATGTAATCCCTCACGCAGCGGGTACGCCGTCACCAGTTCCTTGAGCTCACCTATCACCTCGTGGTGCCGGCCCAACCGCAGCTCCAGTTCCAGGCACTCCTCGAGCACGCCGAGCCGCTGCTCGTCCAGGCGTAGCACCGCGGCCTGTACCACGCGGCTGTCAACGCCGGACGCAGCCGATCCCCGCCACATGTCCAGCGCGCCGCGCAGCTGCTGCACCGCACCGCCGATGTCACCACGCCGAACCGCGTCCCTGCCCGCCGCCACGGCTTGGTCGAACCGCAACGTGTCGATCGTGGCGGCCGGCACCTCGATGGCGTAACCCGCGGGGTAGCTGACGATCAGCTCCACATCGGTCCATTCGGCGAACCGACGCCGCAGTTGCCACACGGCCATCTGGATCTGTGCGCGGGCGGTCGTCGGCGGGTCCTGACCCCACACCGCTTCGACCAACCGCTCGACCGGTACCACTCGGTTGGCTTCCAGCAGTAGAGTCGTCAGGACGATCTGCTGCCGCGGTCCTCCGACGTGCTTCGGTTCGCCGCTCACGAGCACCCTGAGCGGCCCTAGCAGCCGGAAGTCGAGGTCGGTCAATGCCCCCCTCTCGCGGGGTGAGACGACTGAGCTCTCACGAGCCGTTGTCGGTTGTCAGTCGGCACGTGACATTGGACGTGGGAGAAATGATCAGCAGCAAGCTGACGATCTCGTCCGGGTGGAATACCCGGAAATCCATGTGCACGCTCGACTGGAACGGCGTCACACCCAGGCTTCCGTAATACCGGTCCAGCTCAACCTCGAGCCGGTACTTTCCGCGCCGCTCCCCCGGTTCCGGCCAGGTCACGCGACCCGACAGGTCGGTCAGCTGTGAACGCAACTGTGTCTCCTTGTCGTCCCCGTCACGCCGAAGTGTGACCGGAATGCCCTCTGCGGGCCGCCCGATCATGGCGTCCACGACGTCCAGCGATACGATCATGATGCTCCCGGGTGTAGAACTGGGACCCAGCCAGTAAGCATCATCAGCAGGCACACTATCGATTTACTCTCCGACCGCTTCCACCGGTTAATGCCCGTGGAAGAAGATCCGCTCGACCACGGTCCGGGCCCGCCGCGCCCGCCGCCGGTGGTCGTCAAGAAACGCTGCGATCTCACCCGAGCCGTACCCAAGCACTCGCGACACCGCAGCCAGGGTTCGCACATCCGTCGGCAGCATGTCCGACGGACGGCCACTGACCAACACCAGCGCGTCTCTGATGGCGTTGGCGAAGTTCCAGGCCTCGACGAGCACGTCGCGATCACCACGGTTCAGCAATTCGGCGTCCACGGCCGCGTCAAGGGCTCGCCTGGTTTGGGTGGTACGAAGGTCAGGCACGGCACATCCATGCCGGAGCTGGATCAGCTGAGCCGCCCACTCCACGTCTGATAACCCCCCAGGCCCCAGCTTGAGGTGCACCGAGCGGTCAACGCCGCGGGGCAGCCGTTCGGATTCCACTCGTGCCTTGATTCGGCGGATCTCCCGGACCTCCGCATCGGTCAACCCGTCTCGCGGCCACCGCAGCGGGTCGATCAGCGCCATGAAACGTTCGGCCGCCATCGGGTCGCCGCAGCATGGCGCAGCCCGCAACAGCGCCTGCCGCTCCCACACCTCTCCCCAGCGGGCGTAGTACGCCCGATAGGACGCCAGCGTGCGGACGAGCGGGCCTTGGCGGCCTTCGGGCCGCAGGTTCGGGTCGATCGTCAGAGCCGGCTCCGGGGACGGGACGGCCAGCAACCGGCGCATTTCGTTGGCCACGGCGAGGGCGGATTGGGCGGCCGCCTGGTCGTCGGCGCCGTCCAGCGGCTGATGAACGAACAACACGTCGGCATCCGAGGCATAACTCATCTCGCGCCCGCCCAGCCGGCCCATCGCTATGACCGCGACGCGGGTGAGCAGCGGCTCGCGACGTTCTAACTCGACCGCCCGCACCGCCGTCTCGAGCGCTCCGGCGAGAGTGGCCTCGGCCACGGCGGTCAACGCCTCGCCGACGTCCTTCGCCGGCAAGCGACCGACCAGGTTGGCCGTCGCGATGCGAAACAGCTCGCGCCGCCGCATCGCTCGGACCCCGGAGATCGCCGCGACCGCGTCGTCGTGCCGCCGCACGCCGGCCAGCGCCTCGGCCTCCAACGACTCCCGCGGGCGTGGCTCCAGTTCGGTGTCGTCGCCGAAGATCCGTACCGCCTCGGGCGCGCGGAGCAGCAACTCAGTGGCGTACCGGCCGGACGCGAGCACACGGGCCATCCGTTCGGCCGCCGCCCGTTCGTCCCGGAGCAGTCGCAGGTACCAGTGCGTGTCGCCGAGCGCATCGCTGACCTTCCGGAATCCGGCCAGGCCGGCGTCCGGCTCCGGGCCGTCTGCGAACCAGCCCAGCAGCACCGGCAGCAGCGTCCGCTGGATCGCAGCCCGGCGCGACACTCCGCGGGTCAACGCCTCCAGATGGCGCAGCGCCCCCGCCGGGTCGAGGTAGCCGAGCGCCTCCAGCCGCTGCCGGGCGGCTTCGGGCGTCAGCCGCGCCTCCTCGCCGGGCAGCCGGGCCACGGCGGTCAGCAACGGCCGGTAGAACAGCTTCTCGTGCAGCCGATGCACTTCCATGGCATGCCGCCGCCAGGTGGTCGTCAGCTCCTCCGCATGCCGCAGGCCGAGCGCGCGCGCGAGCCGGCGCAACTGTTCCGGCTGGCTCGGCACCACGTGGGTACGCCGGAGCCGCTGAAGCTGGATGCGGTGCTCCAGCGTGCGCAGGAATCGGTACGCCTGGTCGAGGACGGCGCCGTCGGCACGCCCGACGTACCCGCCGGCGATGAGTGCTTCGAGCGCCTCGAGGGTGTTCGGCGACCGTAGCGATTCGTCGGTGCGCCCGTGCACGAGTTGGAGCAGTTGTACGGCGAACTCCACGTCACGCAGGCCGCCCGGGCCGAGCTTGAGCTGTCGTTCGGCCTCAGCCGGCCGGACGTGGTCAGTGACCAGGCGGCGCATTGCCCGCACATCTTCGACGAATCCGTCCCGGTCCGCGGCGCGCCACACGAGGGGCTGGACGGCCGAGATGTACTCCTGCGCGAGTTCGGCATCCCCGGCCACGTGCCGGGCCTTGAGCAGTGCCTGGAACTCCCACGTCTTGGCCCAGCTCTGGTAGTACGTAGTGTGGCTCGCAACCGTGCGGACGAGCGGGCCGGACTTACCTTCGGGCCGCAGCGCCGCGTCGACCGGCCAGATCGTCCCTTCGGCGGTGTACTCAGAGCACAGCCGCATCATCGCGGTGGCGAGTGCGGTCGCGGTCTTCAAGGCAGCCGGTTCGTTGCCGCCGGCCACGGGTTCGGCGACGAAGATGACATCGACGTCCGACACATAGTTGAGCTCAGCCCCACCGGTCTTGCCCATGCCGATCACCGCCAACCGGCATGGTTCGGCGTCCGGGGGCAGATCCCGGGCGGCGAGCTCGAGCGCCGCATCGAGCGTGGCGGCCGCGAGCCCGGCCAGCTCGGCCGATACGGGCGCCATGTCGAGAACGTCGGTCAGATCGAGCGCGGCGAGTTGGAGTAGCCGGCGTCGGTACTCCACACGTAGCTCGTCGGCGGTGTTCGCGCGGCCGAGAGCGGCCCGCACGTCCGTTGGCGCCGCACGCTCGAGCAGGTCCGAGTGCCGCAGGTCCGACCATTGATCGGGATGCCGCACCAGATGATCGGCCAGTGGTGCACTGAACCCCACCACAGCCAGCAGGAGGGTGCGGAGCTCGTCCTCGTGCCGCAGGGCGCCCGCGAGCTCGCGGGCGTCGGGAGCCGCGCTGAGCAGGCGTGCGACGGAGGCGAGGGCAAGATCCGGGTCGGGAGCGTTGCTCACCGACTGGAGGAATTCCTCGTCGTCGCCCAACTCGGCGAGTTCGGGACGCCCGAGCTCGCGCGCTGCCGCTGCCGGGTCGGCGAACCCGGCGCGAGCGAGCCACGCTTGTCTGCTCGACGCCCGCGCCGCTCGGTCAACCACGGCTCTGAACCTAACGGATCAGGCCAGCGCGGTACCGAGGGTCCATCCGATGGACACTGCGCCCAGCCCGGCCACGACGCTGAGGCCGACGTTGGCCAGCGCGTAGAAGCGCGCGCCGCCATCGATAAGCCGCAGCGTCTCGTACCCGAACGTGCTGTACGTGGTCAGCGCTCCGCAAAAGCCCACCCCGAGCCCCGCCACGACGTCGGCGCTGAGGTCGCCGCCGCGGGCAACTGCTGCAATCACGCCGAACAGGAACGAGCCCACGACGTTGACCGCCAGCGTGCCCCACGGGAACACGCTGTCGTGGCGGCGCTGGACGGCGATATCGGCGAGATACCGCAACGGCGCGCCCGCGGCGGCGCCGAGCGCGACGTAGAGCACGGTCACGTGGTGGTTCGCCCGGCGTGGTGCAGAACCTGCACATCGTCGACCATGACCAGGCCTTCTACGGACAACTCGTCGAGTTGGGGCAAGAACCCGTCGATCCGCTCCGGCCGGTCGACGATCACGATCGACACGGGCAGGTCGTCGGACAAGCTCAGAATGCGTGTCGTGTGGATGTGGTTCGACGCGCCGTATCCCTCGATGCCACGGAACACGCTTGCCCCGGCGAGGCCGGCCGCGTGGGCGCGGTGCACGATCTCGGTGTACAGCGGTTTGCCGTGCCAGGTGTCGTCCTCGCCCACGATGATGGTGAGCCTGCGGGCCGGCCCGGTCAGCGTCATCGATGTCCTCCTCGCCGGTGGTTGAAGACAGTACGGGCCAGCGCCGCGCCGGCCCAGCAGAACGCGACGGCGAGCACCGGAGTGGCGGCAAGGTACACCAGGGCCACAAGACCCCGCCCGTCGTCGAGCAGCACCTGGACCTCGACCGCGTAGGCCGAGAACGTCGTAAAGCCGCCGAGTACGCCGATGCCGAGAAACGGACGGAGCAGCCGGTGCGGCGCGGTGAGCTCGAGCAGCACGACCATCAGTACGCCGATGAGCAGGCACCCGGCAACATTTACCGTAAGCGTCGCCCAGGGAACGGCACTCGCGCTGCCCGCCGCCAGGTGGTCGATCCCGTAGCGGGCCTCCGCTCCGAGTACGCCGCCGAGGGCGATGATCCCCAGCGGCTGCAGCTGCTTGCGCATCAGCTGACGCGGGTGGCTGTGCCGGCAACGCGATCCGCGAAACGTCCGGCCAGTACTCGGCTGGCAGCTGCGATCTCGCCATCACGCCGCTTGAACTCAGTGGTCACGGCCTCCACGTCAACCTCCGGGTGTTCCAGGGCCCAGGCGGCGAACGTGGGCAGGCTGACCTCCGGATGGAACTGGACGCCCCAGGCGGCAGAGCCCACTCGAAACGCCTGATGTGGATACATGGGGCTCAGCCCGAGCCAGGTCGAGTCCGGCGGCAGATCGACCACCGCGTCGGCGTGCATGCTCGGCCCGGGAAAGGGGTCGGCCAAGCCGGCGACCAACGGGTCGGACGCAGCCTCCGGCCGCCACCGCACATCGATGACACCCGACTCGCGGCCGGGTGCGGCGCCGACGTCCACTCGTCCGCCACAGGCGACGCCCAACAGCTGCGCGCCAAGGCAGATGCCCAGGGTTGGCACACCATCGGCGGCCGACCGGGCCATAAGGCTGCGGACGGCCGGCAACCACGGCGCCACACCGTCGTCGTACGCGGACATCTGCCCACCCAAGACGATGAGCCCGTCGCGGACGTAGCCGGGCACGTCGTCACCGGCGTACGGGCGTACGACCTCGATTTCCACACCCCGCAGCCACCCGCCGAACCGGTCTAGCGGGCAATCCGGCTCGTGTTCGATGACGACGACACGCCGTGGTTCAACCCTTGTCTGCATGATCGGCGCGGTCTCAGAGGACGGGGAGCATGCGGTCGCGCTCATAGGTGCTGACCTGGCGGCGGTAGTCGTCCCACTCGGCCCGCTTGTTGCGCAGGAAGAACTCGAAGACGTGTTCACCGAGCGTCTCGGCAACCAGTTCCGAGCGCTCCATCACCCGGATCGCCTCGGCCAACGACGACGGAAGCGGGTCGATGCCAAGCGCCGAACGTTCCAGTTCGGTCAGCGCCCACACGTCGTCCTCGGCCCCCGGCGGCAGTTCGTAACCCTCCTCGATACCTTTCAGGCCGGCCGCGAGCATGACCGCGAAGGCCAGGTACGGGTTGCAGGCCGAGTCCAGCGCCCGGTACTCCGCTCGCGTGGACTGGCCCTTGCCCGGCTTGTACATCGGCACGCGGACGAGGGCGGACCGGTTGTTGTGCCCCCAGCAGATGTAGGCCGGCGCCTCACCCCCGCCCATCAGCCGCTTGAACGAATTGACCCACTGGCAGGTGATCGCGGTGATCTCGGGTGCGTGCGTCAGCATCCCGGCGATGAACGACCGGCCGGTCTTGGAGAGCTGGTACTTCGCACCGGCCTCGTGGAAGACGTTGGTGTCACCCTCGAACAGCGACAGGTGGGTGTGCATGCCCGAACCCGGCCACTGGGTGAACGGCTTGGGCATGAACGTCGCGTAGATGCCCTGGGTGAGCGCCACCTCCTTGATGACCAGCCGGAAGGTCATGATGTTGTCCGCGGTCGTGAGCGCGTCGGCGTAGCGCAGGTCGATCTCCTGCTGGCCAGGCGCGCCTTCGTGGTGGCTGAACTCCACCGAGATGCCCATGTCCTCCAGCATGGTGATCGCATCTCGCCGGAAATCGTGCGCGATGCCATGCGGTGTGTGGTCGAAGAACCCGCTGGCATCGACCGGCTCCGGCTCCTGCCCGGGTTGAGGGCGCTCTTTGAACAGGAAGAACTCGATCTCGGGGTGGGTGTAGAACGTGAAGCCCTTTTCGGCGGCCTTGCCCAGGGTGCGCTTCAGGACGTACCGCGGGTCGGCGAACGACGGCGAGCCGTCCGGCATCAAGATGTCGCAGAACATCCGAGCCGTGCCACTGGTGTCGCCTCGCCACGGCAGGATCTGGAATGTCGTGGGATCTGGTTTGGCGAGCATGTCGGCTTCATAGACCCGCGCGAAACCTTCGATCGCCGATCCGTCGAATCCGATGCCCTCAGCGAAGGCGGCCTCAAGCTCCGCGGGCGCGACGGCGACGGACTTCAGGTAGCCGAGCACGTCGGTGAACCACAGGCGCACGAACCGGATGTCTCGCTCCTCGAGGGTGCGGAGCACGAACTCCTGCTGCTTATCCACGCCACGAGTGTTGCAGGCTTTCGGTTACGACGGTGTTAAGCCCTCGTTTAGAGGAGCCCCCAGCGCTGCAAGGGCCGCCGCCCCCGAGGCCGCGTCGTCGCCGCCGGCCAGCACCAAGGTGCGGGCCGCCTGGTAGAGGCAGCCCGCCTGATCAAAAGCCGGGGCGAGGGCGCGTACGCCCGCCAGGTCGCCGCGAGCGAGGGCGGCGGCCCGGTCGACGATCGTACTGGCGATAGGGTTGCCGGCCGCGATCTCGCCCGCCCGTCCGACGAGTTCATCGGCGCGCGGGCGGTGGCACAGCACGGCGGCTTCGGCCCGCAACGCCGAATACCACTGAACCCACATGCCGTTGACCCAGCGGCGGAGCGACTCGGGCTCGGCTGCCAACCGCTGAAGTGCCTCGGCGGGCCGGTCGCGGTGCAGCAACACGATCGCGTCGAACGTGGCGCCATACCCGGCCAACCGAGACGGCTCGACCCCCAGCTGATCCAGCATGCTGAGCCAATCCCGCCGGCCGGCTTCGTCGCCTGCGAGTCCGCAGGCCATGGCGGCCGCAGAGACCGCCATACCCAGATTCGTGGCCCGCGGCCGGCCCGAACGCTCCCAGCTTTCCCGGAACAGTTCACCCAGGGCGACCGCGTCGGTTACCCGACCGGCGACGGCGGTGACCACCAGCAATCGGGCGACGACCAGGTGGAGTTCTTCGGACAGAACCCCGAGGCCGGCGATGCGCTCCGCCGTCCGCCGCGCCGTGACCAGATCACCCGCGCACAGGCTTGTCTCGGTAACCAGGTCGAGCATGTCGACGAACTCGGCGACCGTTGCCACGTCGAGCCGTAACGGAGCCAGCACCTCCGCCCGCCGGGCCGCGGTTTCGGCCGCCCCGACGACGTCGCCGAGGCCGGCCCGCACCGCGGTCAGTGCGTCGAGCGCTGCGCTCTCGGCCAACCGATCACCGGCCTGCCGCGCGAGTTGCACGGCTTGCTCGGCGATGGGGGCGGTCGATTCGTGGGACTCCATGAGGTCCGCCCGGAACGCTTCGGCGGTGAGGACCGCTGCGCGTGCCGCCGCGTCGTCCCCGGTCAGCTCGCGAGCTCGGGCGATCAGCTCATCGGCTTCCTCCAGGCTGCGCGGTGTGGACAAGGATCCCGAGCTACGGCACATGACCAACGCAGCCTGGGCAAAGTCATACGCGGCCCCGGCCGAGTCTCCGTGCGCCAAGGCGGCTTCGGCGGCCAGTAGTCCCAGCCGCAGCGCGGCGTCACCATCAAGGCGGCCGGCGGCCGCGACGTACGCCAGGCGCAGGCCCGCCGCACGGGCGATGGGCGTCGGCGCGAGCTCCGCCGCCTGCTCGTAGCGCTGCTGCGCCTCACCCGCCAAGCCCCGGGTGAACGCCAATGCGGCGAGGTCGCCTGCCAACGCGTGCGCTTCCGCGCGCAACTCGGGTCGCGCCGAACTCCACGACAGCGCGGCGCGCATGTCGTCAGCGATCTCTTCAAACCGGCTACGCCAGGTTCCGCGGTCCATCCGATCGTCCGCACCGAGTTTCGCAGCGACAGCCCGGCACCATTGCAGGTGCTTCGATCGGGTGTCATCCACCTCGCCCGCGTCGGCCAGCTTGGCAAGTGCGTACTGGCGGATCGTTTCCAGGGCCCGGTACCGAGTACCTCCGGCCGTGTCAGCTGCGATAAGCAAGCTCTGCTCGGTCAGCCTGGCCAGGCCGTCCACAATCTGCCACGGCTCCAGCGAAGGGAAACCAGCCACCTCGACAGCGTCACCGGCACCGAATGGCGCCGCGAACACACCCACGCGGCGCAGCAGGGTCTGGTCGGCTTCGTCGAGCAGTGCGTTGCTCCAGTCCAGCACGGCCCGGACCGACTGGTGCCGGTCATCGGTCCCGCGCCGGCCGGTCAGCACGCGCAGCTGGTCCTCCAGCGCCGCCTCCAGACCATCCAGGCCGAGGGCGGGAAGCCGCGCGACCGCCAGCTCGATAGCGAGCGCGATGCCGTCCATGGCACGGCACACCCGCTCGACACGACGTCGGTCGGGTTCCCCGGCGGGCGCCCAGCCGGCGGCCCTGGCCCGGTCCAGGAACAACGCCACTGCATCGGACTGCCCGTTCGCTTCGGGTAGCGACAGCGGCGGGACGGTGAAGACCCACTCGAACGGCGCCATGAACCGGGCCCGGCTCGTCGCCAGAATTGTCAACCGGGAGCATTCCCGCAGCAGCCGCTCGGCGAACGGCACCACGCCGTCGAGCACATGTTCGCAGTTGTCGAGGACGAGCAGAGTTTCACCGTCGCGAAGCGAGGTCGCCACCGCATCATCGAGGGACCGGCCGCGTTGTTCGCCGATTCCAAGCGCCGCAGCAACGGTGGCGCCCACCATGCCCGGGTCCGTTACCGGCACCAGGTCGACAAACCACACACCGTCAGCGAACTCGTCGGCGGCCTGTGCAGCCACGGCCAATGCCAGCCGCGTCTTGCCGACGCCGCCAGGCCCGACCGCCGTCACCTGCCGGTGGTGGCCGATCGCCTCGGCGAGGGCGGCCTGCTCAGCAACCCTGCCCACGAACGACGTCAGCGGCGAAGGCAGCACCATCGACGCCGAGCTGTCGGTCTGCCCGGATCGTTTGAGTCGGGCCGCGAGATCGGCCAAATCGCGGCGGTCGGCCGCGCCCAGCTTGCGGAGCAGCGACGATACGTGGCTTTCCACCGTACGGACCGAGATGAACAGCTTCGCGCCGATCTCGGCGTTCGTCAGATGCTCGCCGACCGCAATAAGCACTTCGGCCTCCCGCGCCGAAATGCTCGCCATACCCAGTCCCCCCTCGGACATGCCCCCATTGTGTCGGTCGGCGCCGCAAATCCGTGGCCACTGGCCCGAGTCAGTGATCGGATCCGTGACCGAATCGGTGGTGAGCACGGATGTGCGGCGCGCCGGCGGCGAGCAGGCTCTTCAGTAGCAGAACGGCACACAAACCAGTATCAGGAGTCATCGTGTTCAATCCAGTCATCGCCCAGCAGCTCGCCGAGATGAAGCGCACGGAGCTGATCGCAGAAGCCGAGCGGACGAGGTTGCGACGCCTGCGCGCCCCTCGCAGAGCGAGACCCGTGCGCGGCCAAGGACAGTGGTGGCGGCGGCTGGTCGCCGTGCGCCGAGCCGCTGTCCTGTGATCATCAGGCGGACGTAGGCTTGCCGTGTGGCACCGATTCGAATCGCCCTGGCCCAGGTCAACCCCACCGTCGGAGCGATCGACGGCAACACCGAGCTGATCGTCCACTTCGCCAGACACGCCGCCGGTCGGGATGCTCATCTGATCGCATTTCCCGAGATGGTGCTCACCGGCTACCCCGTCGAGGATCTGGCACTGCGCGGCTCGTTCGTGGACGCCTCACGGCGGGCGTTGAACGCATTGGCCGCCCGGCTCGCCGACGACGGGCTCGGAGAGGTGGCCGTGGTGGTCGGGTACCTCGACCGCGACGAGGACATCGCGCACACCGAGAAGCTCGGCCGGCCGAAAGGCGCTCCGCAGAACGCCCTCGCAGTGCTGCACGGCGGCCGGATCGTGCTCACCCAGGCCAAACACCACCTGCCGAACTACGGCGTGTTCGACGAGTACCGGCACTTCGTCCAGGGTGATCACCTATCGGTCCTGCGGATGCACGGCGTCGACATCGCCTTTGCCATCTGCGAAGACTTGTGGCAGGAGGGCGGGCCCGTCGCCACGACCCGGGCCACCGACGCCGGCCTACTGGTTGTCATCAACGCCTCGCCCTACGAGCTCAACAAGGACGACGTCCGGCTCGACCTGTGCCGCCGTCGCGCCGCACAAGCCGGATGCACGCTCGCCTACGTCGCCATGGTCGGCGGACAGGACGAACTCGTCTTCGACGGCGACTCCGTGGTGGTCGGTGCGGACGGCACGGTGCTCGGCCGCGCTCCGCAGTTCGAGGACGGATGTCTGGTGGTCGACCTGGACCTGCCGGCGGCCACGGCCCCGGCGCCCCCGGTGGGTGAGACCACAGCCGAGGAGATCGCCGGTTACCAAGTGCGCCGGCATACGATCTCGACCGATCCGCTACCGGCCTATGAGCCACAGGCCGCCGGCATCGCGCAACGGCTCAGCGATGAGGCCGAGGTCTACGCCGGCCTGGTGACCGGGCTTCGAGACTACGTCCGCAAAAACGGGTTCCGGTCGGTGGTGCTCGGCCTCTCCGGCGGCATCGACTCCGCGCTGACCGCCGTGGTCGCCTGCGACGCGATCGGGCCGGAGAACGTGTTTGCGGTGTCGATGCCCAGCAAGTACTCGACCGAACATTCCCGCTCGGACGCCCGCGATCTGGCCGACCGGACGGGGCTTAAGTTCTCGACGGTCCCGATCGCTCCCATGGTCGGCGCGTTCCTGGACAACGTGACGCTTGGCGGTGTCGCCGAAGAGAACCTCCAGGCCCGAGTCCGTGGCGTGTTGCTGATGGGACTGTCCAACCAGCACGGGCATCTGGTGCTCGCCACGGGCAACAAGAGCGAGCTGGCAGTCGGCTACTCGACGATCTACGGCGACGCGGTCGGCGGCTACGCGCCGCTGAAGGACGTCCCCAAAACGATGGTCTGGAACCTGGCCCGCTGGCGAAATCAGATCGCCGACAAGCGCGGAGAGACCCCGCCCATCCCGGCCGGCTCGATCGAGAAGCCGCCCAGCGCCGAACTGCGGCACGGGCAACTCGATTCCGACTCGCTGCCCGACTACCACCTACTGGACAAGATCCTGGACATGTACGTGGAGCAGGATCGCGGCGCCGCCGCTATCGTCGCGGCCGGCTACGACGCCGAACTCGTCCAGCGCACCATTCGGATGGTCGACGCGGCGGAGTACAAGCGCCGCCAGTACCCACCGGGCCCCAAGGTCACCGAGCGCAACTTCGGCCGCGATCGGCGGGTTCCTATCACCAGCGGCTGGCGTGAGCCAATGCCGCCGGCCTAGGCCTGTTCGGCCTGGGCGGAGTGTTTGGTCAGCTTGGGACGCGGGTTGAGTACGTATTCGTAGACGGCCCAGGCCAACACACCGCCGAGCAGCGGGCCGATAAGCCAGGCCGCCACCCCGCCCCACTCGCCGCCCACGAGGGCCGGACCGAGCCCGCGCGCCGGGTTCAGCGCGCCGCCGCTGAACGGACCGACGGCGTAGATGCCCACCGCGAACGTCAAGCCGATCGCGAGCGGGTAGACGGTGGCCGGCGCGCGCCGGTCCACGACCGTCCCGAAGATCACCAGAACCAGCAAGAACGTCGCGATGGCTTCGAGCACGATGCCGACCAGCGCGTTGATGTCACCGCCCAGGATCGGCGTCCCGGTGGCTACCGCCCCCTGGCCGACCGTCCACGCGACCAGCACCGCCGCGACGAGCCCGCCGACGAACTGGGCAGCCCAGTAGATGGCGGCCATGACGGGGTCGATGCGGCGGCCGAGCAGGAAGGCGAGCGTCACGGCGGGGTTGAAGTGACCACCGGAGACGTGGCCCAAGGCGGCCACCATGACGGCAATGGCCAGGCCTTGCGCGAGCGCGACACCGGTCAGATCGGCCGCGCCGCTATTGATCACCAGGATTCCTGCGAAGCAAAGAGTGAACGCGCCGATCGCTTCGGCGACGGCGTTTGGAACCCAGGTCGGGGGCATGACGGTGCTCCTCACAGTGGTGGTCGGCTGGTCGTCGGAGACGACGTAACGACGGTCGGTACTAGCGTTCGGCATCTCCAGCGCAACCGGGCGTGTCAAGCGAGTGCGGCCACCCCCCGGTGCGACATAGTACGCACGTGGCATGATCGGCAGCGTCAGGGGACCCGACCATCGGGCCTCGAGACCGCTGAAGGAGTAGCCATGTCGACCGAACCCGTCCCGCTGTACGGCGGTCAGCGCAGCCGCCGCGTCACGATTCACGATCTGCAGCAGGCGAAAGAACGAGGCGAGCGGTGGCCCATGCTCACCTCGTACGACATGTACACCGCCGAGATCTTCGACGACGCCGGCATCCCGGTGCTGCTTGTCGGCGACTCGGCGGGAAACAACGTGTTCGCGTATCCCGACACCGTCCCGGTCACTGTGGACGAGATGATCCCACTCGCGCGGGCGGTGGTGCGTTCGACGACCAGCGCGCTGGTGGTCGGAGACCTGCCGTTCGGCTCCTACCAACTCGGGCCCGACCAAGGGCTGGCGACGGCGATCAGATTCATGAAGGAGGCCGGCGTCCAAGCCGTCAAACTCGAGGGCGGGCTGACGGTCGTCCCCACCGTCGAGAAGATCGTCAACTCCGGCGTACCCGTCATGGCGCACGTGGGTTTCACACCGCAAAGCGTCAACGCGCTCAGCGGATACCGAGTGCAGGGCCGCGGCGACGACGCCGCGCGGGTGCTGGGCGCGGCCAAGGCGCTCGAAGACGCCGGAGCGTTCGCGATCGTCCTGGAGATGGTCACCGCCGATCTGGCGCAGGAAGTCACGGCGGCGCTGCGGATCCCGACCATCGGCATCGGCGCCGGCGCGGGCTGCGACGCTCAGGTCCTGGTCTGGCAGGACATGGCTGGGCTGCGGGCCGGCCGCCTACCGCGGTTCGTCAAAACGTACGCCGACCTGCGCGGTGCGCTCCTGTCCGCAACCCGAGCGTTCGCCACGGACGTCGTCAAGGGCGCCTTCCCGACGGACGAGCAGTCCTACCACTGACCCGCCGTCGTTAGTTGCCCCAGTCGTCTTCAGCGGCGTCCTCGGCGTCCCACGCCTCGGTGCGTTCGCGAGCGATCTCCAAGGCGTGTTCGGCCTGTTCACGGTCTTCGTACGGGCCGAGCCGCCGGTCGTTGGGGCAGCCCTCGCTGGGCTCGACCCGCTGATGATCTAGACACCAGTACCACGGACCTGCCATCTCTCTCCTTTGGCCGACGTGCAGGCTCCGCGCCTACACTTGCCCATCATGACCTCTGTCGTACCCGGCCGAATCTCCCCGATGCGTACGGTACCCGCGTCGATCTCCCGACCGGAGTACGTCGGACGCGATGCCCCCGCCCGGTTCACCGGGTCGGAGGTCAAGGACGCCGAGACGATCGAACGCATGCGCGTCGCCGGCCGCCTCGCCGCGCAGGCGATGGCCGAGGTGGCCAAACACATCGAGCCGGGTGTGACCACGGACGAACTCGACCGGATCGGGCACGAGTTCCTCGTTGACCACGGCGCATACCCGTCCACCCTCGGCTACCGCGGCTTTCCCAAGTCGCTGTGCACGAGTGTGAACGAGGTCGTCTGCCACGGCATCCCCGACTCCACGGTGTTGCGGGACGGCGACATCGTCAACATCGACATCACGGCGTACATCGGCGGCGTACACGGCGACACCGACGCCACCTACCTGGTCGGTGACGTCGACGAAGAGTCCAAACTGCTCGTCGACCGGACCCGCGAGGCGCTCCACCGCGGCATCAAGGCAGTGGCGCCGGGACGGGCCATCAACGTCATCGGGCGCGTGATCGAGTCGTACGCCCGCCGGTTCGGCTACGGCGTGGTCCGCGAGTTCACCGGGCACGGCATCGGCACCTGGTTCCACTCCGGCCTGGTCATTCCCCACTACGACGACCCGACTGCGATCACGATCATCGAACCGGGCATGACGTTCACCATCGAGCCGATGCTCAACCTGGGAACCCACGAGTGGGAGATGTGGGACGACGGCTGGACGGTCGTGACGAAGGACGGCCGGCGCTCCGCGCAGTTCGAGCACACGATCCTGGTCACCGAATCCGGCGCGGAGATCCTTACGCTGCCGTAGCCAGCGCCTCGTCGTAGCGGCGAAGCACCAGGTCGGCGAGCCGTGCGTCGGGCAACAGCGGCGCGGTCACCACCTGCGCACCGACGGTGCGCAGCCGGTCGTGAAAAGAACCCGGTGCGAGCAGGTACGACGCGATGGCAACCGATTGCCCGGTGGCTTGAAGCGACCGGACAGCGTCTTTGACGGCGGGCCGGCTTGCCGCCGCGTAACCGGGCTTGACGGCCCTGCCCAGCTTCGCCGTGAGCAGCGCGGCCACCTGCTCCACGTCCGTTGCGGCCCGAGGGTCGGACGAACCCGCGGCCGCGAGCACGATGGAGTGATCGTCGACCCCGGCCTCAGCAAGCCGGTCGGCAAGCACGTCGGCAAGCACGGGATCGGGACCGAGCGGTCTCGCCGCCCGAACGCTAAGCCGGTCGGCGGCCGCGATCGCGTCGGTCACGTCGACGTGGACGTGGTAACCGGCGGAGAGCAGAACGGGCACGACCACGGCTGCCTCGAGATCGGCGAGGACGGCCCTCAGACCGGGTTGCTGGACGTCTTCGTCAACATACGCCTCAGCGACGTTGAGGTGCGGGCGAAGGCCGGCCACCGCGGATCGAAGGAGGTCGATTGCCGCCCGGCCGGCAGGGTCGTGCGTCCCGTGGGCGGCCGCGACGAGCGTCGGTGAATCGGACATGCCGGTCAGCGTACGCGTCAGCGGTCGGCGAGCCGCCGAACGAACCGCAATCCGGACCACGTCTCGTCGATGGCGCACACCTTGTTGTCCACCAGCCCGGCGGCCAGGCCGATGTCGCGCACCAGGTTCTCGGTCAGGTCCGTCGGCACCCCGCTGGACCGCTTGGGCCAGGCGATCCACAACCCGCCGGCCGTCTCGAGCCGCGCGACCAGCGGGTCGAACCGGCGTTGAACCTGCGCGGCGTCCGGGCAGAAGGCGACGATCACGTCATACTCCGCGGCGCTGGTACGGCGGTGGACGGTCGTGCCATCGGGCAGCGGCTCGAGGGTAAAGCCGTCCGGTGCCGAGTCGAGCAGCACGCGTGAGCCGGCTTTGATGCCCAGTTTGCGGGGCAGCGGCGTACCCGAGTAGCCGACCGTCGCCATGGCCCGGATCGTACGCCTGCGGCGGTATCCTTGATGCCAAGGACGAGTCGGCCGGGCGGCCGCGTCGGGGCGCTAGCGTCCCGCCGAGGAAAGTCCGGACTCCACAGGGCAGGGTGGTGGCTAACGGCCACCCGGGGTGACCCGCGGGAAAGTGCCACAGAAAACAGACCGCCGGTGGCTTCGGCCACCGGTAAGGGTGAAACGGCGGTGTAAGAGACCACCAGCGTTCGGGGTGACTCGAGCGGCTCGGTAAACCCCACCCGGAGCAAGGTCAGACAGGGAACGTTCGAGGGCGGCCCGCCCGAGTTCCCGGGTAGACCGCTGGAGGCCGTCGGCAACGACGGTCCTAGATAGATGGTCGCCGGCCCTTCGGGGCGCACAGAATCCGGCTTACAGGCCGGCTCGTCCCTCCCGAATGGCGCCCGGCGGAACATCAAGGTTCCACACGGCCGCCGGACTTGCGAACCCAGGTTCCACACTGTCGCGTGGGCGACATCATGGAGACTTGGTGCCGACCAGCAACGGCATTATGGAGGCTTGGTGCCAGCCAACGACGGCATTATGGAGACTTGGTGCGGTCGCCTAGCGCCGCCATGGAACCGTGGCTTGCCGAGCACCTGAGCGCGGGCTGAGTCTGACGGCCGATCCCCGGACTGGCGCCGGTAGCGTGGGCGCTGTGACCGAACAGACTGACCCCTACGTGGTGCACTGGGCCGAGAAGGTCGCCGGGCTGGTCGAGATGGCCCGCGACGACCAGCCCTGGTACGAGGAGCTCGCGGCCTGGCTGCTCCGGCCCACCGATCAGGTGGCGGTCGACATCGGTTGCGGAGGCGGCGGCATGACGCTCAGCCTCGCCGCCGCGATGGGTAGTTCAGCGCAGGTCGTGGCGGTAGACGGGGAGCCGGAACTACTGGCGGCGGTGCGCGACCAGGTGACCGCCGCTCCCCTTGGCCGGCTGGCCGAGGTGACGCTGGTGGCGGCGGACCTAAGCGACGGCGTTGAATCGGTCCGCGAAGCCATGGCGGCACCCGCCGATCTGGTCTGGGCATCGGCCTCCGTGCATCACGTCGGGAACCAGCAGGCTGCCATCGACGCCCTGGCCGGCCTCCTGGCACCGGGCGGCCGGCTCGCCCTGGCCGAAGGCGGCTTGCCGGCGCGGCATCTGCCATGGGACCTCGGTGTCGGCGCGCCCGGCCTCGAGCTGAGGCTGGAGGCCGCCAACGACCGCTGGTTCTCTCGCATGCGGGATGAGTTGCCCGGCTCTGTCCCGATGCCGTACGGCTGGACCGAGGCGCTCCGGCGAGCAGAGCTCACCAACATCACCACTCAAACGATCTTGCGGGAGCGCCCGATTCCGTTGAGTGAGCACGACGTGCAACGGGTGGCCGATCGGTTCACCCGCTGGGTCGACCGGTCGCGCCCGACCGGATTCCTTGATCCCGCAGATCTTGCCACCTGGGACCGGCTGCTGGATCCGTCGGACTCGGCGTGGCTGGGCAACCGAACGGATCTGTTCTCGCTCGACGCCCGCAGTGTGCACGTCGGCGAGCGCGCCGCCTGACCCGCGCGGGACGGCTAAGCCGGTAATCAGCCGGACTTCGGCCGTTCACCAGCGACCGCAGCGACCACGCCCAGCGTGATGTAGGCGCCGCCGGTCACCAGCCGCCCGCGCCGAAGCAGGTGCGCGCGGTTGCGTAGCCAGGCGCTCGCACTGCCGGTGAGCAGCGCATAACTGGTGTCGCTCGCCGCAGCGATGGCGACCAGCAGCAACCCCAGCACCATCAGTTGCAACGGAACCGGTCCACGAGCGGGATCGACGAACTGCGGCAGGAACGCCAGGAAGAACAACGCAGTTTTCGGGTTCAGGACGGCGACGACCCACCCTTCCCGGAACACTTGCCAGAGGGACTGGCCGGCGACATCCGGCCGCCCCGTCTCCTCGGCCGGCCGGCTGCGCAACGCCCTGACCCCGAGGTAAATCAGATAGCCCGCGCCGGCGTACTTGACGATGCTGAACGCGGCAGCCGACGAGGCCAGCAGGGCGGACAGACCCACGGTCGCCGCCACCACGTGGACGAACGTCCCTGACGCGATCGAGGCCGCTGACACGACGCCGGCTCGGCGACCCTGGCTCACACTGCGGGTGACGATGTAGAACACGGCGGGGCCGGGTATCACAGCGAACACGACGACCGCCGCGGCGAAGACCGCGACAGTGTGCAGCGTAGGCATTAGCAGCCCTCCTCGAGATTCGCTGGGCCGATCGCCGGCGACGATTCTCCTGTGGGTCCGGGTGACCGGGCAACGCATTATCGAACGAAAGGCATCAACGCACGGTCAGAGCGCTGATATCGCGGCCAAGTGACTGTAAGACAAGGGCCATTAGTCCCTGCCTCCGCGGCGCCCAACCGGCGATCCTGGGTCGGTGGAACATGATGCGGCCGGCCTCGAGGTGCTCTCCCGGGAGGAGAGCCTTGATCTGCTTGCCTCCGTACCTGTCGGGCGGGTCGTATACACCGATCGTGCCCTGCCGGCGATCTTGCCGGTCAACTACGTGCTCGACGAAAACGCCGTGGTGTTCCGCACGGGGGCCGGTTCCAAGCTGGCCGCCGCCACTCGCGAAGCCGTTGTCGCGTTCGAGGCCGACTCCTTCGACGTGGCGACGAGAACGGGCTGGTCTGTCATGGTGGTCGGCCGCTCACGGCTGGTCGACGACGACCGCGAGATTGAGCGGTTGGCGAAGCTGGACCTCGGGACGTGGGTACCCACCCAGCCGGAACACTTCGTGAAGATTGATCTGACCCAGGTCAGCGGCCGGCGCCTGCGGCCCAATGGCAACGTTGGCCACGACGAGCAGCCCTGACCGTGGCTAGCTCGCCGGGACGCGCCATACCAGAACGGTTCCACGATCGTTGCCGGGTTGGACGTCGAACAGTCCCCCTCGGCGGGTCGCGCGCTCACCCAGGTTCGCCAGCCCGCTGCGCCGTCCTCCCGCGGGGACGCCCACACCGTTGTCGGCGACCCGCAACAGCAGCTCTTCGTCGCGTAGCTCGATCAGGACGTCCACGTGGGTCGCCTTGGCGTGGCGCACCACGTTGGACAGCGCCTCCTGAAGTACCGCGAGAAGGTCGTCACGAAGATCCTCGGGAACGTCGGTGTCAAGCAGGCCCTCCATCCGGACTCCGGGAGTGAAGCCCAACTGCTGAGACACGGCGTCGACGACACCGAGGATCCGTGCCCTCAGTCCCTCGGCCGTGGCTGCTCGCTCGGTGGACTGGAGCGCGAAGATGGTCGAGCGGATCTGCCGGATGGTCTCGTCCAGATCGTCGACCGCCGTATGCACGCGGCTCGCGGCCTCCGGCCGGTCGATCAACCGTATCGCGCCGGTCAACGTCATCGCCGTCGCGAACAACCGCTGGATGACGACGTCGTGGAGGTCACGGGCGATCCGCGCGCGCTCGTCGATCAGCCCGTACCGCTCGGCCTCACGGCGCACGTCAGCCAATTCGAGCACTATCGCCGCCTGACCGGCGAAGGATCGAAGCAGCCGCATCACCGTCGTCGGGAACGGTGCCTGCCCGCGCTTCTTCGCCACGACCAGCACACCGCGCACGCTCCCCCGCTCACCCAGTGGTACGAGCAGGCGGGGGCCGCTCGGCAGCTTGGCCACCAAGGGCGCCGCTTCATGGTCTCCAGCGAACTCGATGATCGCCCGCGGCTCACCGGTGGCGAAGACACCACCTATCAGCGTGTTCTCGATAGGGAACTCGAAACCGGCCAGGTCGTCGTACCCCTCCCCGGCGACTGCGGTCACCACCAGGTTGTCCGGCCCGCTCGAAGGCACGGCGACAGCGGCGACCTTGGCCCCCGACATCTCCTTGGCCTGCGACGCGACAAGGGCCAACGCCTCGCCGGGTTCAGAACCCGACAGCAGCATTCGGGTCAGCTCGGCCGACGCCTCCAGCCAGGTCTCCCGCTGGCGGGTCTCTTCATACAGCCGGGCGTTCTCGATGGCGACGCCTGCGGCGGTCGCAAGGGCGTTGACGATCGTCTCGTCCTGCTCGTCGAATTCGCGGCCGTCGCTCTTCTCGGTCAGATACAGGTTGCCGAAGACTTCGTCACGGATTCTGATCGGCACACCGAGAAAGGTCCGCATCGGAGGATGCCCCTGCGGAAAGCCGAATGACTCCGGATGGTCCCGGATATCGGACAGGCGCAGCGCCTGCGGCTCCTTGATCAACAGCCCGAGGATCCCCCGGCCGTGGGGCCACTCGTCCATCGCGGCGATCTCTTCCTCGGTGACGCCGACAGGGACGAACTGCGCAAGCTGACCGTCATCGCCGATAACCCCGAGCGCGCCATAGCGGGCGTCGACAAGTGCCGTCGCGGCTTCGACGATCCGCCGCAGGACCGTTTCAAGCTCGAGTTCCCGGCCGATCGACACCACGGCGTCGAGCAACGCATGGACGCCGTCCCGGGCTGTACGAACAGCCTCGAGGCGGCCCTGCAGTTCTGCGAGCAGGTCGTCGAGCGGAAGCTGGGGCAGCAGGCTCCGCTCACCATTGTCCATGTAAAACCCCCGCCGACTCCGGTAGTGGCCGATGACCATCATGTCAGACGTCGGGTGGGCTCGTCCGGCCACTGCGGGTATGCCCTGGCCAGGGACGAATGGCCCTACTTGGCGATCGCACGCGCTTGGTGCACTGGGGGTGTACGCAACAACTGCTGGGAGCGACAGTGTTAGCACACGAGATCATGACCAGCCCGGCGATCACGACCACGCCCGACCTCCCGGTCAAGGACACGATCCGCCTGCTCGATCGGCACGAGATCACCGCGCTGCCGGTCGTCGACGACGAGGGCCGCTTGGTCGGCATCGTCAGCGAAGCCGACCTGCTGCGCGGCGAGTTGATCAGCGACCCGCGCGCCCATGTGCGAGTGCCCGCGGACGACGTGGAGCCGTCCCCGAAGGCCGTCGGCGACGTGATGACGACCGGCGTGCTGGCCGTGCACGAAAGTACCGACGCCTCCGACATCGCCCGGCTGATGCTGGACACGGGCATCAAGAGCGTCCCGGTGGTCCGTGGCCAGCGAGTGGTCGGGATCGTCAGCCGCCGGGACCTGATCCGCGTGCTGGCCGTATCCGACGACCAGATCCGCGACGAGATTCACCGGCTGTTCGCCGAAGCGGGCCTGGACACGTGGACTGCCGCCGTGACGGACGGGCAGGTCGAACTGTCGGGGCACGGCTCGGACCGCGACGCGCGGGTGGCCTCCATCCTCGCCCGCACCGTCGGCGGCGTGAGCCGCGTGCACAGCCCGCACGATCCTCGGCATCAACAGCTAGGGCGGGACTAACCGGCGGCTGATCATCAGTCAAGATAGGGGCGTGACAGCGACCTCACCCACGCACCGGCTGTACTCCGACCTGGCCCGCTGGTGGCCGCTGCTCTCACCGCCTGACGAGTACGAGGACGAAGCAGCCCTCGCGGCCGGTCTGCTCGCCTCGGCACAGGCGCCGGTGCGCGAGGTGCTCGAGTTGGGCAGTGGCGGCGGTCATAACGCCGTCCATCTCAAGCGCCGGTTCGACCTGACTTTGGTGGACCTGTCGGGTGAAATGCTGGCGCTCTCGCGCCAACTGAACCCGGAGTGCGAGCACATCCAGGGCGACATGCGCACGCTGCGGCTCGGCCGCACGTTCGACGCCGTGTTCGTGCACGACGCCATCGACTACATGCTCACCTCCGACGATCTGGCTCAGGCGGTCGAAACTGCGTTCGTGCACAGCCGACCTGGTGCGGTGGCGGTGTTCGTGCCCGATGCCACGTCCGAGACGTTTGAACCGACAAGCGGGCACGGCGGCACCGATGACCAGGCAAGCGGGCGTGGTGCCCGCTACCTCGAGTGGACGTGGGATCCCGATCCGGCGGACACCTGGGTCGAGACCGTGTACGTGTTCGTCCTGCGCGACGAGGGCGGAGCGGTCCGGATCGCCGACGACCGGCATCGCACCGGGCTGTTCTCCCGCGCGCAATGGCTCAAGATCCTGTCCAGCGCCGGTTTCGAGGCGACGGTCGTCACCGAGCACACCACCGAGGACCGGACGCCGCGAGACGTCCTCGTCGCCCGCAAGCCCTGACTTGCCACCTGGCCCGGTTCGCCGCGGCGGTCGGGCCAGGAGTCCAAAGACCCTGGTCGTACGAGCGTTCGGCCCTACCAACCCCGCGGGTACCGGCCTAACGTCGCGAGCATTACCGATCACTACGTGCCACAACGTGGGAAGGCGGGGTACACCATGGCGACAACGTCGCACCATCCCCCCACCGCGATCGCGGAGAACACCAGGAAGGCTGCGGCGATCGCGTTCGCCCGCATCTTCATCGGCGTCTTCTGGCTGATCGAAGTGACGGTGGGGCACAACTGGAAGATCGGCGGGTTCGGTTCGGGGGTCAACCCCGGCTGGCTCGGCGAAAATGCCGGTCAGGCGGTCGAGGAGAACATCGCCGTGGCCGTCGAGGACGGCACCTGGAGCTGGATCGGCGCACTCTACGAGAACCTCATCGCACCCAGCTCGGTCGCGTTCAGCTACTTCGTCGTGGGCCTTCAGGTGGCCTTCGGACTGTTCTTCATCGTGGGCTTCATGGTCCGGCCGATGGCGCTGATCGCGATCACGTTCGATCTGAGCGTCTTCTTCCTCGGCAACTCGAGGATCCCGCCGTTCTTCATCGTCGCTCACCTGTTCCTGCTCTACACCTGCGCCGGCAGGTTCTACGGCGTCGACGGGTGGCTGGAGCGCCGGCTTTCATCGGTACACAACGGCTTTGCCCGAGCCGTCACCTGGTTGATCGACCTGCCGCTGCTCAAGTCGGGTAAGGCACAGACGGCGGTCATGACCGGGGCCGCGCTGGCGGCGATCTACTTCTTCCTCCAGATCCCGATGCGGGCGACACCCCGGATGAACCTGGTCGCCATGGGCCTGGCGATGGTCGCCGCGTTGGTGGCTGCCGGCATCTACTTCGGACGGCGGTACCACGACCGGCTAGGTGTCGCGGCGGCAATGCTCCGGATCTTCGTCGGCGTCATGTTCCTGCACGAGATCTGGGTGAGGAACGAACCCGGGGTCAACGCGCTGCCGGGATGGGCCGGTGAGCAGGCTCAGGCCGAGGTGTTCCAGTCGATCGTCGACAACCACTGGGCGCCGTTCGCCTGGATCGTGGACAACGCGATTTTGCCCGCGCTCGGGTTCTGGATCATTGTCTTCGGCGTCGTCCAGTTCGCCGTCGGGGTATTGCTCGTGGTCGGCTACCAGACGCGGATCGCGGCCAGCATCGGCCTTATCTACCTGGGCGGCCTGGGCGTGCTCGGCTTCACGCGGTACGCACCGTTCATCTTCGGGCTGCTCGTGGTTGTCCTGGCGCTCGATGCCGGACGGATGCTGAGCCTCGACGCTCGCCGGCTCGCCGATCGGCCGCTGCGTTACGGGCTTCCGGTTCCGGCGCGGGCCATTCCGGTGCTGGCGATCATCGCCGGGCTCAACGCGATCGCCGCGGCCATCGCAGTCGTGGCGACCGGCGGCGTCGCACCCGATGGCTACACCGAATCGATGGGGCAGATGACGACCGGCATGGTCGCGGTCTTCTCTGCGCTTTTCGCGGTGCTCGGCTGGCTGCAACTGCGGACCGAACGTCACCACGCCACGGAGGTGACCCGTACGGGCGGCACACCCAGTACGTCGGCTCCCGTCTGACCGACGGCGGCCTGACGGCGGCGTTGCCTGCCGCTTGACCCGGCCCGGGCAGGACCATCGGCACTACTGCCTCGGGCCGGGTCTCGCAATGCTCACAGCATGGTCGAACACCCGAACGTCCTGTGGTTCAAGGAGATCGGCCGTGACGATGTCGGCACGGTCGGCGGTAAGAACGCATCACTCGGCGAGTTGACGACGTACCTGAGCGGAGCCGGCATCCGGGTTCCCAACGGCTTCGCCATCACTGCTCACGCCCACCGGCATTACCTGGATTCCAACGACCTCGTGGGCCGGATCGCGGCTGAAATCTCTCGGCTGCGTGGCGGTGCTCCTTTGGCGGAGGTGGGCACGGCCATCCGGTCGCTGTTCGAGCGCGCCGCGATGCCGGATGATCTTGCGGCGGCCATCACGGACGCGTATCACCTGTTGGGTTCGGAATCGCGCGCCATGACGGTCGACGTCGCCGTGCGTACCAGCGCGGCCGAGGACCTCGCCGAAGGCGCCCTCGAGCTGCCGCAAGAGAGCTTCCTCAACGTGTCCGGGCCCGGCGAACTGCTGGCGGCGGTCCAGCGGTGCTTCGCCGCACAGTTCACCGATCGGGCCATCAAGCACCGCGAGGACCGTGGGGTGGACCACCTCGACGTCGCGCTGTCCGTCGGAGTGCAGCGCATGGTGCGCTCGGACCTGGCCGGCGCGGGCGTGATGTCCTCCATCGAGAAGAACAGCGGCTTTCCCGGCACAGTGGTCATCCACGCCGGGTGGGGCCTGGGCGAAACCGTCGTGACCCGCCAGATCGACCCGGATGAGTACACCGTGTTCAAACCGATGCTGTCCGACGAGCGCTACACGCCGATCATCGCCAAGACCCGTGGAAGCAAGGAGCACAAGGCGATCTACGTCGGCTCCGGCGGCACGCGGATCGTCGACACCACCGACGGCGAACGGGCGGCCTGTGTCTTGACCGACCCCGAGATCCTGACCTTGGCCAGATGGGCGACCGCCGTCGAAGAGCACTACGGCGTACCCATGGCCATGGAATGGGCCAAGGACGGGCGCACCGGAGAGCTCTTCTTGGTCGAGGCCTACCCGGCGGCCGTCCAATCCCGCACCACGCCCGCGCAACTTCACTCCTACCGGCTCACCGACACCGGCGACCGGCTGGTCAGCGGCGTGGCCATCGGCGAGTCGATCGCCACTGGGCGCGTCTGTGTGCTCAACAGCCCTGACGAGATCGACCGGTTCACCGACGGCGCCATCCTGGTGACCAAGACGACCGATCCGGACTGGGAGCCCATTATGGAGCGGGCCGCAGCTATCGTCACCGATCGTGGTGACCGGTCGTCACACACGGCGATCGTCAGCAGTGAGCTGGGCGTCACCGCGATCGTTGGGACGGGCACGGCGACCGCAGCGCTCGGTGGCGGCGACGCAGTGACCGTGTCGTGTGCAGAAGGCGATACCGGCCACGTCTACCGGGGAACGCTGCGGTACGACCGGCACGAAATCAATCTGTCCGATCTGCCGGCCACCCGCACCGAGGTGCTACTCAACCTGGCCAACCCCGCGGCCGCGCTGCGCTGGTGGCGGTTACCCGCCGACGGGATAGGGCTGGCGCGGCTCGAAACCATCGTCGCCGACCACGTCAAGGTGCACCCCATGGCGCTTCTTCGCATCGAGCAGCTCGCTCCCGTTGCGCGAGACCAGGTCGAGCAGTTGAGCCAGGGTTACGACGAACCCGCGGAGTACTTCGTCGAGCAGCTCGCTTCCGGCATCGCCAAGATCGCAGCGTCCCGGTGGCCGGCTCCGGTCATCGTCCGCACCAGCGATTTCAAGACCAACGAGTACGCCCGGCTGATCGGTGGCGCCCGATTCGAGCCGGCCGAGGAGAACCCGATGCTCGGGTGGCGGGGCGCGAGCCGGTACGACAGCGACGGCTACCGGGACGGGTTCGCTCTGGAGTGCCGAGCCCTGCGGCGGGTCCGCAGGGACATGGGGTTGACCAACGTGGTCGTGATGATTCCGTTCTGCCGCACGACAGAGGAGGCCGACCGGGTCCTCGAACTCATGCGCTCGGAGGGCCTGGAACGCGGGAAGGACGGCCTCGAGATCTACGTCATGGCCGAGGTACCGTCCAACATCCTGTTGGCCGAGCAGTTCGCCGAACGCTTTGACGGCTTCTCGATCGGCAGCAACGACTTGACTCAGCTGATTCTCGGCGTGGATCGCGACTCAGCAGCGCTGGCCGGCCTGTTCGACGAGACAAATCCGGCGGTCACCCAAAGCATCCGGCATCTGATCACGACCGCACACGCGCTGGGTCGCAAGGTCGGACTGTGCGGCCAGCGACCGAGCGACGATCCGGAGTTCGCGAGGTTCCTCGTGCGCGCCGGCATCGACTCGATCTCTGTCACACCCGACAGCTTCCTGGCCGTCAGACGAAACGTCGCAGCGGCAGAGACCGAAATCGCCGCCGAGGACTCCCTGGAGTGGGCCGACTGATCAGCCGCACCGCCACAGGTCAAGCAGCTTGCACCGGCCGGTCCAGCTCCTCGAGGAACTCGACGAACGCGGCGAACGCCCTCGGCCCGTACACCGTTCCCGGACCCCCGGTCATCAGTACGGCGACCCCGATGGCCTCGGCCGCCTCGTCACGTGTGGCGCCGGCGCGGGCCGCACCTCGGGCATGCGAGGCGATGCAGCCGTCGCAGCCCTCCCGCACCGAGATAGCCAACGCGATAAGCTCCTTGATCTTCGCTTCCAGTGCACCGTCGGCCAGTGCCGCCTCGTGCAGCGCGGCGAAGCCTTCGTACACCTCCGGAATGGACTTGCGCAGCTCCCGTGCCGGCACTCGCAGCTCGCGCTGTACGTCTTTGCCGTAGCCCATCTCGCTCTCCTTTTCGCGCCTACCGCAAGTGTCGGCCGCTCAACGCCGCGAAGTAACGAGCCGTAGGTCCCGGAGCGGACGGGCCGTTGTGCCCAAGCGCATTCCACAAGCCCGGCTCTAGGCTGAGTCATGGCCAGCTTCGACCAACGAACCGGAATGGCGATTCTTGACGAGGCCACCTGCTGGGAGCTGCTCTCTGCGGCGGAGGTGTCCCGCCTAGCGGTCGTCGTCGGCGACGACCTGGAGATCTTCCCGATTAATGCAGTCGTAGACGACCGGTCGATCATCTTCTCCACGGGAGAGGGGACGAAGCTGGCGGCTGTGACGATCGCCCGGAGAGTCGTCGTTGAGGCCGACGGCTACGACGAGGCCACTGGCGAGGCGTGGAGTGTGGTGGTCAAAGGCGAGGCGGATCGCCTGGAGCGGTTTAACGACATCGAGCACGCCGAGCAGCTGCCGCTGGACTCCTGGAGCCGGCACCCTAAGCAGTGGTTCGTTCGGGTAAAGCCGCGGAGCATAACCGGTCGGCGGTTTCCCGTCCGGGCCAACTAGGGCGTGTCGGGGGCATCACATCCCGCCCTGTTTCCATACACTAGTGTAAGTATTTGACGGTACGGCACGGGGAGTGACGCGAACGGTGACGCCGCGGGAGCCCGAGGAGGATGGACGGGTCCGTCGGGCCGACGCTCGCCGCAGTATGGATGCGATCGTTGACGCAGTGCTCGGCGCGGTTGCGTCCGGTGAACGGCTTAACATGGCGGCGATTGCACGTGCGGCGGGCGTCAGCCGGGTCACCTTGTACTCACACTTCCCTACTCTCGAGGCTGCGGTCCGGGCTGCGGTCGAGCGCGCGCTGACCGAGGCGAAAGCGGCAACGGCGGGTCTGGACATGAGCGGCGATCCGTCTGCGGTGTTGGCCGATCTGGTGACTTCCCATTGGGAGAGCCTGGCGAAATTCCGGACCCTATATGCCACGGCCGCCGAACTTCTCGACTCCCGCGAGTTGCGGGGGCTGCACGATCCGTTGTTCGGCTCGGTCGGCGACCTGATTCGCCGCGGCCAGACCTCGGGCGACTTCCGAGCCGATCTTCCAGCCGACTGGCTCGTCGCGAGCACCTACGCGCTGATGCACCAGGCGGCCGACGAACTCGCTGCCGGACGCCTCTCCCGCCGGCAGGTGCCGCGGGTCCTGATCGAGTCGGTGCGCGCGCTGATCGCACCTACCGCCGGGCCGGGCTAAGCCGCGGCTTGTACCTGCCGAGTAACACATTGATCAGCAGAGCGGCCGATGCCGCCGCCGGTGCGATGGCGAGGCGTCGCTGCAGGGAGTCGCCGACCTCGCCGGTGAGCAGCGCCTGCTGACTCGCCTCGCGCAGCCATGGGATGACGGCCAGCAACAACAGCGCGGCAAGCGCCACCGTCACGGTCAGCTTGGCCGGCACCCATCGGTCGCTACGCAGCGAGAAGGGTCCGGCCAGCAGTACCCCGAGGCCGGTCACCAGAGCGGCGAGGGCGAAGGGAGCGGCTAGCCAGCGGCCCACCAGGTGGGCAGCCGGATAGACGCTCTCTGGAGCGGCGTCACCGAGCCCGGCGAGTCCTAACGCTGCCAGCACCAGGTCGACGCCGAGCAGAGCCACGGCAGCGATGATGTGAATGGTCAGCAGGTGTCGGCGGTTCAGCAGGTGTCGGCGGTGGGACGTGACGGTCACGATGCGCAGTTCCTCGTTTCAGGCAGTACCGGTTTGGCGTTCGAGTTGTCGTGGATTCGGCTGGCACGCGCGTTCTGGCGCAGGCCTATCCTTTACATGGATGTACAAACTAGTAGAACCGACGATCCTGAATAAGTCAAACACTGGTGTTAGGCTTATGCGCTATGATGAGCGCCATGAAGAAGATCGGACTCCTCGGCGGCATGAGCTGGGAAAGCTCGGCCCTGTACTACCGGCTGATCAACGAGGGTGTTCGCGACAGGGCCGGCGGGTTCCACTCCGCACCCTGCGTCATGGCCTCGGTCGACTTCGCGGTCATCGAGGACATGCAGACCCGTGGTGAGTGGGAGCGTGCAGGTGACATGCTGGCGCAGGAGGCCTCGGCCCTGGAGAGCATCGGCGCCGAATGCATCGTGTTGTGCACCAACACCATGCACAAGGTCGCCGACGCCGTCGCGGCTGCCGTTTCCATACCGATGCTGCACCTGATCGACGTAACCGCCGAGACAATCCACGCCGCCGGCCTGGGCACGGTTGCATTGCTTGGTACGCGGTTCACCATGGACGACCCGTTCTACCGCGATCGCATGGCCGAGCGCGGGCTGGCCATGTTGGTCCCTACGGTGGAAGAGCGGCGGGTCATCAACGAGGTGATCTACGGCGAGCTCGTGCTCGGCGTGATCCGCGAGGAATCCCGCACGGCGTACCTTGAGATCATTGATCGGTTGGTCGACCGCGGCGCGGAAGGCATCATTCTCGGCTGCACCGAGATTGAACTGCTCATCGGCCCTGACGATTGCCCGGTGCCGGCGTTCCCGACCACCGAGATCCACGCAAGGGCGGCAGTCGATTTCGCGTTGTCCTGATGGGCCAGGCTCACCCGGCGTTCTCGATGGCGCCGATGAGTTCGTCCACGCTGAGCGTCGTCAACTGCTCGCCGTCGACGTACACCGTAGGCGTGCCCTGCACACCGCGGTCGACCGCCGTGTTGGTGTTCTCACCTGCCCAGTCGGTGTACGTGCCGTCAGCGACGCATTGGCCGAAGGTGGCCCCGTCCAGTCCAGCGCTGGTGCCGAGCTGGACGATCTGATCGTCGGAGAGCCCGGTGGTGCCCTCGGCCGGCTGGTTGGCCATCATCACCGCGACGAACTCGTCGATCTTGCCTTCGTCGGAGGCGCAGCCCGCAGCCGACGCCGCCCGGGTCGAGAACTTCGTCGTTGTGGCCCGGTCGAGGATCGCGATGGGTCGGTATACCAACTCGATGGCGTCGTCGGCCAGGAACTGATCAAGCACCGGACGGGCGGCCGCGTCGAACTGCCGGCAGGCCGGGCAGAGGAAATCAAGGTACAGCTCGACGGTGACCGGACCGGTACCTACCGGCAGACCTGCACCGTCCATGGTTGCGCTGGCCGGCACGGCCACGTCTGTGGGTTTGCTCGATTCCCACTGGGCCACCCCGATCAGACCGGCGCCCACCACTACGGCCACAGCACCCATCGACAGCCACCGCGCGCGCCGCCGCCGCTGTTCCTGCGCTCGTTCCTTGGCCCGCTGCGCGGCCACCTTCTGCTTCGTCGCCTGGCTCATGTGTGATCAGTCCTCTCGGGCAAGTCGTGCGTCAACAGACAGCCGGGTACGTGGCCGGACGATCAGAAAGATCGCTACCGCCAGCAGGGCGACGTTTCTGGCGAGATGAACCCCGTAGTCCGGCGACTCAGTGGCGCCGAGTTCTCCTCCCCCGCCGAAGCAGCCACAGTCGATGCGTAGACCCCGGGCCCAGGCCCAGACGACTCCGGTGACAAAGGCCGCCAGCAGCACCGCCGCGACGCCGGCGGCCACCCGCGTGGTCAAGCCCACGATCAGGAGCAGCCCGACGGCGATCTCGACCATCGGCAGCGCGGCGCCGACGACCTCGGCCGCCTGACTCGGCATGATCTGATACGCCCTGACAGCACGGACCGACGCGGCTAGATCACCGATCTTCGCCAGGCCGGCCCAGAGCAGGACGCCGCCGAGCACCAGACGGCCCGCCGTTCCGGCGTACGCCAACAAGTCCACCCGGCGTGGCGTGGTGTCCACGATCGTCACGTCCAGCCCTCACCTCCCGCCGCCCTGCCGTTGACAGCGACCTCCGACGATGCCGTCGGAACACGGCGGCCACTACGGCCGGAAGGCCCACCCTTCCCGGGACTAACGACTAGATTGTGTGGCCGGGTAGGGCTGGGTGGCTGCGCCGAGCGGGGCGGGCTCCGAGTGCGCCCACCCCGCTCGGGTGATCTGAGCTGTGCGTACTACGGAATGGTGAACTCCTGCGTCTGGGGGTTCAGGTGGCCGAGCTTGGTCGCTCCGGCGACCGATTTGTCGTTAAGATTCCAGATGAACAGGCCGCGAGTGATATCAGACTCGTAGATCCGGCCGTCGTACCAGTACGTGGACCAGTCGCCACCTACTTCGATCGCATTCGGGTTGGCCGGGTTGATCAGCGGATCCGGGTCCGCGTAAGCGATTTCGACGGCGTTCGCGGGGTCCGAGAAGTCCACCACGCTGATGCCCGACTGGTAGTTGCCTGCCACGAGGACGTATCTCTTTGCGGTTGGCACGACGTTGTAGTTGTGCCATGTGCAGTTCTCGGTGTTCGTCTGCGGTCGTGGGTGAACGAATGTGCCCTCGGGCGCGCCGGTATCTGCGTCGAAGAAGAACAGCGTGCGGTTGACCAGCGGGCTTGTCGCCTGGCATTGCGCTTGACCACCGCCGCCCGGCTCGTGTCCGAAGATGACGACCTCGCCGTCCCAGGTGAAGCTGGCCGAGTGCCCGATACTCACGCCGGGAACGATGATCGAGTACTGGACTGCAGGATCCTCGAGCGAGCCACCGTCGGCAGGATCGAGGCTCCATACCGTGAAGCCGTCACTTCCTGCACAGGCCACCTTCAGAGCATCGCCCAGGATCACGCCGGTGTCGTGGCACGATCGGTCGGGCACGTCCGGAAGCGGGGCACTGCTGACCGAGCCGGTGGCAGGCAAACCCGCCTTGATGACACCGCCGTCCGCGAGCGACACCATTACCGACGGGATCACGATCGTCGGGTCGGTGCCACCCATGTTGAACGGCGCTCCGGGCACGTTGTTGACCACGATCATCGCGACTGCTCCGGCGGCCTGGGCGTTGCCCGCCTTCACAACAAATCCGCAGGTTCCTCGATCGACCAGCGCGATGGCGCCAGCGGGGAAACCGACGAGCGGGTCACAGGCCTCGGTGGGAGCCGCGCTGCCGTCATTCGCCAGGACGATGTCACCGGCGATGCCGGCCTCGCCGGGAGCCGGGCCGAACGACGCGCCGCTGGCTTGGTACGTCCCAGCGGCGGACGACGGCGGATCGATCGTTACGAGGTTTGGTTGTGGCGGCCTAGGGTCGCCGGATGGCTCGAAGCGGAGGTACGTCGCCGCGGACGGGTCGTCCAGCGGCACCTCGATGATGTCGATCCCTCGACATCCGACCGCACCGCTTGACGGGCTGTTGTAGACCAGGAGCCGGTTGTTGGCCAGGTCGGGCACACCCGTAGCCGTGTGCGAGCCGCAGGGTGTAGGCACGAACGCCACACCCGTTGGGCTTTCCGAGTCGCTCACGTCGAATATGTGAACGCCCTCATCCCCAGCCGGCGTGAAGAGGCCGCCGCAGAACCTTCCCCCTGCCGGGGCGGGCGAGTTCCAGGAGCGGACCAAGACATTCTCCCAGACGATCACGTCGCCCTGGTTACCGGTTGTGGTTCCCTGGACACAGTCCGTGAAGTTGTTGACCTCCACAGGGTTGTCAGGCTCAGTGATGTCGATGATCCGGAAGCCCTCGTAGGTGCCCTGGTACGCGAGCTTCCCCCAGAACGCAAGGTCGGAGTTGAAGACCCCGGCTCCGGGTTCGGCATTGTCCAGTGGCACGACCCGTGGCGAATAGCCCATCGGGTGCATGTTCTGGCTGTAATCGAAGTTGCTGATCTCGGGGATCCGGAGTGAATCTTCTTGGTGCTTCTCCGGATCTACCGGCGTCGGTTGCGCCATCGCCGACACTGGCAGCGCCAACAGCATGGCCAGCGGGCTGAGCAAGATCATTGTGGTGGTGCGTCGCATGTGCTGCCTCACTCTCTGGACAGTGACCCTGTTTGGGTATGCGATCGACCCGATGCGGCAGAGGCTCTCGGCTACCTTCTGCCAGGGCGGCATGATCGCCGAAGGAGAACGGGGGACGCGCCGGTAGACACCGGCCTCGTGAGCACGAACCAGCCCTGCGTGAAAACACGCCGTCCCCCTATATGTGGAGTAGTCACACAGTAGTTACGGCTCTCTTATCCGACAAGACATCAACTTCAAATCGCCAAGTCGCCGACCCTTTTGGGGGTGACGTGTTTCGACATCCGATGCAGTGCGGCCCGAAAAGTTCCGTCACATGACTTAGTGCGGCGCTGGAGCGGTCATGCCAATCTCCGAACAAGGCACCCGTGCCGCGGCGGCGTTCGCCGCTCGTCGCCAGTTGCGCAGCGGACGACGGCCACTTCGACCTAGGCGATTGGCACACGACTGTAGACAGGAACGGTGAGCGGGCGGATTATCAATCCGTCCACTTCGAACCGTGCCCCCAGCTGAAGAGGACTGAGCCTGGACGTTAGGTCACACAAGGAGGTGTGAATGATGCGTCGACGTGCTCTCATCATCACAATCACCCTGCTCGTCTCGTTACCGTGGGCGCCGGCCGCGGGCGATGTGACGGTTGGTCCGGGCGGCGGTACCCCCGGCACTGCGGCAAACGTCACCCTGGTGGGCCATGATCCGTTGTTTGGTCGCGGATTGAATGCTGCTCCGGCCCTCTTCGGCGACTACGTGTACGTCGGTAACCGAACGGATGGATCGAGCCGATGCGGCTTGGGCGACCCCAGGCGCGACGAACTGGGGCTTGACGCCTGCCCGCACCCCAATCCAGGGATTCTGGTGGTGGACGCTTCCGATCCATCCTCTCCGCAGGTGGTCAACGAGATCGGGCCACCGTACGCGGGCAACGTCAGTGAAACCACCCGCGAGCTGAGGGTCTGGCCGGCCAAGAAACTGCTCATGGTCGCGAATTTCGGGTGCTCCTCGGTCATTCACTCCTGCGTCCCAGGCGGCGTGACGCCGACGTTCCGGTTCTTCGACCTCACCGACCCGGCCAATCCGGTATTCCTGTCCGAATGGGTGCCGCGGCAGGCCAACAATGCCGTCCGCACACCTCACGAGTTCTATTTGTGGGAGGACCCCAACGACCCAGACCGGGCGCTGCTGTGGATCTCCACGCCTACGACATCAGCGAATGTCAACAACGCCAACCTGCTGATTGCCGACATAAGCGCCGTCCCATCTGGTGGAACGCCGGTCCTGGTTGCCCAGGGCACCTGGACCCCCCAGTTCGAGAATCGGGCGAATGTGGCACTGCATTCGATGACCCCGACGCCGGACGGAACAGTGACCCATCTCGCGTATCTGTCCGGCTTCTTCCTGATGCTGGACACTGAAGACATCGCGAAAGGGAACTACCAGCCGGGCGAGGTGCTCAACCTCAACGACAACCTCCTCACGCCGGTGGAGAACCGCCCCACCTGGGACAACCCGAATCCGGGACATTCTGCGGTGCCTTTCCCCGGCCGGCCATTCTCGCTCGTCACCGACGAGATCTACGGCACATTCACCAGCCCGGCCTTTGGCTGCCCGTGGGGCTGGGCCCGCGCGATCCAGGTGGGCAACCCGAAGCGGCCGCACGTCATCGGCGAGTACAAGATCGCAGAGAATACCTGCCCAGCGCCCACCCAGGCCGACCAGGAACGCGCGAGTTACGCCGCCCACAACCCGACGCTGACCAGGAACCTGGCATTGGTGAGCTGGCACTCGGGTGGCCTCCAGGTCATCGACATCGAGGATCCCGGCCGGATGGATCAGGCAGGGTGGTTCTCGCCCACGCCGCTCTCGTCGGTGGCGAACGAGGACCCTGCGCTGTCGATGGGCACCAACAAGGTCGTCATGTGGAGCTTCCCGATCATCAAGGACGGGTTGATCTACGTGGTCGACGTGCGGAACGGCTTGTACATCCTGGACTACACCGGACCCAGGTCCGAGGAGGTGGAGAGCCTCGCCTTCCTGGAGGGGAATTCCAACCTCGGCGATGCAATCCGCCTCGACAAGTCAGCCGGAAAGGGGTGATTCAGTCCGCCGGTGGTGGATCCGTCACGGAATTAGGACGCCCGGGTTGAGGATCCCGACTGGGTCGAGGCGCTCCTTGATCGCGCGAAGCAGCTCGATCCCTAGCGGGCCGACCTCTGCCTCGAGCCAGTCCCGGTGATCTGTCCCGACACCGTGATGGTGGCTTATGGTGCCGTCGGTCGCAGCGATTGCTGCGCTGGCCGCTGACTTGGCGTGCCGCCACTGGACCACCGGATCGTCACCCTGGGCACAGACCACTGTGAAGTAGAGCGAGGCCCCAGACGGGTAGAGGTGCGACACGTGGCAGAGCACGAGCGGCGGTGCACCGTGTTCGGTCAGGCTTCGGGTGAGCTCGTCCCGCACGGCGGAGTACAGCCGGGGCACGTTCGACCAGAACGTCGCGGTCTCCAGGGTCTCGGCGAATGCTCCCACGTCGAGAAGCGCGTCCCGCAGGTACGGGGCCGCGAACCGGCCCGCCAGCCAGCGCTCACCCGGCGCTACCCCACGATGCTCTCCGCCGGCCTGAGCGAGCACCGCTGAGGACTCCTCGCGTCGGGCCGCCACTGCGGAAACCGATCCTTCGTACCCGGCAATGAGCAGGCACCCGGGCGGTGAATCGCCGCTGCCCATGTGCGCCGAATCGGTAAGTCCGATCGCCGTCTCGGCTTCGTCGGACAGCCGCAGCACGGTCGGCAGCGGGCCGTCCTGGGCAAGGCGGCGCATCGCGGCCATGCCGGCGTCGAAGGATGCGAATCGCCAGCCCTCGTAGACGCTCGCCGCAGGCGCGGGCTGTACCTGAACCGTGACCGATGTGATGACGCCGAACGCACCCTCGGAGCCGAGGAAGACATGCCGGAGGTCCGGTCCGGCAGCGGTACGTGGCGCGCGGCCCAACTCGAGGGTGCCGGCCGGCGTCGCGACCCGCATCCGCACCACCATCTCGTCGAACCGTCCGTACCCGGCGGATGCCTGCCCGCTCGACCGGGTCGCTGCGAAGCCGCCGATGCTGGCCCATTCGAACGACTGAGGGAAGTGACCAAGCGTGAAACCACGCTCGCGCAGCAGTTCTTCGGCCCGTGGCGCCAGCAGGCCCGGCTCCAGGGTGGCGAGGCGAGACTCGGCGTCGAGCTCGACCAGGCGATCCAATCGGCGCAGATCCATAACGATGAACCCCGCGTACGAAGGCCCGGCCGGTGCGAGTCCCCCGACCACAGACGTCCCGCCACCGAAGGGCACCACGGCGACCCGGTGCCGGGCACACGCCTCGAGCACCTGCACGACCTCTTCATGGGAAGCGGGCTGGACGACAGCGTCCGGCGCGTCCGAAGCGTCTCCCTGCCGAATGCGAAGCAGGTCGAGTGTCGACTTGCCGCGGGTGTGCCGGATTCGCGACTCGGCATCGGTCAACACGTGATCAGCGCCCACCGGCGCAGTGAGCGCCTCATACGCCGAGGTGGTGAGCGACGGCTCCGGTAACTCGACGGCCTCCAGTTCCACCGGAGGCGCCGGTGGCCGGACGCCGAGAGCCTGCTGCAGCAGGTGCACGATCGGCTCCGGCAGCGATTCGGCCCGGTCTGGATCGCCCCATCGACTCCAGTGCATGGTCAACCTCCCGCGGCGCGTGAGTTACACTGTGACACATGTCGTCGATCCGTAACAAACTGTCCCGGCGGCATCACCGTGACGACGCCGTCCTTGACGCGGCGCGGGCCTGCGTGCTCGCGGTCGGTGTGCGGCGCACGACGCTGACCGATGTGGCGCGGCGGGCCGGCATCTCACGGATGACGATCTACCGCCGCTGGCCTGACGTGCGCTCGCTGATCGCCGACCTCATGACGAGGGAATGGTCAGCGGTCGTGGCGGGGGTGGCGCCGCCGGACGACGGGCAACCGGTACGGCACCAACTCATCACCAGCTTGGTGAACGGCGTGCAGGCACTGCGCGAGCATCCCCTGTACCGCAAGATCGTCGAAACCGACCCCGAGGTCCTGCTGCCGTACATCCTGGAGCGCCGCGGCAGCAGCCACGACGCGATGCTCGACGGCATCGAACGCACGCTACGGGCCGGACACAAGGACGGGACGATTCGCCGCGACGACGCCACCCGTCAGGCCAGGGCGTTGCTGCTCGTCGCCCAGTCGTTCGCGCTGTCCGCGCCGACGATGTCGGACGATCTTGATCCCGCGCTCGGGAATGCCGCCTTCGACAACGAGCTGCGGCAGATTCTCGATAGGTATCTTGCGCCGTGATCCCCAACTTCGCATCCTCGCTGTCCGCCGCCCGCCGCGAGCGTGAGCTGGGGGAGATCGCGGCTGGAGAGGTCGTCGACGTCCTGGTGGTCGGGCTCGGCGCCACCGGCGCCGGCGTAGCACTCGATGCAGCGGCGCGCGGGCTGTCTGTGGCCGCCATCGACGCCCACGACCTGGCCTTCGGCACCTCGCGGTGGAGCTCCAAGCTGATCCACGGTGGGCTTCGCTACCTGGCAACCGGCCAGATCGGCATCGCGCATGAGAGTGCGGCGGAGCGAGCCGTCCTGATGGAGCATACGGCTCCGCATCTGGTTCGAGCGTTGCCGTTCGTATTGCCGCTCACCGCGCAGGTGACCGGTCGGCAGGCGGCCATCTCGCGGGTCGGCTACGCCGCAGGCGACCTGCTCCGGGCTTCCGTGGGCACGAGCCGTGGCACCTTGCCCCGATCGCGCCACCTGTCGGTTGTCGAGACACAGCGGTTGGCCCCGGCGCTCCGGTCGCCTGCTCTGCGTGGCGGCCTTGTGTCGTGGGACGGCCAGCTCACCGACGACGCTCGCCTCGTCGTCGCCATTGCCCGGACGGCGGCCAGCTATGGGGCTCGGATCCTGACTCGCTGCCGGGCGGAGCAGCTGTCCGGAGACGGCGCCCTGGTCCGGGATGAGCTGACGGGTGACCGGCTGACCATCCGGGCCCGTGCGGTCGTCAACGCAACGGGAGTGTGGGCTGGGCAACTCGCTGACGGTGTGCGGTTGCGTCCGTCACGCGGCACGCACATCGTGCTGCGGTCGGACGTTCTCGCGGGCGCTGCCAACGTCGGGTTCCATGTCGTCGTTCCTGGAAGGCCGCCGCGGTTCGTCCTGGTGATTCCGCTGGACGGCGGTCGGGTCATCGTCGGCCCCACCGACGAGCCGGTCGATGGACCGATCCCTGACGTGCCCGCACCGACCGAAAGCGAGGTCGGATATCTCCTGGACGCCCTGGGTTCGGTGCTCGACACGCCGGTGCACCGCGGCGATGTCGTGGGTGCGTACGCTGGGCTTCGTCCCCTGCTCGCCGGCAAGGCGGGCCGGACGGCTGATCTGTCCCGCCGGCATGCCGTTTTCGTCTCCCCCGATGGCGTGATCACGATCGTCGGCGGCAAGCTCACGACGTACCGGCGAATGGCTCAAGACGCAGTTGACGCGGTCATCGCCCGCCTGAAGGCGTCGGGGTTCGGACCGGCCAGGCCATGCCGGACGGACCGGATCAGGCTCGTCGGAGCGGCTGCCCCGGGTGTGCTGGCTTCGATCGCGGCGCCGCGCCGGCTGATCCACCGGTACGGTGTGGAAGCACCCGCCGTGCTCGCCCTGGGCGCCGAAGACCCGTCGTTGCTGGAGCCGGTCGCGCCTGATGTGCCCGTGACAGCGGCCGAACTCGTCTGGGCGGTGCGCCACGAAGGTGCGCTCACCGAGGAAGACCTGCTCGACCGTCGCACCAGGATCGGCCTTGTCGCTGCTGACCGCATAGCTGCGCTGCCCAGCGCTCGTCAAGCCCTTCAGTTGGTCACAGTGTCTCGCGTGACGTTTCGACGTAGGTAGTTTGATGATCACCGCCGTGACTTGGGTCGGCGCTGCGCAGAGAGCTGGCCGGCCAGCGCCAGCAGCACGCGTGCAGCCAGCGCGAGGACCACGACGGTAAGCAGGCCCAAGACCGCGACGCCGAGGCCGGCGGCTGGGCTCGGCGGGGCCTCGAGCACCTTGCCCAAGGCGCCGGCGAACACGACAGCAAGGACCGTGAGCGTCCAGAACGCCCACCGCGCCCGCCGGTCTGGCTGGGCGGTCATAAGTGGGCCTCGGGAGTCGTGACGAGTGCGATGACGGTGAGGACGATCAACGCGGCCACGACCAAGCCGGCGATCACCATCACGACCGGACGCCGTCGCCACAACCGGTCCGGACCGCTGTCGACGAACGGAAGCAGGACCAGCAGGGCGAACAGGAACCCGGCGCCCCAGAGAATCGACGGTAGGCCGAACCAGTTCTCCAGCGCGTACATCCACAGGAACGGCCACGGGGGCTTGGTGACTTCGATCCCCTCCACGGGAGTCGGCCCGATGGCCGGCGGGAACAGGACCGATATGACTCCGAGTGCTCCGACGAGGACCAGACCGAACGCGCCTACCCGGCGAAGGTGCCCCGTGAACGGTTCGCTGCGTTCCGGAGCGCTCGCTGGGATGGCCGGATGAGTCGAGATGCCGTGCCGCTTGATGAGCAACGCATGCAGGATGAGCAGCACGATGATCAGCCCAGGGACGATCACCACGTGAGCGCTGTACAACCGTACGAGGATCGATACGTTCTCGGCCACCTCGGCGGTGAACCAGAACCCTAGTCCCCCGAGCAGCTCGGCGACCTCGATGTTGTGCACCAGTGCCTCGAAGCCCTCCTGGTCCCACTTGAGCACGGTGCCAGTGAACAATGCGGCGATGACGAGCGCGAACATGGTCACGCCGACCAGGTAGTTGCCCTCGCGCGGGCGCTGGTACGAGCCGTGGAAGATCACCCGCAGCAGGTGCAGGGCCACGAGCACGTACATCGCCTGCGCCGCCCAGTAGTGCAGACTGCGCGCGAAGGTGCCCAACCACACATCGGACAGCTCGCGGATCGACTGGTTGGCCGCCTCCGGAACCGGGTTGTAGAACTGCGCAAGGTAGATGCCGGTCACCACAAGTGCGACGAAACTCGCCAAGGTGAGCCCGCCCAGGCTCCACCCGAGGCTGTTCGCGTGCTCGGGCACCGGGTAGCGCAATGCGTCGATGCCCAGCCGCTCGTCCACCGCGGCCACGAACCGGCGGGACCACCTCGGCCGCTCGTCTCCGCCGCCCGGTTCCCGGGTGGTTCGAGTAGTCGTAGCCATCACGACTCCTTCTCAGGGTCCGGCAGCTCGCCGAAGCCCCCGTACGGTGTCAACTGGCCGGAACAGCCAGGCGAGCAGCGCGCCCACGACTATCGCGGCTGCCGAGAGAACGATTAGCGCGACATTCCCGCCGTCCAGCGCTGAGCTCGGTTCGTATTCGTCGAGCACGACGGTCGTCCCAGTCTCGGCGCCAACGGCGAAGGTGGGCTCCCCCGGCTCTCCGTGCGCTTCACGGATCGGCTCCGGGACGCCGGGGCTGACGAAGGGCCCGGCGCCGATTGACGTCTGCAGCAGCTCACGGGCGCTCTCGTGATCTCCATCGTGGAGGGCGGCAGCCGCCTCATCGACGAGGTCCAGATCAACGCCCTCCTGGTGCGTCGCCTCGAGCGCGTGCTCGAGTCGCTCCTCGATCTCGTGCTCATCGTCCGGTTGGTTGACGATGAGCGCGATGGCCTGGAGGACGAGAACTCGTGCCTCGTCACTGTCATCGTCGCCGTTCGCATCAGCAGCCGCAGCAGGCACCACAGTGAGGACGGCAGTGGCGGTTGCGGCGAGCAGAACCCGCTTGATGGTGCCCATTGGTCAACCCTCCCGACCCGAGGCTCCATCACCAATGATCGTCCCACACTATCCCATTTGAAGTGACATTGGTCACATTATTGCGAGTCCAAAGACGCTCAGCAGCGTGAGTCGGACTCCGCCGGCCGGGATTTGTGTGCAGAGTCAGAGTGGAGCGAAGGTCGCCGTGAAGTGGCGCAGGAACGGCGGCTCGTCGACGATCCGGTAGCCGCGGAGCGACTCACGGTGTTCGAAGACCTCGACGGTGGCCTCGACCACGTAGTCCATGTGGGACTGGGTGTAGACCCGGCGCGGCAGCGCCAGGCGGACGAGTTCGAGCCGGGCCGGTCGCTCCTCGTTCGTCGCGGGATCACGCCCCGCCATCACCGTGCCTATCTCGACGCCCCGCACTCCGGCGTGCCGGTACAACTCGACGGTGAGTGACTGCCCCGGGTACTGCAGAGGTGGGATCTGTGGCAGAAACCGTCCCGCATCGAGGTAAACAGCGTGCCCGCCGGCCGGGCGAAGCACCGGCACACCGGCGCGGTGCAGATGGTCGACCACGTACGCGGTAGAGACGATCCGGTAGCGCAGGTAGTCCTCGGCGAGGACCTCGTCAAGGCCCTGTGCGATCGCCTCGAGGTCCCTGCCGGCCAGGCCGCCATAGGTCGGGAATCCCTCGGTCAGGATGAGCAGATCCTTCTCGCGGGCGGCCAGGGAAGGGTCGCGGGTGCACAGGAAACCCCCGATGTTGACCAACGCGTCCTTCTTGGCCGACATTGTGCAGCCGTCGGCATAGGAGAACATCTCGCGGACGACCTCGGGCACCGGCACCTCGGCATAGCCGTCCTCGCGCAGCTTGATGAACCAGGCGTTCTCGGCGAACCGGCAGGCATCGAGGTATAACGGCTTGCCGAACCGCCGCGCCGTCTCCGCCACCGCACGGATGTTGCCCATGGAGACCGGCTGCCCGCCGCCGGAGTTGTTCGTGATCGTCAACATGATCAGCGGAACGGCGTCGGCCCGGTCGGAGAGCAGCTTCTCCAACGCGTCGACGTCCATGTCGCCCTTGAACGCGTCCTCGCTGGTCGGGTCGGCGGCCGCAGCGCACGGCAGGTCGACGGCCTGCCCGCCAAGGTATTCGATGTTGGCGCGGGTCGTGTCGAAATGTGCGTTGTTGGGCACCACGTCGCCGGCCTTGACCGTACAGCTGAACAGGATCCGCTCAGCGGCGCGGCCCTGGTGGGTCGGGACCACGTGGGGAAACCCGAAGACCCGGCGAACCGTCTCCTCGAACCGGTACCAACTGCGGGCACCGGCGTAGGACTCGTCTCCGGCCATCACCGCGGCCCACTGCGCCGCGCTCATCGCCGCCGTGCCCGAGTCGGTCAACAGGTCGATGAGTACCCGCTCGGCCGGCAGCCGGAACAGGTTGTAGCCGGCTTCGGCCAGCCATTGCTCTCGCTGCCCTGGCGTCGACATCTCGATCGGTTCGACGCTCTTGATCCGAAACGGCTCGATGATCGTGCGCATAGTTCCTCCGGTGTGTGGATTGCTCCAGGGTCCGGCGGTGCGGCGGCGGCGGCTAGGGCCGAACGGCCCGGGTGACGAAGGTCACCCGAGGCACTGACCGACGGCACTGCCCATTCGGGCCTGGCCGTGCCGAAGATGACGGCAATGGGACAAGCAAGCGTGCTCGTCGTCGACGACGAGCGGAAGATCAGGGAGCTGGTTCGCCCCTATCTCGAGCGGGCCGGCTATTCGGTCTTGGTCGCCGGAGGTGGCCAGGAAGCTCTTGAAATAGCCGCCCGGACCGACCCGGACATCGTCGTGCTGGATCTGATGTTGCCGGACCTGCCGGGCGAGGTGGTCACCCGGAACCTCCGCGCGATTTCCGACGTACCAATCATCATGCTGACCGCGAAGGCCGCTGAGGAGGACCGGATCGCCGGATTCCGGCTTGGTGCGGACGACTACCTGGTCAAGCCGTTCAGCCCGCGTGAGCTCGCGGTGCGGGTCGAAGCTGTGCTCCGGCGGACCGGTCGAGCGGAATCCGCGGTCGAATCGTTCGGTGCCGGCCGGCTGGTGATCGATGCGGACGCCCGGGAGGTTTCGGTGGACGGCCGCGAAGTCGTTCTCACTCGCAGCGAGTTCGACCTGCTCACGGTGCTGTCTCGCCGTCCCGGCCGGGTCTGGTCGCGGTACGAGCTGGTCACCCGAATCCAGGGGTACGAGCACGATGGCTGCGAGCGGGCGGTCGACGCGCACGTGAAGAACCTGCGCCGCAAGCTCGGCGACGACCCGAAGGCGCCCCAGTTCGTGGTCACCGTCACCGGCGTCGGCTACAAGCTGGCCGTGGCGCGCGATGAATAGGTCCTTCGCCGTCCGCCTGGTCGTCGCCTTCGCGGTGGTCGGCCTCATCGCGGCGGCGGTCACCGCGCTGCTGGTCAATCTGGCCTTTGGCAGCCGTTTCACCGAGTATCTCGAAGATCGCCAGGACGAGCGGCGGACACACCTGGTCCAGTCACTGGAGGACGGCTACCGGCAGGCGGGGGGCTGGGACGCGCCGGAACTGGATCGCCGGGCGTCCGTGGCGCTCATGGATGGCGGCACGGTCCGGATCGAGGACCGCGACGGGACGCTGATCTGGGAATCGCAAGCCGACCCGATGGCCGAGTGGCATCGTCAGATGATGGGAACGGGGCCGCTTGGAGAGGAGCGCCGAGCACCGATCGAAGTGGGCGGCGAGATCGTTGGCATCGCCGTGACTCAGCTGCCGCAGGCGGGTGTGCTGCCCCAGGACGTCGCGTTCCGAACGTCGATCAACCGGCTGCTCGTCATCGGCGCGGCAGTCACCGGGTTGGTGGCGCTCCTGCTGGGCGCCGGGGTCGCCCGGCGCGCTACGGCTCCCGCCCGCGCTCTCACCGCAGCGGCCCGGACGTTCGAGTCCGGGGATAGGACTGCGCGGGTGCCTGCCGATCGCGCCGACGAGTTCGGTGAGATGGCCCAGGCGTTCAACCGGATGGCCGACACTGTCGTCGCGGAGGACCGGCTACGCCGAGACTTCGCCGCTGACGTCGCCCATGAGCTGCGGACTCCGTTGATGATCCTGCGGGGCGAGATCGAGGCGCTACAGGACGGAGTCACCGAACCGACACCCGCCGCGCTCGCGTCGCTGCGGGAGGAGACCTTGCGGCTGGGCCGGCTGGTCGACGACCTGGAAACGCTCGCCCGCGCGGACGCCGCCGGATTCTCGCTTCAGCGTGTCCCCACGTCGCTGGACGCGGTGGTGCGAGAGGTCGCGGCAGAATACGCCCCGATCTTCGCCGAGCGCGGGATCGATCTACAGACGGTGGCCGACGAAGACGTGGTCGCGGATGTGGACCCGGTGCGGATCCGTCAGGTCGTGACGAACCTGCTGTCCAACGCCGCGAAATTCACCCCCGACGGTGGGCGGGCGCGGGTGGGCGTCGAGCGTGAGGCAGGCTCAGCGGTAATTGCCGTGTGGAACTCCGGGCCGGGCATCGCCGTGGCGGATCTCCCCCACGTGTTCGATCGCTTCTACCGCGGCCAGCGCGCCACGGCGAGCGGTTCGGGCATCGGTCTGACCGTGGTCAGTGACCTGGTGACGGCACACGGCGGCAGTGTGGACGTGGCAAGTTCTGAGGTCGACGGCACGACCTTCACCGTCCGCCTGCCGGGACACTTCGACAGCCTCATTCGACAGGGCAGCAGCTCCACCTATAGCCAGGA
>DASUUH010000106.1:0-25426 GCA_036374175.1 Jiangellaceae bacterium | reverse complement strand
CGAGGTGTCGTTCGCACCGGCACGTGGAGACGAGATCGAGGAGAGGATCTTGCAGCTGGGCTAGCGCGAGCGCTCACAGACAGGAGCGGTTCTCCGGGAGTCGCGAAGCCTGAAGAGGACGTCTGACGGGTAAGTGTGCCGACGATCAGCCGTCTGGCCAAGGTAGTCGGGTAGTGCTAGTTTTCCTCGACATCAACAACCCGCGTCTTGTTCCGCCAGGTACAAAGCACACTTGTCAACGGCGCCCTGAGAACTAGGAGCGTGACCGCCGTGGACGTACGCCGCGCACTCGTTCCCCTCACCTTCACCCTCGCGCTCACCGCCGTCGCGCTGCCGGCTGTAGCGGACGGCCACGTTCCAGGCGCCGCGCCGGCATGGGCGGGCCACGAGATCTGGGCTCTCGACCAGGGTACGGACCGTATCCACGTCTACGATGGCACCGACCACGACCAGGTCGCGATCATCGACGTCAGCCCGGGCGCGCTCGCCGGTCGTGGTTTCCAGCACGTCCCGGCCGGGCCGAGGACCGTGCCGCACATGATCGACTTCGACTCGAGGGACCGCTACGCCTTCGTGGCCGCGACCGCCGGCGCCGCGACGATCGTCATCGACGCACGAGCGAAGGAAGTAGTCGAGGTGCTCGGCACCGGTGCCGGCACCCACATGGTGGCTGTGACGCCGGACGACTCCGCGGTGTGGGCCGCCGCGATCGGGTCACAGGAGTTGGTGCAGGTCCAACTCGGGCGGTTGAGCAGCGCCCGGCCCACGTTCCAGGTCGGCGTTCACCTTCGGGTGGCTGACCTGCTCGCTCCTGTCGAGGCAGCTAACCCAGACTGGCGGCCAGTGGTACCGCCGGCTATGCCACAGCCGTTCCGGTACGTCTCGTACAGCCCGGTCTGCCACCAGTACTCGCCGGACGGCAACGAGGCGTGGGTAACGCTCGGACCCGGCTGGCAGCAGGGCGGGTTGTTCGTTCTCGATCTCCAGACGCACCAGGTCACGGCCGCGTGGGAGCCGAACCAGGTGAAGGCGAACTGCGGCGTATCGGTCTCAGCCGACATCGCCGTGGCGAACTGGAGCGGCCAAATCATGCCCGGCGCGGACACGGCAGGCGAGTGGTACGTGTTCGACCGCAACGCCAAGGAGCTCCTCGGCGGGCCACGCAGCGCCGCCTTCGGCGCGGTTGAAGGGCTCGACGCCCACGCGCTGCGGCTCACTCCGGACGAATCGTCGTACTGGACGGTGAACCGGGGATCGAGCGACGGTCTGGTGATTGACGCACGCACGTTCGAAGTGACCCGCGAGCTCACCACCGGGCTAGACGCACCTGACATCCTCGACTTCGCTCCGGACGGCTCCCGCGTGTACGTCTCGCAGAGGGGCCCGCTTCCGGTCAGCGGCGCGCCGCACGCCGCCGCCGGGGAGGAGCCGGGAATCGTGGTGCTCGATGCAGCCACTGGCCAGCGCCTGACCATTCTGGAAGCGCCCGTCGTGCGCAATGCCGACGGCGTCGTGCTCAACGACATGCACGGCGTCGGCGTGCGGACAGTCAGCCCGGCCGAGCGGCGCAGGCCTGGGTAACCGACGCGGACAGTGACGACGCCCGGCCGGGACCCCAACCCGGAGTCGGCGGTTCAGCCAGCGAGGATGTCCCCGGCTGACGTGGAATGAGGCCGCTCACTCGGCCCATCCGCGCTCGCTGATCAGGCAGGTCCCTCTCCTGCGGCGAGGTGCTGGGACAGGTATTGCTTGGCGCCGAGGCGGGCGATGGCGTCGAGCTGGGATTCGAACCAGTCGGCGTGCTTCTCCTCGTCGCGGACCATCTCTTCGAACACCGCGGCGCTGCCGTGGTCGCCGAGGTCGTGGCATTCCTTGGCCGAGGCGTTGAACTGGGCGACGGCGGTTTTCTCGCTGGCAAGAGCGAGCTGGAGCATCTCCTCGGGTGTCTCGCCGACCTGAATGGGGTTGAGGCGCTGGACGTTGGGGTGGCCGTCGAACATCAGAATGCGGTTGATCAGGGCGTCCGCGTCCCGCATCTCGTCGATGGAGAGGTCGTAGAAGACCTTGCCCAGCTTCGCCAGTCCCCAGTTGTCGAGCATCCGCGCGTGCAGGAAGTAGGTGTTGGTGACGGTGAGCTCGAAGGTCAGAGCATCATTGAGAAGCTCCACGACGCGGGGGTCAACTGGCTGCACGGACATCCTCCTCGGTCGCTGAGTTGCGCATCACGGCATGCTGGCAGATCACCTGTCGCACGGAGAAGATACACGTGCCGCAGTTCTGGGCCGCACCGGTGCGGTGGCACACCTCGGCGACGGTGCGGGCGCCGTTGTCGAGGGCGGCGGCGATGTCGCTGGAGGAGACGACCGCGCAGTGGCAGACGATCACGCTACTAAGGGTAGCCTAGCCTCAACCTCATTGGAGGCCCAGTCGGAGGATTGGCTGTTTCGGGGGCGGTCAATCATCGCGGTGGAGGACGACGGCGATGACGATGAGCCCGACGCCGAGGATGTCGGTCGGGGTGGGTATCTGGGTCAGCACGAGAATGCCGATGGCTGTGGCGGTGGCCGGCAGGAGTGCCACCATCAGGGCGTAGGTGGCTCGAGGGAGCCGGCGCATCGCGAGCTGGTCGAATATGTATGGGATCACCGAGGAGCTGAGGCCGACGCCGACGGCAGCGCCGAGGCTGAACGGATCAGTGAACGCGGGTGCAGCGTCAACGACGCCGAGAGGAACGGCGACAACGGCCGCGATAAGCATCGCCATGGCCAGGCCGTCGATGCCGGCGAGCTGCTGATGCCGGGAGACGCGGTGCGCAATGATGATGTACCCGCTGAACAGAACCATGTTGACGAGCGCGAACCCGAACCCGGCCGGAGAACCGCTGAGGGTTACCTCGGCGAGCACCACCACTCCACCGATGGCGAGCATGAGCGCTGCGAGATTGCGCAGGCTGCGTAGTCCCACGGCGGCGAGCACAACCGGCCCGACGAACTCGATCGCAGCGACGGTACCCAGTGGCAGCCGGTCAATCGCCAGGTAGAAGCTCGCATTCATCAGGGCGAGCAAGACGCCCCACACGACGATGGTCCGGCGTTCGGCGCGACCTGCGGCTGTCCATGCTCGCCACGGGCGGCGCCACAGCGCGAAGATAAGCCCGGCGGAGAGGATGCGCAGCCAGGCCACGCCGAGCGGCTCGACACGTACGAACAGCAGAACAGCGAAGGCCGGCCCCAAATAGTGGAAGATCGCGGAGCCGACGAAGAACAGCTCGGGCCGCACCCGGTGCGTCCACGGCAGCGCCACTGTCGACTTCATAACGTCCTAACCATTGTTCGCCCGTTATAAGCATCCGACCACAGCGACTGCTAACGTGTCAACAGCTATACGTACGTTAGGTGGGAGTCATGGCGGACGCACTGGACTTGAAGACCCGTGGCTACCCGGGCACCTACAAGCTGATCGGCGGCACGACGGTGCTCGACTTCGCCAATCTGGTCAGCTACCGCGGCACGTCGCGCGCCCACGATTGGCTCGATCCCGCCACGAACCTGCGGCGATGGGCCGACGCGGCCGGTGTCCCAACAGCCTTGGGCGCCGGCACCGAAGCCTTGCGTGATCTGCGGGAGCTTCTCGCGCGCATCTTCCTCGCCGTCGCCGACGGCGAAACACCCGACGCCAGCGATATCGAGCGCCTCGGCGCCTTTGCCACGGATGCCGCCGGACGCCGCCGGCTGGACTTCGCCGACGGAGCGCAGGCCGCGAGCTGGGTCCCGCGCCGCGACTCGCTGCTCGACCGGCTGGCCCTCGACGCTGCCGAGATGCTGACCTCCCCGGAAACGCTGCGAAAGATCTCAGCGTGCGGCGAATGCCGGTGGCTCTACCTTGACACCACCCGGAACCACAGCCGGCGCTGGTGCGATCCGGCCGACTGCGGCAACCGGGCCCGCCAACGACGCCACTACCGCCGAAGCCGACCTACAGGAGCAACGAGGTAGTTCGGTGGCATGGCAGCCATGAGGTACCGCGGTTCAAGGCCGACGGCTGCTGGATCGGAACGGCGCGAGCGCGCTGGAGATCCGGGCCGCAAGGGCGACCATCCGACGGTTGCCCGTGCCATTACGCCGATCGCCATTCGAACCTGCTGCGCCGAGTTGGTCGAGCGCCCACACCTGTGCGGCGGCCGCTGACAGCGGTAGCTCGGACTTCTGTCGTCTTTGCATGGCACCCCCTGTGCCCGATCCAGACCGACCAGCTCGTGCAGAGTCAGCGGTCAGTAGGCGGTCCGAGGTCGACCGGCTGTGAGCCGACGTCGAACCTAATTCCCAGAGGCGCGATGCCCACCAGGAAATACCTCTCATCTCGGAGCGCCTCGCCGGGTCATACGCGGAGTGATCACGGACGCAAGGCGCCCGCCGGACCGGTTGTCCGGCGGGCGCTCCTTGAGATGTCCTCCCTATGTATTAGAAGCCGGCCGCCTGCGCCGCTTGCTGCCCGCCGACGATTGGCAGGGTGACGCGGCTGTTGTTGACGTTCACCGTCACCGACGGCCGGTCCTGGTTCGGCGCGACGCAGCCCGGGGCCGTCGCCGAGCAGAGCAGCGACCGGTAGCTGGACACCAGGACCACGGCGATCTGGTGGCCCTCCTCGAATATGTAGTCGGTCGGGTAGAGATCGAAGCTGAACTCGTACGTCTCGCCCGGCACGAGCGGCGTCTCATTCGAGTAGTCGTACAGGTTCAGTCCGTCCACACCACCGCGGGCGACCCGCCACGTGTCCCTGGTGTCGATCACCTTGACGGTTTCGATGTAGCAGGCGTCGTCCGTCCAGGCGTCACCGTCGTCCACCGACGCGCTTTCGCCCCAGCAGGACTCGACCGGCGGGTTCACGTTTATGACCCCTTCGCTTGACCGAGAGACCCGGTCCTTCGGAGGGCCGAAATCGACGAGCGCGGCGCCGAAGTCGGTGTCCGGCTGGTCGACGATGGCACTCAGGTCGACAGTCGGCGTACCGGAAATGCGGACCGGGCCCTCAAGCGGTTCGGACAGGTACACCAGCCGGTTCGGCGTCACCGACGTGAGGTTGCTGATGATCGTGTTCTCGGTCTGGAAAGTGTGGTCCTGGAACGTGGACTGGTTCATGCTGCCGGGCAGGCGCTGCAGGCCGAAGCCACCTGGTTCCGACTCGGTGCCGGGACGTAACCACAGGTGGGTCGGGGTCGTGCCATGCAGCGGCCACCTCTCGTGGGCCTCCCAGACATCCGGATCGGTCTCGACGTCGACCTTGGGCTCCTGCTCGATCCCGTTCTTGATGTCGAAGAGCCAGCGGTCGAACCAGCGGTGAATCGTGTCGACCCACTCGGCCCGCCGGAAGTCGAAGGCCTCCTCGTGGCCGGCTCGGGTCAGCCACAACTTGCGAGGCTTGTCCAGCTCCTGGAGGGCGTACCACAGCTCGGCGAAATGATTGGTCTTGACGTTGTCGTCCTGAAGGCCGTGGACAATGAAGACTGGGACGTCAATGTTGCCGACGTCAGGCATGTAATCGCGCTCGACCCAGAACGGCGTGTAATCACCGCTCTCATCACCGTCGTTGGCGTTGAGGACTTCTCGGAATGGAGCGCAGTAGTCACGCCGATCCGGGTTGGTCACCGTGCGCGACAGCGAAGCGGGATAGTTGTTGTGCCAGCCGCTGAGGCGAGCACCGGCGAGCCGGGTGTACCAGTACCAGTTCGAGATGGCGCTGATCGGGACGATGGTCGCCAGGCCGTCGATACCGGTCACAGCGGTTGCGTTCGGCAGCGTCCCGTCGTACGACTTGCCAATCATTCCGGTCTTGCCGTTGTGCCAGTCGGCCACGACTTCATCGCCATCGGCGTCGAACGCCTGGCGTCGGCCGTTGAGCCAGTCGATGGCCGCCTTCGGTCCGGCGGTGTCCGACTCGCCGCCGGTCGCAGGGCAACCGGTCGAGAATCCGGTGCCGACCATGTGCAGCAAAATGACGGCATAGCCGCGCGGGACGAAGTAGTTGTCATAGAAGAGTGGCCACTGGTCATTGAGGCCGTCGCCGTCGACGTCATTGATGCGCTCGCCCTCGTTGCCGCGACCAAGCGTCGTGAAGTACGGGCTGGCGTCCATGACAACCGGCGACTTGAGGCCGTTCTCGGTGGCGGCCGGTCGCATGATGTCCAGGGTTACCAGGTCCAGGTTGCCGTCGCCTTCGCTGTCGACGTCGGTCTCGATCCAGACGCGTTCTCTGATGGCATCGGTGTAGCCGAAGACCGGCTGCGTCACGCCGTCCTCGACCACGATCTCCGGCGGATCGGACGCCCCTGCTGTAGGCGCGGCCGCTATGACAATCGCAAGTGCGGCCGTGACGGCAAGGAGGCGCCCAGGTGGCTTGATCATTTCTGGCCTCTTTCCGCGATACGAGTGGGCTCGGCCGAAGCCGGAAGAACCAGCAGCCACGGACCGAAGTGTCCAGTGAAGCAACGCCGTTAGAGCCGCATCATCCGGTAGACGTAGGAAACGCGCAGTCCATCATTCGACATGTGTCGAGCCACCCCGAGGAGTCCGGTGCACATGGACCTCCCGACGCCACGCCGAACGTCCCCGCAACCGGGGCCCATCGGCTCTAGGGCCGAACCTGCCGGCGACAGAGACTGAACGCAGAGGTGTGAAGCACGCACGACGTCATCTGCCCCGTGGAAGGGGTGGGCATGATGGCTGATCCGAAGGTACTGCTGGTCGGCTACAACGGTGCGAACAACGCCGGTGCCGAAGCGTTACTGCTGGCCGACATCACTGATATCCGGGCCGTCCTCGGACCGGACGCACCGTTGACCATCCCGGCACTGGAACCAGCCAACCTGGCGCGCTACGTCGGTGACCTGCCCGGCATAGAGATCGTGCCGATGCCGATGATCTTCCTGCCGACGGTCCGCCGGCTCGTCCGCGAGCACGACCTCGTCGTACTAGTCGAGGGCGCCACCTACATGGACTCGAGTGCGTCCGCGCTGCTGTGGTACTTCATGTGGGCGACGCGCTGTGCGCACGCGGCCGGCAGGCCCTGTCTGGCCTACGCCGTTGACGCCGGCGAACTCAAGCCGCACAACCAGTGGCTCGTCCGGAACTCCGCCCCGTTGACGGACCTCATCGTGGTGCGCTCGGCGACCGCAGCGGCACGGCTGCGTGGGTGGGGCGTCGCGAGCCGGATCGAGGTCACGGCAGACAACGCATTCCGGTACGAGCCGCGTGCGACCGATGCCCGGTGGTTGCAGGAGACGTGGCCGGAGGCAGCAGCCGGGCCGGTGGGCATCGCGGCGGTCGACTACAACCTCTGGCCGGCCGTGATCCGGCCGTGGGGCCGGCGTGCCGACTGCTACCGCTGGCCGTACTACTACTCTCGATCGCCGGCCCGGCGCGCCGCGACAGCCGAACTGGCGGACGGTTACGCCCGGTTGGCCGACGTGGTCATCGAACGGTACGACCGTCCGGTCGCGCTGATCTGCATGGAAGAACTCGACGAGATGCTTGCCCGGCGGATCCATGCCCAGATGGTCCACGCCGATCGGGCCCGGATGTTCTCTGCCCGCGAGCATGACGCGTCCAGGATGACGGCGTTGCTCCGGAGCCTCCGTGTGCTCGTCACCTCGCGGTACCACGCAACGATCCTGTCTATTGCCGCGGCGGTGCCGCAGGTGGCGGTCGCCCAGGACCTCCGGTTGCGAACCTTCTTCGACGAGATGGGGATGCCCGAGCTCTGCATCAATCCGGGTCCCGGCATGTTCGATGTACTGCACACCACGATCGAACGCCTGCTGATCGATGACGATGTGCTGCGCGCTCGGTTGCTGCGAGAGTACGAACGCCGCCTCGCCGCGGCCCGCCGGAACCCCGAACTACTGGCGGCCTTCCTGGCCGAGCATGGGTGGAGGCCGAAGGCATGGGCAGCGTAGTTCTGTTGACCGGCGGCACCGGGTTCCTCGGTACTGAGATCGCCCGCTTGCTGCTGCGTAGACCGGACGTACACATCGTCGCGCTGGTGCTCGAGTCCGGTGGCCGTGACGCCCGGCTGGCCGCTGAACGAGCGTGGTCGTACGCGCCCGATCTCGAGAACGCACTCGCCGCCGACCGGATCGAGGTGGTGAGTGGGGACGTTCGCCGCGCCGGTCTCGGACTCGCTCCGTCGGTTAACAGCGATCTGATCCGCCGGGTGACGCACGTCATCCACGCGGCGGCTGACCTCCGAATCGACACTGCGCCGGATGAGCTCCGGCCCACGAATGTCCAAGGCGTCGCGAACGTCCTGGAGTTCGCCCGGGCGTGTGATGCGGACCATGGCCTCGCGCGCCTGTCGCACGTCTCCACTGCATATGTCGCCGGCGGGCGGCCGGGGGACGTCCCCGAAGCGGCGCTCGATGACCGGTTCGGGTTCGAGAATGCCTACGAGCTGACGAAGTTCGAGGGCGAGCGCTTGGTTCGCGCCGAGATGAAGTACCTGCCGATCTCGGTGTTCCGGCCGGCGATGATCGTGGGCCACTCTCGAACCGGGGAGGTCCGAACGTTCAACACCTACTACGTCGGGCTGCGCCGTTACCTGACCGGTCACCTCCGGGTGGCGCCGACGAGCCGGCACCTACGCGTGAACATAGTCCCCGTCGACTACGTTGCCGACGCCATCGTCCGTCTGACGTTCGCACCGGCGGCTGCGGGAACCACCTTCCACCTCACTGCACCGACGCAAGCTCTGCCGACCGGCGTGGAGATGATGAGGTTCGTCCGCCGGTGGGCGAGGGAACGGCTCGCTGTCCGGCTGCCGCGAGTGGTGTTCGTGCCGGTTCCGCAAGCACGCGGCACGGCGGCAACGGCCGATGAGCTCGAGCGCCGCGGCCGTCCGCGATCCGGCTCCGGGGTCGCAGCACTTCGCCCGTATCTCCATGAGAAGCGGCGGTTTCGGCGTGACAATACGGACCGCATACTCGGCCCATACGCGTTGCGGTGGCAGACGTACCTGCCGGCGCTCCTCGATTACGCCGTGCAACACAGCTTCCTACATCGCTCAGATCGCACGGTCCACGAGCAGGCGCTGTTCCGGCTGGCGAGCCGGTCGCTGGCGGTCCGGTACGTTGACGTGCTCGGCGACCACGTCGAGCCACGCACTGGACTTCAGGTCCGGGACGACGTCCGCGCGGCGGTTGCAGCATTGCGCTCGCTGGGCGTGGGCGTCGGGACCAGGGTGGCGATGGTGGGGCCGAACAGCACGCGGTACCTGACGATCGACCTGGCGATCGGTCTGGTCGGTGCGATCAGCGTGCCGATGTACCCGACCAGCCCAACCGAAGACATCGAGCACATCGTCCGAGCCAGCGGCGCAGAGCTGCTGTTCGTGGGATCCGCAGCCGTCTTGCGGCGGCTGGGGCCGGCGGCCTCCGGGGTCCGGTGTATCTCCTTTGCCCGGACCCTGGACGGAGCCGGAAGGCATGTCGAGAGCTGGGATGCGTTCCTGCGCCGCGGCTGCGATGCCCCCGACGTTCCAAGATCGCCGGTTTCCTTCGACAGCATCGCCACTCTCCGGTACACGTCCGGTACGACAGGTCCGCCGAAGGGGGTCGCCTTCACCCACCGGCAGCTGCGGTGGATGGCCGAAACCATGGCGAGCCTGATCCCGTGGCAGACGCGCACCCGCCCCGGCTCGTACCTGTCCTTCCTGCCGATGAACCACGTGGTGGAGGGCATCCTCGGCACCTACTCCGCGTACTACACGCCGGTTCGCATCGAGATCGCGTTCCTGGAAGATTTCGCCGGCCTTCCCCGCGCACTGCCCGCCGTGCGTCCGATGGTGTTCTTCGCCGTCCCCCGCATCTACGAGAAGTTCCTGTACGTGACGCGGTCGTCACGGGCTGGCCGACGGTTCCTGGCCATGCCCGAGGGCCTGCCCAAGCGGCTGCTGCGTCCCGTCGTTCGCCGGCGGCTGCTGCGCCGCGCCGGCCTCGACCGCTGCTCGCAGTTGCTCGTGGGCTCGGCCCCGGTCGGCGAGCCGCTGCTGCGGGCGTTCCGTGACCTCGGCATCGAGATTCACGACGCCTACGGGCTCACCGAAGCCCCGTTGGTGACCCTCAACCGCTCAGGACACAACCGCATCGGAACCGCGGGCGAACCCCTGCCAGACACCCGCCTCCGGATCGCCGACGACGGGGAGATCCTGGTGCGGGGTCCCCAAGTGATGCTGGGCTACGCGGGCGAAGGCACTGCCCAACCGTTCGAGGATGGGTGGCTCCGGACCGGCGACATCGGCCACCTCACGGCGGACGGCGCACTCGTGATCGACGGCCGGAAGAAGGAACTGCTCAAAACGGCCTACGGCAAGTACCTGAACCCGGCCAAGGTCGAGTCGATGCTGCGCGCGATTCCTGACGTGACCGAGGCCATGGTGATGGGCGAAGGCCGGCCGTTCTGCACTGCACTGGTGTGGACCGACCCGCCACTCACTCATGACGGCGTCTCGGCGATCGACGTGGCCATCGAGGACGTGAACCGGCAGTTGTCGCGCCCCGAGCAGGTGCGGCGATGGGCTATCGAGGAGTACGACCTGTCGGTAGCCGGTGGTGAGCTCACCCCCAACCTCAAACTCAAGCGGGCGAAGATCGCCGAGCGGTACGCCGCGACGATCGAGAGCCTCTACAGCGCAACCCAGTCGTCGGCGCCAAGGGAGGTGAGCCCGGCGTGAATCTCCGGCTTCGCGCGTTCGCGGCGATCCCTCCGTCGGTGCTTCGCCCGTTCGTCGTGCGCCGCCTCTTACGCCGCAGCGCCGATGCATTCGGGGCCCGGTTGCCGTCGTCGGGCCGGCCAAGATCGGGTAGCGAACTGCTCCGGGCCTACGCCACCTTTTCAGCTGCGCGGGCAGAGCTGCTCCTCGCCGGTTGCGGGGACCTCGACTACGTGCAGCTGGACCTGTGGCGGACTGCTGATCAGATGGGTCGAGGCCTGCGCCGGTGGCTGGGCGTCAAGACGCTCGCCGACGCGATGGCCGCTGCCCGCGCGGTGTACCGGGCATTGGACATCGACCTACGCGGATCTGCCGCCGGCGAGGTAGTGGTGATTCGGTGCTCGTTCGCCGCGGTATACGGGCCGGAGGTCTGTGCGGTGATGTCTGCGCTCGACGCGGGGCTGTTCGCCGGGCTTACCGGCGGCCGGACCCTCACTTTCACCCAACGCATCACCGAGGGCGCGCCCGCCTGTTTGGCGAACCTGCGATCAAGGGAGGTGAGCACCGCATGAAGACGGCGATCGTGGTGGGCAGCGGCGCCGCCGGCGCGACCGTGGCCAAGGAACTGCAAGGCACGTACCAGGTGAGTGTGCTCGAGCAAGGCCGGCCCTTCCGCAGGGCGACCATTGACTGGACGTCGATCGAGCGATTGCGCCGGACCCGCGTGCTCGTTGATGAACGACTGCTTCGGGTGGCCATGCCGGCGATCCGGATCCGCAAGACCCGCGACATGGTGCTGGTGAACGCGGCGACGACGGGCGGCACCACCACGATCGCCACCGGCAACGGTATGCGCTTGGACCACGGCCTGCGCGCCATCGGAATTGACCTGGACGCCGAGTTCGCGGAGATAGCCGACGAGGTCCCCATCACGACAGGGCACCAAGCCCAATGGCGCCCGACGACCCGTCGCTTGTTCGACATCGTGGCCGCCATGGGCCTGGGACCAGTGCCAGCGCCAAAGATGGCTACGTCGGACCAGTGCCGCCACTGCGGGCGCTGTGTCCTCGGCTGCCCGTTCGGTATCAAGTGGGACACCCGGGCGTTCCTGGACCAGGCGGTCGACCAGGGCGCTAATCTCGTCACCGGTGCGCGGGTGGACCGGATCGTGATCGAGTCCGATCGTGCGACCGGCGTGCTGGTCAGCGGCCCGCTAGGAACGCGGTTCCGGCCGGCGGACCTCGTCGTGGTGGCCGCTGGTGGATTCGGGACACCCGCGATCTTGGAACGCTCGGGCATCACCTGCGAGCCACACCTGTTCGTGGACCCGGTCCTTACGGTGGCGGCCCATATGCCGGAATCGTGGCAGTGCAACGAGATAGCGATGCCCTTCCTGGTGCACCGGCCGCAGTTCATTCTGTCGCCGTACTTCGACTGGGTCAGTGCGCTGTTCAATCCCGCGTGGCGGCATCCGCTTCCCGACATCGTCGGAGTCATGATCAAACTCACTGACGAGGCGACCGGCTCGGTATCAGCTCGCGGCCGGATCACGAAGACACTGTCCGCAGCCGATCGGGCCGGGCTCGACGAAGGGGCCGGCATTGCCACCGAGATCCTCACCGTGTTCGGCGCCGACCCGGCGAGTGTGTTTCGCGGCACGGTCAACGCGGGCCACCCAGGTGGGACGCTCCCGCTGACCGAGGCAACCGCGAGCACATTCCATGACGAACGGCTTCCCGACAACGTGTACGTCGCCGACGGCTCACTGTTCCCGCAATCGCTCGGCGGTCCGCCGATCCTCACGACCATCGCCGTCGCCAAACGCGTCGCCCGCCTGTGTCGGGCCAACGCTCGGCGATTCGCCCAGCACCGCTGAGGCACGTCGGCACTGTCTGGCCTTGGTTACGTCTCGCCTCAGGGGCTTGACGGCTGACACATTAATGTTAATGTCTGCTGACATGAAATCCGGCGCCGGAACCGCGGCGAGCAAGCGCACGTACCGCATGCAGGCGCGCGCGGCAGCCGCCGCCGAAACCGGCGAGCGGATCCTGCGGGCGGTGCTCGACCTGCACGTTGAGCGATTCCATGACCAGATCACTCTGGAGGATGTCGCCGACCGCGCCGGTGTCACCGTGCAGACGGTTCTTCGCCGCTTCGGGTCCAAGGATGCGTTAATCTCCGCTGCGGCGGAGCACGCGTCACAACAGGTACGGAGCCAACGAATGGCTGCGCCGGTAGGTGAAATTCCAGCGGCCGTCGACAATCTCCTCGACCACTACGACACGACCGGTGCGACCGCGCTACGGCTGCTCGCGCAGGAGGATCGGGTACCCCAGCTGAAAGAAATCGCGAACCGCGGACGCGAGTTCCACCACGCGTGGGTGGAGCGGACGTTCGCCCCATTCCTCGAGCGCAGCAACGGTCAGCACCGCCTGCGGGCCCAGCTCATCGCGCTCACCGACGTCTACACCTGGAAGCTGCTGCATCTCGACCTCGGCCTGGATCGCGGCGAGACCAGGACGGCGCTCATCGAAATGATCGAGTCCGTGATCAAACAGGGGGGCACACAATGACAAGCACATTCTTGTTAGCGCTCTGGGCTGGGGGCGGAAACGTCCCACCACAACTGGGGCTCGCCCGGCAGCTCGCCGTCGCGGGGAACCGGGTCAGAGTGCTGGCGCCAGCCGCCCTACAACAGCGGATCGAGGCGGCCGGGCTCGAGTTCGAGCCGTACCGGAACACGCCTGAGCACGACGAGTCCGACCCCGCCCGAAGCGTCATCCGTGACTTCGAGCTGCGGTCGCCGATCGCAGCGGCGAAGGCACAACGCGATCGCCTGCTGGGCGACTTCGCCGAGCCGGTCGCGAAAGACATCCTTGCGATCCTCGAGCGAGACCCCGCGGACACGGTGGTGTTCGACTTCATGCTGCTGGGGGCGCTGTTCGCGGCCGAGAAGGCAGACATTCCGGCTGCGATGCTCGTGCACACCATCTATCCGTTCCCGGCGCCAGGGCTGCCGCCGTTCGGCAATGGCTGGTCACCTCGTTCGGGCCGGCTGGGATCGGCCCGGGACAAATTGGGAGCGGTGGCATTCCAGCGCGTGTGGCTGAACCCGCTGACGACCCGGCTCAACGAGGTACGCGATCGCCTCGGGCTGCGGCCGAGCAGCTTCGAAGACATGCTCAACGCAGTTCCCCGGATCCTCGTGCTGACCAGCGGCTCGTTCGACTTTCCGGCCCGTCTGCCGGCGAACGTGCGCTACGTCGGTCCTCACCTGGAGCCGGTGGACGAGACGGCCCCCTGGGAAGCGCCGTGGCCGGCCGGTGACACCCGCCCACTCGTCGTCGTCAGCCTCAGCACCACGTATCAAGGACAGGAAACCCTCGTACGGAACACCGTCGAGGCGGTTGGCCAACTGCCCGTACGGGCGTTGATCACGGCCGGGCCGGTTCAGGTTCCTGGTGGCCAGGTACCGCCGAACGTGCATGTTGCCCGGTTCGTGCCACACGCCTCCGTCCTGCCGCATGCGGCTGCGGTCGTGACACATGCGGGACACGGGACGGTGATGGCGGCTCTCCGTCACGGACTACCGCTGGTTTGCCTACCGATGGGGCGGGATCAGGGCGACATCGCAGCCCGTGTCGCGTGGCATGGCGCCGGAGTGCGGCTGTCCGCACGCAGCAATGCCGCCAAGATCGGCACTCGCATCGAACAGGTCCTCCGGGATCCGGCCTTCACCACGGCCGCACAACGGCTCGCCGCGACCATCGCGGAAACCGAGGCTGCCGGCACCGGCGTGAATGAGCTGGTGGGGCTGGCCACGCGCCGGCTTGGCCCGCACGTGGTGTCCGACGACGGCCGGGTGGCCTGACGCCAGTGGTTCACATTGAGGCGTAAGTCCTATCGACAGACCGGCGTCGCCGCCTCTGAATCACGTACCGCGTGATGAAAACGGCAGCGATTCCCGGAATCAGGCCGATCAACAGCACCTCGTCGAAGGACAGACCGTCGATGTTGGGCTGCAGTTCCTCTTCTGTCGCCCAACCGAACCAAACCTCGCTGATGAAAAGACCGCTGACGAAGTACGTCATCGCGGCGATGAGCCACAGCCAGGCCGTTGTCCGTCGTCCTGCTACCAATTGGGCGATGACACCGAAGCCGAGCGACATGGCAGCTAGCAAGCTCACGCCCAAGAATCCAAGATCCCACTCCATGAATCCCACCTCCTGCTGCGAGGCGGGCTGTCGACATTCTGTAGCGGCAGCTCTCCTAGGAGCATCGTGAGCGCACGACAGTCGCCACGGTAGGGCCCTCTGCCCTCACCAGAGAGGTCTTTGCGCATTAGTGTCCGCGGAACGCCTCTTCGAGCCACCAGGCGCCACCAGCCGAGGTGACCTTGGCGTCCACGACGAGCGGGCGCTCGCGCGGTCCGGCAATCCAATCGGCGACCGTCGCCAAATCGGCCGCCGAGCGGACGGTCACGCCGGCTGCGCCGAAGCCGCGACCGATGGCAGCCAGATCGGTATCCGGGAAGGTGACGGTTTCGAGCGGATGGCCGTCCGGACCGAAGTGGTGAACTTCGGCTCCGTAAGCCGCGTCGTTGTAGACCACCACCACCAACGGCAGTCCTAGCCGGACGGCGGTGGCCAACTCGGCCACGGACATCAAGAACCCGCCGTCGCCGAGCGCCGCTACCGGGAGCCGGTCCGGCCGGGCCAGTGCCGCCCCAATGCCGCTGGCCAGGCCTAGTCCGATGGACTGAAACGCTTGGGTAAAGCAGAACCCGGCTTGGTCCGGCACGGACAAATACATCGAGGGGTAACCCATGAAGTTGCCCGAGTCGACCGCGACCGTGCGCTCCGGCGGTAGCAGGTCGTCCAGCTCGATACTGAGCGTCCGCGGATCGATCCGTCCGTCCCCGGAGTCGTCCCCGTAGGGCACGTCTCGCCAGCGCACTTCGGCGGCGATGCGGTCGGCCAGCTCCGGCGAACGCCACCCGCCCGACCGCCAGTGCCCCAACTCAGCCACCACCGCATCCGCGACCATGACGATGTCGCCGACGACACCCACGTCGATCGGACGGTTTGCGCCGAGCGCCGATGCCTCCAGGTCCACCTGAACCACCGAGGTGTCCGGTCCGATCAGCCGCCCGTGCCGCGTGGTCCACATGTTCAGCGTGCTGCCCCACGCCACCACGAGATCAGACCGTGAGATCAGTTCCGCCGTGAGCGGGGACGCGAACCCGCCGGATACGTCGAGGTACCACGGGTCGCCGGCGAACAACCCCTTCGCCGCGGCGGACACTCCCAGCAGCGCGCCGCTTCGCTCGGCCAGGTCGATGAGCGCCGCACGAGTGCGATCAGGCGACCTGGTCGCGCCCCTGCCGGCAATGAATACCGGCCGGCGGCTGCGGCGAAGCAGGTCGGCCAGGTCTCGCACCTGCTCCGCCGGTGGCTCTGGCCGGATCGGAGCCGGTTCGGCACCGGAAGGATGCTCATGACTTGAGGCCATCGGCTGCGGAGCCGGCGCGGCCTGCACGTCCAGCGGAAGACCCAGGACGACCGTTCCGCCCGCCCCGCGGGTCGTCGCGCGGAAGGCCTCCGCGACGTCCTGGTACACGTGCGCTGCTCGGACCCGCCGGAACCCGGCGCCCACCGCGCCGGCGAAGCCGGCCAGGTCGATATAGAAGTTGGATCGCGCCGCCGTCGCCTCGGGCGCCAGCACAAGAAGCGGAGTCCGGCTCTTGGCGGCTTCGGTAATCCCGGTCATTGCGTTGGTCACGCCTGGTCCCTGGTGGACCGAGAGCACGGTCGGCGCACCGCTGATGCGCGCGTACGCGTCGGCCATGGTCGCAGCGCCGCCCTCGTGCGCCGCTGCGACGAACCGCACACCGGCGGCGACCAGCGCGTTTGTGGTGTGGAAGTTGCCCGAGCCGACCACCCCGAAGGCGGCCCGGACACCAAGCTCGCCGAGCGCCCGGCCGACCGCCTGAGCGACGAGCATCAGCGTTCCACGAGCGCGAGGACCCGTACCGGGCTGCCGGACCCGCCCACGATCGGCAGCGGTGCGGCAATCACAACCGAGCCGGTCGGCGGGAGCGCCCGGAGGTTCTGCAACTGCGTGAGGCCGTACTTGTCGTTGCCCAGCAACATCGTGTGACACGGGAACGGCAGGTCGAACGAATGGGCTGCGCCGGCGTCGGTGCCAACAGTTTCTACCCCGACACCAATGACAGGCGCCTCCTCGGCCAGCCACTTTGCACACTCGACCGAGATGCCCGGCGTGCGGCCCTCGTTGGCGAACGCTGCGGGGTCGCCCGAGCGGGCATCCCAGCCGGTGCGGTACAGCAGCCACCCGCCGGCGGGCAGCGGACCATAGCGCTGCTCCCAGTCCTTGATGTGGGCGACCTCCAGCAGGAAGTCCGGGTCGGCTTCGGCCTGAGCGGTGAAGTCGAGCACGACCGCCGGGGCAACCAGGCGGCTCACCGGCACCTGGGACACATCGTTGCCGTCCTGTCCGGTCACCCAATGGATCGGCGCGTCGAAGTGTGTCCCGGTGTGCTCGCCAGTGGTGAAGTTGTTCCAGTACCAGGCCGGCCCGCGATCGTCGTAATGGCTGATCTCGGACAGGCTGAAGGTAGCGGTCTGCCCGAACTGGTCGGGCAGCGCGAGGATCGGCGTCTCCGCGGACAGCGGTGCGGTCAGGTCGACGATCTCGACCCGACGCTGGGCGATTGCGTCGACCAGCTCGGATAGAAGTGTCATGCGCAAACACTAGGGCAGTGCTGGCGAACGGCGTGATCAAATCGCTCGCCGGTCAGCGGCGACGGGTGATGGCGACACCGAGAATGCACAGCAGACCGCCGGCCATGGCCATGACCGTCGGCACCTCTCCGAGCAACATCCACGACAGCACGACCGCGATGGCGGGAACCGCGAGTGTGGTCGCGGTCATCGGGCCGGCATTCGTTCGCGCGAGTGCGTAGGCCCAGGTGCTGAATGCGATGGCGGTCGGAAAGATCCCTAGGTAAATCACCACCGCAAGCGCGCTCGGCGACGCGGCCACGGTCTCGGTGACGAACTGGGGTGCAAACGGGACGAGCACGATGGCGCCAATGAGGCATCCCCAGAAGGTGGCCGAAACCGCGTCCACCGTGCGCAGAGTGATCTTCTGTAGCAGGGCGCCGATGGCGTACAACACGGCGGCCAGCAATGCCAGCGCAATGCCGACTCCGCTGCCGACCAGCGCGCCACCAGGACCGCCCACAGTGATCACGATGACTCCCACGAAGGCGATCGACACTCCAATGATCAGAGTTCGCGGGAATCCTTCGCCAAGCAGCAGCCCGGCGAACACCGCGACAAGAATGGGCGCCACGTTGACCAACATGGCTGCGGTGCCGGCATCGAGATGATGTTCGGCCTGGTTGAGCACAACCGTGTAACCGGCAAACCACGCCACTCCGTACGCAACGATGAGCCGCAGGGCCTTGCCCCGCGGCCGTGGCCGGTTATAACGCATCGCGATGACGCCGAGGCCCACAGCACCGACTGCCAGCCGACCGAACGCGAGGGCGCCGGGCGAGTAATCGTCGGCGGCCGCCCGGATTGCCACGAAGGCAGAGGCCCACAGGACCACGGTGATGAGTGCAGCAACCGTCGCAAGCTGCTGGCTAGATCGCTGACCTGCCGGTCCGGTGAGAAGAGTCGGGGTCATGGCCTCATCGTGCGGGCCCAAGACACGTGAGCACAAGCGAATGTTTCTATACGACAGTTCAGTGCTGCTGTATAGTCTGTGCCATGCTTGACGCACATCGGCTACGGGTCTTCAGTGCGGTGGTCGCCGCCGGCTCGGTCAACAAAGCGGCAGCGAACCTCGGCTACACACCATCGGCGATCAGCCAGCACATCAGCGCGCTGCAACGTGAGACCGGGCTACGGTTGATCGAGCGCAGTGGCCGCGGCATCGAACCGACCACCACGGGACAGTTGCTGGCCAAAGAGGCAGCCCAGGCTCTCGAGCGGCTGGCCGCACTGGACTCGGTGGTCGCCGATCTGCGCGCCGGCCGCGTCGGAAGGCTGTCCATCAGCTATTTCGCGTCCGCTGGAGCAGCGTGGATCCCGCCCCTCGTCGCCGCATTAACGCAGGAGTTTCCCCACCTACGAATCGACTTGCGGCTCCTTGAACTGGCCGGCGAAGCACTGTCACCCGACATCGAGATCTTCGTCGAAGGTGCGGCGTCGAGCCCAGCGCGCGGCTACGACGTTCATCCGCTTCTCGACGACCCGTACTTCGTCGTGCTGCCGGAGAATCACGCCCTCGCCGGCCGCGAGTCGGTGCGGCTGGGCGAATTGGCCGGCGAGCGGTGGGTCGACAACGACTTCTCCCGCGGCGCGTGCCGCCAGGTCGTCGTCGACGCCTGCGCCTCAGTCGGTTTCAGTCCTGGCTTCCACGTCGAGACTCACGACTACCCGACGGCGGTCTCCTTCGTATCCGCAGGGGTCGGAATCACCGTGCTCCCCGAACTCGGTCTCGGCCCGGTACTTCCTCCGGGACTCGTCGCTGTCCCGATCGTGGACCCCACACCGGTGCGCCACATCTCGGTGCGCGTGCGGGAAACGTTGCGCGAGAACCCCGCTGCCCGCCGCATCGTCGAGTTACTCCATGAACGAGTCCGCCGCGGCGCGACAGCGATGGTCAGCTAAACGAGCGGACGTAGGCGGACGTAGGTCGCTGTGCGCGGTGGCACAGTGGGGCACGTGGCAACCGACCAGTTCCAGCCGCCGGAGCCGATCACGATCACGCCTGCGCGACCGGTCACGGTGGCGTCCATGCATCAGCGGTGGCTTGATCTGGCGTTCATCCACTGGCCCGTTGCCCCCGAGGCAGTGGCACCGACACTGCCTAGGCATGTCCGGCCGGACGTGCTTGCAGGTACGACCTACCTGGGTCTGGTTGGCTTGCGGGTTCGAACCACGATCGGCCCTACCGTCACAGTGCCGTGGCTAGGCGTGTTCGACGAGATTCACATCCGGGTGTACTCGGTGGACCGGTCTGGCCGGCGTGGCGCCGTGTTTCTGTCGCTCAACGCCGATCGCCTGCTGACCTCGTCGTTCGCACGGTACCTGCTCCGCATCCCCTACACCTGGTCACCTTCGCGCATCGTCCAGCACGACGACACGGTTAGCTACTCCACCGAGCGACGGTGGCCGCCGGGACCGTCGAGGATCGCGTTCACAGTACGAGTCGGGCAGCATATTTCGACGCTTACGGAGCTGGAACGATTCGTTACCGCCCGGTGGAGCCTGCACTCGAGTTATCTGGGCGTTCCCATTCGGGTGGACGTCGATCACCCGCCATGGCGGCTGCACCGAGCAGAACTCGTCGATCTGAAACTCGACAACACGTTCTTCGACGAGCTCGGATTGCCAGTCCCGACCGGCGAGCCGGCGAGCGTGCTGTGGTCGCCCGGGACCCGGTCGAGAGTGGGCTTGCCGACAAACGTCTGACTCAGGCGGTCGAACGGCTTCGTGTCTCCCGCCGAGATCGCCCGAACCATGTCACATCCCGGGCCGGCACAGCGTCATGGATGTAACCGCGAGTCCGCGACGTTGGTGAGGACGGCATGAGTGAACGAACTGATTGGGCGACTGCGCAGTACGCGGACCACCGGGAACTGCTGTTCTCGATCGTGTACAACATCGTCGGCTCGGTCGCAGACACCGAAGACGTGCTCCAGGAGACCTGGCTCGCCTGGGTGGCCGCCGACCACGCCGAGTTGCGGAATGCGCGCGGCTACCTCATCCGCATTGCGGTCAACGAAGCAATGAACCGGCTGCGCAAAGCCCGACGCAACCGCGAAACCTACGTCGGTCCGTGGCTGCCCGAACCCATCGTCGGCGACGCGGCCGCGGAACGGGTCGTGCAGGCCGAGGCAGTGTCACTGGCGATGCTTGTCGTGCTCGAAACGTTGACCCCGCTCGAGCGCGCGGTGTTCGTGCTCCACGAGGTGTTCGGTTATCCCCACAACGAGATCGCCACCACGATCGGTCGTACACCGGTCGCGGTCCGGCAGCTCGCCCACCGCGCTCGGGAACACGTCCGGGCCCGGCGTCCGCGAGTCGCGGTCGACGCCGAGATCCGACGGGCCGCCACCGAAAAGTTCTTGGCCGCGGCGCTGGGCGGTGACGTGACGTCTCTGCTCGAGATCCTGGCCCCAGACGTGACCTTGTGGGCCGACGGTGGCGGCAAGGCGCCGGCCGCCCGGCGAGTAGTGGCCGGCCGCGACAAGGTCGTGCGGCTGCTGACCTCGCCCGGATTCGCACAAGCCAGTACCGAACTCACCGGCCGCCTGGGCACAGTGAACGGTGAGCCGGCGGTGCTGCTCTACAGCGGCGACCGACTCTACGCGGTCGGAGTGCTCGACCTGGACGCGGACGGACGGGTTCGCGGTCTGTACGGCATCGCCAACCCGGACAAGCTCCGGCACATCTCACGTTCCCTTGTCTGAGCTGCGCGCAGGTCACGCGACGGCAGCCAGTGGCACACGGATTCGCCGCACTGCCGCGGTGGGGCGACGGCTAGACCACCACGAAGAGTGACCGATGAGACTCACGATCAACCAGGCGGAAGAATTCGACGCCGACAAGTTTTACCTATGGAGAGACGATGTTTCCCACACCTACCGATCTTGAAATTTGCGTCCCAACCATGCGGCACGAGCCACTGCGGCACGAGATTGGCGAGCACGAGCGCGTGGCCCTCGAGCTGAGGCGGGCAAGTCGCATGCAGCGCTGGGCCGACCGCCTGGACCGGTTATCGCGGCGCATGTCACGGACGGCGTACCTGCGGCTGGCGAGGTTGCGGTGACGGCGCGCAGACCAGCCACGAGGAATTGGTACCCCGATTGTCCCCACCACTGACCCACTGGGGACGCGGCCACCCCGCCGCTCGGCCACACCCGACACGGCAGGCCGAGCGGCTGGGCGCTTTATCCTCTTGGTGACCTCCAGCCGGGTGAATGTCCCGTCCGCTGGTTCGTAATTGCCATCCGGGACGAAGCGCTGCAGCGGTTCCGGCAAGTGACCAGCGAGCTGGCCGACTTGGCGGAGATTGCCGTCGCCGAGGGCGAGCTGTCACTGCGGAGCGCGCATGCCGAGGCCGCCAAGCAGAAGTCCTGTGGTGAACGTGACGCGGCGGCTGGCCGGCGCTAAGTCATGCAGAAGAAAAAAGATCTTCTTCGTGATTGGAGTGGAGTCAAGTTGAGCACCACGCGACGCGCCGATCACGCTTGCGGACGGCGGCAGCGGGTACGTCCCTTGACGGGCACGAGTCAGGGGAGGTCCACGGATTGCTGGTCATTGCGAACGAGGAGGCCGGCAGCGCCGAACGCGATTCGGTAGCTGCCGCGCTGGCCATTCTTGGCGAGAGCGAGCCGGTCGAGCTGGCCTATTCACGTGATCGGGACCACATGCACGACATTCTCGATCGGCGCGGCGATTCACGGCTGGTCGTGGCGGGAGGGGACGGTTCGCTGCATGCTGTGGTCGCCGCGTTGTACGGCCGCGGCGAGCTGCAGGATTGCTGGCTCGGGCTACTCCCGCTCGGGACGGGCAATGACTTGGCGCGCGGGCTCGGCATACCTCTCGACCCGGAGAGTGCAGCTCGGATCATCGTTTCGGGCCAACCACGCCGGCTCGACCTGCTGGTGGATGACAACGGCGGAGTGGTGGTCAACGCCGTCCACGCGGGGGTGGGCGCGTTGGCTGCGCAGACGGCGGGAACGCTCAAGCCGCGGATGGGTCGCTTCGCGTATCCGGTAGGCGCATTGGCTGCCGGGCTTCGCGCCCGGGGCTGGCGGCTCGAGGTGCGCGTGGACGGCGAATCGGTGGTCGAACCCCACGACCGGTCGTTGATGGTGGCCTTGTCGAACGGCCCGAGCATCGGTGGCGGCATCGCACGAGTGCATCCTGAATCGGTGCCCCACGACGGCCTGGCAGACGTTGTCGTCTCGCGCGCCGTCGGCCCGCTCGCGCGCATCGGTTACGCGGTGGACCTGAGCAGGGGCACGCACCTGGACCGCAGCGACATCCGAGTCGCCCGAGGCAGGCACGTCACCGTCAGCGGTGATCCGTTCTTCACGGTCGCCGACGGTGAGATCGACGGTCCGATGACCCAGCGCAGCTGGACGCTCGAACCCGCCGCCTGGCAGCTCTCCTCCCCTCGCCCGCCAAACCCACCCCCACTCGAGCACACTCAAGAAGTCGCGGAGCCCTAACCAACGGCTCCGCCAAAGTGTCGCGGCGCTAGCGGCGGCGGCGCCACCTGCGTGGTTCGAAGGGTATGCCGAACGCAAGATGTGCTGCCACAAACGCCAACCCCAGTGTGACGAGGCTCAGATCGCCCAGCGAGGGCTCCACCAGCGCGATCAAGAAGCAGACGAGTGCGAGTAAGGCGAACATCAAAGATCTCCTCTGGGTCGATGAACACCTGGGATGGTGCGACCCCGCCATCTACGTGATCGTTTCCCGGTGAAGAGAGATCCAATCCTCCATCTCGCCGCCACTGTCGGACGTGATGTCGACTCGTTACTCTCGCACCATGACTGAGCCCATGATCGGCCGCCGTGCGCTGCTGGCAGGTAGTGCGCTGGCGGTTGCGGGTGGAGCCGTGGCCGCCGCCGCCGGCTGCACCAATGATGGAACAGCCAGCGCGGCAAGCCCCTCGCCGACGGGTTCGCCACCCGACCCGGGCAGCTGGGACGCCGTCCGCGAAGAATTCGCGCTGGAGCCAGAGCTGGCACACTTCGCCGCGTTTATCCTGGCGCCGCACCCCGCCCCAGTGCGTACGGCGATCGAACGTTGGCGCGCCGCTCTGGACAGCGACCCTGCGACCGCAGTGCATGACGCGTACAACCACGACGAATCAGTTCGAGCAGCGGCCAGCCGCTACCTGCGCGTCCGTCCCGACGAGATCGCGCTGACCGACAGCACCACTATGGGGCTGGGGCTGGTCTACGGCGGGCTGAGCCTGGAGCCCGGCGCTCACGTGCTCACCTCGACGCACGATTTCTACTCCACTCATGAGGCGCTGCGATTGGCCGCGGAACGCTCCGGTGCGGAGGTGGAACATGTCACGCTCTACGACGACGCCTCGACAGCCGATGCCGACGAGATGACGGCACGGCTTGCGGCGGCCCTGCGTCCCGAAACCAGAGTCGTGGCCTTGACCTGGGTGCACTCGAGCACCGGGGTCAAGCTTCCGGTGCGGCAGATCGCCGACATGCTGGCCGAGGCCAACCGCGACCGCGAACCTGACCAGCGTGCGCTGCTGTGCATTGACGGTATTCACGGGCTGGGCGTCGAGGAAGACGGGCCGAACGAGTTGGGCTGCGACGTGCTCATCTCGGGAACTCATAAGTGGCTGTTCGGGCCTCGGGGCACCGGGCTGGTTTGGGCGAACCCGGAGGCAGGCGAAGCGATCGGCGCCTTAATTCCGCCATTCGACCCGGTCGGCTTCGAGAACTGGATCGGTGGCACGGATCGGACGCGCCCATTTCGTGACGCCGGGACACCCGGTGGTTACAAGGCGTTCGAACACCGGTGGGCGGTGGCTGACGCGTTCGAGTTCCACCAGTCGATCGGAGCCGACCGGATCGCCGCCCGCACCCACGAACTCGCCACGCAGCTTAAAGAAGGTCTTGAGGGTGTGCAGGGGATCCGAGTCATCACACCGAGCGATCCGCAACTGTCCAGTGGTCTGGTGTGTTGCGAGGTGACCGGCCTGCCCGCCGGGCAGGTGGTCGACCAACTGCACCGCGATCACGGCATCGTTGCGAGCGTCACGCCCTACCGGGAGCAGTACGTCCGGTTCGGCACAAGCATTGTGACCACGCCGGACCAGGTCGACCAGGTCATCGCTGCCCTGGCCGACCTGGCCTGACGTGCCAGGCCGAGCGCCGGGAGTTACCGCTCGTCCACGATCTCGGTGAACTCGGTTACGACGTCATCGACCAGCTCGAACGCCGCCGCCGGGAAGTCTCCGGCGCGGGCGCGGGTTGCCGCTGCCCGCGCGTTGTCGAGGGAATCCCACCGCCACATGTCGACCCAGTGGCGGTCATCGAGTTTGGCGTGCCTGGACTCCAGCAGCCCCGGGACGGCGGCCCGGACGGCCGCAACGAGTGCATTGCGCCGGCGGAGCAATTCGGCCGTGTCCGCCGGGTCGGCGGTGAAGCGGTCGATTCGAAGTACGGTCATCTGATCCTTTTTCCCTTCTGTTCCGTAGCACGGCACGGTGCCGGCTAGTGGTGCATGTGCATCGGGCTCGCGCCCGCGATTACGTCCGATCGGCGTAGCAGCGTCGCCGCGACCACCACGCCGGCCACTGCGATGACCGCCGCAGCCTGGAAGGCGCTGGTGATGCCGTCGGTAAGTGCGCTCGCCTTGGTGCCGGCGGCCAAGGGGCCCAGTCCGCCCAGTCCGCTCTGGCTGACAGCGATCGTCGACAGCACCGGCAAGGTGAGCGCGATGCTCAGTTCGTGCGAAGTGTTGGTCAGACCCGAAACCAGCCCGGCGTCGTCGTGACCGGCACCCGACATTGCAGTGATCATCACCCCGGCGGCTGCCAGCCCGCCGCCGACGCCCAGCAGTAGGAAGCCGGGAAGCAGGTCGGCAAGGTAACTGCCGTCCGCGGGTAGCCGGCTCAACAGGAGGGCGCCACTGGCGCC
>DASUUH010000105.1:0-59636 GCA_036374175.1 Jiangellaceae bacterium | reverse complement strand
GCGGTCCAGCGTCGCCAACCACGTCCACGATCGCGGTCGCAAGCGTCCGGCGTTGTTGGCGTGTGGTGACCGTTCCGACGTCCGTGAGTACCTGACGAACGCGGGTCATGGCAGGAGCCAGCACTTCGGCCAGCAAGCTCTCCTTGGACGGGAAGTGGTAGTAGACCGCCGCCTTGGTGATGCCCATCCGGTCGGAGATGTCACGGATCGAGGTGCCCTCGTACCCGTATGTGCCGAAGAGGTCCAGCGCCACCTCGAGGATTCGCTCCCGAGTCCTCCTCGTATCTACCGGCCGCGGCATGGGGCGCTCCTAACTTGACGGTCGGTCAGTTCAGCTCATAGTCTAGACCTCGATGTGAACTTACCGGTCGTTTAGTAAGGAGAACTCGCGGAGATGAGAAGACTGGCGCGGTGGAGCGCGCGGCACCCGTTGCTGGTGGTGCTGATCTGGCTACTGGCGATCGTCGGCGCGCAAGTATCCGCCGCGACCGTGGGCACCGACTTCCGCAACACGTTCGCCCTGCCAGGTACCGACAGCCAGGCGGCCGCCGACCTGTTGGAGGAGCGTTTCCCAGAGGCGTCGGGTGACGCCGACACCGTCGTGATCAGCGTGGACGAGGGAACTGTCACGGACGATGCGGTACGCGAGCCGGTGCAGGCGCTACTCGACCGGGTCGCGGAACTCGAATCGGTGACGGCCGTGGCCAGCCCGTACTCACCTGCTGGTGTGATGCAGGTGAGCGCCGACGGCACCGTCGCGTACGCGACAGTTCAGTACGACCGACCCGGCATTGAGGTACCGCGGGCAGACCTCGAGGCTGTTGTGAAACTTGCCGAAGAGGCCGAACACGATGGGCTGAAGATCGACGTCGGGGGTCAGGGCGTGGCGGCGCTCTCGCATCCCGAGGTGGGCATCGGCGAGTTGGTAGGTGTGGCGTTCGCGGCCTTGGTCTTGCTGCTGGCATTCCGATCACCGATTGCGATGGCAATGCCACTCGTATCGGCGGCTGGTGCGCTGGGCGTCTCCACTGCGGTGGTCCGGCTCGCGTCGAACGTTACGACAATCTCCGATGTGGCACCGACGCTTGGTGTACTGCTCGGGCTTGGCGTCGGCATCGACTACGCCTTGTTCATCGTCAACCGGCACCGTGGAAATCTTCGAGCAGGCATGCCGGTGCAGGAGTCGATCGTTGCTGCGCTCGCGACGTCCGGACGGGCCGTGGTGTTCGCCGGCATCGTGGTCATACTCGCCCTGCTCGGCATGTTCCTGACCGGGATCGAGTTCCTGTACGGCTTGGCCATCGGTGCCTCGGCGTCGGTCGCCTTCACTGTGCTCGCGGCGATCACGCTGATTCCTGCCCTGCTCAGTCTGGCCGGGGCGCGCGTACTCGGTCGCCGGGCCCGTCGGGCGGTGGCGGCCGGCGAGTTCGTATCCGACCACACTGCAGGTGCGTTCCGCCGCTGGGCAGGCCTGGTTCAGCGGCGGCCGGCCCTGCTCGTGGTTCTGGCGCTGGGAGCGCTGCTGATCGTTGCGGCACCCGCAGCGGATCTCCGGCTCGGGACCGCCGATCAAGGCAACGACCCGGCTGGGACGACGACCCGTGAGGCATACGACGCACTTGCCGAAGGGTTCGGCCCGGGCATCAACGGACCGCTCGTGATCGCCGTCGATCTATCGGACAACCCGGTGACGGGACCAGACGACACCGTCCTCCAATCGCTGACAGCACAGCTGACCGCGGAACCCGGTGTCGCCGGGGTTGCCGGCCCGATTCCGAACAGCGACGGCACTGCGGCGGTCCTGCGTGTTGTCCCTTCGACAAGTCCGCAGGACGATGCCACCGGCGATCTGATCGACCGCGTGCGGACCGAGATCGTTCCGGCAGCAGAGGCGGCGTCCGGTGCAGAGATCCATGTGGGTGGTCCCACGGCGACGTTCGACGATTTCGCCGATGAGATTCAGGCCAAGATTCCGTTGTTCGTTTCCGTGGTCATTGGCCTGTCCGTGTTGCTGCTGGTCTTGGCATTCCGCAGTGTGCTGGTACCGTTCGTCGGGGCCGCGATGAACCTCGTCTCGGTCGCGGCCGCCTTCGGAGTGGTCGTAGCGGTATTCCAGTGGGGGTGGTTCGGCGACCTGATCGGGCTTGGCAAGGCCGGACCCATCGAGCCGTTCCTCCCGGTGATCCTGTTCGCGTTACTGTTCGGCCTCTCGATGGACTACCAAGTGTTCCTCGTCAGCCGCATGCACGAGGAGTGGCAGCGTACCGGCAACAATGCGACTGCGGTGCGGACCGGTCACGCCGACACCGGCAAGGTGATCGTCGCAGCAGCTTCGATCATGGTGTTCGTCTTCGGTGCATTCGTTACCGGCGACTCGCGGACTATCAAGCTGGTGGGGCTCGGCATGGCCGCCGCCGTACTGCTCGACGCGTTCGTGATCCGGATGCTGGTCGTCCCAGCGATCATGCACCGCATCGGCCCGGCCAACTGGTGGTTGCCGGGCTGGGCCGCACGCGTATTGCCGCGGTTCGAGGTCGAGGGAACACCAGGACCACAGCGGGACGTCGGCGGTGGCTTGCCGGTATCTACCACAGGCGGCGCGGCGGGCCGGTCCGGAGACGACGAACCCGACCTCGTTGGATCTCGCGACACGGGAAGGAGACAGCGGTGAATAAGCTCGATCAGTACCCCTCTCGCCGGTCCGTGGTCGACGCCAGACCTGCGGCCAGGATCCAGGACGTACTCGACTTGTTCGACGAGTTCGCCAGGATCGCGCGCATGTCGGAGGGCCTGTTCGCCGGCATCGAGCAGGTGACCGGACTACGGGTGGGCCAGGTGCAGTTGCTGAGGTCAGTGGCGGGAGATGCCGTTGAGGCGCGCGAACTCGCACGCCGTGTCGGTCAGACCGACGAGGCCACCGCCGCGACGATCGACGGCCTGGTTCGGCACGGGCTACTCCACCGGGAGCGCCGGCCTGCGAAGCCGGAGCGGCTGCGTCTCACCGGTAAAGGCACCGCACTGCTCGAGCAGACCCACGGCGTTCAGGTTCGCCTTCTCGACACGCTGGTCAGCGAGGCCGGGGCGGACGGCGTCCAGGCCTTCCGCACCACGCTCAATGGAATCGCCGACGTGTTGGGCACGATCACCACCCGCGCCGAGGCTGTTCAGAGCGCTCGGCCCCCGTCAGCGGACACATCTGGTCGAGAGTCGGCTACTCGATTCGAGCGATCACATCACCTTGGTTGACGACGGCTTCTTCCCGTACGAGCAACCGGATGGTCCCCGCCGCCGGGGCGGGGACCTCCACGGCCACCTTGTCGACCTGCACCTCGGCGATGAGCTGGTCCGCCGCGACTGTGTCACCGTCGCTGACGAACCAGGTGGAGACGACACCCTCTGAGCCCGGGCCTTTGTCTGCCACTGCCGGGAACGGGACGTCGGTCATCCTTTCACCACCCGGTGGATGGCCTCCTCGATGCGGTTCTTGGTGGGTAGCACTGCGTACTCCAGCGTCCGCGCGTACGGAATCGGTACGTCCGGAACGGCGACCCGCGCGACGGGAGAACGGAGCATGCCGGGATCGACATCGGTGACCGTGGCGACGACTTCTCCGGACAACCCGTAGGACAGGTAGTCCTCATCGACGACGACGAGGCGGCCTGTCTTAGCCACGGAAGTCAAGATCGACTCTCGGTCGAGCGGTTTGAGGCTACGCAGGTCGATGACCTCCGCGTCGATGCCACCGTCAGCTGCCAACTGATCGGCCACGTCCAGCGCATGGTGCACCGAGAGGGAGACAGTGACGACGGTGACGTCCCGGCCCTCCCGGGCGATCCTGGCCTTGCCAATCGGCACCTCGTAGGCGTCAACAGGAACCACGTCGGTGGCCCGCGGATTCTTGGCCATCCACGGCAGCCCCATCACGCCCTTGTGGAACATGTAAACGACCGGGTTGTCGTCCCGGATAGCCGAGATGATCAAACCCTTCGCATCGTGCGGCGTGCTGGGGATTACGACCTTCATACCGGGCAGGTGCGCAAACGTGCCCCACAGGCACTGGGAGTGCTGAGCGGCGTCGGAGTAGCCGCCCCCGACAGCCGTGGTGAGCACCATCGGTACTTTGACTTCGCCGCCCGACTCGAAATGGATCTTCGCCATGTGGTTGTAGATCTGATCCATGCAGACACCGAAGAAATCGACGAACATCAACTCGGCGATCGGGCGCATGCCCTCGACCGCCGCGCCGATCGCCAGCCCGATGAACGCAGTTTCCGAGATCGGCGTGTCGAGCACCCGATCCTCACCGAAGCGGTCGAGAAGCCCGGCGGTCGAGCTGAAGATGCCACCGTACTTGCCGACGTCCTCGCCCAGGTAGATGACCGATGGGTCCCGCTCCATCTCCTGTGCGATGCCCTCCACCATCGCCTTGGCAGTGGTGAGCCGTCGGATGCCGGCAGTATCGGTGCTGTGGGTTTCCATGACAGTCACGATGATCTCCTCAGGCGAAGACGTAGGACGATGCCGTGGCCGGGTTCGGCTCCGGGCTGTCCTTGGCGAATGTGATGGCGTCCTCGACACGCTGGCTGGCCTCCTCGCGGATGCGGTTGACCTCGCCATCGTCGAGCAGACCTGCATCTCGTAGGGTCTTCTCGTACCGCGGAATCGGGTCCCGGCCTTCGATGCCTGCCAGATCGTCGCGGTATCCCTGGGCGTCGCCTTCGAAGTGTCCCAGCAGCCGGACCGTGTGGACCTCAATGAGAGACGGCCCGTCACCGGCGCGAGCCCGGTTGACGGCTCGAGCGGCAGCGGCATAGACCGCCTCGACGTCGTTATCCTCGACCCGCTCACCCGGTATGTCGTAGGCCGCGGCCCGGTCGGCGTTAGAGCCGATGGGGGTGGACGCCTTGCGGGGAACGGAGATTCCCCAGTCGTTGTCCTCGACCACGAAGACGACTGGCAGGTTCCACAGCGCCGCCATGTTCAACGATTCGTGGAAACCTCCCTGGTTGGCTGCTCCCTCACCCGTGACTGCGACGGCGATGCGGTCAGTGCCCTGCCGCTTGAAGGCAAAGGCCTGGCCCAGAGCCGGCGGGTATCCCTCCGCGATGATCCCCGAACACGAGAAGTGGGTCGCCGGATCGAACAGATGCATGTGGCCGCCGCGGCCATGTCCGAACCCGGTTTCTCGTCCGAAGATCTCCGCCGCCAGCTTGCGCAGGTCAGCGCCATGTGCGATGGCGAGATGGTGCGGACGGTGTGTCGCGGTCAGCGCATCGTCAGTTGTCAGGTGAGCACAGACGCCGGCGGCAACCGGTTCCTGTCCGCTCGACAGGTGCATCTCACCGGGCACCAGGCCGGCCCCAATATCGAACACCGGCTTCTTGTCCGCGTGGTACTCCCGCAGGATCGCATCCTCGAACGTACGGCTGAGCACCATCACGCGATAGAGCTCCACCCGGACCGACGCATCGAGCGCACGTTCTGCTTCGGTGGCGGTCATACCGTCCTCCTTCCTACAACCGGTGCTGCTCCGATGTGAGCAGCGCTAAGAGAGGTCGGCACGTGGGGCGAGTTCGAAGCGGGCGCGAAAGCCGGTAGTGCCAGGGCCGATATGGCGAGCAGGTGCACTGCCTGGCTGCGCGCAACGTCCAGAATCGGCTGGCATTAGGACACATCTGCCAGTCGCGGTCGTAACAACCGAAGCCCGCGCCATGAAGACCTCCAGACCCGACGCTAAATCTCTTGCTCTGCACCGACAAGGGCCCTTGGTCCCGCCGTACCAGGTGGCACCCCGTGAGCTCGCAAGGCGTGACCGCCCGCAGACGGTTCACCACGAACGCCCCATCGGATCGAGGGGACCTTCGCCCCTGGAAGCGCCGTTGTTGGGGGACAAGCGTGAAGGTATCCGACGCCTCGGAGAGGAAAGCAGATGGCCGGAGTCGTTGGAAGGGTCACCCTCGCGAGGCGAACACTGGTGTTGCGCCGACGGGCGAGCCGAAGCGGACCGTCGATCTAGCGGACCCGCAATCACCCGACGGCAACGACGTCCTAACCCCTCCCACCCGTGCACACTGGCGCCGATGGCTTACGGCGAACGACGGCAGGCAAGCGGGTCTGTGGGTCGTCTACCGCAAGAAGGGCAGCGGGCTCGAGGGCCCGGTGTATGACGACCTGGTGGAAGAAGCGCTGTGCTTCGGGTGGATCGACAGTCAGGCCCGCCGCGTGGATGACGGTCGCATGATGCAGTGGTTCTCGCCTCGACGGCCGGGCGGATTGTGGTCGGCCCTCAACAAGCAGCGTATCGAGCGATTAATGCAGGGCGGGCTCATGACTGACGCCGGGCAAGCAGCAATCGAGACCGCGAAAGCGGACGGATCCTGGTCGCAACTGGATGAAGTAGACGCCCTTATCGTCCCCGATGACCTGCAAGCCGCCCTCGATTCTGATCCCAGGGTGAAGGCGGGGTACGAATCGTTGATCGACTCGGCCAAGAAGCAGTACTTGTGGTGGATCCGCAGTGCCAAGCACGCTGCGACTCGCAGCAGCCGAATCGCAGAACTAATCCGACGGCTGTCATAGGGGATCGACATGGACGACGTGACCGGCTGGTGGCCGCTGAACGAATGGCCCTCGAACGGGTCACTGCGGCGCAGTCGTACCGACGGCGGCACTGACGCCGGCTGAATCCACTGCGGAGTACGCGGGGGTGAGGACTACGCCACTGGTTCGATCGTCGTGACCGCCCGGAATCTAAAGGTGAGGTACTGAAGGTGGTGCCGTGACGGCTGCAGCCGGGACTTTCGACTCTCCCGGGTGTGCGCTTAAGCCCTAGGACCATGGCGTGGCCACGGGGAATGTTGGTATGGCTTGCCGTCACTTCAGGAGGTCCACGATGGAGGCACTCACCTGCCCCGAACCTCGCCGGTGGGGATGGGGCTTGCCATGAGAGATCGGCAGGCCGACGAACTCCGCGAGCTCACTCAGTCGCTGGTGCGGCAGTATGCCGGAGCAGTGCCAGCCCGCAACGTCGCCCGGGTGGTCGACAGCGTGGCGAGGTCGATGCGGCAGACCGTCGACGAGCGGCGCGTGGTTGCACGGACCGAGCCCGCCGTTCGGCGCAAGTTGACCGAGATGATCGCCAGGTCCGCTCAGCTGTAGGTCGTTCCCGCACCCGAGGGCAGCAAATCGCGTTAGCCTCCGACGGCATGGGGCAGGAGCAGGCCGGTGGACTGGCTCGCCGCTGACGGTTACTGGCTGAGCCGGTTGGTGTTCCAGCGGGCGCTGGCCGCGGTGTACCTGGTCGCGTTTCTGAATGCCGCGAACCAGTTCCGTGCGCTACTTGGTTCACGCGGCTTGTTGCCTATCCCGGCCTACCTCGCGCGCACGCCGTTCCGCCGCTCGCCGAGCCTGTTCCACGTCTATTACAGCGACCGGTTCTTCGCCGCGCTTGCGTGGGTGGGAGTCGCGGTGTCGGCGGCACTGCTGGTCGGGTTGGCCGACGGTCTGCCGCTGCCCGCGCACATGGCGGTGTGGACGCTGTTGTGGATCTTCTACGTGTCGATCCTCAATGTCGGGCAGCTGTGGTACGCCTTCGGCTGGGAGTCGCTGCTGTGCGAGGTGGGCTTCCTGGCCATCTTCCTCGGACCATCAACCATCGCGCCGCCGCTGCTCATCCTGTTCGCATTCCGGTGGGTGCTGTTCCGGCTGGAGTTCGGTGCCGGACTCATCAAGATGCGTGGCGACCGCTGCTGGCGCGACCTGACGTGCCTGTACTACCACCACGAGACCCAGCCCATGCCCAACCCGCTGAGCTGGTACTTCCACCGGTTGCCCCAGCCACTGCACAGGGTGGAGGTGGCGGCGAACCACCTCACTCAGCTGGCCGTCCCATTCCTGCTGTTCACACCACAGCCAGTGGCGGGGGTGGCCGCACTCTTGATCATTATCACGCAGGCCTGGCTGGTGCTCAGCGGCAACTTCTCCTGGCTCAACACGTTGACGATCGTTATCGCCCTCCCCGCGCTGGGTGACGGCCTGCTCGGCGCGGTGCTGCCGATCGAGCGCCCGGCCGAACTTGAGCCGCAGCCGGCGTGGTTCCGGGCGATCGTAATCGCCGTTGGATTGCTGATCGTCGTCCTCAGCTACTGGCCGGTCCGTAACCTGATGTCGCCCCAGCAGCGGATGAACTACAGCTTCACGCCGCTGCACCTGGTCAACACCTACGGCGCATTCGGCAGCATCACGCTCACCCGGTACGAGGTGGTCATCGAGGGGACGAACAGCCGGTCGCTCGGCGCGGCCACCGAGTGGCGCGAGTACGAATTCAAGGGCAAGCCAACGAACGTTGGGCGGCGCCCGCCGCAGGTCGCGCCGTACCACTTGCGCCTGGATTGGCTGATGTGGTTCGCGGCGCTCTCACGCGGTTACGCCGAGCCCTGGTTCGAACGTCTGTTGGCCAAGCTGCTCCAGAACGACCGGGCGACGCTCAAGCTGCTCCGGCGCAACCCGTTCCCGGACGAGCCGCCGGCGTACGTGCGGGCTGTCCTCTATCGCTATCGCTTCTCTACGAGGCAGGAGCGTCGCGAGACCGGCGCGTGGTGGCACCGTACATTGGTCGGCGAGTACCAGCCGCCGATGTCGGCCGAGCGCAGAGCGATCAGGTGAGGAGTCCGAGCCCGCTACGTCTCGTCCGGAGGACCGTTGCCTTCGCTACGGCCTTCGTTGCCACGATCTCCGTCGTCGCGGTCGTCGTCATCGTCGGCGGGTGGCACGCCGGTACTGATGTACAGGCCGATACTGCTGCCTGAGGCGTACAGGGTGCCGCCACCGGGGTCTGTCGATACGACCAATCCGGCGGAAAGCGCCGAAGCAACCTCGCCGGCGATGTGCGAATCGAATCCCGCGTCCTTGAGCTCGGCACGGGCCGAGTCGGCGCTGACGCCCCGCACGTCCGGTACTCGCTCGTCGACCCCGCGCACGATCTTGGGGTTGGGCTTCTTGAACTTCTCCTTCGGCTCACCGTCAAGCGCTTTGTCCATGAATGCACGCCAGATCGGGCCGGGGATGCAGCCACCACACGCGACCGGGATGTGCGTGCCGTTGTACGTCCGTCCGTCGAGAGTCGTCTGCTTACCCTCGAGATCAGCCACTGCGACGGCCGTCGAAAGCTGCGGCGTATAGCCGACGAACCAGACGGCAACCGACTTATTTGTCGTGCCGGTCTTGCCGGCCGCAATCCGGTCGTCGTCGAGCCGCATCCGGTTTCCGGTCGCGCCTGGCGTCTCGATCACGCCCCGAAGTACGTCATTGACGCCGTCGGCGACGCCTTTGTCGAGCACCCGCGTGCAGTCGGGCTCGCGTTCGATGATGGTCTTGCCGCTCCGGACGACTTCTACGATGGCGTGCGATGCGCAGTACTTGCCACGGTTGGCGAACATGCCGTAGCCGCCGGCCATCCCGAGCGGTGACACGGTGTTGGAGCCGAGCGTGAAGGACGCCACCTGATCGAGCGGCTGGGGCTCGCGGGTCTTCGGGACCTGTTTCCAGACGCCGGCTTTCTGAGCGATCTTGGCCGGTTCACAGATGCCCGTCTGCTGCAGCAATTGCACGTAGTACGTGTTGGTCGACCACTCGGTCGCTTGGCGCATGGTGATGTTGCCGCCCCGCGTGGAGTTCTGTGGCCGGTAGTCGCGGTCCGCCGTGTAGATCGTGTTGTCATTCCAGCAGATCTTGAACTTCTTGCCGGCCATGTTGATCTGCTGGGGTGCGTTTATCCGCAGGTTCAGAGATTTGCCCTGCTTGATCGCCGCCGCCAGCACGTACGGCTTGAAGGCGGACCCGGCCTGAATGCCGTTGGAGTTGCCGTACTTCTTGTCCACGGCGTAATTGATCATGGAGTAGCCCTTGCCTTCAGGGCCGTACTTGCGCGAATTGGCCAAGGCCTTGATGTAACCGGTACTTGGTTCGACGGAGGCCAAGGTGCCGATGGCGCTGTCTTTCGGTGCGATCTGCTTGGACATCTCCTTGTCGGCAGCACGCTGGATATCGCGGTCGAGCGTCGTCTTTATCGTCAAGCCCCCACGCATGAGGAGTTGCTCCCGCTGTTCACGGGTCTCGCCGAGTTCCTCCATCTCCATGAGTTCGGCGACCGCGTAGTCGCAGAACCACGGGGCCCAGGACGATACACAGCCACTCGGCGTCTCGGTGATCTCAAGTCCGAGATCGGCTTTGCGGGCTTCCGCCGCCTCGTGCTCGCTGATCATCCCTACTTCGGCCATCCGAGTAAGCACGGTGTTGCGGCGGCCGATCGCGGCCTCCGGATTGCTGGTCGGTTCGTACGCCGAAGGGCGCTGGACGAGCCCGGCCAGTGTGGCGGCCTGCGTCAACGTCAGGTCAGACGCTTTTGTGGAGAAGTAGTAGCGAGCGGCCGCCTCCACCCCGTAGTTGGCGCGCCCGGACGGGCCGCCGAAGTTGGCGATGTTCAGGTACCGCTCGAGGATCTCTTCCTTGGTGTACTCGCGCTCGATGTTTACCGCCATCCGCAACTCGCGAAGCTTACGCATGTATCCCTCAGGCCCGGTGTCGGCCAGGACGGCCGCGCGTTCTTCCGGGGTTTTGGCCTGATCCAAGAGCACGAGCTTGACGTACTGCTGGGTCAACGTTGAGCCGCCGCCGACCGTCTCGCCGGCTTCGAGATTGCTGAGGAGTGCCCGTGTCGTGCCCTGCAGGTCCAGTGGACCATGCTCGAAGAATCGATGGTCTTCGATGGCGAGCGTCGCGTCGATCATCACCGGCGCGACTTTGTCGAGCTTGGTGTAGATACGGTTTTCTTCGTAGAAGATCGCCAGCGTGCGGCCTTCGTTATCAACCATGCGGGAGCGGACCGCCAGCGGTGTGATCTCGAGGTCTTCGGTCATGCCGTTGAACGCCTCGACGCCGGTGCGTGCGGTCAGGCCGAGGCCAGCGGCGAGGGGCAGGGCCAGCCCAGCCACCAGCACACCGCCAAGAGCGCTGATGCCAACGATCGACAACAGCCGGCGAATCGCGACGATCACCGCCGCGGGGCTGAACACTCCCATGCGCACAGCCTAGATCCTGTTTCCGTCCCGGGCGCACAAGCACCGACGGTGGCTCACACCGATAGTAGTGATCAAGCCGCGGCACAGTATATGCCCGCGAGTGCTGAGCCGTCTATCCATCGATTGGTTGATCTTATTTGGTTCGATCGGCCCTATTGACTGACCTGGCGTTTCTCATACCGTTTTCTCACGGTGAACGCTGAGTCACGTGACTCCGCAAGATCCAGCTAGACGGGGGACAACCGAATGACGTGGGTTATCGATTGGCCAAGTGAGGCCGCGTGCAGGGGCGCAGAGCCTGATGAGCTCTTCGTCCAGGGCGCCGCCCAGAACCGCGCCAAGGCGGTCTGCATGGGCTGCCCGGTGCGAACCGAATGCCTTGCAGACGCGCTCGACAATCACATCGAGTTTGGGATCTGGGGAGGTATGACCGAGCGGGAGCGAAGAGCGTTGCTTCGCCGACGCCCGCTGGTGGCATCCTGGCGGTCGCTGCTGGAGTCCGCCCGCCGCGACTACGATCTTGCCCGTGCTGGGTGACGGCCAGGCCGACGATCAACGGGAAAAAAGGTCGCCCATCTCGCGCAAGCCAGACAGGTCGTGAACATCGCCGGCGAGGGCCGGCACCTGGGTGACCGGAACAAGCGGGTGGGCGGCAGTGAAGCGCTCGGCCAGGCGGCGGTCCTGGTTGGCCAGGGTCAGCCGCTCAGCGTGAATCCTCAGCAGGGCCGCTGTTAGCTGGTGGTCGGGCTGGCCGGCCAGCCGCTCGATGGCAGCTCGCGCCTCGTCCTCACTGATTCCCCCGGGGTTGTCGGTATGCACCCGGTTGAGGAGCAATCCGGACAGCGGCATGCCGTCCGCCTCCAGGCGTTCGACGAAGTAGGACGCCTCGCGGAGGGCGTCCGGCTGCGGGATCGCGACCACGACGAACGCCGTCTCTGGGCGCTTCAGCAGGGCGTACGTGTCGTCCGCCCGTTCGCGAAAGCCGCCGAACATCGTGTCGAGCGCCGAGACGAAGGTCTGGACGTCGCGCAGCAGCTCACCGCCGAGGATCTTGGTAAATGCGGATGTCAGCATGGCCATGCCCATTGAGAAGACACGAATGTACGCCCGTCCCCCCGCTCGGGCGGGAGCGGTGAGCAGCCGGATGAGTCGCCCGTCCAGAAACGATCCGAGCCGCTCCGGAGCGTCCAGGAAGTCCAGCGCCGACCGCGACGGTGGCGTATCAACGACGATGAGATCCCACTCGTCACGTTGCCGCAGCTGACCCAGCTTCTCCATCGCCATGTACTCCTGCGTACCGGCGAATGAGGAGGAGAGCGCCTGGTAGAACGGGTTGGCCAGGATCTGGCGGGCTCGCTCCGGCGTCGTGTGCGACTCCACGACCTCGTCGAACGTCCGCTTCATGTCGAGCATCATCGCGTCGAGGCGGCCGCCCGCCGACTGATCGATGCTGTGAACCTTCCGCGGGACGTTGTCGAGTTCGATCAAGCCCATGGAATGAGCTAGCCGGCGCGCCGGGTCGATGGTGAGCACGACGGTTTGACGGCCCTGCTCGGCAGCCCGGACAGCCAACGCGGCTGCGGTCGTCGTCTTGCCGACCCCACCGGACCCACACGTCACGATGATCCGGACTCGTGCGTCGCCGAGCAGCCGATCGATTTCGAGGCGTGGTGGAGCCTTCATGAAGCCCCCTGGTCGGCGAGCGCTTCGGCAAGCTCGTACAGGGCCGTGAGGTCTATACCCGCCGCGACGCGCGGCAGCTCGTAGACCGGCCGTCCGGCCTTCTCAATGAGGGCGCGTTGGTCGGCCTCCAGCGCGACGCGCTCGGCGTGGTCGGCGGCGTCCGCGACGAGTTGCTCGACCGCGGCCTCCGTCGCGTCGAGTCCAGCTGCGGACAGACCGTCCCGAACGGCGTCCAGATCCAGCTGTCCACGCCGTGCGGCGACGAGTTCGCGGCTGTCGAGGTAGTGCTCGCGAACCTGGTTGACAATGACCGCCCCAACCGGGATTTCGGTATCGCGCAGTTCATCGATCGCGTCGAGGGTCTCCTGCACCGGCATCTCCTCGAGCAGCGTGACGACGTGAACCGCTGTTTCCGGGCTGCGGATCAGATCCATGGTCACTCGGGCATGTTTGTTCACCGGGCCGACGCGGGCCAGGGAGGTCACGGCGGCCGTCACGTTGAGGAAGCGGGTAATCCGTCCCGTCGGAGGAGCATCGAGCACTACCGCGTCGTAGACCGGACTGCCGCTGGCCGTGCGCCTGCGTGTGACCTCGTACGTCTTGCCGGTCAGAAGCACGTCGCGCAGCCCTGGCGCGACGGTAGTGGCGAAGTCGACGACCCCCATCCGATCGAGTGCGCGCCCGGCGCGGCCGAGGTGGTAGTACATCTCCAGGTACTCGTGCATCGCCTCGTGGGCGTCGACCGCGAGGCCGTAGACATCGCCCCCTCGGGGTGCGACGGCTAGCTTCCGCTCGGCATACGGCAACGGCGGGACGTCGAACAGTTGCGCCAACCCTTGCCGCTCTTCGACCTCAACGAGAGCCACCTTTTGCCCTCCCGCAGCGAGGGCGAGGGCGAGTGCTGCCGCAACCGTCGTTTTGCCGGTGCCGCCTTTGCCCGTGACTACGTGCAGCCGCACGCCTTCCCAGTGCCGTCCGTTCAGGCCCACCTTGGCAGCGTAGGCGACGGTCTGCACGCGGGTCGCAAGAATGGAGGCCCGAGAATGAGCAGCAGAGCAGCCCCGCTGGATCCCATCCCGGCCCTTGTGGGACTGGACCTACAGGTCGGCAAGCAGGCCGAGTGGTCGTTCGACGCAGTCTGCGATATACCGCAGGTAACCGCCCGCCGTACCTCCGTCGCATACCCGGTGGTCGAACGTCAGCGAAAGCTGGGTGACCTTTCTGACCGCGAGCTGGCCATCGACGACCCATGGTTTGTCGACGATTCGGCCTACCCCGATCAGGGCCGCCTCCGGATGGTTGATGATCGGGGTCGAGCCGTCGACGCCGAACACGCCGTAGTTGTTCAACGTGACAGTGCCGCCGGTGAGTTCACCCGGCTCCACCTTGCCGTCGCGCGCTGCGTTGGTCAGCCGGGAAATCTCCTCGCCCAGTTGCACGGTCGTCTTGTGATGTGCGTTCTTGACGACAGGTACCACCAGACCCCGGTCGGTTTGGGCAGCGAAGCCGAGGTTGACATGGCCGTGCTGGACGATCTCGTCGCCGTCGACCGACGCGTTGAGTTCCGGATAACGCGTCAATCCGGCCACGACGAAGCGGGCCAGTAGCGCCATCAGGCCGACGTTGGGGTGAGACGCGCGCAACGCCTCCCGAGCTTCGATCAGACCGGTGGCGTCGACATCGACCCACACCGTCACCTCTGGGATTTCCCGGCGGCTGGTCGACATCTTGTCGGCGATCATCCGGCGCACGCCGCGAAGCGGTACACGCTGCTCCGCCAACTCGCCGGTGGCGCGGGCATCTGGGACCTGCGTTGCAGGGGGTGCGCTCAAGGCGGCCTCGACGTCGCGTCGCAAGATCACACCTGCTGGTCCGGATCCGCTCAACTCGGCGAGGTTGAGGCCGCGGTCCCGGGCAAGCCGGCGCACCACCGGCGATATCACCCGAGGTGCAGCCGTGGCGGCTGGAAGCTCGGGCGAACCGGAACTGCGCGGCGGAGAAGGAGCCTTCGGCGACGCCGTGGCGTGAGCTGACCCGTTGGCGCCGGCCGGCGCCACTCCACGGCGTGCGCGGCGGGCAGCCCGGCCGGCCGACCGGCTGCTGGACCCGGTGCCGTAGCCCACCAGGACCGCACCGGAACCGGCTCGTTCTTCGGTCCGGACGACCTCAGCGGCCCGAGCGGCTGGATCATCCAGCGGCACGATGGTCAGCAGCGGCTCGCCCACGGCGATCATGTCTCCTGGCGCGCCGTGCAGGGATGCGACCGTTCCTGCGTACGGGCAAGGGACCTCGACCGCCGCCTTGGCCGTCTCGACCTCCACGACGATGTCGTCCACGCCGACCGTCTCACCTTCGGTCACCCGCCAGCTGAGAATCTCGGCCTCGGTCAACCCCTCGCCGAGATCCGGCAACCGAAACACCTGCTGATCATCGGCACTTTCCGGCTGCATAGCCCGCGAACTGCCGATGATCACCGGGTCGTTGTCAGAGGTCATGCCGACACCGCCGCGAGGAACCGGTGGTCGGGTTCGTCGTCCCATTGCAGGCGAGCGACGGTGTCGAGCACCCGGTCGACGCCGGGCAGGTGGTGCTTCTCGACTATCGGCGGCGGGTAGGGGATGTCCCATCCGGTGACCCGCAGAACCGGCGCCGCCAGGGAATGGAAGCAGCGTTCTTGCACCCGCGCGGTTATCTCGGCTCCAACACCGGCGAAGCCCGCCGACTCGGATACCACAACGCAGCGGCCGGTCTTGCGCACCGATTCGGCCACGGTGTCGTCGTCGAACGGGACGATCGTGCGCAGATCGACGACCTCCAGGTCCCAGCCTTCGTCTTGCGCCGCGGTCGCTGCCTCGAGCGCCACGGGCACCGTCGGACCGTAGGCCACCAGCGTCGCGTCAGTGCCTTGACGCCGGGCTACCGCGCGGCCGAACGGCTCGGTCTGCACCGGAAGCGACACCTCGGCCTTCGACCAGTACAGCTTCTTCGGCTCCATAAATACGACCGGGTCCGGATCGGCGATGGCCTCGCGGAGCAGGGAGTACGCGTCCTCGACGGTGGCCGGAGTGACGACCTTCAGTCCTGGCGTGTGGGCGTAGTACGCCTCGGACGAGTCGCTGTGGTGCTCGACCCCACCGATACCGCCGGCATACGGCACCCGGATGACCATGGGGACGGTCAACGCACCCCGCGTGCGGTTGCGCATCTTGGCCACATGCGAGACGAGCTGCTCGAATGCCGGGTAGGCGAAGGCGTCGAACTGCATCTCGACCACGGGCTTGAATCCGTTCGTCGCCATGCCAAGGGCGAATCCCACGATGCCGCTTTCGGCCAGCGGCGTGTCGAAGCAGCGGTCTTCGCCGAAGTCGCGGGCCAGCCCATCAGTGACGCGGAAGACGCCGCCGAGCGTTCCGACGTCCTCGCCGAACATCACGACCGACTCGTCGGCGGTCATGGCATCGCGCAAAGCTGCATTGAGCGCCTGCGCCATGGTCATGCTGGGCATCAGGCCTCCTCCTCCAGCTCCTCTGCGAGCCACCGGCGCTGCTCACGTAACTGCGGCGTCCGCTCGCTGAACACGTGGTCGAACAGCTCAAGCGGGTTGACCTGGGGGTCGGCGTTCAGTCCGTCGCGGACCTGGCCTGCGAAGACCTCGGCCTGCTTGCGTGCCCCGCCGACGTCCTCGTCGGTCACCGCACCGGTGGAGAGCAGGTACGCCTCGAGCCGGGCGATCGGGTCGCGGCGTTCCCAGGCGGCGACCTCGCTGGCGTCGCGGTACCGAGTGGCATCGTCGGCGTTGGTGTGCGCTTCGATCCGGTAGGTGTGCGCCTCGACGAGGAACGGACCTTCGCCGGCCCTGGCGCTCTCCACCGCATGTTGGAGCACCGACAGCACCGCGACCGGGTCGTTGCCGTCGACCTGCTCGCTGCGGATGCCGTACCCGACGCCCTTGTAAGCCAGCGCGGGCGCGGCGGTCTGCTTGGAGAGCGGAACCGATATCGCGAACCGGTTGTTCTGGATCAAGAAGACAACCGGCGCCTGGTACACCGCGGCGAAGTTGAGGCCTTCGTGGAAGTCACCTTCGCTGGTGCCGCCGTCGCCGACGAAGACCATGGCGACGGTGTCCTCACCGCGCCGCTTGGCTGCGTATGCGAGGCCGACCGCGTGCGGAATATGCGTCGCGAGTGGCGTGCACTGCGGTGCGGTGCGGTGCACCTTCGGGTCGTAACCGCAGTGCCAGTCGCCGCGCAGCAGCGTCAGCGCCTCCACCGGATCGATGTCGCGGGTGATCAGCGCCATTGAGTCGCGATAGGTCGGAAAGAGCCAGTCCGTTGGCCGTAAGGCCAGGACGCCGCCGATCTGGCAGGCCTCCTGCCCGTGGCTGGACGGATACACGGCGAGCCGGCCCTGTTTGGTGAGCGTCGTCGCTTGGGCGTCGAACCGGCGACCGATCACCATCCGCCGGTAGGCCTCGACGAGCAGGTCGGTATCCGGTTCCTCGTACGTACCGCGGCGGGACTTTGCGGTGGGCTTGCCGTCGTCATCAAGGAACTGAATGGACGTGCCGGCGGGCAGCAGCGCAGCGGCACCCTCGGCGGTTCCGATGGCGGCAGGCGTGGACGCGGCACGGCGTTTTGCTGCCGTACCGGCGGCGCGGGTGGTCATCGAAGCCTCACCCCTGAGTCGGTATGTGTGGGCCCCCGGTTTGATTCCCCATCGTGCGCCTCATGAGATAGTCATCTCAACATTGCTGGCGAATCAGCGACAGATGGCTCCTGGAGAAGCGAATGAGCGACCAGACGTCTTGGGAGGAGCCTCGCCACGCGTGGCGGACCGGACGATCGGCCCGTGATCTTGACGAGGTCGACCGCCGCCTGCTGGCCGAGCTGACGAAGGACGGGCGGCTGTCGATCCGAGCGTTAGCCGAGCGCGCTCACGTATCCCGCGCTAACGCCTACGCGCGTGTGAATCGCCTGGTCGCCGACGGTGTCATCACCGGGTTTGCCGCCGAGGTAGATCCCGAGCGGGCGGGCCTCGGCACCAGTGCGTACGTGCTGCTGACCATCCAGCAGAACACCTGGCGTGAGGTCGCGGCGGCACTGGGTGAGTTGCCGTACATCCAGCACTTCGCCCTCGTTGGTGGCGACTTCGACGTGCTGGCCCTGGTGCGAGCTCCGGACAACGCCTCGCTGCGGCACATCGTGCTGGAGCGCATTCAGGAGATCGATGGTGTCCGCGGCACCCGAACCTGGCTGATCTTCGACGAACACGACGGCCGCGGCGTCGACTGGACTGCTGCCGGTTGATCACGTTCGGCAGGCGGCCCGACATACCTACAGGCATGCGGGCATGTAGCTACGTCGCTAAGACTGGTGGGCGGCCCTCCTGCAATGGAGCCAATCGGCCACCTCACCGCCGGCCGCCGCCCAGTAGGCTCGCCCGCATGGCTAAGTGGGAGTACGCGACCGCACCGGTGCTGGTGCACGCGACCAAGCAAATTCTCGACAACTGGGGTGAGGACGGCTGGGAGCTCGTCCAGATCGTCCCGAGCCCGGCCAATCCGGAGAACGTCGTCGCCTACTTCAAGCGGGAGAAGTCCGAATGACACCCGAAGAACGGCTTGCCGAGCTGGGCGAGACCGTACCCGAGGTGGTTGCCCCCGTGGCGGCGTACGTCCCGACGGTGCGGACTGGTCCTTACATCTACGTCTCCGGCCAGATACCCAGGCGTGGCGACAGGCTGATGAACACCGGCAAGGTAGGAGCCGAAGTCACGCTGGAAGATGCGGTGGCCTGCGCCCGCCAGTGTGCACTCAACGCCATAGCCGCGGTCAAGGCCGAGGTCGGAGAGCTATCCGCGGTCAAGCGGGTCGTCAAGGTGGTCGGCTTCGTCGCCTCGACGCCGGACTTCACCGGCCAGCCGCAGGTCATCAACGGCGCCAGCGAGCTGATCGGCGCCGCCTTCGGAGACGCCGGCCAGCACGCGCGCAGTGCCGTCGGGGTGGCTGCACTGCCGTTGGACGTGCCTGTCGAGGTCGAGATGATCGTCGAGGTCGGCTGAGCGGCTTGCCCGGACCCAGGTGGCTGCCGTCCGCGCTCGCGGACCGGGCGCGGTCCTTCAACGCCGGCGGGTCGCTGCCTGTCGAGCCGCGCCCGGCTGCCACCGTGATCCTGCTGCGCGACGCCGGCTCCGGTGTCGAGACGTACCTGCTGCGGCGCCGGACCAGCATGGCTTTCGCCGCGGGCATGCAGGCCTTTCCGGGTGGCCGGGTGGACCCACGCGATGTCTCTGACGACGCCATTGCGTGGTACGGCCCTAACCCGGACGTGTGGGCCGCTCGGCTCGGCACCGATCCAGGGGCCGCGCGCGGTTTTGTCTGTGCCGCGGTGCGGGAGACGTTCGAGGAGGCCGGCGTCCTGCTCGCCGAGCCGAACGTCCAACCCACCGGACCGGAGTGGGAGTCCGACCGTCAGGCGCTCGTCGACCGTCGGCTGGCTTTGTCGGAGCTATTCGAGCGTCGCGGCCTGGCCATCCGGAGCGACCTGCTGGCCCCGTGGGCGCATTGGATCACGCCGCGGTTCGAAGAGCGCCGGTACGACACGTGGTTTTTCGCCGCGGCACTTCCGGCGGGCCAGCAAGCGCGCGACGTGTCCGGTGAAGCGGACCACGCGGCGTGGATGCGGCCGTCTGACGCCATCGCTGCAGCGGAGAGAGGTGATGCGGCCATGCTGCCGCCCACCCGGGCCGTCCTCGATCAGCTGGTCTCATACCGGTCCGTTGCGGCAGTTCTCGACGCGGCTGGCCGGCGTACGATCGAGACGGTCATGCCTGGATGGATAGACGACGGGGATGAGGTCCGGGTGCTACTGCCCGAGGATCCCGGGTATCCAGGTGACGATCGACGATGACACTGCTGGCCGGACGATACGAGCTCACCGAGCCGCTGGCTGCCGGCGGCATGGCAGAGGTGCATGCCGCCTTTGACCATGTGCTCCGCCGCCGAGTGGCCGTGAAGATCATTCATCTGACCCAGCTCAGCGACCAGGTAAGCCGCGAACGCTTCATCCAGGAGGCGCGCGTCGCGGCCAGCCTGCAGCACCCCAACACCGTCGCCATCTTCGACGTAGGAGAGGACGGCGACCGGCCGTTCATCGTGATGGAGCTCATAGAGGGCCAGAGCCTTGCGGACCGGATCCGCACAGGCGGCGGCCTGCCGGTCGACGAGACGGTACCCGTGATCGCGGGCGTCCTCGCCGGGCTGCAGGCCGCTCACGACCGTGGTCTGGTGCACCGGGACGTCAAGCCGTCCAACATCCTGTTGCCGTCCGGCGGCGGGGTGAAACTCGTCGACTTCGGCATCGCCACCGTGGTCGCCGCTGCCGCCACGCACTTGACCACCGGCGACGACGTGCTCGGTACGCCGCGGTACTTGGCGCCGGAACGGGTCGCCGGACAGCGGGCGACACCCGCAAGCGACATTTACTCGCTCGGCGCGGTGATGTACGAGTGCCTGAGCGGGCGCCCGCCTTTCGTTGCCGATACCCCGGTCGCACTTGCGGTGGCGCACCAGCAAGAGGCCGTCCGCCCGCTCCGTGAGCTGGTACCAGACGTACCGGCCGCGATCGCCGCCGTCGCGGAGCGGGCCATGGCCAAGGAACCGGCGCAGCGGTTCGGCTCAGCCGACGAGATGCGCAGTGCGCTGCTCGGCGCGCCGGCCATCGAACCCGCCGAACCGGCTACAACAGTGCTGAGCGGCGTGACACAAAGGCTCCCGGCGCAGCAGCCAGGTCGCAGTCGGTGGCTGCCGGTAGCGATCGGCCTGCTCGCGGTGGCCGTTCTCGGGATCGCTGCGGCTTACGTGCTTACCAGTGGCGACGAGCCCGAGGGCACGGCGAACCCGCCGGCCGATGGTGACACGGTCACCGAGCCGGCGCAGGAGACCGAGCCACCGGCCGAGGAAGGGCCGGACGGGACGGACGGCGAACCGGCGGACCTCGATGGCCTGATCGATACGGTGGCAGCGGTCGATCAAGGCGGCGACAAGACCGACGACCTGCTGAACAAGCTGAACGAGTTGGCCGCCAATCCCGATGACAAGGAAGCTCGAAAGCTGATCGAGGAGGTCGGCAAGTGGACGGCCGAAAACGAGCTTGATGCAGCAGTCGGGCACACCGCGATCGACGTCTTGGAACAGCAGAGCCGGCCCTCGGCGGCCGAATTGACCGGTGTAAGTGAGCTCTTCGCCGAGGTGAACAAGGATCGCGACGCCTGGGGTGACAAGTCCGACAGCCTGTCGTCGGACCTACGGAAGCTGCTGGACACCGATCCGCCAGGTCAGCGCATGCAAGAAGCCCGCAAACTCGCCGATGAGCTGGATAAGTGGATCTCCCAGGGAGAGATCGATGCAGAACGTGGGGCTCAGGCGCAAGGCGTCCTCTCCCCGCTGCAATAGCTGGATGCACGACGGCGTGTAATGGTTGGCCCATGACGACGTTGCCGTCTTGGTGCACGCTCGTACGCGCCGACAATCCCAGCCTGATGACACTCGACGGGACCAATACGTACGTTCTGTCGACCACGGCCGGCAACGTGGTCGTCGATCCCGGCCCGTTGCTGGACCCACACCTGGAGTCCGTGGCGACGTTGGGGCCGGTGGCGGCCGTCCTCCTCACTCACGGGCACCCCGACCATGCCGAATCGTCCGGGCGCTTCCACGAGATGACCGGCGCCCCGACGTTGGCGCGCGACCCCAAGCTCTGCATCGACGCGGATCCGCTTCGCACGGACGGTGCCCTCGTCGACGTTCCCGACCTGGAGCTGCGCGTCGTGCACACGCCGGGTCACACATCCGACTCGGTCTGTTTCGAGGTTGCGGACGGCTCAACCCGGGCCGTGCTGAGCGGCGACACCATTCTGGGCAGGGGAACGGCGGTGGTGGCGTACCCGGACGGCCGGCTCGGACCGTACCTCGATTCGCTACGGCGACTCAGACTGCTGGACGGGGTTCTGGTGCTACCGGGCCACGGACCACTACGCCCCGACGCCGGTGCGGCAGCGGCCGAGTACCTAGCCCACCGCGCGGAGCGGCTCGATCAGGTGCGGGCCGCGCTGGCCGCCGGCGCCAAGACGCCACTGCAGGTTGTCGAGATCGTCTACGCCGACGTCGATCGCGCCCTCTGGCCGGCCGCCGAGGCAAGCGTTCGGGCACAGCTTGACTACCTTCAGGCTGGTTAGGGGATGTTCGCGCGGCAGGCCTTCTCGAGATCGCGCTGACGGCGGTACCGCTGCCGAAGGGTCAGGTTGGGCTCCAGGGTGGTGCGCTCGGGCCACTCGGTGACCGTCAGCATGTCGCCGGTAACCGTGCCCCGCGTGACCCATGGCGTCCAGCGTTCCAGGTCGGGCACCGAGAAGTCGTGGCCGAGCAACGCAGCGGGACCGTCCAAGGCAGGGCGTCCGGCCAGGCTGGTGATTTTGAGCCGGTCCGTTCCCGCGTCGCTGACCCGCACCGTGTCGACGTGCAGCAGGTCACCGTCCCAGACGGACAAGACCTGACAGTTCGGATCGTCGCGCGGCTCGATGAGCATCGGCGGGCCCAACTCCAGGACGACGATCAGCCGCGGCAGGAACCACCAGTTTTCTCGTTGAAGCAGGAGCGAATCGGCAAGCGTTCGCGACGGCGGGTGCTTGCGGATTTCCTCGCGTAGCAAGTGGGCGCGAAATGCTTCGCCCTGCGGATCTTCGATCAGGCGCGCGCGTCCGGTCGCAGTCAGCGCGCGCCATCCGCCACCGGTCATCCGCGGCTCCGAGAGCGTGAGTGCGACAGCGGCGGCGGAGGCCACTTCGCGAGCCAGGTCTGCGTAGGCGTACGGATACGCCACAACGGGTTGGTCGCCCCAGAGCAGCGGCACTACCGGAAGGGAGTCCGGCAGTCCCGTTGCGCCGATCCAGGTCAGTTCGGCAACGGTGGCCGCCCTGACCGGCTGGCGAAGGCTGACGTCCAGCAGAACCTCCGAATGTTGGGAAGGTTTCGAATGTATGTCGGAGTATTGACCCGGCGGTGTGAGGTGCGTCATAGTGCCAACAAGATCCTACGGTGTCGCGACCCCGGGGGAGCCGCGGCTAGGCCCGCGACTGCAAGGAGGCAGCCTTGCCAGCAATTATTGTCGCCGTTGTCGTTATGTTCCTTTATGCGCTCGGGTACATCTACTACTCGAAGTACCTGGCCACCAAGGTGTACGCGCTTGATCCCGCGTTCGTGACGCCGGCGCACGAGTTCGCCGACGGGGTCGACTACGTACCGACCAACAAACACGTCGTTTTCGGCCACCATTTCACCTCGGTTGCGGGCGCGGCACCGATCGTCGGCCCAGCGATCGCCGTGTTCTGGGGGTGGTTGCCGGCGCTGTTGTGGATCACGATCGGCACCATCTTCGCGGCCGGTGTGCACGACTTCGGTTCCCTCGTGGTGTCGGTGCGGCACAAGGCGCGGAACATCGGCACGCTCGCCAGCGAAGTCATCAGCAGGCGGTCTCGGGTCCTGTTCCTGTTGATCATCTTCTTCCTGTTGACGCTGGTCAACGCGGTGTTCGCGGTCGTCATCGGCAACCTGTTCGTGGCTCGGCCCGGTGCGGTCATCCCGATCTTCCTGGAGATTCCGCTGGCCATCGCGATCGGCCAGTACATCTACCGGACGCGCAGCCCCGCGCTGGTGCCGTCGATCGTCGGCGTGATCGGGCTGTACATCTTGATCTGGGTCGGCAACAACTACCCGATCGAGATCACCGGCTTGGCCGACTCGCTGGGCATGGCGCCACGCGATGTGTGGATCATCATCATGTTCATCTACACGTTCATCGCGTCCCGGCTGCCGGTGTGGTTGTTATTGCAGCCCCGGGACTACATCAATTCCCACCAGCTGTTCATCGCGCTCGCGATCACCTTCATCGGTGTGCTGGTCGGATTGGACCGCATCGTGGCGCCCGCTCTCCGCGACAACCTCCCGGAGGGTTCGCCGAACATCTTCCCGTTCTTGTTCATCACGATCGCCTGCGGCGCGATATCGGGGTTCCACTCACTCGTCTCCTCGGGCACGACATCCAAACAGCTGGCCAAGGAAACCGATGCGCGATATGTCGGCTATATGGGAGCGGTCGGCGAGGGCAGCCTCGCGTTGGCTTCGGTCCTTGCCGTCAGCGCCGGCGTCGCTGCCACTCGGGTCGACTGGGAGGAGCTCTACCCGGACTTCGCTACCGCGTCGGGCGGCGCCGTCGGGAATTTCGTGAACGGTATTGCGGCGTTCGCGAACAATCTGGGCGTCGAGCTTGGTCTGGCGGCCACATTCGCTGCGGTCGTGGTCATCTCGTTCGCGGCGACCACGATGGACACCGGTGTCCGCCTGCAGCGCTACATCGTGCAGGAGATCGCCACCATCATCGGTTGGAAGACAGTGGCCCGGAATCTCACGCTCGCCGGCCTGATCGCCATCGCGCTGCCGCTGTTCCTTGCTCTCATGCCGGGCAGCACCGACCAGGGCTTCGCCTTCGGCACTCTGTGGCGATTGTTCGGCACAACGAACCAGCTGACCGCCGGACTGGCACTTGCCGTCGTGGCAGTCTGGGTCACCAGGAAAGGGCGCAACCCCGCAGCCATACTCGCGCCGATGGCGTTCCTGCTGGTCATGACCGTGTGGGCGCTGATTATCCAGCTCGGCCAGTTCTGGGATGCAGAAGAGCGCTGGATCCTCGTCCCGCTCGACGTCATCATTCTGGTTCTCGCACTCTGGTTGATTGTCGAAGCGGTCCTTCGGATGCGTACTCTGGTTAGTGAGCGCCGTGCCGGCGTCACCGAGAGTGGCGACACGGCGGCCGACCTAGACCGAGGAGACGGCCAGCAGTGACCGAATCTGGTGGACCCGCTCACCGGGTCCTGCTCATCCGGCCGTGGGACATGTCCGACGGTGTCGGTGCAGGCTGCTGCGGCGGCGGGTCCACCAAAGGCCTCTGCATCAATCCCACCCACCACGAGGCGCACCAGGGGTTCGGTGAGCGGGACGATTGGGACCCACTCGCCCGGGTCTACCTGGCGCTGCGCGAGAACCTGCCGTCCGACGTCGATCTCGAGATCGTCGATCCCCGCAATCACCTCTACCTGGCCCCGGCGATAGCCAAAGACGTCCGTCGCCGGGGCATGGGGTGGGGCGATGCGATCAAGGCAGTGCTCCGCGGGCCCGCCTATGCCGCCATCATTGTCGACGGGCTGACCGTGAGTTCCGGCGAGCTACCGGCGCCGGCCACGGCCGTCGAGCTCGTCCGCGACGCCCTGGGCCTGCGGCCGGTTCAGTAGCGATTCGGATCGCCGCGGCCTCCGAGTGGGCCGCCCACCAGTCTTGGCGACGTACCTACATGGCTGCATGCATGTAGGTACGTCGCGCCGTCTGCCGAACGTGATCGAACGGCAGGGGGGTGGTTAGCGGGCGCGACGGCGCAGGCGCTCGATGTCGAGCAGGACAACCGAGCGCGATTCCAGCTTTATCCAGTTGCGGCTGACAAAGTCGGCCAGCGCCTTGTTGACGGTCTCGCGGGACGCCCCGACGAGCTGGGCCAGCTCTTCCTGAGTCAGCTCGTGCATCACCCGCACGCCCTCCGCGGACGGGACGCCGAACCGCTCGGACAGGTCGAGCAACTGTTTGGCCACCCGGCCGGGCACATCGGCGAACACCAGATCGGCCAGCGTGTCGTTGGACCGACGCAGGCGCTGGGCGAACTGGGCCAGCAGGTTCCGGGCCACCTCGGGCCGGCCCGTCAGCCAGGGCAGGAGGTCTTCGTGGCCCAAGCCGAGCAGGGTCGTCTCGCTCACCGCGCTGGCGGTCGCCGACCGCGGGCCGGGATCGAACAGCGACAGTTCACCGAACATCTGGCCCGGCCCGAGCACGGCGAGGAGGTTCTCCCGACCGTCCGGGGCGGTGCGGCCGAGCTTGACCTTGCCACTGACCACCACGTAGATCCGGTCGCCGTCGTCACCCTCTCGAAAGAGCACCTCGCCACGGGCGAGTTTCACCTCGACCATGGACGCGCGCAGCGCCGAGGCAGCTTCGTCGTCGAGCTCGCGGAACAGCAGCGCGCTCCTCAGCACGTCGTTCACCGCCAGGCCTCCTCCAAGGGATCTGGTGCCAGCCTAGTGTCGCAGATCACACGCCGCCGGGTCAGGGTACTGGGACGAAGGGCTTCGCCCACGCGCTAAACCGTAGGCTTAGCAGGTGCCGCAGAATCCGACGGAGTCCCGACTGGCCCTGGTGCGCCGCGCCCGGCGGATGAACCGTGAGCTGGCCGAGATGTACCCAGACGCGCACTGTGAGCTGGACTTCACCTCACCCTACGAACTGCTCGTCGCAACAGTGCTTTCGGCACAGACGACCGATGTGCGCGTCAATGCCACCACGCCGATCCTGTTCGCCAAATACCCCACCCCGTCCGATCTGGCCGCCGCCGACCCCGAAGACGTCGAGCAGATCATCCTGTCGCTTGGGTTCTTCCGGGCGAAGACCAAGTCCATCATCGGCTTGGCCAAAGCCATCGACGAGCGGTTCGGTGGCGAGGTGCCTGGCCGAATGGCGGATCTCGTGTCGCTGCCCGGTGTCGGCCGCAAGACGGCCAATGTCGTGCTCGGCAATGCCTTCGGAGTGCCGGGGATCACCGTGGACACCCATTTCGGGCGGCTGGCCAGGCGCTTCGGCTGGACGAACCAGACCGATCCAGACAAGCTCGAGGCTGAGGTCGGTGCCTTGATTCCGAAGAAGGAGTGGACGATCCTCTCGCACAGGCTGATCTGGCACGGGCGGCGGCGATGCCATTCCCGACGACCGGCATGTGGCGCGTGTGCGCTTGCTCGGTGGTGCCCCTCGTACGGCGAAGGCCCAACCGACCCGAAAGTTGCGGCCAAACTCGTCAAGGAGGGTCCGTGACACCACCTGACTGGCTGCAGCCGCTCGTGGGCGCCGCACGCCAGGCCGGAGCAGGTGCGTTGTCCCGGCACACCCGCCCGGACGGCGTCGACGGCCGCGAATCGGCGGTCCTGATGCTGTTCGGTGAGGCCGACCCGACCGGCCCGGACGTGCTGCTCATTGAGCGGGCCCACACGCTGCGGAGTCACGCTGGCCAGCCGGCGTTTCCGGGCGGGGCCATCGACCCGGATGACGAGGGGCCGGTCGGAGCGGCACTCCGTGAGGCCGCAGAGGAAACCGGCCTCGACACCGCCGGCGTCGACGTGCTGGCAGTGATGCCGCCATTGTGGCTGCCGCCAAGCGGGTACGTTGTCACTCCCGTACTCGGCTGGTGGCGCGAGCCGTCGCCAGTAGGTGTCATGGACCCAGAGGAGGTCGCGTCAGTGCACCGAGTCCCACTGGCCGACCTGGTCGACCCGGCCAACCGGCTGCGGATCCAGCACCCGAGTGGCTACATCGGGCCGGCGTTCGCAGTCAACGGGCTCACCGTGTGGGGCTTCACCGCCGGCATCCTGGCGGCCTTGCTGGATGCCGCCGGTTTGGCCAAGCCCTGGGACAGTAGCCGGGTGGAACCGTTGCCCTCGGGGGTCCAACTCTGATGAACCTGGTGGACTGGCTGATCATCCTGCTGCTCATCGTGGTGGCGTACACGGGATGGAGTCGCGGCTTTCTCGTTGGCCTGCTCTCGTTCGTCGGATTCGTCGGCGGCGCAGTCGGCGGGTTGTTGCTGGCGCCGGTGGTGCTGGGTGGGCTGAGCCCTGGCCTTGGCGTCGCGGTGCTCGCGGTCCTGCTGGTCCTGGCCGTGGCATCGATCGGGCAGGGCCTGCTGGCCTGGCTCGGTAGCTGGATGCGATCGCAGGTCACGTCAGATCCGGCTCGCAACGTCGATGCACTCGGCGGCGCTTTGCTGGGAGTAGTGGGCCTGCTACTGGCCACGTGGGCGGTGGGGCTGGCCATTTCGACCTCAGCGATACCGCACGCGTCGGCGGCTGTGCGTGAGTCACGCATCCTGCGTGCCGTCGACGATCTGGTGCCGGTTTCACCCGACCGGCTCCGGCAAGCCTTTCAGTCGGTTGTCGCATCCGGTCGGTTCCCAGAGGTCGTGGCGCCGTGGGTGCCTGAGCCGATCCTCCAGGTCGACCCGCCATCCGGTGCGTTGGGCCGCGATCCGGAGATTCGCGAGGCGGCACAGAGCGTGGTCAAGGTGGTCGGTCGGGCACCGGACTGCAATCGGGTCATTGAAGGCACGGCGTTCGTCATCGGAACCGAGCGGGTCATGACCAATGCTCACGTTGTTGCCGGCGTCACGTCGCCGCGCGTGGGAATCCCCGATGGTGATCCCTTGACCGCCGAAGTCGTCCTCTTCGACCCTGACACCGACGTGGCTGTGCTCGCGGTGCCAGACCTGGACCGCGCCGTGCTCGAGTTGGACGACAGCGTCCGTTCCGGTGATGACGCGGCAGTCGTGGGTTATCCCAACAACGGCCCGCTGTCGGTCGAGCCGGTCCGGGTCCGCGGTGAGCATGCACTGATGGGCCGAGACATCTACGGGGAACAGCCGGTCACCCGCGAAGTGGTCTCCCTGCGCGGGCGGGTTCAGCCCGGCAATTCCGGCGGTCCTCTCATCTCAGATGAAGGGGCGGTCTACGGCATGATCTTCGCCGCGTCGCTAACCGACCCGGACACCGGCTACGCCCTGTCGCTCGCCGAGATCAGCGACGCAATCGAGCGGGCGGAGTCTGCCGACTCATCTGTGGACACTGGCCGCTGCACCTAACTCAGCGGGGGGTGGGTTGCGAGGCGAGCCAGTCGACGAGCTCAGCGGTCATACGGTCGGGCACCTCCTCGTGGGGGAAGTGGCCTACTCCGTCCAGCCGCACCCATCGATAAGGGGCGGCGACGTAGCGGCGTGAGCGTGCGGCGAGGCCGGCGGGAATCACTCGATCGGCCCCGCCGTGGATCTGCAGCACTGGTACCTGCACTGGCGCGGCCATCCGATGCGCGAACCGGCGGCCGTCCACCCGAAGCAGCGACCGAATGACCCACCGCTGGTACTCCAAAGCGCAGTGCGGTGACGGCCACAGGCTCATGGCGTCGCGGTAGCGGGCAGCAGCCTCGGCGTCCGGAAACCCTGAATCCGGGCCGGACCAACGGCGCAGGAGCTTCTCCACGTGTGCGCTGCCGCCGGCCACGAGCTGGCGCTCGGGCACGACCGGCAGCTGGACGCCCAACAGGTGGCGGGCGTGCCGGCCCCGCAGCAGGTGCCGGTTGAGTACAAGTGGGTGTGGCATGGACAGCACGCCGAGGGCGCGGACCTGTGCCGGACGGATCACGGCGGTCGCCCACGCCACGTAGCCGCCCCAGTCATGGCCGACGAGAACGGCGTCGCGAGCACCGAGGGATCGGATGACGCCGGTGACGTCGGCAGTGAAGTTCGTCGGGTCATACCCGCGTGGTGTCTTGTCACTGCTGCCGTACCCGCGCAGGTCCATAGCCGCGACTCGCCAGCCCGACTTGGCCAGCGGTTCGATCTGATGCCGCCAGGCCCACCAGAACTCGGGGAATCCGTGGATCAGCAACAACAGCGGGCCATCGCCAAGCGTTGCGACGTGGAATCGGGCGCCGTTGGCGGCAATCCGCCGATGTTCCCATGGCCCGATGACGTCGACAGTCTCGATCAGCGCGCCGTTGGTGCTCACGTCCGTTGGCCTGGGCGTAGCGCGGCGCGAATCCGGTCAGCGGCCCGTTTGGCCCGCTTGGGCCCCCGCATTCCGGAGAACCGGCCGCGTGCGATAAGCAGCAGTAGCGCCGTCAAGAGCAGCAGCGCGCCGCCGATGATGAGGAATGCCCATCCAGGGTGCAGGCCGAGCCCGGTCAGCCCGAAGCCGGCCGCGATGACGAGCACGACGCTTGCCAGCATGGCGACGTAGGCGGCAACCAGTCCGAGCGCACTACCAACGCCGGCGCGGGTGGCGCTCTCGCGAATTTCGGCCTTGGCCAGCTCCACCTCGTCGCGGACCAGCGTGCTTAGGTCGTCCTTGATCGAGGCGATCAGCTGTCCGGTCGACATGGCGGATGCATCGGCCTGCCGGCCACCGTCCTGAGTCGTCACGTCCTATCGCCTCCTTCAATACGCCCTGACTCTAGCCGTCGTCGGCCGCCTCCGGGCAAGATCAGTCGGCCGGTCGATCGGATTCATGGCGCTCGTAGACGTCAGGCACGCCATCGTGATCCGAGTCCACCACTTCCTCGGCGTAGATGCGCCGGTACGCGGCATTGCGTACGGCCAGGATCGTGGCGGCGACGATGGCGGAGAGCAGCGACCCAATGAGCACGCCGGCCTTGACCAGCTCGGTCGTCACATCGTCTCCTTGGAATGCCAGCTCTCCGATCAACAAGGACACGGTGAAGCCGATACCGGCCAGTACCGCAACCCCGAGCACATCGGTCCAGCTCAGTTCCGGACTCAATCGGGCATGGCTGAAGCGCGCGGTGAGGTACGTGCCGCCGAAGATGCCCAGGCCCTTGCCCAGCAGCAGGCCCAGGACGACTCCAAGCGGGATCGGCTCGGTGAACACCGCGCGTAGGGATTCGCCTGAGACGGTGACGCCGGCTGCGAACAGCGCGTACGCAGGAACGCAGAACCCTGCTGAGTACGGCCGCAGGCGGTGTTCGAGCCGCTCGGCCGGCCCTTCTACTTCACCGGGATCGTGGCGGACCCTGGTGAGCAGGCCGAAGGCCACGCCGACGACGGTTGCGTGTACTCCACTTTCGTGCGTCAGTCCCCAGGCGACGACGAACAGCGGTACGTAGATCCACCAGGCCGCAACCCGCCGGCGCTGGAGCCAGGCGTAGACCCCGAGCAGCACCAATGCACCGCCGAGCGCGCGGAAATCCAGGTCGGAGGTGAAGAAGATGGCGATGATGCTGATGGCCAGCAGGTCGTCCACCACGGCAAGGGTCAGCAGGAATGCCCGCAAGGCGGTCGGCAACCGTGAACCGATGACGGCGAGCACAGCCAAAGCGAAGGCAATGTCCGTTGCCGTCGGGACGGCCCACCCCCCGAAGTCGCCGCCGGCTCCGGCGTTGATCACCAGGTATACGGCGGCCGGGAAGACCATTCCACACACCGCTGCGATGATCGGCAGCAACGCATCAGCAGGCCGGCTGAGTTCTCCGACCACCAACTCGCGTTTGAGCTCGAGCCCTACGACGAGAAAGAAGATGGCAAGTAGCCCGTCGGCGGCCCAGGTCGCCAAGCTCAGATCGAGGTTTAGCGCGGCGGGGCCGAACGTGATCCCGGAAACGCGGTCGTACGAATCGCGGTGCACGTTCGCCCACAGCAGCGCGGCCGTTGCCGCCAGCAGCAGCAATAGACCACCGGTTGTTTCGTTGTGCAGCTCGCGGGTGATGAATTTGGCCTCGGGCCACGACAGTCGTCCGAATACTCCTCGACGTACGGCCAACGAACGCTCCCTAGCTCTCACCCGTCAATGCGCCTGCCAATGCCGCCTGCCAATGCGCCTGCCGATGCCGCATGGCAAAGCCGCCTGGCCTTGCGTTCCAGGCTACTTACCTCTCAACGGCTGCCGGTGCTTAACGCAAGGCGAGTACGAGGTACAAACCGAGCAGCAGCGCCACCCACCACACCATCGCGCCGGTCGACCAGGCCGCCCCCAGCCAGCCGCGTTGCCGGAGCGGCCGAAGCGCGACGGCCAGCCCGCCCTGAACCTGCTCGCGCAGCGGAACGGCGTGTAGACGCGCCCGGGTAGCCAACTGCGTACCGCGCCCCCACATTCGGGGCAACAGCCACCGGTAGCTCCAGTCCGAATCCAGGTTGATCGCCCGGATTTCGACGGGGTACCAGCCGCGCCGGTACAGGAAGACGAAGCCGGCTACGGCGAACAGCAGCAGCTGCAATTGGGTGAGCAGGTGGCTGCCGGTGAAGGCAGAGTACGTGACCGCGTTCGGCAGCAGGTCGTAGAGCGGTTGTGGGTACAGCCCGATAGCCAGGCACAGCGCGGCTGCCAGCCCCATCGCTGCCAGCATGTTCGCGGGCGCCTCCTTGGGCCGCTTACCGGAGTCGTGGCTGAAGAAGGCGAAGAACGGCACCTTGATGCCAGAGTGGTCGACGACCGCCGCGGAGGCTACGAGCAGCAGCACGTAGACCACCCACCGTCCGTCCTCCAGTGCCGCGGACAGGATCATCGACTTGGTGACGAATCCGGACAGCAGCGGGAACGCCGAGATCGACGCCGAGCCCACGATGCAGAAGCCGGTCGTCCACGGCATGGTCCGGTAGAGGCCCCCCAGCTCCGAGGCTTTGATGGTGCCCACCCGGAAGAGCACCGCGCCCATCGCCATGAACAGCAGCGCCTTGTAAATGATGTGCGCGAAGGCGTGCGCCACGGCCCCGTTGACGGCCAGTTCGGTGCCAATGCCGATACCGACCACCATGAACCCGAGCTGGTTATTCAGGCTGTAGCTCAGGACCCGCCGTAGGTCGTTCTCGATCACGGCGTAGATCACGGGGAACAGCGTCATCGCCACGCCGATCCAGACCAGCTGCTCGGTGCCGGGGAATCCGCGCGCCAGGGTGTAGACGGCGAGTTTGGTGGTGTAGATCGACAACACGACGGTGCCGGTGACGGTGGCCTCCGGATAGGAATCCTGTAGCCAGTTGTGGAGCAGAGGGAAGGCGCACTTGATTCCGAACGCGACCAGGATCAGCGCGGCACCTGGCTCGGCCAGGGTCATCGCATCGAAGCTGAGGTTTCCCGTGGTCAAGTAGTGCACGGCGATCCCGGCCAACAGCAGCACTCCGGAGCTGACCTGGATCAGCAGGTAGCGCAGCCCGACGCGGAACGCGCGTTCGGTGCGCCTGGCCCAGATCAGGAAGGCCGACGAGATCGCCGTCAGCTCCCAGTAGAGCAGTAGCGTCACAAGATCTCCGGCCAGTGTCGCCCCGATTCCGCCGCCGGCGTAGATCAGCGCCGCCACATGCTGCAGGTTGTCGCGGACGTGCCATGAGTAGATGACAGCCAGCATCGCGGCGATCAGAAAGACGAGCGCAAATACGAACGACAACTTGTCGACGCGCAGTGTCACCAGGTCGAGGTCAAAGATCTCGACCCGGCCGGACTCCCCGTCCGGCAGCCACACCAGCAACGCCAGGCTGGCCACCGGGAGTGCCAGCATGTAGATCCGGCGCGGCACCGGCCGCAGCAGCGGCACCAGCAGTGAACCGGCGATCAGTAGTAACGCCGGGCTCGCCAGCCAGTCAGCCATCCGCCGGCTCCCACTCTGGCGGCGCCCCGGCCGGCCGGTCGTAATAGTCCTCGGACCGCCGCACCAGGCGGCGCAGCCCTTTGGCGGTGAATACGACGGTGAGATAGGCACCGAATCCCATGACTGCGTAGAAGCCGAACGTGCGCTCCAGGGCGAAGTACGCATGCCGGTGGTAGACCAACTCGACCACCTGCAGTAGGCCACACACCGCGTACACCAGGTAGCTCAGGCGGTCTCCGGCGGACCACCGGCGCGAGTTGTCAGTCATCGACCCTCCAGGACTCTGGCCAGCGGCTCGATCAGCCCGTCCTCGAGGAAGAACATGGCGATGCAGGCCAGCGCGGTGAGGCACAGCGGTACCACGACACTGGCCGGCGCTTCCTGGATAGGTGTTCGCGGCAGCGGTACGCCGGACGGATCATCACGCGCCGCCCCCACGGCCGCGCGTTCGGGCAGCAGGAAGGCGCGAATCGACACGGGTAACAAATACGCGATGCTGAGCAAGGTGCCGACGAGTAGCACGCCGGCCAGAACTGTCCAGCCGCCGTTGACCGCGCCCTCCATCAGCAGGAGCTTGTCCCAGGTCCCGGCCAGTGGTGGCAGGCCGATGATCGACAACGACGCGATGGTGAAGGCTGCGAACGTGAACGGCATCCGCGGGCCCAGCCCGTCGAGTTGGCTGACCCTGGTTAGGCCGGTGGCGACATAGATCGCCCCCGCGCAGAAGAAGAGCGTGATCTTACCGACGGCGTGGGTGGCGATGTGCAACGCCCCTTCCAGCACCGCGTCGGGATCGACCAGCGCAGCTCCCAGCGCGATGTAGGCGAGTTGGCTGATTGTCGAGTACGCCAGGCGGGCCTTGAGGTCGTCCTGCGTCACGGCGATGGCACCGGCGACCAGCAGCGTGATCGCAGCGACCCACACCATCGGGTCGGCCCCACCGCTGTCGGCCAGGTTGTCCAACCCGAATACGTAGATCGTCACCTTGACCACCGCAAAGCCACCCGCCTTCACCACGGCCACCGCATGCAGCAGTGCGGAGACCGGGGTGGGGGCCACCATTGCGGCCGGCAGCCACCGGTGGAAGGGCATCAGTGCGACCTTGCCGATCCCGAACAGGTACATCGCGTACAGCAGGGTGAGCACAACCGGCCCTGCCTGGCCGACCAGTACGCCGCCGGTGGCGAACTGAGTCGTGCCGGCCAGTACACCGGTCCACACGATCGCCGGCAGCAACAACCCGATCGACGTCGTGAGCAGAATGATCAAGTAGGTACGGGCTCCCCGCCGAGCGTCCGCAGTGCCCTGGTGCGCGACCAGCGGCCAGGTGGCCAGCGTGAGCATCTCGTACCCGATGAACATGGTGACCAGGTCACCGGACATCGCGATGAGTTGCGCAGCGGCGATGGCGAGGGCGAAGAAGGCGTAGAACCGGGTCTGGTTGCGTTCTCGGTTTGCCCGCATGTAGCCGATCGAGTACACGGTGGTCACCGGCCACAACACACCTGCCACCGTGGCGAAGAGCAGACCGAGCGGTTCTAACTCCAGGGTGAGCGTAATGCCCGGCAGCCACGTCCACAGCTCGATTTGAGTGCCGTACAGCGCGACCGGCCACAGGCTGATGAGCACCGCCGCCAGGGCAACTCCGGCCACTACCGAAATCGCGTCACGGGTGTTGGGACGGCGACGGCACAACACGACGCCGGCCACGCCGGCGAGCGGGAGGAGAACGGCGAGAGGTAACGCGAGAGTGGGGTTCACGGCAGTCCCCCGCCGGTCAGCACCCGGGCGGCGCCGTCGGCCAGCCCGGACGGCAGGCTCGCATCAATGCCGAAGTACACCGATGCCACAGCCAGCAGCGCCACCGGCGCCGCCATCAGCAGCGGAGTCCCCTCGCGCACGCGGACAGTCCCCGGGTTCGCCGCGGCGGCCGCGTGCTCGGCCGCTGGCGAGGGCGCTGCATCGACACCCGCGGGCGAACGGAACCAGGCAACCTCGATGACGCGGCCGACGTACACCATCGCCAGCAGCGAGCTGGCGAGCAAGATGGCGAGGATCAGCCACTGATCGTCCTCGACGAGCGCTGCGGCCAGGGCCCACTTGCTGGCGAAACCCGCGGTGGGTGGTACGCCGATCAGGCCCAGCCCCCCGATGACGACGGCACCGAACGTTAACGGCATCCGCCGCCCGAGGCCGGCCATCGAATCGAGCGATGTCGACCCCAGGTTCAGCAGCAGGATGCCGGCTGCGGCGAAAAGAGCACCCTTGATGATCGCGTGGTTGATGATGTGCAGGTATGCGGCAGAGACTCCGCCCGCGGTCGCCAACCCGATACCGGTGACGATCATGCCGACCTGACCGATGCTCGACCACGCGAGCAGGCGCTTGAAATCCTGCTGGAAGCAGGCGACGGCGGCCCCGGCTAACATCGCGAGGCTACCGACGACGAGGATGGCCTGCCCGATCGGCAGGTCGGTGAACACCACATCGATCCCGAAGACGGTGAAGGCGAACCGCGCGAACGCGTAGATCGCCACCTTGGTACCTACCGCCGCGAGGACCACGCTCACCACCGACGGTGCTTCGGAGTACGCGCCGGGAAGCCACGCATGCAGCGGGAACACTGCCATCTTGATCGCTAGGCCGACGAAGATGAACACCACGGAGCCGGTAACCGCCCGGTTGCCCTCCAGGGCCGGCAGCCGATCAGCCAGATCGGTCATGTTCAGCGTCCCGGTGACAGCGAAGGCCAAGCCGACGCCGATGAGCAGGAACGTCCCGCCCACCGTGCCGATCACGAGGTATTGGAACGCGGCCAGTAAAGCCCTGCGGCGCCGCCCCAACGCGATGAGCGCGTAGGACGAAAGCGAAGAGATCTCCAGGAAGACGAACAGGTTGAATGCATCGCCAGTGACCGCGATACCCATCAGGCCGGTGAGAAGCATGCAGAGAGCGGCGTAGAACATGCGGACCCGGCGTGGCCGGATTTCTGCTTCGATGCTGCGCCGGCCGTAGCTGGCCACGATCACCGCTATGACGCCCAGCAGAAGCAGCACGACGGCATTGGCCTGGTCCACCACCAACTCGATGCCGACAGGGGCCGGCCACCCGCCCATGTCATAGCCGATCGTCTCGCCGTCCCTGACCAGGACGGTCAAGACTACGGCGGTCACCAAGGAGGCCACGGCGGCCACGGTGAACAGCAGCCAGGCGGCGAATGCCGAACGCAGCAACACACAGACGGCAGCGCACACCAGCGGCACGACGACCTGCAGTGCAGGTAGCTGGTCGATCACTCGGCAGCCTCCTCGGCCACGTCGCGCGCCAGCGCATCGTCCTCTTCGACCGTCCCGTACGCTTCGAAGATCCTTATCGCAAGTGCGACGCCTACCGACGTCGTGGCGACGCCGACCACGATCGCGGTCAGGATCAGCACGTGTGGCAACGGGTGGGAGTAGACCTCGATCCCCTCGGTGATGATCGGCGGGCTGCCCTCGTCGACCCGACCCAGGCTGATGAAGAACATGAAGACGGCCACCTGGAACACGTTCAGGCCGATCAGTTTCTTCACCAGGTTGCCGTGGCTCATAACCGCGTAGAGGCCGATCATCATCAGCGCGAAGATGATCCAGTAGGTGTAGTGCGTCGCGATCAACGCCGCACCCCCCGGCGGACCAGGGCGTAGAACATCGCCACCATGACTGCTGCGACGGTTAGGCCGACCCCGATTTCGATCAGCAGGATCCCGGTGACCTGACCACTCGATGGATTGCCAGGATTGAGTTCGTTGTAATCAAGGAAGCCACCACCGAGCGCCATGGTGGACAAGCCGACTCCGGCGAAGAGCAGCACTCCGATCGGCCCGAGTATCACGAGCGTCCGCATCGGCAGCACCCGCTGGACCGCTCCCAGCCCGAACATCAGCGTGTACAGGATGAAGCCAGCGCCGAAGATCACCCCCGCCTGGAAGCCGCCTCCGGGTCCGAATTCGCCGTGCAGAAGTACGTACAGCGCGAAGAGCAGGATGAACGGCATCAGCGTCTTGCTGACGACGCGCAGGACCCGGTACTCGGCCTGCAAGTAGGCCTGGTCCCTCGCTTCGTCCGCCGGCCTCCGCGGCCCAAGCATCAACAGCAGGACCCCGACGCCGGCGGTGAAGATCACCACGACTTCGCCTAGCGTGTCGTAGCCGCGGTAACTCGCCAGCACTCCGGTCACGGTGTTGGGGATATGCAGGTCGTCTTGCGACTCCTTCAGGTACGTCTCGGTGATCGGATGTGTTTGGACCGGGCTTTCGGGATCACCCACGCGGGGCAAGTCGAGGCTTGCGTAGATCAGCCCGGCTGTCGCAAGAACCGCCACCAGTCCCGCCGGAACCACCCGCCGGCGCGGCGTCGTGGCCTCACGTGAGTTGGTCAGCGCCAGTGCCGTGATGAACAGCACCGTGCTGATTCCCGCGCCCACAGCCGCCTCGGTGAAAGCGACGTCGACGGCATCGAGCAACACGAACAGGCTGGCCGTGACGAGGCTGAACAGCCCGCCCAACATCGCGGCGACGAACAGACTGCGCGCTCGGGTGATGGCCACCGCCGTCACCAGGAGGATGCCCAGCAGGACCGCCTCGGCCAGTTCAAAGGCGATCATCGCTGCTTGTCCTCCGGCTCTGCCCACACCCGTACTCCGTCGTTGCGTGCTGCGTGGGCGAGTGCGTGGGTAGCGGTGGGGCTGGTGATGAGGAGGAAGATCACTATCAGGACCAGCCGGACGGCACTGGCCAAGTCGGGTGCTTGCAATACCAGTCCGGTGAGGATGAGCGTCGCGCCCACCGAGTCCATCAGACCCACTGCATGGGTCCGGGTGTAGAAGTCGGGAAAGCGCAACAGACCGACGCCACCCGTCACGGCGAAGACGCTGCCGGCGAGCAGCAGCACGCCGCTCGCTACGTCCAGGACGGTCACATCGCCTCGCGATAGTGGCTCAGCCGCAGCACCGCGACAGTGCTTACGAAGTTGATCAGGGCATAGACCAGCGCCACGTCCAAGAAGTCGGGCCGGCCGGTGAGGAAACCGATGATCGCGATGAACAGCACGGTCTTGGTGCCGAACATGTTGATGGCCAGGATGCGGTCGTACAGGCGTCGGCCGACCACAGCGCGTGCGAGTGCCAGCACCATCGTGATCAGGATGGCCACCATCGCTGCGACGAGCATCAGGGTGACTCCAGCCTGCGCACCCGGCCGAGCATCGCGCCCCGTCGCAGATCGTCCAGGCCGGCCGGTTGCAGGCTGTGGACTTCGACGCTGTCGTCGTCGACCGTCATTGCCAGCGTGCCCGGCGTCAGGGTAATGGAGTTGGCATAGATCGCCTGGGCGAGGTGGGACAGGTCTTCGGCGGGCACGTTACCTACGAGAGGTCGCAGGGCGGGCCGGGGTGACCACACCAGCCGGGCGACGCGCCACGCCGCTATCAGAATCTGGACCATGAGCCAGCCGGTGTACCTCGGCAGACTCAACGTGATGCGGATGGGTTGCTCCTCATCGACGATCTCCATCCGGTTGGAGATCCATATGACAAGGACGACCGATGCCGCTCCGAACGCGATGAGCAGCGGTGTGTAATGGCCGGAGAGCGCGAGCCAGAACGCGGCCAAGACCACGACGAGACCGGCGGCGCCTGGCATGCGTCCTCCCATCTTCGGTTGGGTCAGTAGGGTACCTGCGGGCTGGAGTGGACCTGCCCACCCATCCGGTCCATGGGCACCCGCCGCTCCGGTTCCGTGCCACCGCGATCGCCGGCGCGTGAGTGTGCTCACAGTTTGGCAATTGTCGGAACGACTTCGGTCTCCTCTTACGTTGTTGCCACGGCTGGCCCGCACCCGACCGACAAGAGTTCATGGCTGACGAACAACAGAGTCCCCGACTTCGCCCTGCCCACGTATTCGCTTCCTCGTTGGCCGCCGTTACCGGCGCCTTCCTGGCTTCCCGCCTCGGGGTCTACGGAACCGTCATCGGCGTGGGGGTCATCAGCCTCTTCACCACCCTCGGCACCGATGTCTACCTCCGGTCACTCGAGCGGACGCGGCAGATGACGGCCAGGTCCAGAGCCCGGACGATCGAGTTGCCAGGCAACAACCCAGCCGCCGAAACCGCTGAGTTGCCGCAGGCGACCGAGACGGTTGCGTTGCCGCGGGTTGCGGGAAAGGCGGATGTGTCGGAGCCGTTCGAGCCGGCTGAGCACACGCGCACTGCCGGGCCGGCGGCCGATGACGAGCCCACGGTTGCCGTCCCCGGCCTGCCCGCGGATGCTGACCGAACCAATGGCGAGTCCACGGCGATGCTGCCCGTAGCCGGGCATGATGATGCTGCTGGGCGTGACGGCGACCCAGCCGCCGATTCTGCGCCGAGGCGCTGGACGCGGGCTCGCATATCACTCGTGTTGGCCGGTGCGCTTGCGTCCTTCGTGCTGGCGCTGCTGGTGATCACAGGCATCGAGTCGGTCTCGGGATCCAGCTTGTCTGGCGGCGGGCGGACTACTCTCAGTGAACTCGGTGGCAACGTTGGTTCCACCGATCCCGGCCCGGATTCCGAGGAAGTGGACGAACCCGGGCAGCCGGTGCCGACGCCGGAGCCGGATCGGCCGTCCCCGGTTCCGACAGATCCACTGGATGGCGACGATCGTGACGTGACAGTGCCGCCGGCCGAGGAACTTCCCGCTCCCGAAATCCCGGCCGAGCCGGACACGACCAGTCCGAGCCCTACCGAGTCGCCGACGCCCGAGCCCACGGAGCAGCTCCCGGAAGAGGACGCCGGGGGTTTCTCAGACCTTCAAGACGATACGTAATCGGGCTGGGGCCATGCCCTAGATCTTCGGCCCTGCCTGCGTGTATAGGTCTGAGGTGTCACAACCGGCGAAGGGCGTGGCATGGACGAAGCAGAGGAGACGTTCCGCTGCTTCGTTAGGGCCCGGCTGCCGGCTCTGAAGCGGCCGCCTGGCTGCTCACGGGTGATGTTCACCTTGCCGAATTCGTCACGCTGGAAGTGCCATCTGCGGCTGTCCATTTGTTGTGGACGCCCGACGGTACAAAACTCGCGGGGGGCCGTTGGGGCATGTACGGCAGCCAGGGCCGGGACGGCCTCCTAGATCTCACCACTGGCGAGTGGAAACCACGCAGGTACGCCGCTCCGATCGCGTTCAGTCCGGACGGGCAGCATGAGCGGCGTTGGGACGAAGACAACGAACATTGGGTCATCGGAGAGGTGGACGGACGGGCGATCGCAGTGCTCTCGCTCGTGAGTCGGTCCAGTATGAGGTGCGCAGCGGCGTCTTCTTACCCGACGGGACGAAGGTTGCCGTTACCTACCTTCGTACCACCGGGTCCGGCGCCATTGGCGTGTTCGATGTCGAGACGGGCGAGTCTGCCGGGTTGTCCAGCCACGATAGGTGGTCGGAGCCGCTGTTGGTCGGCTGGGGCGAGCGCGGCGTCCTGGTGCGGGACCCAGGACCTTTACAGCGAGTTCCCGGTTGAGGACGCAGCCCATCAATCTAATTCCGTGGCGACGGAATGGTGGGGGGATTATGAGCCCATCATCGGCGGTACGCCGACCGTCAACGGTGGAGCCACCAACACCTACTCCCCCTGGGCTATCTCAATTGCCGTCGATTTCTGGGACGCCGAGGTGCGTACCGCGGCGGAGCCGGACGCACCGTTCGACTGGTTTCCGTGGCTCGTCATGGCGGCGATCGCTGCTGCGGTCCTGCTTATTCTTCAAACGACAGCTGGATACGTTCACTCCGCAATCGGCGGCTGGGCCGCCCACCAGGGATCGCGACGTAGCTACAGGTCTGCGGACCTGTAGCTACGTCGCGCCGTCTGCCGAACGTGATCGAACGGGATCAGTCTTCAGAGGGGCCGCCCTTGGCCAGGCCCTCGCCGATCAGGTTCATTACCGTCGGATCGGCCAGCGTGGTGACATCACCGAGCTGACGGTTCTCCGCGACGTCGCGCAGCAGCCGCCGCATGATCTTGCCGGACCGCGTCTTCGGCAGCTCGGGCACGACCATGATCTGGCGCGGCTTGGCGATCGGGCCGATCTCTTTGGCGACGTGATCCCGCAGTTCCTTAGCAATGCCGTCGCCACCGTCACCGGCGACTGCGCGCAGGATGACGAAGGCCACGATGCCCTGGCCGGTTGTCGGGTCCGTCGCGCCGACTACCGCGGCTTCGGCGACCTTCTCGTGCGACACGAGGGCAGATTCGACCTCGGTCGTCGAAATCCGGTGACCCGAGACGTTCATGACGTCGTCGACCCGTCCGAGCAGCCAGATGTCGCCTTCCCCGTCCTTCTTCGCCCCGTCACCGGCGAAGTAGTAGCCCTGGTCGGCGAATCGGGACCAGTAAGTGTCCTGGTAGCGCTCCGGGTCGCCCCAGATCGTGCGCAACATCGCCGGCCACGGCTCGGTCAGCACGAGATAACCGCCGCCACCCTTGGGCACGGGCGTCCCGGTGTCGTCGACCACCTCGGCGCTGATGCCCGGCAGCGGTGTCATTGCCGATCCAGGCTTGGTGGCCGTCACACCCGGCAGCGGACTGATCATGATGCCGCCGGTCTCGGTCTGCCACCAGGTGTCGACGACAGGAGTGCGGTCACCACCGATGTTCTTGCGGTACCAGATCCACGCCTCGGGGTTGATCGGCTCTCCGACGGTACCCAGCAGCCGCAGCGACGACAGGTCGTGCTTCGCGGGTATCTCGTCGCCCCACTTCATGAAGGTGCGGATTGCCGTCGGAGCGGTGTAGAAGATCGTCACCCCGTATTTGGCCACGATCTCCCACCAGCGTCCCTTGTGCGGGGTGTCTGGCGTGCCTTCGTACATCACCGAGGTGGTCCGGTTGGCCAGCGGCCCGTACACGATGTAACTGTGGCCGGTCACCCAACCGATGTCCGCCGAGCACCAGAAGACGTCGGTGTCGGGCTTGAGGTCGAAGACGGTGCGGTGGGTGTACGCGACCTGGGTGAGGTAGCCACCGGTTGTGTGCAGGATGCCCTTCGGCTTAGCGGTCGTTCCCGACGTGTACAGGATGTACAGCGGGTGCTCTGCGTCGTGCGGCTCGTAGGTGTGCTGGTCGCTCTGGGTGTCGACCACGTCGTGCCACCAGCGGTCTCGGCCGTCGGTCCAGTCGATGTCCTGGCCGGTCCGGCGCACGACTAGGACGGTGTGGACGTTGGGGCACTCGGCGACGGCCGCGTCGACGGCTGGCTTGAGGGTGTTCGCCGATCCTCGGCGGTAGCCGCCGTCCGAGGTGATGACCACCCGGGCGTCGGCGTCGAGAATCCGGCCCTTGAGCGCATCGGATGAGAAACCGCCGAACACCACCGAGTGGGGTGCCCCAATGCGGGCGCAGGCGAGCATGGCGATTGCGGTTTCCGGGATCATCGGCATGTAGATGGCGACTCGGTCGCCCTTCTTGACGCCAATTTCGAGGAGCGCGTTGGCCGTCTTGGCGACATCGCGCTGAAGGTCCGCGTAGGTGATGGTCCGGGTGTCACCCGGTTCGCCTTCCCAGTGAATTGCGACCTGGTCGCCAAATCCTGCCTCAACGTGCCGGTCGACGCAGTTGTACGCGACGTTCAGCGCGCCGCCGACGAACCACTTGGCGAACGGCGGGTCGGACCAGTCGAGTACCTGGTCCCATTCACGGTCCCACGTGATCAGCTCGCGAGCCTGACGCTCCCAGAATGCGAGCCGGTCGGTGGCAGCCTCTTGGTAAAGCTCAGCAGTGGCGTTGGCTTGCTTGGCGAACTCGTCGGACGGCGGAAAGCGCCGATCCTCGTGCAGGAGATTGGACAGGGCTTCAGTGCTCACGTCGTGCTCCAGTCTCTCGGGCCTTCGTACGCATACCTCACCATTACCCACTTGGAGTCAGCAAGAGGGGTCACTTCACTGTAAGACGGCAGCTATCGTCGGTCGCTGTGTCTGCTAGCGAGGACCCGTTCTCGGCCGTCGCCGCACTGTCCGGGGTGGGAGTCGCAGCTGCTCATGCTCGCGATGCCATCGACGCTTTGCTGCGCCAGCCGGCCGTGCGGCGCAACGCCGCTCGGGTGGCAGCCGAGTCCGCCGTGCGCGGAGCTCGGGAATCGGCTGCCCTTGACGGCGCCACTCCCGACGATCTGGATGACCCGCTGGTTCAGGGTGCGTTGCGGGCGACGGCGGACGTGCCGGGTCTGGCCGGCGTCTGGCGCCGCGCGCCCGGCCAGGCGCTGGCCCGCATTCACCTGCTGGCCGCCAGGGATCTCGTCGCTGCCGAAACCCTGGGCCGGCCACGTGAGGACGTCGACCGGGTTCGATTCGACCAGCTGCTCCGGCTCGCTGCCGGCGCCACAGCGGCGCCCGCAGTGGTCGTGGCCGCGTTGGTACACGGCGAGTTGGCGACGATGGCGCCGTTCGGGGTGGCCGACGGCGTGACAGCGCGAACCGCTGAGCGAGTGGTCCTCGTCGCGCGCGGCGTGGATACCAAGGCCGTCAGCGTTCCCGAAGCCGGGCACGCTGAGCTGGCACGGGCGTACCGGCCCCTTCTGAAGGCGTACGCGACGGGTACGCCCGACGGCGTGGGCGCCTGGGTGCGGCATTGTTGTGAGGCGTACGCACGTGGCGCCGAGGAAGGGATCGCGATCTGCCGGTATTTGGGCTGAACCGGTTTCCGCTACTCCACACATTCAGCGGCCGCGTACCTGGCGAACACGGCGACGCCGCGTTCTCTGAGCCACGTATCCAGAGCGAAGTTCTCCTCGGTGGCGAACGTGATGTTCGGCTCTGGCATAGCTTCGCGGGCAAGGACACAGGCGTCGTGGACGGTCCACTTTGTCGTCACGACGATCGCGACGTCGACGCCCAGCTGTGCCGGCGGGCGGGCGAGCTCGACGCTGCTGCCAGGCAGGGATGTCCGCGCGTCGGTGATACGCAAGTCTCCGATCGATTGACGACCATGCCCCGGCAGCCGCAGATCGATGCGCAGGCCGTCGCCGACGTCTGACACCGACTCGATCTCGGCTTCGACGGACAACTGCCGGCCCGAACCGCAATGCTCGCCATGCACAAACCTCAGCTGGCCGAGGACACTGGGCTCCAGCGCAACCGCCAATGACTCCGAGCGGGCGTCTAGTTCAATTAGATCGGAGCGCATGGCGGCACAATCCAGTGCGGCGTTGACCGCGATCTCCGTCCAGGAACGCCCCACGAGCACGTCCGTACCCAACTCCTCGTCCGGTACCGGCCACCCGGCAATTGAGGTGACCGTTACTGGTATGTCGTCATCGCTAGGGTTGAACACATCGATCGCAAGGGTGATTGCACCTTCTGAGGTCAATTCGTCGTTGAGTCCGAATGCCGCGGCGACGAGGCGTGGAGGCGGGCTGCTCGATGCCAATGCGACCGCGCCAGCTCCGGCAACGCTGCCCGCAACAAAGCACACGGCCAAGACGACGGCACGAGGCGCGCTCATGACCCACACTCCGCTTCGGCGAGCCGAGCCAGCTGAGCGATCGTCCAACGCGGTAGCGAGGCGGACGCGAATGATCGATCACTGTCCTTGAATGTGAACTGGGCCTCCACTGCGCCGAGGTGCTGTGTGGCGGCGCAGTCCATCACTGCCCAGTCCAGTTCCAGTGTCGCCCCGGTTCCCCGCCGGAGCTTGATCGGCAAGTTGGTCGGCGTCGCATTGAAGCCCGGCGCGCCGCCCACTGTCACGTCGACGATTTCGGTGTCGCCGAGGAGATGATCTATACCAAGGACCGTGTGGGAGGGCGCACTGGCGGCCGGAGCGAGGTTGCCCGCGAAGAAGATTCCAGGGTCGTCGACGTGGGTGGCGTAGGCTCCGTCGCAAATGGCCGACAACAGAAAGTCGAGCGCCGTGTTCGGTGCGACCGGCACCGGCACCATTGTGATTCCGGCTTCGGTTGCTACATCCGCCTCCAGCCAGCCCGGACGGCCGTACTCGCAATCGATCTGACCGCGGATAGGAGCACCTGTGGTCTCTCCGGCCTGGATTGCGATCTGGCTTTGCCCGTCGCCGGGCGCTTCGGGCGTGTGTGGCCATCGCAGGTCGGCGATCGTAACGTCGCGATCGCCGGCGTTGTGGATTCGCGCGAACAAGCGGGACTGCTCGATGTCGTCGAAGAGTTGGCCCCCGATATCAACTCCGGTCAGGTTGACTCGCGCGGCATCGATCGCTTCGGTCCGGGCGTGCCAACCGTAGCCGCCGAACGCCACGCCGGCGGCGAACACCGCGGTCATGACAGCCCAGCGTTGCCACCTCGAGAGAGTTCGTGGCGGCGCCGATGCCACTGTCCCGTCGCCAAGGTCGATGACTACAGCAGGCTGGGCCGCGCCGTCCTGGGCAGGATCATCGTCGGCCTCCTCGCCCTTGTCGTAGGCCGGGCCGAGGTCCAGGATTTCGAAGTTCGCGTCGCGCTTATCGTCCACTACACGTCCATCGTGGCACGCCGCAAGGCATCACGAGGCGGGGAAGAGGTCGCGATGATTGTCATGCGAACGGCGCCCCGCAAGGGGCGCCGCCGCTGGCACGTCAGGCTGGGTTACCAGGCGTGCAGCATTCCGTCGCCCCGGCTGCCCCGGAACGACTGCCCTTACATGGGTAGGTCGCCGCGTGGGTGCCCAGCTGCCGTGCGTGGCCTCTTGGCCGTACATCCTTTGTATGTCATCGGCATGCCCGGCGAAAGCCCTTCAGCAACATCTTTACGTTTCTACTCGGTGCAGGCAGTAAGGGCGAATCGGGCCAGCATGGCGACGGCCTGGCCGGGCAACATGACGTGCGTGCGGTAAGCCGTTCCGTCCGGCAGTGTGACGGTCAACTGGGGTGCCACGTCCCCCAGCATGGACGTGGCACCGCATGATGCGATTTGCCAGCTCAGGTCGAGGGGATTGGGGGAGCGCCGGTCGGGGTCGAAGACGATGGGCAGGTTGGTGGCCGTCGCGAGGAACCCACCGGCAGACGCATTGACGGCCGTTATCTCAAGCGCAATGGCCGGCACGGCGGACCGCAGTTCTACCCGCATAAGCAGCGTATCCGGCTCGGTGGATTCGAGCCGGTAGACCCGACCCGCGTTGAGCGCATACCGAACACCAGGATCGGTACCGCACACCTGCTGAAGTGCTTCATCGAGAGTCCCGCCGCCGGGCGGGAGTGGAATCGTGACGGTCTTGTCGCCGGCGTCCGTACGCACCTGCACGGCCAACTGGGTGGGTGCGGGGGAGTCACAGAAGGGCTCGACCGAGATCCGTACCGCAGCCCACTCTGCGCTGGGAATGATCGTCGGCCGCGAGCTGTGCGTCGCCCAGCCGAGCGGGTGAGCGTTGAGGACTTCGATGTCGCGCGGGCCGTCATTGTGCATCATCACGCCCAGATGCTGGATCTGCGACGCAGGATCGATCCGGCCGATCACAGCGCCGGCTACGACGTTCGCTGCTGCGGCCTGTTCTGCCTCGTCGGCCGCGGTCATCCGCAGGCTGAACCCGTATGCGCCGCCAGTGATCCCGAGGCAGAACGCGAGGATGAGCCCGGCCCATACCCGCCACGACGGACGGCGAACCTGGACGTCGTCTGGCGGGCCGTCGCTGCCGACTTGCCCGAGGTCCAGCCGCGGAAGGACGCGGACCGGGCTTCCTGGCTCGTCCGTCTTGGCGTCCGCAAGATCGAGGATCTCGTAGTCGTCGGGGTTTCGGGTCACCGCGGCTCCTCCCCTACCAGCGGTTATACCCCAGTTCGGCCGTTACTACGAGGGGCGCGAGCGCCTGCGTACCGCGTACCAGGCCAGTCCGGCCGCTGCGGCGCCGGCTCCGATGGCGGCTGCGGCAAGAGCAGGCTTCGGCGCATCGCGGAACGAGGCGGCCCGCTTGCGGAGCGCGACCGGCCTGGAGAACACCAGCACCGGCCAGCCCCGATCAGCGGCAATCCGGCGGAGCGATCGATCGGGATTCACCGCATACGGATGGCCAACCTCTTCCAGCATCGGCAGGTCGGTCGCCGAGTCGGAGTACGCGTAACTGCGGCTCAAGTCGTAGCCAGCGGCGTCGGCGAGCTCACGGACGGCCTTGGCCTTCGTTTCGCCGTACGCGTAGAACTCGATCTCGCCGGTGTATTTGCCGTCCTCGCCGGCGATCATCCTGGTTGCGATGACCCGGTCTGCGCCGAGCATCGTGCCGATGGGTTCCACCACCTCGGCGCCGCTGGACGAGACGATGACGACATCCCGGCTTGCGTGATGGTGCTCCTCGATGAGGGTGACCGCTTCGTCGTAGACGATCGGATCGACGATGGTGTGCAAGGCTTCGGCGACGATGTCCTTGACGGACTGGACGTCCCAACCGGTGACGAGGGCCGACAAGTACTCCCGCATCCGCTCCATCTGGTCGTGGTCAGCGCCCCCGACGAGGTAGACGAACTGCGCATACGCGCTGCGCAGAACCGCCCGGCGGTTGATCAGCCCACCTTCGTAGAAACTGCGTGAGAAGGCCAAGGCGCTCGACTTGGCGATGATGGTCTTGTCGAGGTCGAAGAATGCAGCCGCGCGCGGGCCGGTCTGCGCCTTCGCATCGGTCTGCGCCGGCTCAGTGCCGGTATCCGGGGCGTCGTTGTCCACACAACCGAGCATAGGAGGGACGGTGTAGCGGAGGCGACTTCGAGTCTTTGCGCGGTCCTTGAAGATTTTCTTGACTGGATTGGTTTTCCAGGGCTCAAACGGGGCAGACTGGAAATAGCGGCACCCCCCGCCGCTTGGGTTCGGCTTGCCCCCCTAGCCGGATCCCTTTACGGCCCCCGCTGCCCCCCGGCGGGGGCCGTTTCTCGTCCACACCCCGGGTATACCTGCCCGCGTTATCCACATTCTGCCGCTCCAGGCGCTGGTCACGGGCCATTCGAGCGACATTGGACCTCTCCACAGATCCCTTAGGAGGTCCGTTCGATGACACGGCTCATGTCGCCGGGTAACCGCCCTCTCATCGTGACCGCCGACGAGAGAGCGCTTGACGACTTGCTGCGCCTTGCCGCTGCAGCCGGAATCGAAGCCGATGTGGTCGCTGATGCGGTTGCCGCCCGAAGTCGCTGGTTGGCCGCGCCCGTGGTGGTCGTCGGTAATGATCAGGCCGAGCGGATGCTCGGGCTTGGCCCGCCGCGTCGGCAAGGCGTCGTGGTGGTGTGTTCTGAACAACCCGATACGGCGACATGGCGCCGCGCCGTCGGTCTCGGTGCAGAACACGTCGTCACGTTGCCCTCGGGTGAGGCCCAGTTGGTCGAGTTGTTCGCGGACGTCGTGGACGGCGGTGGCCCGGGTCAAGCAGTGTTCGTCGGGGCCGTCGGAGGTCGGGGCGGGGCGGGTGCGTCAGTGCTCGCATCGGCGTTGGCCATCTGCGGTGCCCGGCGGGGGCTGGCCACCATGCTGGTCGACGCCGACCCCTATGGTGGCGGGCTCGACCTCGTCCTCGGAGCCGAGCACAGCGGAGGCCTGCGGTGGCCGGATCTTGCCGGTACCCGTGGCCGGCTCGGTGGTTCGACGCTTCGCGGGCATCTGCCCGAACGGCATGGGTTGACCGTGCTGTCGTGGGATCGAGGCGGCATGCTCAACGTTCCGGCCGACGCAGTTCGAGCGGTTGTGGCCGCCGCCCGACGGTCCTGGGACCTGGTGGTGTTCGACTTGCCCCGCCGGTGTGACCCCGCGACCGAGGAGCTCGTCGGGCAGTGTGACCGCATCATGCTCGTGGTGCCCGCCGAAGTGCGTGCCGTCGCCGCGGCCGGGCGGGTTGCAGCGGGCATGGGCGGCATTGCAGCAGACATCAGGGTCGTGGTCCGCGGACCGGCGCTGTCCGGTCTACGGGCACGAGACATCTCAGCGGCGCTGGGCTTGCCGGTGGCGGCGGAGCTGGATCCCGAACCCGGATTGCCCGAAGCACTGGAGCGCGGCGAACCACCCGCGAGGTCAGGACGTGGACCGCTGGCCTCGATGTGTCAGCGCCTGATCGACGAGCTGGTCGACCGCGACGGGGTGGAGGCCGCCTGATGCGAGTCGACAACGAACTCGTCGAGCGGGTCCGCACGTCACTGACGGCGACGTCGGGTGCTCCCACCGCCTCTGAGGTGGCCGCCGCCCTCCGGGCTGAAGGGACGGTCTTAGGCGATGCCGCCGTGCTGGACGTGACGGCACGGCTGCGGGCCGAGATCTCCGGCGCCGGACCACTGGAGGCGCTGCTGCACGAGCCAGGTGTCACGGACGTGCTGGTCAACGGACCGGCGGAGGTCTGGGTCGACCGCGGAGGCGGCCTGGACCGGGTGCCATTGCAGCTCGGCGCCGAAGCCGACGTCCGGCGCCTCGCGCAACGACTGGCCGCGAGCGCGGGCCGGCGGCTCGACGACGCTATGCCGTACGTCGACGCCCGGCTGACCGAGGGAGTCCGGTTACATGCGGTTCTACCGCCGATCTCGCCCCATGGAACGGTGATTTCGCTCCGGGTGCCGGCCGCTCACGGGTTCAGCATGGATGAACTTGTCTCCGCGGGCAGCGTGGCGGCCGGTATCGCCCCGTGGCTGCGGGCGGTAGTCCGGTCCCGGCTGGCGTTTCTCGTCACCGGCGGCACCGGTACCGGGAAGACGACGGTGCTGGCGGCCCTGCTGTCACTTGCCGATCCGGCGGAGCGGGTGGTGCTGGTCGAAGACTCAGGTGAACTGCAGCCCGCCTTGCCCCACGTGGTGCGGCTCGAGGCGCGGCCGCCGAACGTCGAAGGAGCCGGCCGGGTGGGATTGGACGAGCTCGTCCGCCAGGCCCTCCGAATGCGGCCGGACCGGCTTGTCGTCGGCGAGGTGCGGGGCCGCGAGGTTGTTGACTTGCTGAGTGCGTTGAACACCGGCCACGAGGGCGGCTGCGGCACACTCCACGCGAACTCGGCGGCCGACGTGCCGGCCCGTCTTGAGGCCCTCGGAGTGGCCGCCGGTCTGAGCCGGCAGGCCGTTCATGCGCAGGCGGCGGCCGGGGTCGACGCTGTTGTCCATCTTGTGCGCGACGGCGCCGGCCGTCGGCGAATCGCCGAAATCGGAGTCGTCGAGAGAACCACTGACGGCACAGTCAACGTCGTACCGGCTGTACGGAGCCCCGCGCCGGGCGGATTCGTCGAGGAAGCAGCGGCTCCCCGGCTACGGGCGAGGCTGGCTCGGGTGGCGGCATGACGGCAACGCTGGCCGTGGTGGTGGCCGCGCTTGCCGCGGGGTTGTTCGCCAGGAAACGGCAGGGTGTTCTGTCGGCGAGGTTGTCGCCATCAGGGCATCCGCCCCCAGCAATACCCACGGCGGAGCGCCGGGCGCGGCTCGGCCGCGGCCCAGGGCGTTTCGGGCGGTCACCTCAGGCCCGACTGCACAGCCTGGCGGCTCGGCTGACCGGGCGTGTCGCGGATCCTGGGGATGAAGCGGACGTGGTCGAAGCATGCCTGGCGTTGGGCGCCGAACTACAGGCGGGTGCGCCTGTGCCGCGCGCTCTCGCCGCCGTAGCCGACGATTGGCCCCACCTGTTCACGACAGCCGCGGCGCGAGCGTCCACTGGCGGCGACGTGGCCGCCGCCTTGCGCGAGGCAGCGACGGCGTCGGGCGTTGCCTCGTTACGTGCTGTAGCCGCCGGCTGGGAAATCACCGACCGAACCGGCGCGCCCTTGTCGGGCATCGTGATCGCTGTGGCCGACTCGCTGCGTACGGAGGCCGCCGTCCGGCGCGAGGCGCACAGTCAGTTGTCCACCGTTCGGGCCACCGCGCGCCTGCTCGCCGTGCTGCCGTTCGGCACGCTGCTGCTGCTTTCCGGTGGCGATGGCGCAGCGGTCTCGTTCCTCTTGAGCACTCCACTGGGGATCGGCTGCCTCGGCGGCGCGATCCTGTTCGTCAGTGCCGGCCTGTGGTGGGTCGGTCGACTGGCTCGATCGGCGATGAGATCGGCGTGGGACAACTGAGCGCGGTCGCGGTCGTGCTTGCCGCGGCAGCCGGCGCGATCGCCCTTGCACCCGGCGCCGGTCCGGCCCGGCTCCGCGCGGCCCACCGTCGCCGCGGCACGTCATGGACCGGTTCTGCCTCGGCACCTGGCCCAGATGCGGTGGTGTCACCGCGGCGGCGCACGATTGCGGCATGTTCGGCAGCGGTCGCAGGAATCGTCATGATGGGTGGCCCGGCCGGTTGGCTGCTGGGATCGGCCGTCGGTGCCGCCGCCTGGTTCGGTGTGGGCCGGCTGGAACCGGCTGCGGTGGTTTGGCGGCGACATCGGACGGCCGCCGCAGTACCGCTGGCTGCCGAACTCCTCGCGGCCGCCGTAGCCGCGGGCGCACCGCCGGATCGTGCCGCCGAAGCCGTCGGCAAGGCCATTGGCGGGCCGCTCGGTGACGCATTAAGCGCGGCGGCGGCGGCGACACGGGTCGGTGCCGATCCGGGGAGTGCGTGGCACGGCTTGCTCAGTGATCCCGTGACTCGCCCGCTGGCCCGGGCGATGATGCGGTCGGCAACCCGCGGAGCATCCCCGGTGAGTGCTCTGGACCGCGTGGCGCGAGATGCGCGAGATGCTGCTCGGTGGGCCGCCGAGGCGAAGGCGCGATCGGTCGGGGCCAGAGCGGCCGCCCCACTGGGGCTGTGCTTTCTGCCGGCGTTCGTGCTGGTCGGCATCGTCCCACTGGTCGCGACGCTTGGAATGCCACTGCTGCCGTGACCCATCGCGTTGTCCACACCCAGGTGTCGCTCGGGCGCGGTTTCCACAGATTTCAAACGATCTTCGAATCGGCCTGGGCCAGCCAACAGCCTGGATGTGGCGCCGCAATTCACGGCTCCCCGCACCGGCCGGATCGCCGGGTGAGGAGGGTTCATGTCCAAGATCATTTCCGCGCTACGCCGGACGAGCGAGCGCGGCATGGCCACCGCGGAGTACGCGGTTGGCACGGTCGCGGCCTGTGGCATCGCCGGTGCTCTCTACAAGTTGGTCGAGAGTGACAGCATCCTCGGATTCCTCACCGACCTGGCGCGCAAGGCGTTCGGGATTCTCGGATGAGAGTCAAGTCGCTGCGCCGGCGGGTTATTGCCCGCCGGCGCGCGGCGCGCGGGTCTCCTGGTGGCCGGGCCCTGTCCAGTGACGGGTCGGTAGCTACCCGCGCCGCCGCAGACCGAGGTGCTGTGACCGCCGAGATCGCAGCTGCGCTGCCTGCTCTTGTCCTGGTCCTCGTCGCGGCCCTGTGGACGCTCTCGCTGGGACTCATGCAGTTGCGGTGCGCGGACGCCGCACGCGAGGCAGCCCGAGCTGCTGCTCGTGGTGACGATCCCGCGGTCGTCCGCCAGATTGCCGAAGCCGTGGCGCCGGACGGCGCGGTGATCGAGGTTACGGAGCGAGACGGGCTGGTGATCGTCGAAGTTGCAGTTGACGTCCGGGCCCCCGTGCCGTTCTCCGACCACCTCCCTGCGCCGAGGGTGAGTGCCGAGTCCATCGCTGTCGAGGAGCTGCCATGAGCCGGCAGGAGCGGGGCGCCGGGTCGGTGCTGGTTCTGACCACCATGATGCTCGTCGTGGTCGCCCTCCTCGTCGCAGCCACGGTCGGCGCCGGCTTCGCCGCCCGCCACCGGGCTGCGGCCGCGGCCGACTTGGCGGCCCTCGCCGCCGCGGGCGAGGTCTCCGGTAGCCGGGGTGGCGACCCGTGTGCAGCCGCTGACCGAGTGAGCCGCGCCAATGGCGCCGGCCTGCGCGAATGTGTTGTCGAGCGGTCGGAGGTGGAGGTTGTCGCCGCTGCTGCGATCACCGGCCCGCTGCGCTGGCTGGCCGATCCGGTTCGGCGCGCCCGAGCCGGCGTGACACCGCCGATCCGGACCGGCGTGGTCGCGTCCGGAGGGTGGCTCGTTCCAGTGGTCGGGCCGTACCACCTGACGGCTCGGTTCGGTGATGCCGGTGCGTATTGGGCGTCGGGGGCGCACACGGGCTTGGACTTCGCCGCCCCGGCAGGCACACCTGTCGTCGCCAGCTCCGGCGGACGCGTCACCCAGGCTGGTCACGCAGGGCCGTACGGCAATCTCGTCGTCATCGACCACGCCGGAGTCACGACCCACTACGCGCACCTGAACTCCATCACCGTCTCGGTGGACGACGACGTCGGCTCCGGTCACCAGATCGGGACGGTCGGAGCCACCGGCAATGCGACCGGTCCGCACCTGCATTTCGAAGTGCGCGTTGGTGGTGCAGTGCAGAACCCGGAGAACATCCTGTTCCCGTGAGCACAGCTGGCGGCCACCGGGCCCGCAGTGAGCCCACCCGCTGCGGGCACCGGTGCGCGCATGACCCCTCAGGCGCTTCGATCAGCTCTCGGGCACCTCGGGACGGGGCGGTTGGGTTCGGGCCGCCCCTACGCTGGCGAGGACCACACAGCCGATCGCTACCCACTCGTAAACGGCCAGCACCTCACCGAGAATCACCAGCCCGACGAGTGCAGCCGCGGCCGGTTCCAGGCTCATCAAGATGCCGAACAGCTGCGCCCGCATGTGCCGGAGTGCCTGTAGCTCGAAGGTGTACGGGATGACCGACGACAGCAATCCGACGGTGATGCCGATGGCCAGCAGTTCCGGTCTGAGCAACGCGGTGCCGCCCGCACTGATGCCCACTGGAAGCATCAGAACGGTGCCGACAATGCTGGCAAGGGCCAGCCCGGATGACCCCGGAAACCGGCCCCCGGTGGCCACACTCAGCAGGATGTACGCCGCCCAGCCGGCTGCGGCCAGCAGCGCGAACGCCACGCCGGCGACAGTTACTCGACCTGAACCGTCGTCCCTGGCGAGCAGCAGTACACCGGATGCGGCCAGCACCACCCACACCAGGTCCAGCCGGCGCCGCGAAAAGGCAACCGCGACTCCGAGCGGGCCGAGGAACTCGATGGTAACCGCGATTCCGAGGGGGATTCGAGCCATGGATTCGTAGATCGCGAAGTTCATCGTCGCGAGCGTGAAGCCGAACGCCACCACGATAAGGAAGTCCTGCTTGGCGTGCCGCTGCCAGACGCCGCGCAACAACGAGCGAGCGACGATCGTTACGACGACCGCCGACGTGGCGAGCCGCAACATCACGATTGCGCTGGGTGCGAGCTCGTCGAACACCGACTTGGCGAGTCCCGCGCCGACCTGCACCGAGCCGATGCCGAGCAGGACCAATGCGGAAGGCGGGACCCGGCCGAGCCGGCTCATCGTGGCTCACCTCGGCTGGCGAGCGAAGGTGCCGCCGATTTGCCGCATTCAAGATCGAGATGTGTCCGGAGGGTAGTCGGTTTCGGAATCGGCACGCGCATTGTGTGGCTCTTCGGTCCGCCGCCGGCTGTCCTCGCGTGGCCCGCCGTGCAATTCCCCAGTGCGCTCGGTGGCGGGCGGCTCCGTACCCGCGTGGTCGGCTGGCTCCTCGTCCGGCCGGCGCTCCCCGGTCGTGGTGGCCGGTGTTCCTGCGCCCTCGGCGCGCTGGCGGAGCTCACGTACCTCCTGCTGACGTTTTCGGATGCGGCGCACAGACGTTCGTACCGAATAGAGCGCCGCCAGTGCTACCAGCCCGGCGACGAAGCCCGCAACAAAGATCCCACCGACAGAAGTGGTGATCGTCACGTTGAGAAACTCGACCACGACCTCTTCGCTGCTGCCGACGAACGACGCGACGACCAGCACCGCCACGAGAACGAGCACCACGAGCGCTAGCGCGAGCATGATGCGACTTTACGCAGAATGGGCGCTCGGCGGTGCCCAACTTGACACCCGGCGTGTTCGCGGTCAGCTTTCCTGCGGCGCCCCTGACAGCAGCGCACCCAGCAGCCTGATCGCCCCCTCCTTGTCGAGCGGATCGTTGCCGTTACCGCACTTCGGGGACTGGACGCAGGAGGGACACCCGGCCGGACACGAGCAGGAGGCGATCGTCTCCTGCGTCGCTCGCAGCCACCGGGCTGCGGCCTGGAATCCCCGCTCAGCAAAGCCAGCGCCGCCAGGGTGGCCGTCGTGGACGAATACCGTCAGCAGGCCGGTGTCGGGATGGCGAGCCGTGGACAGCCCGCCGATATCCCAGCGGTCACACGTCGCGAAGAGGGGCAGTAGGCCGATGGCCGCGTGCTCAGCCGCGTGGGCTGCGCCGGGGGCGTCCGCCGGTGCCACGGGGATCAGTTCGTCCGGGAGCGTCCACCAGACCGCTTTTGTGCGCAGGTGCCGCGGCGGCAGCTCCAACAGTTCGTCGCCAAGCACTTCGCCGGAGCCCAACCGGCGTTTCACGAAGCCCACCACCTGGCTGGAAACCTCGACACTGCCGAAACACAGCCGCGCGCCGCCCCACGCTTCGGTGTGGTCCACGTCGAGCACGCGCAAGTCGGTCACGTCGCGAGCGGTGGTCGTGTAGTCGACCGTCTCGGGACGGACGAATGCGACGTGTTCCTCCAGGTCTAGCCGTTCCACCAGGTACGTCTCCCCTTGGTGGACGTAGACGGCGCCGTTGTGGACGGCCGCGTGGGCGCGCCCGCCGTCGACCGTCCCGAGCAAGCGCCCCGTGCCGGATTCGACCAGCTGGACGATCGGCTCCCCGGAGCCGCGCAGATCTGCCAGGTCGTGTGCCCACCCGCGGCTGACCCAGTGCCACCCTGACGTCCGCCGCCGGAGCACCTTGTCCGCTTCCAGCGCGGCCAGCACCTCGGGCGCAGCCGGTCCGAAGAGCTCGACGTCCTCGTCCGTCAGTGGTGATTCTTGCGCGGCGGCGCAGAGGTGGGGCGCCAGAATGTACGGGTTGTCCGGGTCCAGCACCGTCGCTTCGGCGGGATGCCCGAAGACGGCCTCGGGGTGGCGTACGAGATAGGTGTCCAACGGGTCGTCGCGGGCCACCAGAACGGCCACTGAGTCCTGCCCGGCTCGCCCGGCACGGCCGGCCTGCTGCCACAGCGACGCCCGAGTGCCCGGCCATCCGGCGATCACGACGGCATCCAGACCCGCGACATCAACACCGAGTTCCAATGCCGTCGTCGCGGCCAGCGCACGGATAGTCCCTTGCTGAAGCGCCTGCTCCAGCTTGCGCCGTTCGTATGGAAGGTAGCCGGCCCGGTAGGCCGCGACCTGCTCAGCCAATGTCGCATCCACGTGGGCGAGTGCGCCTTTGGCCAATCCCGCCACTGTCTCCGCCGCTCTTCGCGAGCGGACGAACCCGACCGATCGCGCCCCTGCGGCGACGAGGTCTGCCAGCAGATCGGCGGCCTCTGCCAGCGTGCTTCGTTTGACCGGCGCGCCGTTCTCACCGCGCAGCGAGCTGACCGGTGGCTCCCACAGCACGAATTCCTTGGCGCCACGCGGCGAGCCGTCGCCCTCTACCGCGACGACAGGGACGCCGGTGAGCCGCCGCGCTGACCGTTCAGGCTCGGCCGTCGTCGCCGACGCGAGGATGAACACGGGATCGGCGCCGTACCTGCTGCATACCCGCCGCAGCCGCCGAAGCACCTGGGCTACGTGCGAACCGAAAACACCGCGGTATGTGTGGCACTCATCGACGATCACGAAGCGCAGTGACCGCAGGAACCCGACCCAGCGGTGATGCCTGGGCAGCAGGGAGCGGTGCAACATGTCGGGGTTGGTGAGCAGGTAGGTCGCATGATCACGGGCGGCGTCACGTGACTCGATCGGGGTATCGCCGTCGTAGGTGGCCGCGACAACGTCCGGAACACCTAACTCGTCGAGCGCCCGCAACTGGTCTGCCGCGAGTGCCTTGGTCGGGGTCAGGTACAACGTCGTCCCGCCGGTGCGCCGGCCGGCCCGAGCCGCCGTGAGGGCGGGAAGCAGGTAGGACAGCGATTTTCCGGAGGCGGTGCCGGTAGCGATGATGATCGACCGACCACGCCAAGCCAACTCGGCGGCTTCGGCCTGATGCGACCACAGCGAGGTGATGCCGGCACGCTCCAGGCAATCACGCACCTGCGGATCCGTCCACGCCGGCCACTCGGCCGAGCGTGCCGGTTGCGCACCGATACGCTCCACATGGGTCACCCGCTCGTCACGTCCGGTGACGAGCGAGTCGAGAAGCCGGCTAGCGGTACGCACCCTATGCAGTGTGGCTCATGGTTGAATGCGTGAAGGAAACCCGCCTGGCCCAGGAAGGAGCTGCCGTGGATCTGACCCTGTCAACCCGGTCCGAGGATGGCCGGACGGTGGTCGAGGTCGCCGGTGAGATCGACGTATATACCGCGCCGAAGTTGCGTGAACAACTTGCCGAGCTCGTCGACTCTGGGCGGTACGACTTGGTTATCGACATGAGTGGAGTCGAATTCCTCGACTCGACCGGTTTGGGTGTGCTCGTGGGCGGGCTGAAGCGGGTCCGCATGCACGATGGATCACTGCGGCTCGTCTGCACTCAAGAACGAATTTTGAAGATCTTCCGGATCACGGGCCTGACCAAGGTGTTCCCGATCCACGCGTCCGTCGCCGACGCCATCGCCACGGATTCCACCTGAGGCATGGCCACAGTCGAACTCAGATTCGCCGCCAAGCCGGCGCACGTGCGCACGGCTCGGCAGGTGGCAGTCACGCTGGCCCGGCGGGTGAATCTCGGCACCCCGGCCCTCGATGCGGTGCGGCTGGCGGTGGGAGAAGCGTGTGGTCTCGTAGTGGCGCTGCAGCAGGAGACCCACCCCGACGAACCCGTGGTCGTGACGTTCGACGACACCAAAGGACTGTCCATCGACGTCTGTGGCGCAGTCGAACTGGAGTCTGCGGAGGGCATCGCGGCCGTCGACGTGCTGGCTGCGGCGGTCGAGCCGGTGGTCGACGAGTTGCCGGTGGGCGCGTCCTTGGCCGTCGTGTCAGCTCTCGTGCCCCGGCTCGACGTGGTCACGTCGGCTGACGGCGTCACAATGAGCATGCGCTGGCCTGCGGAGGCGAGTGCTCATGCGTGACAGGGAGTCAGTACACTCCTGGCCCAGTTGGACCGCGTGCCGCGCGCGGTCTGGATCCATTTGCCGTTGATCACACAACCCCGCCCACGAAGGCATGTGTGCGGGGCCCCGCGTGATTGAAGCCGGCCGGCGCATCCAGTCGCACTGGTAGCGCGGGCCACGTCAAGGAGGACGAATGACCGGGCCAATCCTCGCCCAAGAGGGTGACTCGGCGATCTCGCTCACCGGTGGCAACCTCTCGTACGTCATCGTCGTCGCGCTGGTAGCGCTCGCGGCGCTGGTCATGGCGGCTCTGTTCCGCCGAGAGGTGCTCACCGCGAGCGAGGGCACCGAGAAGATGCAGGGCATTGCGCGCTCGATCCAAGAAGGTGCCGCCGCATACTTGAGCCGGCAGTTCCGGACGCTGAGTGTGTTCGTGGTGCTCGTGTTCGGGTTGCTGTTCGTGCTGCCGGGCGACGCTGGCGTACGGATCGGCCGCTCCGTTTTCTTCATCATCGGCGCCGTGTTCTCGGCGGCGATCGGTTACCTCGGCATGTGGCTCGCGGTGCGGGCGAACGTCCGGGTCACGGCCGCCGCACGTGACGAGGGCCGTGACCCCGCGATGCGGATCGCCTTCCGTACCGGTGGCGTGGTCGGCATGGCGACCGTGGGCCTGGGCCTGCTCGGCGCGTCCGTGGTGGTCCTCATCTATCGCGGCGACGCTCCGCACGTCCTGGAGGGCTTCGGTCTCGGTGCGGCGATGCTGGCGATGTTCATGCGTGTCGGCGGCGGCATCTTCACCAAGGCCGCCGACGTGGGCGCCGACCTGGTCGGAAAGGTCGAGCAGCACATTCCGGAGGACGACCCCCGGAACGCGGCCACGATCGCCGACAACGTGGGCGACAACGTGGGCGACTGCGCGGGTATGGCCGCCGACCTGTTCGAGTCGTACGCGGTAGTGCTCGTCGCAGCCCTGATCTTGGGAAGCGCGACCTTCGGGACCGAGGGCCTGGTCTTCCCGCTGGTCGTGCCGGCCATCGGTGCGTTGACCGCCGTGCTCGGCATCTACCTGACCCGACCGCGGCCGGGCGAGAACGGTCTGACGACAATCAACCGGTCGTTCTACCTGTCGGCACTGGCCGGCGCAGTGTTGTGCGGGCTGGCCGCCTACGCGTACCTGCCAAGCACCTTTGTGGAGCTCGAGGGCGGGATCGACCACGATGGCGACCCGCGAGCGCTGGCCACGATGGCCGTCATCATCGGCATTGTGCTGGCGGGTGTCATCATGTGGCTGACGGGCTACTTCACCGGCACCGACAAGCGGCCGGTCCGCGACATCGGCAAGATGTCGCTCACCGGCGCCGCAACGGTCGTGCTCGGTGGTATGGCCCTTGGCCTGGAGTCGGCCGTCTACACCGCGCTTGTCATCGGCGGTGCCGTATACGGCGCGTTCCTGCTCGGCGGTGGCTCGATCCTGCTGTCGCTGTTCCTCATCGCCCTGGCCGGCACGGGCCTACTGACCACCGTCGGCGTGATCGTGGCCATGGACACCTTCGGCCCGGTCTCCGACAACGCCCAGGGCATCGCCGAGATGTCCGGCGATGTCGAGGGTGAGGGTGCGCAGATCCTGACCGAGCTGGACGCGGTCGGCAACACC
>DASUUH010000104.1:0-4712 GCA_036374175.1 Jiangellaceae bacterium | reverse complement strand
GTACGCGGCGCAGTTGCGGGTGATCGCCGACTTCGCTGCCTCGCAGGAGGCCGCGCACAAAGCGATGGGTATCCAGGCTCGGCAGGCGCAGCGCGGAGTGCCGGAGCAAATCGGCCTGGCGCGGAAGGTGTCCCCAGCGAGCGCGGCCCGCCAACTGGGCCAGGCTCACGCGTTGATCGACCAGATGCCGGACACGTACGCCATGCTGCTCCGAGGCGAGATCTTCGAGCACGTCGCCACGATCGTGACGACCGAGACCTCGCACCTTACAGTCGAGGACCGCCGGTTGGTCGACGAGAAGCTCGCCGACCAACTACCTAGGTTGAGTCCGAAGCGAGCTCACGCGGCCACCCGCCGCCTCGCGATCGAGGCCGACCCGGCCGGCGCGGTGCGGCGGGCGGGTAACGCGAGAGAGAACCGGCGGGTTGGTATCCGCCCGGCGCCGGACACCATGACCATCCTGTCCGCGCTGCTGCCCTGCGAGCAAGGTGTCGCCGCCTACGCCGCATTGCACCGGACGACTGAGGCCGCGATCGCTGCCGGCGACGGACGCAGCAGGGGCCAGATCATGGCTGACACGCTCGTCGAACGCCTCACCGGCCAGGCGAGCGCCGAGGCGGTCTCGGCCGAGATAGGGCTGGTGATGACCGATGCGGCATTGTTCGGCGGAGACGATTCGGCCGCTGACCTGACCGGCTATGGTCCCATTCCCGCTGAGTTGGCCCGGGACATTGCCAGTGGCGCCGATGATCCGTCAGATGCCGCCCGGGCTCGGATCTTCCTGCGCCGGCTGTTCACCGACCCCGTAACCGGCGTCATCGAAAACTGCGACCCGCGACGCCGCCGGTTCGACGGCGTGCTCGCTCGGCTACTCGTCTACCGGGATCAGCACTGCCGCGACCCGTTCTGCGACGCCCCGATCCGGCACCTCGACCACATCCAGGCTTTCGCCGCCGGCGGAGCCACCACCATCGACAACGGCCGGGGTGTCTGCCAGCGAGGCAACTACGCCCGACAAATGCCGGGGTTCTCCGTCCGGCTCATTGACCCGACCAGGCACGTGGTCGAGATCACGACACCGACCGGGCATCGGTACCGATCGCCTGCGCCAACCTCGCCCGGCGCCGACCGGCGGCCGCCACTCCGTCCGTCCTACCCGCGGCGGACATAGACTCGTCCCCGTCTTCGAAGGCATGCGCCGGCAGGCGTACGGTGAAGGTCGTGCCGTCGACGACAGAGCTGGCCGCGTTCACGGTGCCGCCATGTGCCGTGACCAGGTCAGTGACCACGGTCAGGCCAATGCCGGAACCGCCCGCGGCGGCTCCCTGCCCACGATAGAAGCGGTCGAAGACGTGGGGGAGGTCCTCTGGGGAGATTCCAGGGCCGGAGTTCCACACAGCGATGACCGCCGAACCGGCCTCGCGCTGGACGCTGGCCCGCGCCTGGCCACCTTCGGGTGTGAACTTGGCGGCGTTCGACAGCAGGTTGGTTACGACCTGGCGGATCCGCACCGGATCCACGTCCGCCACCACCTCCCGGCCGATCGCCGTGCGCAATTCGATCCCGCGCTCGGCGAAGATCGGCGCGTACTCCGCCGCGACCTCGCTCACGACCTCGTCCAGTGACGTGGGCGTGCGCCGGAGCGAGAACCCGGCCGCATCCGCGCGGGCGAGCGTTTCCAGGTCATCGACCAGCCGGCCCATCCGCAGAGTCTCCGAACGCAGCGAGGCAAGCGCGGCAGGCGTCGGTTCGCTCACCCCGTCCTGCAGCGCTTCGATCTCGCCGCGCAGGATCATCAGCGGAGTCCGCAGCTCGTGGGCGACGTCAGCGGCGAAGTCGCGGCGCAGCCGGTCCTCGGCCGCGACGGTGTCGGCCATCCGGTTGAACGCCTTGGCCATCTCGCCGAACTCGTCGCCGCGATCGGCAGGCACCCGCGCGGTCCTATCCCCGGACTCGAACGTCCGGGCCGCTGCGGTGAGGGCTCGCGCGGGAGCGGTGGCGCGCCGGGCAACTCCGGCGCCGAGCAGGAGCGCCACTAGCCCGGTGACGGCCGCACCAACGACCAGCAGCCGGTTGATCGAAGTACGGAAGGCCACGTCCTGGGGCAGCACACCCGCTTGCGGCAGCTGGGTCACCGCGATGGCGATGGTCTCGCCGTCCACCTCGACCGGCGCACGCCGCTCGCTTCCCAGCGGCCCGGTGCCCATCATCTGCCGATGCCACTCGGCCATCGGGTCGAGCTGCGATTCCCAGATCAGCGTCCCGTCGAGGTCCTCGATACGGACCGTGCCGCCATCCATCAACGCCACGGAAGCCCGGCGATCAAGTTCCAGGGCGTCCCAGCCACCCGCCTGCCGGTAGCCGTCCTCCAGCGACTGGATCAGGTGGATGCGCCGCTCGTCCTGGCGCTCTTCGAGATAGTTGGTGAAACGGCTGCCAAAGGCGAGATTCACCAGCAACGCGGTCACCGCCGCCGCGATGAGGCCGACCACCGCGAAGGCGACGACCAGGCGGACGGCGAACGAGCTACGCATCGCGGGCCACGGCGAGCTTGTACCCGACGCCGGTGACGGTGACCACGAACTGCGGCGCCTTCGGGTCATCGCCCAGCTTGCGGCGCAGGTTCTTCACGTGCGCGTCGACAGCCCGCTCGCAACCCTCGTGCTCGTACCCCTGGATTCGGGTGACCAGCTCGTACCGCGACCAGACGCGGCCTGGCCGCCGGGACAGCACGGACAGCAGGTCGAACTCGCTGCGGGTGAGGGTGATCTTCCGGCCATCGACTGTGACTTCCCGGGCGTCTTCGTCAATGGTCAGGCGCCCGTTACCGAACGACCCGGCCGCGGTGGGCCCGCTCCGGCCGGCCCGCCGCAGGACGGCCTCGACCCGCACCGCGAGCTCGCGTGGGCTGAACGGCTTGACCAGGTAGTCGTCCGCTCCCAGGCGGAAGCCGGCGATCCGGTCCTCTTCGGCGGCCTTCGCGGTAAGCATGATGATCGGCACGTCCGAGATGGCGCGGAGGTTACTCGTCACCACCTCGCCTGATAGGTCCGGCAACATCAGATCGAGCACCACGATGTCGGGTTCTGTGCGGGTGGCCACCTCTAGAGCCTCCTGCCCGCCTGCGGCGAGCAGCACCGAGTAGCCTGCCCGCTCGAGGTACGGGCGGACCAGCTCCCTGATCTTCCGCTCGTCGTCGACGACGAGAACGCTTGCTTGTCCCATTTCCGGCCATCGTGGGCCCGGTCGCGGCGACCTGGGCAGTGCCGACCGTCCATACCGCGGAGGACTTTGGTCACCGGGTCATTCGGCCCTACCAAAGGTTGTCCCCCGAGCCGACGCTGGCCCCAGGCGAAAACCGGAGGAACCATGCACACGATCATCGAGCCGTTTCGGATCAAGAGTGTCGAGCCGATCGAGATGTCGACGGCTGAGCAACGTCAAGGGTGGATCGCCGAAGCCGGTTACAACTTGTTCAAGCTTCCAGCGCAGCGCGTGCTCATCGACCTGCTCACCGACTCGGGCACGGCCGCCATGAGCGCCGCGCAGTGGGCCGCGATGATGGCCGGCGACGAGTCGTATGCCGGAGCGCGGAGTTGGTACCGGTTCGAAGAGACCGTTCGACGGGTCTTCGGGTTTGCTCACGTTGTCCCGACTCACCAGGGGCGGGCCGCCGAACGGATCCTGTTCAGCTGCACCGTAGGCGTTGGTGACGTCGTCCCGAACAACGGGCACTTCGACACGACTCGCGCCAACATCGAGTACCTGGGAGGGGAGGCGCTCGACCTGCCATGTGCTGAGGCTGCTGACTTGACCACGGACAGCCCGTTCAAAGGAAACCTGGACGTCCAGGCACTGGAGAAGCTGCTCATCGACCGAGCCGACGCCGTGCCGTTGGTGATGCTGACGATCACCAACAACTCCGCCGGCGGGCAGCCGGTCTCGATGGCGAACATCCGCGCCGTGGCGGAGTTGGCCCGGCGGTTCGGTAAGCCCTTCTACATCGATGCCTGCCGGTTCGCGGAAAACGCCTGGCTCATCAAGCAACGCGAGCCGGGCTGCGCCGACCGGCCGGTGCCGGAGATCGTTCGCGAGATGTTCTCCTACGCCGACGGCTGCACCATGTCGGCGAAGAAGGATGCTCTTGTCAACATCGGCGGGTTCCTCTGTACCCGGGACGGGTCATTGGCCGCCCGGGAGAAGGATCTGCTCATCCTCACCGAGGGCTTTCCGACATATGGCGGACTGGCCGGCCGTGATCTCGACGCGATCGCGGTAGGGCTCGACGAAGTGCTGGCCGAGGACTACCTGCGCTACCGGATCATCTCGACCGCCTACGTCGTGGATCACCTGCACCGCGCCGGCGTACCGGTGCTCCGGCCGGCCGGCGGGCACGCGGTCTATCTCGACGCCGGGCGGTTCCTGCCGCATGTCCCGCCCCTTGAGTACCCGGGGCAATCACTCGCCATCGAGCTGTACCGGCACGCCGGGATCCGCGGGGTCGAGATCGGCACGGTGATGGCCGGGCGCGATCCCACGACTCACGAGGAGCGTCCGGCCGTGCAGGAGCTGGTCCGCCTGGCGCTGCCCAGGCGGGTCTACACTCAGTCGCACATGGACTACGTGGTGGAAGCCACTCTCGAAGTTTTCGATCACCGGGAGTCGCTCCGCGGCTACCGGATCACTGACGAGCCGCCGTTCCTCCGTCATTT
>DASUUH010000103.1:0-11321 GCA_036374175.1 Jiangellaceae bacterium | reverse complement strand
GCCGAAGACCAGATCCGCCGACACGGTCTGTTCGCCGACGGTGTAGCTGCCGCGCACCCGGTGTTCGTCGACCGATTCCCAGGAGACGGGGGCATCGACGAGAGCCGCCGGGGCCATGAAGCAGATGTCGTTGAACAGCGTGACCGTCTCCGCGCGGGTCATCTCGGGTCCGGCAGCGGTCACGACCGGTAGCGCGGAGCAAAGGCGGCCGCGCATGGTGGCCGCATGGTCGGCGTAGCAGTGGAGGACGTCGACGGGCAGACCGAACCTCGTCGCGTCCATGAAGAACAGTCGGGTCGGGTTCGGCCCGTAGTAGTTGACCTGCTCGCCGGTGAACTCCATCCACGGCTTGTCCGGTCCACTGCGGATCCGGCCCCGGATGCCGGCGCGAAAGCCCGCCACCCGTGGCCGGCCCACGGCGCCGGAGCGCCGCACGTACTCTGCCACCGGTGCTGGCAGGGTCTTCAGGTCGCCGTCGGTGACGATCGCTGTGGTCGGCGACTGTCCCAGCGCCGCATCGACCCGGCGCCGGTACTCCGCGCGAAGACTCCTCGGCCCCTGTGCCGCGTAGCCGTAACCGGCCGCCAGGAGCATGAGGAGATTCACCACGCTGCCCGCCTTGGCGTCGTCCCAACTGGTGAGGATCACCGTTTGCGAAACCACAGCAGCGGCCGCGCTCACGATCCACCACCAGCGTGAGCGGAGCATCACCAAGACGGCGGTCGCCAGCACACCGATTGCCGCTACCAGCCAGAGCAGACCGGTCAGAACGCCGATCGGCTCGGTCAGCTGGTCTACATCGGCAATCCCGAGTCCCTCGGCGACACCCATGAGGTGGATCAGGCCGTGGATAGCAACCACCCCGATGAACAGCGAACGGAGTACTGTGCGCATGCCCGGCCTCCTTTCGTGAGGCATCCCGCGGATCGGTAAGGCCGCGGGATGGCCACACTCTCCGAGCGTGCAAACGTCGCCTATGCCTGCCATAGGGCCACAAGGCTCCGGCTCACCGTGTCTTGCGTCCCGGGGCGGACCCGGGGTAGGGACCATAGTCCTGACCACCAATGCCAAAAGACCTGCAGCGTCGAGCCGGCGCCGCCTCTAGCCTCGGCTGGCAAGACGGCACGGAGGGGACAGCTTGTGAGCCGGGACGTGGACGTACGGCATGGACGACGCACCGAGGCGTTGCGCCGCCTCTATCCCGGGTACTTCGCCCTGGTGATGGCGACCGGCATCGTGTCGGTAGGGGCGCACGACGTCGAGATGCATGGGTTGTCGGCCGCCTTGCTGGTCATCGGGCTAGTGTGTTTTGGCGTCCTGGTGGTCTGCTATCTCTGGCGGGCCGTCGCGTTCGGCCGGGAACTGTTGGCCGACCTGGTCGCACCCGACCGCGCCTTCGCGTTCTTCACGTTCGTCGCAGCGTGCAACGTGCTCGGTGCCCGGCTGGCCACCGATGGCTACCTCGCAGCCACCGCCGTTCTCGCCGCCGTCAGCATGGTGGTGTGGCTGCTGCTCAGCTACGGCATCCCCGTCCGGCTGATCCTTGGCCCGCGCCCCAGTCCGGTCCTCGCCGGTGTCAACGGGACGTGGTTCATCTGGGTGGTCGGAACGCAGTCGCTGGCCGTAGCGGCCACCGTCCTCGGCACCGCCTGGCCGGCCCACCTCCGGACAGCGGCACTCGCCGCGGTCGTCGTCTGGTCGGTCGGCGTGGTGCTGTACCTGATCGTCGCATCGCTCGTGCTGGTTCGGCTGCTGCTGCTGGACGTACGGCCCGATGATCTCACTCCGCCCTACTGGGTGACGATGGGAGCTACCGCGATCACCGTGTTCGCCGCCGGTCGGTTGTCGACAATGCCCGAGGCTCCGGCAGTGGCCGCGGCCCGCCCGGTCATCGAGGGGCTCGCCGCGGTGCTGTGGGCGTTCGGTACCTGGCTCATCCCGCTGCTGATCGTCTTCGGTTTCTGGCGTCACGTGCTGCGCCGCGTGCCACTTACCTACCAACCACCGCTCTGGAGCATCGTCTTTCCACTCGGCATGTACGCGGTTGCCAGCATCGAGTTCGGCGAGGCGGCCGACCTTCCGATCATCGCGAGCATAGGGAGGGGCTGGGTCTGGATCGGACTGAGCGCGTGGACCGTAGTGTTCGCCGCCATGCTCACCGCGCCGTTGGCCGCAGCGATCGCCACGCGCCCCGCCAGCCGCCGCCTCGCCCTGGCATACCGAACACGACGAACACCAGCGCAGCCAGGGCAACGTCGCTGAGCAGCATGAGGCCGATCGCGTAGGAGCCGGTCAGCTCGAAGACCGAACCCATCACGATCGGAGGAAGGAATCCGCCCAGCCCGCCGGCAGCACCGACGACGCCGGTGACCGAGCCCACACTGTTCGCCGGCGCCCGGGTGCCGACGAGTGCGAAGACCGCGCCGTTGCCGACGCCCAGTGCCGCGGCGATCGTCAGCATGGCGACCGTCAGCACGGGCATCGTGGGCGTGAACGCGGTGACCACGGCGAAGAACGCCACCGTGCCGAAGACGACGCGCAGTACCTCCACGCCGCCGACCTGGTCGGCGAGCCAGCCGCCGATCGGCCGAGCCACCGTGGCGACGATGACGAACCCGGCTGCTCTGGCGGCCGCGTCGGCGACCGACAGGTCGTAGGCGTCGGTCAGGTAGGTGGGTAGGTAGACGCCGAAGGCCACGAAGCCGCCGAACGTGACGGCGTACAGTGCCGCAAGCTCATAGGTGGCTCGAATCTTCACCGTGCTCTTGAAGTGAGCGAGCAGCGGCCGGTCGGCCGGTGTGAATCCGGGCGCGTTTCTGCCGACCAGCCAGAAGACCGTGCCCATCGCGAGTAGCGCCACGACAACGACGGCGTACGGGAGCGAGCTGCCGCCGACGTCCCAGAGCCACGGCGATAGGAACCCGGAGATGGCGGTACCGATGTTGCCGACACCGTAGACACCCAGTGCAAAGCCCCGGCGGTTCGGCGGGAACCATGCGTTCACGAACGGGATGCCGACCGCGAACGAGGCGCCGGACATGCCGAGCACGAAGCCTCCGGCGAGCAGTGCCGGGTACGAGTCCAGCACAGCGAGAAAGGCGACGGGTACGGCCGAGGCGAAGCACAGCGCGGTGAACACGAGCCGCCCGCCGTACCGGTCGGTCAATGCACCGAGTGGGATGCGGCCAAGGGACCCGACGATCACCGGTATCGCGACCATGACGGACACCGCGACCGGCGACAATCCCAGCAGGTCGCGGTACCTCGGAGCCAGCGGGCTGATCAGTGACCAGGCCCAGAAGTTGATCGCGAACGCGGCTGTCGCCAGTGCCAGCGCTACGAATCGTCCACGAATGGGCTGACTCTCGGCTGCGGGTGTTTGCTTCGCTTCGAGCGGCGCCCCGTGAGTTTCACTGGCCACGCCCCACCTCCTATGACATGTCGGAGCGGCCCACGCCGACCGTGAGCCCGCATCGCACGATCGCCGATCGCCGCGCGTTGCGCTATGGACCTTGGTCCCGAGCTTCATGACACTACCGACACTTTTGCACGACCCGGGTACATGCATGTGACCTTCGGCCCTAATACCGTGGGTAGTAATTTCAGGCAGGGTAGGCGGGAACCAACCTCGACCCCGCTGGGAGGATCAGACGATGGCGCAGGCAGCCGAAGGCATGGACGGTCCGGTCGCCGACCTGCTACTGCGGACGGGCCGCTACTTCACCCGCGGGGAAGTATCCGAGGATCTGCGCACCGTGCACCGGCGCGGCGGCCGGGACGGCGACGTCTTCTACCGCGACCGGTGGAGCCACGACAAGGTGGTCCGATCCACGCACGGAGTGAACTGCACCGGGTCGTGCTCATGGAAGGTGTACGTCAAGGACGGCGTCATCACCTGGGAGGCACAGGAGACCGACTACCCGTCCGTCGGGCCGGACCGCCCCGAGTACGAACCGCGTGGCTGCCCTCGAGGCGCCGCGTTCTCCTGGTACACCTACTCACCCACGCGGGTGCGTTACCCCTACGCCCGCGGCCTACTGGTCGAGATGTATCGCGAGGCCAAGGCCCGGCTCGGCGATCCGGTCGAGGCGTGGGCCGACATCCAGGCCGATCCCGATCGCCGCCGGCGCTACCAGAAGGCGCGCGGCAAGGGCGGGCTGATCCGGGTGAGCTGGGACGAGGCGGCCGAAATCGTCGCCGCCGCACACGTTCACGCGATCAAGACATACGGTCCCGACCGGGTCGCCGGGTTCTCGCCGATCCCGGCGATGTCGATGGTGTCGCACGCCGCCGGCAGCCGGTTCATCGAGCTGATCGGTGGGGCGATGACGTCGTTCTACGACTGGTACGCCGACCTGCCGGTCGCGTCGCCGCAGGTGTTCGGCGATCAGACCGACGTGCCGGAGTCGGGTGACTGGTGGGACGCCTCCTACCTGGTCATGTGGGGCTCGAACGTTCCGGTCACCCGGACCCCCGATGCGCACTGGATGACCGAGGCTCGATACCGGGGCCAGAAGGTCGTCGTCGTATCGCCGGACTACGCGGACAATACGAAGTTCGCCGACGAGTGGCTGCCCGCCCAGCCCGGCACCGACGCGGCGATGGCGATGGCCATGGGCCACGTGATCCTGCGAGAGTTCTTCGTCGACCGGCAGGTGCCGTTCTTCTCCGACTACGTCCGCCAGTACACCGACCTGCCGTTCCTCGTGACCCTACGGGAGCGGGACGGCGGGTACGTTCCCGGCAAGTTCCTCACCGCCGCCGATCTCGGCAACGAGTCCGAGAATGCGGAGTGGAAGACGGTCCTGCTCGACGCGAACACAGGTGAGCCGGCGGTGCCGAACGGATCGGTCGGCTTCCGCCACTCCGAGTCCGAGACCGGACGCTGGAACCTCGACCTCGAGGGCGTCCGGCCGCGACTCAGCCTGGACGGCGATGCGGCCAGCACCCCTACCGAAGTGCTCCTCCCCCGGTTCGACCGACCATCCGGTTCCGAGGTGCTGCACCGCGGTGTCCCGGCGCGCGAGGTCGCCGGCCGGCTGGTCACGACGGTGTTCGACCTGATGCTCGCCCAGTACGGCGTCGCGCGGGACGGCCTGCCCGGACAGTGGCCTGCCGGCTACGACGATCCGACTCAGCCGTACACACCGGCCTGGCAGGAGGAGATCACCTCGGTCAAAGCCGACAAGGTGGCTCGAATAGCCCGCGAGTTCGCCCAGAACGCCGAGGAGTCCGGCGGCCGATCCATGGTGATCATGGGGGCCGGCATCAACCACTGGTTCCACGGCGATCTGATCTACCGGTCGATACTCGCGCTGCTGATGCTCACCGGGTGTATGGGCCGCAACGGCGGCGGCTGGGCGCACTACGTCGGTCAGGAGAAGTGCCGTCCGCTCACCGGATGGACGACGATGGCGATGGCGATCGACTGGCAGCGCCCGCCGCGGCAGATGATCGGTACCGCGTACTGGTACACCCACACCGACCAGTGGCGCTACGACGGCTACCAGGCCGACGCGCTCGAGTCGCCGCTGGCCGACGGTCTTTTCACCGGAGTGCACACCGCGGACGCGGTCGCCCGCTCGGCCCGGATGGGCTGGATGCCGTCCTACCCGCAGTTCGACCGCAGTCCGCTGGACCTCGCCGACGAGGCCGAGGCCGCCGGCACCGACCCGAAGGACCATGTCGTCGCACAACTGCGCTCGGGCGAGCTCCGGTACGCCTGCGAAGACCCGGACGCGCCGGAGAACTGGCCGCGGGTGCTGACGGTCTGGCGGGCGAACCTGCTCGGCTCGAGCGCGAAGGGCAATGAGTACTTCCTTCGGCACCTGCTCGGCACTGACGCGAACCTGCGCGCCACCGAGACGCCGCGGGAGCGGCGCCCGCAGGACGTGACCTGGCGGGACGAGGCACCCGAGGGCAAACTCGATCTGTTGCTCTCGCTGGACTTCCGGATGACCAGCACGACCCTGCTGTCCGATGTCGTCCTGCCGGCGGCCACCTGGTACGAGAAGCACGACTTGTCCTCGACGGACATGCATCCGTACGTGCACGCGTTCACCCCGGCGATCGACCCGCCGTGGGAAACCCGCAGCGACTTCAGCGCGTTCACGACGGTCGCCCGGCGGTTCAGCGAACTCGCCCGCCATCATCTCGGTGTCCGCAAGGATGTGGTGGCCACCGCGCTTCAGCACGACACTCCGGGTGAAACCGCACAGCCCGGCGGCCTCGCCCGGGACTGGCGGGACGGCACGGTCGACCCGGTTCCCGGACGGACGATGTGGGGGCTGGCCGTCGTCGAGCGCGACTACGGCGCCGTTGCGGACAAGATGTCCGCACTCGGTCCGCTGGTCGACACCTTGGGGCTTACGGTCAAAGGCTTCACCGTCCACCCCGACGCCGAGGTCGAACAACTGGCCAAGGTCAACGGAGTGATGCTCGGCGGTGTTGCGGACGGGCGTCCGGCGCTGGACACCGACATCAAGATGGCCGAGACCATCCTGGCACTGTCCGGCACCACCAACGGACGGCTCGCCGTGGCCGGCTTCCACGCCCTCGAACGCCAGGTGGGGCGTCCCTTGGCGGCCCTGGCCGAGGGAAGTGAGGAGCGGCGGATCCGCTTCGCGGACACGCAGGCCAGTCCAGTGCCTGTGATCACCAGTCCGGAGTGGTCGGGAAGTGAGACCGGCGGGCGCCGGTACGCACCGTTCACCATCAACGTCGAAGGCCTCAAGCCCTGGCACACACTGACCGGGCGGATGCACTTCCTGCTCGACCACGACTGGATGGGCGAGCTCGGTGAGACGCTGCCCCTGTTCCGGCCGCCGCTGGACATGAGCATGCTGTTCGGCGAGGACGCCGTCGGTGCGGGCGGCGGAGAGGCGGGCGTCACACTGAGGTACCTGACGCCGCACTCCAAGTGGTCCATCCACTCGGAATACCAGGACAACCTCCTGATGCTGACGCTCTCCCGAGGCGGTCCCACCATGTGGATGAGCCCGGAGGACGCGGCCCGGATCGGCGTGGCCGACAACGACTGGGTCGAGTCGGTGAACCGCAACGGCGTCCTGGTGTGCCGCGCGATCGTCTCGCACCGGATGCCGACGGGCACGGTGTACGTCTATCACGCCCAAGAACGCACCATCGACGTACCGCTCACCGAGACCACCGGCCGGCGCGGTGGCATCCACAACTCGCTGACCCGGCTGCTGGTGAAACCGACCCACCTGATCGGCGGCTACGCGCAGCAGTCGTTCGCCTTCAACTATCTCGGACCGACCGGCAATCAGCGCGACGAGGTTACGGTCGTCCGTCGCCGCTCGCAGGAGGTGCAGTACTGATGGGAAACGCGCCGATCGGACGCTGTATGGCCCAAGTCGCCATGGTGATGAACCTGGACAAGTGCATCGGCTGCCACACGTGCTCGGTCACCTGCAAGCAGGCGTGGACCAACCGGGCCGGCGTCGAATACGTCTGGTTCAACAACGTGGAGACCCGGCCGGGCCAGGGCTACCCGCGGACATACCAGGACCAGGAGCGCTGGCGCGGTGGCTGGGAGCGGACCAAGCGTGGCCGGTTGCGGCTCAAGGGCGGCGGGCGGCTGAAGAAGCTGCTGACGATCTTCTCCAATCCGAAGTTGCCGTCCCTCCAGGACTACTACGAGCCGTGGACATACGACTACGAAAGGCTGATCAACGCGCCGCTCGGCGAGCAGATGCCGGTCGCCGAGCCGCGCAGCCTGATCACCGGCGAGCGCACCAAGGTCACCTGGTCCGCCAACTGGGACGACAACCTCGCCGGCGGGCCCGAGCTGGCGGTGGACGATCCGGTGCTCAAGAAGGTCTCCGACCAGATCCAGCTGGAGTTCGAGCGGGCCTTCATGTTCTACCTGCCGCGGATCTGCGAGCACTGCCTGAACCCGTCGTGCGTGGCGTCCTGCCCGTCCGGCGCGATGTACAAGCGGAGCGAGGACGGGATCGTGCTGGTCGACCAGGACCAGTGCCGCGGCTGGCGGATGTGCGTTACCGGCTGCCCGTACAAGAAGGTGTACTTCAACCACCGCACCGGCAAGGCGGAGAAATGCACCATGTGCTACCCGCGAATCGAGGTGGGCCAGCCGACCGTGTGCTCGGAGACATGCGTCGGCCGGTTGCGCTACATCGGTCTGATCCTCTACGACGCCGACCGCGTGCTCACAGCCGCGTCCGTCGAGGACGAGAAGGACCTGTACGAAGCGCAACTCGACGTCATGCTGGACCCGCACGACCCCGCCGTGATCGAGGCGGCCCGCCGGGACGGCATCGCCGAGGACTGGATCGCGGCCGCCCAGCGTTCGCCGGTCTACCGGCTGATCAAAGAGCACCAGGTGGCGCTGCCGCTGCACCCGGAGTACCGGACCATGCCGATGGTCTGGTACGTGCCACCGCTGTCGCCCGTCGTCGACCAGCTGCGCGAGACCGGCCACGACGCCGAGGACTCCGGCAACCTGTTCGGTGCGATCGAAGCGCTGCGAATCCCGATCGGTTACCTGGCCGAGCTGTTCACCGCCGGTGACGTCGCACCGGTCGATGCCTCGCTGCGCAAGCTGGCCGCGATGCGTTCCTACATGCGGGACATCAACCTCGGCCGGGCGACCCGGCCGGAGATACCGGAAGCGGTAGGCATGACCGAACAGTCGATGAGCGAGATGTACCGGCTGCTCGCGGTCGCCAAGTACGAGGACCGCTACGTCATCCCCACCGCCCACGAGGAGACCGGCCGGCAGCTCGACGAGCTGTCCTGCTCACTCGACTACGAGGGTGGGCCGGGAATGTACATCACGGGGTCCGGTCCGTTCGGTGAGGCGTCCGGTCGGCCCGCACCGGTGTCGGTGGAGACGTTCCATGCGTTGCGGACCCGGCAGACCGCCGACACGCTGGCCAGCCCGGAGGAAAAAGAACAGCGGGTCAACCTGCTCAACTGGGACGGCCAAGGCCGGCCCGCCGGGCTGTTCCCTCCCTCGCAGGAGGAAGACGATGCGTAAGGCCCACACCGCAGCCACAAGCCGTGAGCGGACGCAAGCGTCCAGTCGTAAGCGGACGCAAGCGTCCTGGCAGATCTGCTCTAGCCTGCTGGCCTACCCCGACGAGTCGCTGCTCGACCGGCTTGACCTGATCCGCGCCGCCATGGCGGATCTGCCGGCACCGGCACGTGCGGCGCTCGCCCCGGTCGTCGAGCACGTCGCGACCACTCCGCTCGTGCAGCAGCAGCAAGACTACGTCGCGACGTTCGACCTACGGAAGAAGTGCTGCCTCTACTTGACCTGGTGGGTACACGGCGACACCCGGAACCGGGGACAGGCGCTCGTCGCGTTCAAGACCGCCTATCGCGACGCCGGCATCCGGCCACCGACGACGGAGCTGCCCGACCACCTCGCGGTTGTACTCGAGTTCGCCGCCACCGTCGACCCGGATCGGGGCGAGTGGCTGCTCGCCGAACACCGGCCGGCGCTCGAACTGATCCGCGATGCGCTGCACAAGGCCGGTTCGCCCCGAGCGGGCGTACTCGATGCGGTATGCGAAAGCCTTCCCGGCCCGGTGCAGGAGGCCGTCACCGCGGCCCGGCGGCTCGCCGCGTCCGGCCCACCGCCGACCGAACTCGTAGGACTGGAAGGATATCGATGAGCATCCTGTTGTGGGCGGCGCTGCCCTATGTCACCGTCGCGATCCTCGTTGCGGGGACGATCTGGCGATACCGTTACGACAAGTTCGGCTGGACCACCAGGTCGTCCCAGCTCTACGAGCATCACCTGCTGCGCATCGGCAGCCCGCTGTTCCACTTCGGCATCCTGGTCGTGCTCATCGGGCACATCATCGGGCTGGTCATTCCGGCCTCCTGGACCGAGGCGGCCGGCATGAGCGAAGACGCCTACCACGTTCAGGCCGTGGTGCTCGGCAGCATCGCCGGCATCGCGACGCTCGCCGGCATCGCCATCCTCGTCTTCCGCCGTCGCACGACCGGGCCGGTCTTCATGGCCACCACGCGCAATGACAAGACCATGTACGTCGTGCTGGTCGCCGCCATCGTCACCGGGCTCGCCACGACCTTCCTCGGGGCCGGTGTGGTCGGCGAGGAGCACAACTACCGTGAGACCGTCTCCATCTGGTTCCGGTCGGTCTTCATCCTGCAACCGGACGTGGATGCGATGGCCGCGGCGCCGCTGTCGTTCCAGCTCCACACGCTGGTGGGCATGCTGCTGTTCATCGCCTGGCCGTTCACCCGGCTGGTGCACGCGTTCACCGTGCCGCTGCATTACCTGTTCCGGCCGTACATCGTCTACCGCAGCCGGGACGCCGCGCAGCCCGGCGCTCGGCCACCGCGCCGAGGATGGGACCGGGTCGGCTCCTGACACCGTAGCGGCGCGGAGCAGTCAGGCTCGGGCCAACAGCAGGCCGATCGGAACGCTCACGAGAACGACCGTGGCGAGCAGCCGGTAGAGCTGCAGCCACCAACCGCCACGTCGGCCGGAACCGCGTACTCCGCGAACCAGGAGCGCCAGAGCGAAGACCAGTAGCACACCGCCGGCATCGACGAGAAGGACGGCATCGAGCAGCGTGCCGGCGATAACGGCCGCGCTCCCCCCGTTCCATGCGATGAGCTCGGCGGCGACCAGGCGTCGCGATGGTGGGCGCGGAGCGAGCAGCGCCTGCCCGACACCGAGACCGAGCTGGGCAACACCGGCGACCAGAACCAGGTAAGCGGCAACCCAAGCGCCGTGCTCGGACGGGACGGCGGCGGTGAAGGCGGCTACCAGACCGCCGGCGACGACGCTGGCGGCACCGGCCGCGGCGAGGGGCAGGGCCGCGGACCAACGGGCGGAGCTGGTTGTGGCCATCGTCACAACCCTCCTCGGACACACGGCGCCACCTTGTTTTTACGACGTTAGTCGTGAAAACTTGCGTTTGGCAAGTCCGTCCGGAGAGGAGAGAGCCGTGACGTACGTGATCGGTGAACCATGCATCGACATCATGGATCGAGCCTGCGTCGACGAGTGCCCGGTCGACTGCATCTATGAAGGCGGTCGCTCGCTGTACATCCAACCCGATGAGTGCATCGACTGCGGCGCATGCGAACCGGTCTGCCCGGTCGAGGCCATCTTCTACGAGGATGACCTGCCCGCGGACCTCCAGCAGTACAAGGAGGACAACTCGCGATTCTTCGACCAGCCGCTACCCGGCCGCAATGAGCCCCTCGGCACGCCCGGCGGCGCGACGAATGTGGGCCCGCTGGGAGTGGACACCGAACTGGTCGCTTCCCATCCCGTGTCCGAACCGGTGAACAAC
>DASUUH010000102.1:0-12629 GCA_036374175.1 Jiangellaceae bacterium | reverse complement strand
GTGTCGGCCGGCTCGATATCAAGCGCCGCATCGAAGGGCAGGCTCGTACCCGTCACGTCGTCGGTGATGCCGATGGTGAACCGCGGTCTCGGTCGCTCCCGGGCCAGTTCGGCGAAGACACCCGCGACCATGCCGGGCGTGAACTCCTTCGACGACAACCCGTACCGGCCGCCGACGACCCTCGGCAGGTGCTCGCGTTCGCCGTCGAGATAGGCCTCGGTCAACGTGGCGAGCACATCGAGGAACAGCGGCTCACCGTGTGAGCCGGGCTCCTTCGTCCGGTCGAGTACGGCGATCGACCGCGCGCTCGCCGGTATCGCGTCGACCAGCGCTCGAGCCGGAAACGGCCGGTACAGCCGGACCTGGACCACGCCGACCCGCTCGCCCCGGGCGTTCAGGTAGGCCGCCGTCTCGCGGGCGGTCTGCGCGCCGGAGCCCATCACGACGAGGACCCGCTCAGCCGCCGGGTCACCGGCATAGTCGACCAGCCCGTACCGGCGGCCGGTGCGCACAGCGAGAGCGGCCATCATCTCGTCCACCACACCGGGCGTACCGGCATAGAACGCGTTGACTGTCTCGCGGGCCTGGAAGTAGACATCCGGATTCTGGGCCGTGCCGCGGATGAAGGGACGCTCCGGCGACAACGCCCGGCCGCGGTGCGCGCGGACCAACTCGGAAGGCACCAGGGCGCGCAGGTCGTCGTCGGTAAGCATTTCGATCGTGTTCAGCTCGTGCGAGGTGCGAAAGCCGTCGAAGAAGTGCAAGAACGGGATCCGGGTGCGCATCGCGACCGCCTGCGCCACGAGCGCGAAGTCGTGAGCCTCCTGCACGGACGCCGACGCCAGCATGCCGAACCCGGTCTGTCGGGCCGCCATCACGTCGGAGTGGTCGCCGAAGATCGACAGAGCCTGCGCGGCAACCGAACGGGCGGCCACGTGGATCACCGACGAGGTTAGCTCACCGGCGATCTTGTTCATGTTGGGGATCATCAGCAGGAGCCCCTGCGAGGCGGTGAACGTGGTGCTCAGTGCCCCGGCCTGCAGGGCGCCGTGCAATGCGCCGGCCGCACCGCCCTCGCTCTGCATCTGCATCACGGTGGGCACGCTGCCCCACACGTTAGGCCGCTGCTGGCTGGCCCACTCGTCAGCAAGCTCGGCCATCGTCGAGGACGGGGTGATCGGGTAGATGCAGCAGACCTCGTTGAGCCGGTAGGCCACCCACGCGGCTGCCTCGTTGCCGTCGATCACCGCACGCGTCATTCCGGCTCCGGAATCATGTCGATGGCGTGCACCGGGCACTGTTCGAAGCAGGCGCCGCAACCGGTGCACCGGTCATAGTCGAAGCGGTAGCGGTGCCCGACGCCTAGTTTGATCACCGCGTCCTCCGGGCAGGCGCCGAGGCAGCCGTCGCACTCGAAGCAGTTGCCGCACGACAGGCACCGGCCGGCCTCGTAGCGGGCCTCCTGTTCCGACAGGCTGCCGACGACCTCGCCGAAGCCGGACACCCGCTCCTCCAGGTCGAGTTCTGGCTGCTCCCGGCGGGCGTTGTCGCCGAAATACCACAGATGCAGCTTGTCGAAGCTGGCAAGGTCATGCTTGGGCGGGCGTTCGTACTCCGTCTCGCGCAGGTAGGCATCGATGTGGCGGGCGGCCTTCTTGCCATGCCCGACGCCGACCGTCACGGTGCGCTCGCTCGGCACCATGTCGCCACCGGCGAACACGCCCGGGCAACCGGTCATCAGCGAAGAGGACACCTGCACCGTGCCGTCCGCCGCGAACTCCACCCCGGGCACCCCGCGCAGGAATGCGGTGTCGGTCTGCTGACCCACCGCGACGATAAGAGTGTCTGCAGCCAGCGTCTCGAACCGGCCGGTTCCATGCGGGCGGCCCGACTCGTCGAGTTCCATCACCTCGACGGTCATCTCCGGACCCTCGAACGCGGTGATCGTGCGCAGCCAGTTGATCCGCACGCCTTCCCGCTCGGCGTCCGCGGCCTCCTCTTCGTGCGCCGGCATCTGCTCCCGGGTGCGGCGGTACACCACTATCGGATCCTCGGCGCCGAGCCGCCGAGCCACCCGGGCCGCGTCCATCGCCGTATTGCCGCCGCCGTAGACCGCCACCCGCCGCCCGATGACGGGCTGCTCACCGGAGGCGACGCCGCGCAGGAACGTCACCGCGTCCACTACGCGCGCCGCGTCCATCGCCGGGATGTCCACCCGCTTGGACAGGTGGGCGCCGACGGCCACGAACACCGCGTCGAAGCCTCCCTCGGCGCGCTCGGTGAGCAGATCCTCCACCCGATGGTTCGCGACGATCCGGACACCCAGCTCAGCGATCCTCGCGACCTCGACGTCGAGGACGTCGCGCGGCAGCCGATAGGCCGGAATCCCGTAGCGCATCATCCCGCCCGGTTCGGCTCCGGCATCGCGGATCTCAACGTGGTGGCCTAGCCGGGCCAGGTGGTAGGCGGCCGACAGCCCACTCGGTCCGGACCCGACCACCAGCACTCGCCGGCCACTGGAATGCGCGGGCCGATCGAACCCCCACCCTCGATCACGAGCCAGATCACCGAGGAACCGCTCCACCGAATGGATCGACACCGCGCTGTCCAGCTGGACGCGGTTGCACACGGTCTCGCACGGGTGGTAGCAGACCCGGCCATGAATGGCCGCGAACGGATTGTCGGCCACGAGCTGCCGCCATGCTCGCTCATGGTCGCCTGCCTTGGCATGGGCCAGCCACGCCTGAATGTTCTCACCAGCCGGGCACCCGGCGTTGCACGGCGGCAACAGGTCGACGTACAGCGGCCGCCGCTCACGCACCGGACCGGCCCGCGACTGACCGTGCAGCAGATCCGGAAGCCGCGTGACATCCCGCTGCGGGCCCGTCAAGCCGAACCCACCCGCAGGCAAGATCGCGTTACGCTCGGCATCGCTTCCACTATAGGCACCGTCGGCTCCGGGCGTACCAGGTTACGGCGATGCGCTCAGCTCCGTACTTTCCGCGGATAATCTTGATCGGTAGCATCCGGCTCCGCCGTGATCACAATTGAGGTTCGTCCACGCCTTCCTGCGGAGCCAGCTCCGCAGGGAACTCAAGGACCGCGGTGTGGTAGCTCTCGATAAGAGACAGAATCGCCTCCCGTGGGCCGAATCGCCAGGCATCGCTGCCGTAGAACAGCTCCTCCTTTTCGTCACGTTCTTCGAGCGACACGAATGCCCGGATCAGGAACGCGTCCCGTCGCCCGTCTTCGGCAACAAGCGAGGCGCCGCAACTCACCACCCGGATACCGAACGTCTCTAGCAGATGGACGGTACGGTCCCGCATCAGATGGAGGAACTCGTCTGTCGCGTCTGGCTTCAAGCGATATGTTCGAACCTCCAGAATCACTTCGACCTCTCTTTCAGCGCCGTCAAAGCAACCGCCGCGCTCACCGGCCGGGCCCTAGGTTGCGAGCGAGCTGCTCGTGACGCTAGCGGCAAACCCAAGCGGGGTACCTCGGGGACCGCTCCCCATTCCTGCGGGGCGACTTCCCCATTTTGTTACGGTCCAGGGCGCGGACTGGTCGGGAGTCAGCCCACCTCGAGATCGACTCGCTTGGTGGCGGTGAGAGTGCCGCGGGCTGCGCCGACGTAGCTGCCGGATGTCGGTGCGACGTCGGAGTAGTCGCGCCCCGTCGCGACCGTCAGGTAGTCCTTGCCGGCACGGCGCCCGTGGCAGGGGTCGAAGGCCACCGCGCGGGCGCCGGCCACGTTGGCGACAATGACCTCTACCCAGGCGTGTGTGCCGCCCTCGCCGAGCAGGTGCCCGGAGACATAGCGGGCCGGCAGCCCGATGGCCCGGCACAGCGCGATCATGATGTGCGCGCTGTCCTGGCAGACCCCGCGTCCGCCGGCGAGCGCTTCGGCCGCAGTGGTGGCGATGGAAGTCACGCCGTGCGCGTAGGTCATCGCCTCGTGCACGTAGGTACAGAACCGCTCGGCGGTGGCCAACGGGTCCGGGCCGGCCATCGACGCGGCCAGTTCCCGGATCGCCGCGTCGGCGTCGGTCAGCCGGGTCGGCCGGAGCATCCGCGGGTCGGTGAGCGCGTCGGCCGGCAACAGCACGTCGGCTCCCGGCCCCGCGCGCTCGACGACGGCCTCCACTACGAACTCGATCTCCTCTGGCACCAGCGGCACACGGGATCGGGTGACCGTGTTTCCGGCGGCGTCGTGGCGGTGGTCGGTCCGGGCGTCGGGCGCCGATACGGTGATCGAGTATCGCCTCCGGCGCTGGTCACCGTGCCAGCGCGGCGGCACCACGACCAGCCGGTGGACCAGGTCTCGTACCGGTGCGTCATAGGTATAGCGGAAGCGCTGGTTCAGCACGTACGTAAGCGCGCCGGCCGCCTGCGTCATGCCGTCTCCTCGGCCCAGACTTGCATGCTGTTCAGCACCGGACCACCGTAGGTGGTCACCATCGCGACGTCCACCGCGTCGCGCCCTCGCCCGATCACCACCCGACCCTTGCGGGCGGCGTTGTTACGGGGGTCAAAGGTCCACCACCGGCCGTCGAGGTAGACCTCCATCCAGGCGGCGAAATCCATCGGTGCGGGGTCCAGCGCGACGTCGATCTCGGGGAGATAGCCGAAGACGTAACGGGCGGGGAGCGATAGCGCCCTGCAGAAGCTGATCGCGACATGGGCGAAGTCGCGGCAGACCCCCCGGCCAGCGGCATACGCCTCGGCCGCCGTGGTCGTCGGAGTGCTGCTGCCGTAGCCGAAAGTCAAGTGGTCATGGACGTGTTCGCTGATCGCCAGCACTCGCCGGTACCCCGGCTTCTCGTTGCCGAACAGCTGCCACGCCTCGTCCCCGAGAACATCGGGCAGGCAGTACCGGCTGGGCAGCGTGTAGACCAGCACGTCGTCCGGCAGTTGCGCGGCGGGCATCTCGGTCGCATCGAGGTTCACGTCTTCGGTCGCGTCTGGAACCTTCACGACGGCGTCGTAGCGCAGCGTGGTGTCGCCCACCGGCAGGCTGAGGCGTTGGCAGTTGTTGCCGTACAGGTCGGTGTAGGCGTGCCGGTTGAGAGCGGGCTGGGTCTCCCAGCCCTGCCGGAGCACCGTCGCGGGCGCAGCTCCGGACGGCTGGACCTGGAAGACCGCGGCGGTTTCGACCTCCGCGGTGTACCGGAACTCACACCCAACGCGAACTTGTCGTGTCACGGCCGCCGCTCCCGCATACTGGACTTTCATTGGTTTTCCTAACCGTAGCGACAAGTTGCGGGACAGAATCGGGGGTGCGACTCCTCGCATGGGAGAACTCCTCGACGGGTATCCGCTCGGCCAAGCGTACGACGAGATGTTCGGGGCGGACGGGCTGCCGTACCCGCACATGCGGGCGCTGCACGACGCCCTTCAGACGCTGACCCGCGAGGACCTGGCGCAGCGAGAGGCGGCCAGGGACAGCAGCTTCCGTGACCAGGGCGTCACCTTCTCTCATGCCGGCAAGGAGTGGGTATTCCCTCTCGACCTGATTCCGCGGCTGATTCCGGCGGCCGAGTGGGAACTGATCGAAGCAGGTGTGGTGCAGAGGGTCCGGGCGCTGGAGGCGTTCCTCGCGGACATCTATGGGCCGGCCGAGGTGGTCTCGGACGGGGTAGTGCCGCGCTCGCTGCTCACGACGTCGGCCGGTTTCTGTCGGCCGGCGCACGGCTTCCGTCCCCCGAACGGGGTGCGGATCCACCTCGCCGGGATCGACCTCGTCCGCGACCAGGCCGGTGTCATGCTGGTTCTGGAGGACAACCTGCGGGTGCCTTCCGGCATCTCCTACGTGGTGGAGAACCGGCGGACGATGGCCCGCGTCTTCCCCGGGCTGTTCTTGGAGCAGGAAGTAGAACCGGTCGCCTCCTACCCCGGGCAGCTACTCGACGCGCTGCGACGGTCGGCTCCCGCCGGTGTCGAGGAGCCCACCGTCGTGTTGCTCACCCCCGGAGTACACAACCCGGCGTACTTCGAGCACGCGTTTCTGGCCCGCAAGATGGGCGTCGAGCTGGTCGAGGGCCGGGACCTGTTCTGTCGCGACCACGTTCTGTACATGCGCAGCGTGGGGGGTGAGCAGCGGGTGGACGTCGTCTACCGGCGGGTCAACGACGAATTCATCGACCCAGTGCACTTCCGGTCCGATTCCGTCGTGGGCAGTCCGGGCATCCTTAACGCGGCCCGCGTCGGCAACGTCACGATCGCCAATGCCATCGGAAACGGCGTCGCCGACGACAAGCTGACCTACACCTACGTGCCGGCGCTCATCGAGTACTACCTCGGCGAGCAGCCGCTGCTGCCCAACGTCGCGACCTACCGCCTCGACGATCCGGACGTACGGTCGGACTGCCTGGCCCGGCTCGACCAGCTGGTGGTGAAGCCGGTGGACGGCTCCGGCGGCGCCGGCATCGTCATTGGGCCGCACGCATCCGACGCCGAGTTGGCCGCCGTGCGCGAGCAGGTTCTCGCCGATCCGCGAGCGTGGATCGCGCAGGAGATGGTGCTGCTGTCCACGTCGCCGGCGCAGCTAGGCGACCGGCTGCTACCACGGCACGTCGACCTGCGGCCGTTCGCCGTCAACGACGGAGAGCAGGTCCGGGTGCTCCCCGGCGGACTGACCCGGGTGGCGCTGAGGAAGGGAAGCTTGATCGTCAACTCCAGCCAGGGTGGCGGCTCCAAGGACACGTGGGTGCTCACTACGCGGCCACAGCGGGCGCCGGAAGTGGACGGGCCATCGGCGTTCCCGGCGCAGACGGTGCGGGGCACCATCCCCGACCGCGGTCCCCGCGGCGACGAGCCTCAGCAGTGACGGGGTCGGAATGCTGAGCCGTGTCGCCGAGGCGTTGTTCTGGATCGGCCGTTACGTCGAACGGGCCGAAGACACCGCCCGGCTGCTCGACGTGCACTTCCACGAGGTGCTCGAAGACCCGGGTGTGGACGAGGAAGCAACCTACGCCGTCCTGTTGACCGTGATGGGCGTCCCGGACGAAGTCGCGGCGCGGCATCGGGATAGCAGGGCGGTGCTGGAATTGCTCGGTTATGACGCGGCCATACCCAACTCAATAGTCGGTGCCTTGGTCGCCGCCTGGCAGAATGCTCGCGGCGTGCGAGAGGCGCTCTCGGCGGAAATCTGGGAATGCCTGAACTCCACTCATAACTCCCTTCCAACTCGGGTGTCGGCCGCGCGCGACTTCGGCCCCGCACCTTTCTTCTCCTACATCCGTGAGCGCGCGGCCACGTTCGCCGGCCACGTGGAGGCGAGCCTGAGCCGCGACGCGAGCCACGACGTGCTCCTTCTCGGCCGCAGTCTGGAGCGGGTGGACATGACCGCACGCTTGCTTGCCGCCCGGATCGGCACCGGCCGCGGAAGCGAAGGCTGGACCGCGACCCTGCATGCATGCTCCGCCCACGATGCCTACCTGCGCACCTACCAGGAGGGTATCGAGGCCCCGCGGGTGCTGGAGTTCCTGCTGGTGGACCGGCTCTTTCCGAGGTCGGTCTTTCACGCGCTCAGCGTTGGGGAGCAGGCGCTGGCCCGGCTCGACCCGGCGTACGGCCGGTCCGCGCTTGACGAGCCCGCCCGCAGGGCGATCGGTCGGGCTCGCACCGACCTGGAGTTCCTGCCCGCCGACAGCCTCCTCGAGGACCTGCCGGAACGGCTGCGCGGACTGCAACGGACCGTGTCGACAGTAAGCGAAGAGGTGAGCCGCGGGTTGTTCGCAGGTTCCGCGCCGCTGCATTGGAGCCTCGAGGAGTCCGCGGGATGAGCTGGCGGATCGCGGTCAGGCACCGCACCGGCTACCGGTACGCCGGACCGGTGCGGGCGTCATACAACGAAGCGCGGCTAACGCCGCCGACCCTGGACGGGCAGCGCACCCTGCAGGCTGCCCTCGCCATCAGGCCGCCCGTCCGGCCGTTGCGTTACGTCGACTACTGGGGCACGACGGTGGACGCGTTCGACCTGCAGGTTCCTCATGACGAGCTCGTGGTGGAGGCAACGTCGCTGGTCGAGACAGCTGGGCCGCGGCCTGTGCCGACCGCGGCCGGATGGTCCGAGTTGGCCGACCCAGCGGTGCAGGACCGCTTCGCCGAGTTCCTCGCCGCGTCGACGTACGTCTCGGCGGAGCCGGAGCTAACCGGGATTGGGCAATCCCTGCGCGCCGGGTCGACGCCGGTGCAGACGGGACTACTTGCCGCCGCGTGGACCAACGAGACGCTGCGCTACGAACGGGGCGCTACCCATGTGCACACATCCTCGGCCGAGGCCCGTGCCGCCGGTAGGGGGGTGTGCCAGGACTTTGTGCACGTCACGCTGGCCCTGTTGCGTGCGACCGGACTGCCCGCTCGTTACGTGTCCGGCTACCTGCACCCGACGGTCGATGCCGAAGTTGGGGCGACGATCGCAGGAGAGAGCCACGCGTGGGTGGAGTTCTGGGCAGGTGAGTGGGTCGCTGTCGACCCGACCAGCCTTGCCGACGTTGGCAGCCGGCACGTGCTGTTAGCCCGCGGCCGAGACTACGCCGACGTACGGCCGCTGGCCGGCGTCTATTCAGGACCGGCAGCTGAGGACTTCGGAGTCGCTGTCGAGGTCACCAGACTCGCCTGAAGAGATTGGCTCCCCCGATTCGCGTCCTACCTTCGACGAGCCCACGGCTACCGTCAATGCCGAGGACGTCTACATTCCGGGGCCGTGAGCGTCTCACCGCATTTGGAAGTGCACACATTCAACCGGTGAGCGGCGCCGCCGCGGCGATGGCTCGGCGGGTGTGGTGTCGCAATGCCGCCAGGCTGCGGCGGTCGAGCCGGTCGCAGACCCGGTCCCAGTGCAGCGCGACCGCGTCGCCAGGCTGGGGAATCGGCCCGGTTGCGAGGCCGTCGGTGGCGACGGTGGCTCGCTCGGTCCGAAGCGGACCGGGTCGCACAGTCCAGCCGTCCCAGACCAGTCCCCGCGAGCGGACCACCGCCGTGTCACCCTCTACCGCGATGACCGTGCCCCAGCGAATCCGGCATTGGTCAAGGACCCGGAGCGGCTCGGTGATCCGGCCCGACCGAAGCAGGCCAACCCATGGCGAGACGCAGAAGACGTGGAAGTTGTGGTGGGGGACCGCTTCGTGCAGCGCCGCCGCGGTGAGCTGCGGTAGGCGGGGACCGGCGTACGAGCGGTACCGGTCGTCCAGGAAGTTGCACAGCCGGGCCACATCCACCCGCTCGAGCAGCGGACTGCCGATCCAGTAGGCCTCGACGACCCGCCGGCTCAGCGGATCGCGGATGCCGGCGGCCTCGGCGATCAGTCGAAGGTACGGCCAGGCGCCCTCGAAGCCTTGCGCCAGCTCCCGGAGGCCACGGTCGACGACGCCCGCGGCCGTGTACTCCAGGAGGGCACGATGGTCCTCTGGGCCGCAGTAGCCGAGAGCGTTCGGCGGGTAGGCGTACCGGGCGAACAGCAGCGGCCCGGGGTCGGCGATCATCGCACTTCCTCATGGGTCCGGGCCTGGCGTTGCAGGGCGCCAACGGCGGCCACGCCTGTTCCGAGGCCGATCAGCACAAGGCCCAGTGCCACGGTCCCCGCCGGTACTACACCCTCGAACGCCCCGGCGAGGGCCGCGGTGATCACTGCCGCGAAGACCAACACGGCGGTCACGTCAATCGCCTGCGCTCGTGCTAGAGCCGCATACCAGCTCGCCACAAAGCCGGCGAGGATCGCGCCGGTGAGCAGCGCCCAGGCCCACTGCCCGCCACTCAGGGCCAGCACCTCGTCGGCCCGGCCGGTGAGCGCCAGCCACGCCACGAGCACCACCAGCCCGAATCCGAGCCGAGCGCCGCCCAACGTGAGCGAACCGATTGTTCGCAGCAGGCGCTTAGCCAGCACGAACTCCACGGCCCATAGCAGCGTCGCCCCGAAGATCATCAGCTCGCCGTCGCCCAACCGGATCGCCAGCAGGTCACCGGCGGCGGCCGCCTGCCCGGCGACGAGCAGGACGATCGCAGCCAGGTGCCACCGGCCAAGGCGCTCGCCGAGAAACACCACAGCCAGCAGCGCGACCCACACGATCAGCGTCTTGTGGATGAACGCCGCCTCGGTTGCCGACGTCCTGGCCAGCCCCTCGAAGAACAGCACGAACGGCACGCTCCCGCCCACCACGGCAACGGTCAGCAGGCCGGCACGTTCGGCGCGCGATGCCACCCGCGGCTCCGCCCGTTGGCGGGCGGCGGCCGACGCCAGCACAGCCAGAATGATCGCCGCAGCAACACCGTTCTTCACTGTCGTGTAGACGGTCGTGTCTGCGAATGCGGTCACGGCGAAGCCGTTCAGGTACACCGCCACGCCGCTGATGCACGCGGTCATGAAGGCGAGGGCAATGCCCCAGCCACGGGTGAACGGGATCCGCCCATTCAACGTCGTCACATCAGCCTCCCAGGGCCTCCAGCAGTTCGTGCGCTTCCTGCTCGGACACGCACCGGATGGCCAGGCCCGCACTGGCCAGCACCCAGTCACTCGGCGCGACGGCCGTTCCCTCCAACAGCAGCAGCGAGATCGATATCCGCCGGGCGACCCCGGCCACGTCGATCACGGCCTGCTCACCGTCGACCGTGGTCACTCGACCGGGCAGTCCGATGCACATCAGCCGCCCACCTCCCGTACGATCTCGTCCGCCACGGCCCCGACCGCCGCGGCCACCTCTGGGCCGAGCCCTTGCCCGGCGGCGAAGTCGCCGCCCTCGACCCCGACCAGGACCAGGCGGCCAGGCAGGCGATCGAGGACGCGCCCGAGGGCCACCGCTTCGCCGAAAGACAGCGCATGCGTGCTGTCCCGCGGCTCCCGGTTCAGGCGTGAGTCACTGCCCACCTCGACCCGGTGCACGGCGCCCGGGCCGCCGGTCCCCCGGACCGCGTCGATCACGTACGCGACGTCCGCGCCGTCCCACACGTCGAGCAGCCCCGCCGGTTCGCCGTCGTGTTCCAGGACCCGCACCCCGGTAGGAGCGGCGGCCCGCACCCGGCGAGCCACCTCGAGCCCCGCCGCGTCGTCGCGGCGGAAGTCGTTGCCCACCCCGATCACGACGATCACGCCTCCTCCACCCGCAGGTCCAGGAAGTGAGTGGAGCACGAGATGCACGGGTCGTAGTTGCGGATGGCCTGCTCGCACCGGTGGGTCAGCTCGTCGGTCTCGAGATCCAATCGCGGCTCCACGAAGCGGCGGAGGTCGTCCTCGATCTGCGCCTGGTTCTGCGATGTCGGGGGGACGATCTTGGCAGTCCGGATGATCCCGTCCTCGCCGAGGTCGTAGCGGTGGTAGAGAACCCCGCGCGGGGCTTCGGTGGCGCCGTGGCCGGTACCGGGAACGGCCGGGACGTCGACGGCCGGAGGGTCGGGCGGCTCGTAGGCGTCGAGCAGGCGGAGCGACTCCTCGCAGGCGTACAACGTCTCGAGCGCCCGCACCAGGATGCTCCGGAACGGATTGCTCTCCCGCGGCCCCAGGCCGGCGTCCGCAGCCGCCGCGCGGACCGACGCGGGCAGCCGATCGGCGTTCAGGTTGTAGCGGGCCATCGGACCGGTCATGTACCGCCTGCCGTCCAGCCTGGCGTGCAGCGCCGTGGAGTGTGGGACATGCTCCTCGACCACGTGGTCCTCGAACTCCCGCACCGGAATGTCCAGGCCGCCGCTGGAGACGATCCGTCCCTGGGTGATCGGGTAGTCGGCGGGATGCCGGAGCGCGACGAACTCGTAGTCCTGCTCGAAGTCCGGATAGTCGAAGCCGGCGACCCAGCGGAGGGTCTCCAGGGCCGCGTCCCGCGCCTGCTCCACCCGCGGGACGAGGTTGGTGAGCTCCCGCCTGGACGGTGCCCGGTAGAACCCGCCCACCCGGACGTTGATGGGGTGGATGGCCCGGCCGCCGATCACCTCCATGATCTCGTTGCCGGTCTTCTTCAGCCGCAGCCCGCGCTGCACGACCTCGCGGTGGTCTGCGGCCATTTCGACGGCGCCGTCGTAGCCGAGAAAGTCGGGGGCGTGCAGCAGGTAGATGTGCAGCGCGTGGCTCTCGATCCACTCGCCGCAATAGATCAGCCGGCGCAGGTCGCGGACCGCCTGTGGCACCTCCACTCCGCAGGCCGCCTCGATGGCGTTGCACGAACTCATCTGGTAGGCGATCGGGCAGATCCCGCAGATTCGGGCCGTGATATCCGGCGGCTCAGTGTGCCGGCGGCCCTGCAGGAACGCCTCGAAGAACCGGGGCGGCTCGTAGATGTCGAGGCGCACCTCCTCGACCCGGCCGGCCCGGGTCCGCACCAGCATGCCCCCTTCGCCCTCGACACGGGCCAGGGCCTTCACGTGCAGGGTGCGGTCACTGCGATGCGTCATGGGCCTCGCTCTCCTCCCGGAACGCCGGAGCGTTCGCGTTGAACGTCCGGTACACGCGCACCACGTCCTCCTGGCGCATCCCCAGCCGGCCGAGCCACACCGTCATGGAGGCGGTGTTCGGCGTCTCCATCGGGCCGAAGCACCCGTAGCAGCCCCGCTGGTACGACGGGCACAGCGCGCCGCAGCCGGTGTGCGTCACGGGACCGAGGCACGGCGTGCCGTGCGCCACCATCACGCACACGTTGCCCGCC
>DASUUH010000101.1:0-4022 GCA_036374175.1 Jiangellaceae bacterium | reverse complement strand
TCGATGAAGATGGCCAATCCGAGCGTCAAGAGCAGCTGCTTCTCCAGCGACTCGCCCATCACCCGGTTGATGAGCAGCTTCTGCACGGCGGCGCCTATCACCAGCAATAGCCCGACGGTGACCAGGATGGTCGCGTACGGGTCGAACCCGAGGTTCGCCACCAGGCTGAACGCCGTGTACATGCCGACGGTCATCAGCGCCCCGTGCGCGAAGTTGATGATGTGCAGCACACCGAAGATCAGCGTGAGCCCCATCGACACCAGGCTGTAGACGCCGCCGATCAGTAAGCCGGTCACCAGCGCCTGGACCAGCACCGAACGGCCCGGGCCGATGAGCTGTCCGATCCGGTCGCCGTTGAGGAACAGGATGATCCCCGCCACCGAGAAGGTCACGACCCACCGGACGACCGCCTCCCGCCGCACTCCCGTGCGAGCGTTGTTCGGTGTCATCCGGGCTCCAATTCGGGTCGTCGAGACCGTCCGGTGATCGCCGGGTCCGGCTCCACCGGAGGGCCGGCGGCGCGTGGGGGGACCGCGCCGCCGGCCGAGCTCATCACTCTTCCCAGGGCACTGCCGGGAAGGCCGGCTCTGCCTCGGCGAACTCGTCTGGGTACACCTGGACGACGTTGCCGTCCTGGACCTGCATCACGATCGGAGCCGCGTTGACGTTTTCACCGGTTTCGTCGAACTCGATGGGGCCCGCGTAGGCGAGCAGCGGGTCGAGCGAACTCTCGCTGATGGCGTCGCGCAGCGCCTGAGGTTCGGCGGAGCCGGCCCGCTCGAGGGCGTCGGCGATCAGCAACACGGCCTGGTAGCTGAACACCGCGGCGGTGCGCATGTCGTTGCCCGTCTCCTCTTCGTACGCCGTGCGGATCTCCTCGACGGCGGAGTCCGTGGCGTCGTACCGGTAGTTGGAGTCGAAATAGAACGCCGAACCGTCCGGCACGTCTGCCGGGAACTGGGCCAGGTCGAAGGCACCGTGGGCGACGCCGTAGACAGCCTTGACTTCCGGCTGCACCGCCATCGCCTCGCGCGCGAGAATCACGCCGTCCGGGAAGTACCCGGTGACCGCCAGCACGTCGGCGTCGGCGGCCGCGACCCGGCTGAGCTCGGTCGTCAGGTCGCTGACCTCGAACGCGTTGTACGTGATGGTCTCGACGACCTCCATGCCCAACTGCTCGGCCTCCGCGGTGAACGAACTCTGCACGCTGGTGCCGAATCCGGACTCCTCGTGCAAGTACGCGATCCGCTCCACGGTTTCGCCGCTCGCTTCGGCGATCGCGGCCAGGTTCCGCGCGCCCAACTGACCCATGGCGGTCGCGTTCGGTTGCAGGCGGAAGGTGTACTGGCTGTCGTCGGTGATGATCGCGTCGTCCACAGCGACATCGATGACGAACGGGATCTGGTTGCGCTCGGCGAGTGTCGCGACATTGATCGCCACTGCCGACTGGAATGCGCCGATTATCGCGACGGCACCGTCGTCGATCATCCGCTGGGTTTCGGTCTGCCCGACCTCGGGATCGCCCTGGCTGTCGGCCGAGATCAGTTCGAGTTGCGCGCCGCCGAGGGATTCGATGCCGCCGGCCTCGTTGATGTCGTCGATCGCCATCTGTACCGCTTGATCCATGGCGGATCCGTCATTGGCCAGCGCGCCGGTCAGCGGATGCAGGGAGCCGATCAGGATCGTCTCTGCGTCGGCTTCCGGGGCGGGTGTGTCCTGCTCCTCCGCGGCGTCACCGCCTTCCTCACCTTCGTCCACGACCTCCGCGCTGTCGCACGCCGCCGCCGCCATCATCACGAGCGCCAGCGGGCCGATAAGAACCTTGAGCTTGCTCATCTGTGACTCCTTCGCCATCCCGCTGCCGCCTTCGGACGGCAACTACGGCTTCGTACCGCTGAGTGGAACGGGCGTAGCTCTTGCGGGGAGAATACGCGCACTCTTGTGCCCGCCGTCAAGGTCTGTTCTCCTATAGTTACCTGACACGATCGGCATCGGCGGGCATTCTGGACACACCACCAGCGCCGTTCCGGTAGGAGGAACAAATTAGCGCGATCGAGACCCAGCGGTCCACACCACCGTCCGGCACGACGTCGGCAACCCGCGTGGCCGACATCCTGCTGCTCTTCCTCCACGAGCCGGCCGGCATCGGCATCACCGAGGCGGCCCGCCGCCTCGGGCTCAGCAAGGCGGTCGTCCACCGGATTCTGCGTTCGCTGGAAGCCAGGGCCTTCGTCCGGTTCGACGATCGCAGCCGCCAGTACGTGCTTGGCCCCGCGGTCAGCGCACTCGGTGCCCAGGCGCTGCGCCGCGCGGATTTGCGGACGGCTGCCATGCCCGTGCTGCGCCGGCTGCAGCACGAGACCGGCGAGACCACGACGGTGTCCGCACTTGTCGGCAACCACCGGGTGTACCTGGATCAGGTGGTGAGCCTGGCCGAGATAAAGATGACCGTGGAGATCGGCCGGGCCTGGCCGCTGCACGCAGGCTCCTCCAGCCGGGCGATCTTGGCGTTTGCGCCGCGCGAGTTGCGCGAGCAGGTGCTGACCGGCGAGTTGCCCGGCCTGACGCCGATCACCATCACGGACCGGACCGAGTTGGCGGCAAGCCTCGAGCAGGTCCGAGCCCGCGGCGTCGCGATCTCCCGTGGTGAGCGGCAACCCGGCGCCGGCAGCATCGCCGCACCTGTCTTCGGTCCCGAGGGCACCGTGGTGGGTGCGATAAGTGTCTGCGGACCGGTGGACCGCTTTACCGGCGAGGTAACCGATTGGCTCATTCAGCGCACCATTGCCGCCGCGGCCGAGGTGAGTGAGGCACTCGGTGCCACTCCCGGTGTGCCCGGCTCACGGGAGTCGATCGGATGACCTCGCTGCACCGCAGTTGGCTTTACGTGCCGGGCAACCGCCCGGACCGGTTCGACTCCGCCGCCGCCAGCGGTGCCGATGCTGTCGTGATCGATCTCGAGGATGCCGTCCCGCCGGCCGCCAAGGACGAGGCCCGGCAGGCCGCGGCCGCCTACGCCGCCACGGCCGGAGCCGCTGTCGCGCTCTACGTCCGGATCAACCACCCGCGGTCACCGTGGGCGCGGGACGACGTCGCCGCCGTCGCCACGCCCAAGCTCTCCGGCATCCGGTTGCCCAAAGTCGAGGACGCCGATGAGGTACGGATGGTGGCCGGCTGGCTCCAGGACGCGGGGACACCCGTCCCGGTGCACTGCCTGATCGAGTCCGCGCTCGGGGTGGAGCTGGCGTACGAGATCTGCCGCGCCGATCTCCTCGTCGCCGGCCTGGTGCTCGGCGAGGCGGACCTGGCCGCCGACCTCGGCACCAGCGAAGATGACGGGCTGCGGTACGCCCGATCCCGGTGCGTAGTGGCGGCGCGTGCCGCCGGCCTGCCACCGCCGGTGCAGTCCGTGTACCCGAACGTGCATGACCTGGACGGGCTGCGCGCATCGTGCAAGCAGGGCCGGCGGCTCGGCTTCTTGGGCCGGTCGGCGATCCACCCCACGCAGGTCCCGGTGATCAACGCGGCCTACACGCCCTCGGCGGCCGAGGTCGCCGACGCCCGGTCGCTGCTCGAGTCGGCCCAGCGCCGTGACGGCGAGGCGTTCGTGCTGCCCGATGGCCGCTTCGTCGACGCGGCGGTCACGGAGCAGGCCCGCCGCACTCTCGAGCTGGCCGCCTCCCGGACGGCCGATTCCGCGCCGATCGAGTTTGGGGCCCAGCCGACCGATGAGGAGCGTCGTTCATGACCAGCCTGCTCGACGTGATCGCGGCCGGAATCACCGTCTACGATCTCGGCCGGCCGTTGGAGACGGGCATGCCCAGCTCCGCGAACCATCCCGGCTTCCGGATGACACTGCTGCGCCGGCACGGCGACATGGTCCGCGCCGACGGCAGCTCGGCCGCGAACGAGCTGATCATCACCGGCGGCCACGTCGGGACGCACATGGACGCACTGGCGCACGTGTCGTACCGGGGCATGCTGCACGGCGGCGTACCGGTCGCCGAGGCGATGGAGCACGG
>DASUUH010000100.1:0-91116 GCA_036374175.1 Jiangellaceae bacterium | reverse complement strand
AAGGCGCCCAGGATGATCTCGGAGTCCGCGATCGGCATGTCGAACGGCGGTCGGTGCAGCTCTGCGAGCCCAGCGGTGAAGAACACCACCGCACCGATCGCCTGCCACAGCATCCACCACGGCCGCCACTCTTCAACGATGCCGGTCAGCGACAGCGTGCCGGCCGCCATCGCCACCGAGGCGGCCGCCAGGACGAACGGGAGCTCGTACGCGAGCAGCTGCGCAGCGTTGCGCAGGCCACCGATCAAGGAGTACTTACTCGCGCCGGCCCAGCCCCCCATAACGGCGCCGAGCACGGCCACCCCCATCACAGCCAGCACCACAAGAAGGCCGGCGTCCACGTCCGCCCCTACCCATCCCGGTGCCACCGGAATGAACGCAAGGGCCACCAGGTACGGGACGAGGGCCACGCCGGGGGCCAGCTTGTAGATGGTGCGGTCGGCGCGCGCCGGCAGCACGTCCTCTTTCTGGACGAACTTGACGCCGTCGGCGATCAGCTGCGCCCAGCCGTGGAACCCGCCGGCGTACATCGGCCCGAGCCGGCCCTGCATGTGCGCCATGACCTTGTGCTCGGCTTGACCGATGATCAACGGCAGGACGAGGAAGGCGACGACGACGAGGACGATGCGGACGATGGCTTCGAGGACGTCCGTCATGACCGGTCACTCCCCGACTCCGATGGGCCACGATCGGCTTCGCCTTCCGGTTCGGCGTGTCCGCCTGGTTCAGTCGGCGGATTCTCTTCCGGTGGGCTGGGCGGCGTAGGCCGGCGTGGCCCCCACGACGGGTCAGGAACACCTGGTGGCAGCATCCGCCGGCGCGAGGGTGCGGCCCGGCCCTCACCACCTTCGCCCGGTTCCTTGGCACCCGGCCACGGCTTGGCGGCACGGGCGGCAAGGACGAACTCCTTGCGCAGCGGGTGCCCTTCGAATCCGTCGGGCAATAACAGCGGCACGAGGTTGGGATGACCGTCGAACTCGATCCCGAACATCTCGTAGGTCTCACGCTCATGCCACGCCGCTCCCCGGTAGACGCCGGTCACGGACGCGATCCGGGGGCGGTCTCGAGGGACGCGAGTGCGAACGAGAAGGTGAAGTACGGGACGCTGGCCGACGTCGGCAACATGCGCCACGACGGAGAATCCGTTCTCCGCCTCGTCTACTGCAGACAACCAGTCGAAGAACGACAATCCGGCATCACGGGCGGCCTGCAGAGTCGCCACCCAGCGCTCAGCCGGCACGTCGAACACCGGGACCCCGAAAGCATCACCGACCTGCGCTCCTTCGCCCGCAGCCTCCGCGAGCCGGACCGCCCAATCGGTCTCCTGGGACGCCCCGGCGGGCACGGCCGGTTCGGTCACCGTCGGCCTCCTCGTTCGACTCGCTCAGGAGTCTAGGCGCACTCCCCTGTATTCGGCCGCACGCTGCGACCGCCTGTCGCTCTGAACCGGCGTTGCTGGAGTAATCCGATTCCCGTGGCTGGGAAGCTGCCCCGATAAGTGAGAGCAGCTTCCCAGCCTCTGGAGGTGCATCCCGACGCCCCTATCGCATCCCTACACGGCTGCCGCACCGCTTCCCGTTGTCCACACCTCGACCTGGACGGCTTGAGTTATCCACAGATTGGCTCCGCCGACGTCTGCTGTTGCGCGAACGCTCCCCTGCAAACCAAGCCAGCCGAATCATGCGTGCGCTTCGGGCCCGCGCCGGCCTGAGCCAGCGTGAGCTGGCCGCACGCGCCGGCGTCTTCGAATCGACCATCGCTCGTGCGGAAAGCGCTCGCGGGCGCCCGCCGAATTGGACAACCATGGTCCGCGTCGCCGACGCCTGCGAGTGCGTGCTGTGGGTCGTTACGGACGACATGTCCCGAACGCCGGTCCCCGCGTGGCCATTCGACGACATCACCAATGACGGCGATCGTCACCTCCCGGCTCATCTTGACGCGTGGCGGCTTGATACGCCTGGGAATGGTCGAGTTTCAACAAATACACCTGTTTCGCGGACCCGCCGTTCCCGGAGTTCTCATACGTCATGCGTCCTCGGCGCCGGTCCGCAACCAAGCCCACCCACCAGGCGGACCTTGGTGAAGGAGGACAAACCGGGCCCACGTACTCTTCTTGACGTGACGACATTGCCCGCGGCCGCGCCGCTGGTCGTCCGTACGAGCGCGGTCGATGCACCCGGGCCACTGCTTGACCTCCTGCCGGAGCGCTCGCCGTTCGCGTGGGTTCGCAGCGGCGAAGGACTCGTCGGCTGGGGCACCGCAGCGCGCTTCGAAGCCACCGGCCCGGGGCAGATCTCGGCCGCCGATCGCTGGTGGCGAGCACTGGTGGGGCAAAGCGTTGTACGCGACGAGGTCGGCCTTCCGGGGTGTGGCCCGGTGGCGTTCGGCTCGTTCGCCTTCGACGACGCGCGCGCCACGTCATCACTGATCCTTCCCGAGGTGATCGTGGGGCACCGCGGCGGCCGTTGGTGGGTCACGACCGTCGGCACGCACGGTGGGCTGCCGCCGGTCCCCTCACTTTCCACGACGAGTCGGCCGCGCAATCCCGGCATGGTCACTTTTGCCGACGGCGCACGCAGTGGTGCGGACTGGGAGCTCGCAGTGGCCGAAGCCGTCCGCCGCATCACCGCGGGCGAGCTCGAAAAGGTCGTGCTCGCGCGTGATCTAGTTGCCGAATCGGACAGCCCGGTTGATCCACGATGGCCGCTCGCCCGGCTCGCGGAGCGCTACCCGCGCTGCTGGACGTTCAGCGTCGACGGACTCATCGGCGCGACGCCGGAGATGCTCGTCCGCTTGGAGCGCGGGCTGATCACCTCACGGGTTCTGGCCGGCACCATCCGGCGCACCGGAAACGACGCGCACGACCTGGCCCTCGCCGCGTCGCTGGCCCGGTCCAGCAAGGATCTCGAGGAGCACGAGTACGCGGTTCGTTCGGTCGCGCAGGCGCTGCAACCGTACTGCTCCAGCATGAACGTTCCCGAGACGCCATTCGTCCTCCACCTGCCGAACGTCATGCATCTGGCGACCGACGTCGCCGGCGTCGCCGCCGACGGGGTGAGTTCCCTGGGCTTGGCGGCCGCGCTGCATCCGACAGCAGCGGTCTGCGGAACGCCGACTGACCAGGCTCGCGAACTCATCCGCGAGCTCGAAGGCATGGACCGGGGCCGGTACGCCGGACCGGTCGGCTGGATCGACAGGTATGGCGACGGCGAGTGGGGTATCGCGTTGCGTTGCGCGCGGATCGACCGACCGGAGCGGCTCCGGTTATTCGCCGGCTGCGGAGTCGTCGCGGGGTCGGACCCGGAGGCTGAGCTTGCCGAAAGCGCTGCCAAGCTGGTGCCGATGCGCGATGCCCTCAACGGCTGAGCGCGTCGGCGACCGCGGCCCGCACGCGGCCATGCAGCTCGCGGTGAGCAGTCCGGCTGACCGTGATCTCCACCACTCGCAGCCCGGGCCGGGGCTTGAGCACGGCGGGTAGCGATTCCAGATCTGCCCGCTCGTACGGTGTTCGCGTGGCGGCACACAGGGCGGCCAGGTCCACGCCGTGCGGTGTGCCGAAGACACGGTCGAACGTCGCCGTGAACTCGGGCGCACCCTGCTCCAGCAACCCGAAGATGCCGCCTCCATCGTCGTTGATCACTACGATGCACAGGTCTGGTCGCGGCTCATCAGGCCCGATGACGAGGCCGTTCGAGTCATGCACGAAGGTCAGGTCACCCATCAAGGCGTACGCCGGTACGTCCGGGCGGCCGAGCGCGGTGCCGATGGCAGCCGAGACCGTGCCGTCGATCCCGGCTACGCCGCGGTTGGCGTAGACGTACCGCGGCAGCGAGCCGCCGACCAGATCGACGTCCCGAACGACCGACGACGAGCCTAGGAACAGCAGCGCTTCGGCCGGCAGTGCTCGCACGGCGGCGCGGGCCGCGCCAAGCCCCGTGACCGGGCTGGCCGCGTCCAGTACCGAGTCGACCGCCGCCCGGGCCAGTTCGCCGGCCTTGCGCCAGGTAGCCAGCAAAGCGGGGTCTCCCGGCTCGCCGCTCGGATCGAGTAGCACTTCGGCCGGGTAGACACGGCGCGCGGCGTGCCCAGCGTCGGCCCAGGCCGAACCTGGTGCCACGACATCGACCGGGGCGACCTCGCCGCGCAACAACCGCATGATCGAGCGCGAAAGGGTGGGTCGGCCGACCACGAGAATTCGATCGGGCCGGTGCCGCTCTACCCACCGGTCAGCGGCAGCAATCAGCGGTGCACACTCGATCGCCTCCACTGAGCCGCCGCGGGCAGCCGGTTCGGCCAGTACCGGCCAGCCACGGCTGACCCCGGACCGGAGGGCCGATTGCTGAACGTCCGCCGGGGCGTCTCCCACGATGACGAGGGTGCGCGGGGGAAGATCGGGGCGCGGCACACTCCGGGTTTGCTGAGGTGCCGCGGTCCACGGCTGCCCGTCAGTGCGCCCGTCCAGCGGCTCGGCCCACGTGTCGTCACCGTCAGGTGTGAGCGGCTCGCGAAGCGCCACGTTGAGGTGAGCCGGGCCGGGATCGCCGGAGGGCCGGCCCTGGGCAGCGAGAACAGCGCGACTGACGGTCGACCGCCAGTAGGCCACCTGCCCGGGACGGGAATCAGGAGCGGCAATTTCGTGATCGTAGCGGATTGAGGTCCCGAAGATCCTGGTCTGGTCAATCGTCTGATTGGCGCCAACGCCACGCAGCTCAGCCGGCCGGTCCGCCGAGATCACCAGGAGCGGGACACCGGCGTGGTGCGCCTCGAGAACAGCCGGATGGAGGTTGGCCACCGCAGTACCGGACGTAGTGACGACCGCCGCAATTCCTGCGGTACGGGCCAGTCCCACAGCTAGAAACCCTGCCGACCGCTCGTCGATCCGGACATGCAGCCTCAGCCCGCCCTTCGCGTCCGCCGCATGCAGGGCGAAAGCGAGCGGACCAGAACGCGAGCCGGGCGCCAACACAACGTCCGACACCGCACAGCGCACGAGTTCGTCGACCAGCACGCGGGCCAGTGCCGTCGAAGGGTTCACAGCACCCAGGCTAGGCGGTCCGTCTGCTCGCTCGCTCGACGCGGGTGACGCGGGCGGTCCACCAGGCCGTGGTCTGCTCATCGGCCTGAACGGCGGCGAGCCGTTCAGCGGACGGGGCCGGACGACGGACCGGCAAGGCACCGTCGACAGCCACCAGCTGATCGTCGACCACGTCGTGCTCCAACAGACCCACGGTTGCCAGTCCACAGGCGTACGGCAACTCCGGCAATGCCGCCGCCAAGCCCACGCCGGCAGCGATGCCGACGGACGTCTCGAAAGCCGACGAGACCACGACCGGCAGGCCGATCTGTTCGGCGATTCGCAAGCAGGCCCGCACCCCACCCAGTGGCTGCACCTTGAGCACGGCGACATCCGCCGCGTGCAAGTCCGCCACCCGCGCCGGATCACCGGTCCGGCGGATGGACTCGTCCGCGGCGATCGGCACGCCGACCGCGCGCCGCACGGCGGCGAGCTCCTCGACCGTGCGGCACGGCTGCTCCACGTACTCCAGGCCACCGGCCGCCCGGTCGTAGCGCGGAATCAATGCGGTGGCCTCGCCGACGTCCCAGGCTCCGTTGACGTCGATGCGGATTCTGCCGGCCCGGCCGACGGCGTCGCGGACCGCACGCAGCCGCTCTTCGTCATCACCCGGGTGCTGTCCGGCGGCCGCCACCTTGACCTTCGCCGTCGTGCATCCGGCAAACCGCTCCAGCACGCCGGCAACGTCTTCGGGATGCACCGCCGGCACGGTGGCGTTGACCGGCACCCACTCGCGCAGTGGTTCCGGCCACCCTCCGTCGGCCGCCTCGCGGGCTGCGCGCCACCACGCCGTGGCCTCGGCATCGGCGTACTCCCGGAACGGCGAGAACTCCCCCCACCCGGCCGGGCCACGCAGCAGGACACCCTCGCGCACGCCCAGGTCGCGGAATCGGGTCCGCAGTGGGATTGCGTAGACGTGCAGGCTGGTCAATGCACCTCAAGGGATTCGTTGAGCTGCTCGAACGTCGCCTCGACCGCCGGCCGCTCGGCCTCTGGCCCGGAAGCCAGCGTCTGCATCACGTGGTCATCGGTCGGGATCAGCGTGAACAGGACGACCATGTCTTCGCCGTACGTCATCTCGACATCGACCGCCTCCTGGCCCGACACCTCGGTCTCGACGGACGACACGACTTCCCCGTCGAGCGTGTTGGCCACTCCGGCCACACCCGCGTCGAGATCGTACGACTCGCCTGACGCGTCGATGATGTTGAACCCGAGTTCGATGCCATCGTCGGTAGTGGCCGAGTAGTTGCGCAGCGCCACTTCGTCGCCGTCCCTCGTAAGCGCGGTGTCCGTGAGTGGTTCGGTCGGGTCGGGCAGCAGGAACGTCGCACCGCTGGGTTCGTCGGTGACGGTCACCCAGTCGTCCAACGACTCGCCGTCCACCTCCACCTCCGACTCCACATCGTCCCGGGCGTCGGTTGTCTCGATAACCTCCAGAGCGGGTGATTCCTGAAGCGCGTCCGGCTCGGCCGCATGCTCTTCTCCGGTACATGCGGCGGCGGCAGACATGACAACGGCAATGGAAATAAGGACAGGCTGGCGCGGCATGACAGGAGTCCCTCAGATGAACAGTGCGGCATCCGGCCGATCGCAACGGCGATCAACCCGCAGGCGAGACTAGTGGAACTCGCCGGAGAGTGCAGCGGTCGCCGCGGCCGGCGTTTCGCCGCTCGCGGTGACACACGATGAAGGAGTAGCACAATGACGTCCGGACCGTTCGACCCATCGGTGTGGCGTGCTGTCGACGGGTTCGATTTCACCGACATCACCTACCACCGTCTCATCTCACATGGGACCGTACGCATCGCGTTCGACCGCCCGGAGGTCCGCAATGCCTTCCGGCCACACACGGTCGACGAGTTGTACCGGGCGCTCGACCATGCACGAATGACCATGGACGTGGGATGCGTGATTCTGACGGGTAACGGGCCGTCGCCGAAAGATGGCGGCTGGGCGTTCTGCTCGGGCGGCGACCAGCGAATCCGGGGCCGCGACGGCTACCGGTACGCCAGCGGCGACGACGCGACGTCGGTGGACCCCGCACAGTCCGGGCGCCTGCACATCCTCGAAGTGCAGCGACTGATCCGGTTCATGCCTAAGGTCGTCATCTGCGTGGTGCCGGGTTGGGCCGCGGGTGGGGGGCACAGTCTCCATGTGGTGTGCGACTTGACGATCGCGAGTGCCGAACACGCGCGGTTCAAGCAGACCGACGCCGACGTCGGCTCGTTCGACGGCGGATACGGGTCGGCCTACCTGGCCCGCCAGGTCGGCCAGAAGTTCGCCCGCGAGATCTTTTTTCTCGGTAACGAATACTCGGCTGCGGAGGCCCATCGGATGGGCATGGTCAACGCGGTCGTCCCGCATGCCGACCTGGAGAGGGTCGCCGTCGAATGGGCCGCACGGATCACCGGAAAGAGCCCTACCGCGCAGCGAATGCTCAAGTTCGCTTTCAATGCGGTGGACGACGGCATGGTGGGCCAGCAGGTCTTCGCCGGCGAGGCAACCCGGCTGGCGTACATGACCGACGAAGCGGTCGAAGGCAGGGACGCCTTTCTGGAAAAACGGGATCCTGACTGGTCGCGCTTCCCGTGGTACTACTAACTGTCAAGCCGGTAGGGCGGTGCGGATGACTTTGTCGCTCCGGGTCCGTACGCTGGGGCGCGCGATGTCGAAGACGCGATCTCTCCACACGGTGAGCGCATCGACGAAAAACGTCGGTGAGCTGCTCACCGCGGTCCGCGACGCGCTCAGCGGCGGTCCGGCCGTCTTACCCCTGCCGGAAGGGCCGGAGCCGACCAGGACGTCGTTGCTGGGCTCGCTGCGGCCCGACATGCCGCTGGAGAAAGACGCCGCCTTCGTCGTCCCGACCTCCGGGTCGACCGGCGAACCGAAAGGCGTGTTGCTCTCCGCCGCCGCCGTGCATGCTTCGGTCAGCGCGACACACATCCGGCTCGGTGGATCGGGCCGCTGGCTGCTCGCGTTGCCGCCCACTCATGTCGCCGGCCTGATGGTGCTCGCCCGTTCGGTCGCCACCGGTTCGGATCCGCTCATCCTCGACGTGTCCGCCGGCTTCGACCCCGAAGTGTTCGCCGCCACCAGCATCCGGCTGTTCGCCGAGTCCCGAGGCCGCCGCTACACATCATTGGTGCCCAAGCAGTTGGCCGCCATCGTGGCCGCCGGAGACTGTGCGCTCGAGGCGCTCGCCGCATATGACGCAGTCCTGCTCGGCGGCTCAGCGGCCGCACCGGATCTGATCGCTCAGGCGCGAGCGGCCGGAGTGCACCTCGTTGCCACGTACGGCATGACCGAGACCTGCGGCGGCTGCATCTACGACGGCGTTCCGCTGGATGGCGTGAAGGTAGAGATCGGCACCGACGGCCGGATCCGCCTGGCCGGGCCGATGCTCGCCAGTGGCTACCGGCTCCGGCCGGACCTGACCAGTGACGCGTTCGCGCACGGATGGTTCATCACGTCCGATGCCGGTCGGCTGGACGCTGAAGGCCGGCTGCACGTCATCGGCCGGGTCGACGACATGGCCATCACGGGAGGCGTGAACGTCCCACTGGCCGCAGTCGACGCCGCCGTGGCGTCCCATCCCGACATCATCGACGGGTGTGCGGTGGCCCTGCCGGACGCGGAGTGGGGGGAGCGTATCGTCGTGGCGATCGTGGCCGGGACGGACGGCCCGCCGTCACTGGAGTCGGTCCGTGCCCACGTCATGAAGAGCCTACCGACGGCGTACGCACCGAAGGAGCTGATCGTGGTTGACACCTTGCCGCTGCTGTCCGGGCAAAAGGTCGACCGCCAAGCGGTGACCACCAGTCTGCTGGAAGGATTCGCCGGCTGATGTCGGCCGTAACACCTTGGGTGGTGGGGGCCCGGCCAAGGACCCTACCCGCCGCGATCTCGCCGGTGATCGCCGGCACTGGTGCGGCGGCCGCAGTGGGATCAGCGGTCATCCCGCGTGCCCTGCTGGCACTTGTCGTGGCGCTGGCCCTACAGGTAGGCGTCAATTACGCGAACGACTACTCCGACGGCGTGCGCGGCACCGACGACTCCCGGATCGGCCCGCTGCGGCTCGTCGCATCAGGCTTGGCGGGCCCGCGATCGGTGCTGGCCGCGGCATGGCTGGCCTTCGGCATCGCGGCCGTGGCCGGGCTGGTGCTTGTGGTCCTGTCGCAGCAGTGGTGGCTGCTGGCGGTTGGAGCAGTGGCGATTGCAGCCGCGTGGTACTACACAGGCGGCGAGCGCCCGTACGGATACCGCGGGTTCGGCGAGGTGTCTGTGTTCCTGTTCTTCGGGCTGATCGCGGTGGTCGGCACGACGTACGTCCAGGTGGGGCGCGTGACCGCGTCCTCGGTGATCGCCGGCGTGGCGGTCGGAGCGCTGGCTTCGGCACTGCTCCTGGCGAACAACCTCCGCGACGCACCTACCGACGCGGTGACCGGCAAGCGGACCCTCGCTGTATTCCTGGGATCGCGGCGTACTCGACTGCTGTACCTGCTCCTGGTCGCCGTGGCGTACGGGCTGGCGTTGGCACTTGCGTTCGGTGGGCGAGGATGGGCCTGGCTGGCGTGGTTATCTGTGCCGCTCGCGGTGAAGGCGGCGCTGCCGATAGTTCGGCGGGCTCGAGGAGCCGATCTGATCCCGGTTCTGCGGGACACCGGGCTCACAGAGCTGGCATACGCCATTCTGCTGGCCATCGGCCTGGCGTTGACCGCGCCTGCTTAGTGGTCGCGCGCCGTTGTCCTTCGGGGGTGATGTGCACCCGCTGCGGCCCCGCGGCGCACGTCCTTGGACATGGTCGACTGCCTGGCAGCTAGGAGGAGTTGGTAGCAGCGAGGTAAGCCGCGTTCAGGCGCCCGCGAACGCTCGATGATCGCGCTGGGGATTCGGAGCCGAGATGCGAATGCCGTAGCTCGTCCATGAACTCTTCCCAGAGCGCGGGGCCGCCTTGTTCGAGCAGCTCAGCGCGAACGCGCAGCGCGGAGCTCGTGGGACGGTGGCGAAGTCCCCAGCTGCCGAGCATCGCCAACACGGGTACAAGTTGGATCGCGGGTTCGGTCAGGCTGTAGCGCGCCCGCTGGCCGGGTCGCGCGTCCTCACGGGTGAGCAATCCCGACTCGACGAGTCGCTTGAGTCGGTCGGCGAGAATATTTGAGGCGATCCCCTCGATTGAGTTGGCCTGCAGCTCCCGGAAATAGCGGCGGTCTCCGAAGACGATGTCGCGGAGAATGATCAGGCTCCAGCGATCGCCGAACACCTCGATGGCGGCGTTGATCGGGCACCCCGACCGCGGCCCATTCGCTTCGCCCATAGTGCTTGCAATCTACCACCGCCCGGTAGTACCGTCTCGCCGAGCGATTGCAAATCACAAGCGGAAGGGGCCACCGTGCTGACGCAGGTCGCGGAGGGTGTGCTGACCCACCAGAGCGAGTTACTCCAGAACAACGCCGTTGTCGTGCAAGGCTGGGCCGGCGTGTTGCTCATCGACCCCGGGATACAAGGCTCCGAAATGGCCTGCCTCGCGAGCGACCTTCGCGAGTTGGGCCAGCCCGTTGTGGCAGGGTTTTCTACGCATCCTGATTGGGATCACGTGCTCTGGCACGCCGAGTTCGGCGAAGCGCCTCGTTACGGTACAGCCCGCTGCGCGGCTTCTATGCGAGATCTGCTGTCGCATGCGGACTGGAAGGCCCGCGTCGCCGAGGGGTTACCGCCGGAAATCGCCGAGGAGATACCGCTGGACCTGTTCGGCCTCATTACTGGTCTGCCTGCCGGAACTGCGCAGATTCCTTGGGATGGCCCTGAAGTCCGGATCATCGAGCATCCGGCGCATGCTCCGGGCCATGCGGCGCTCTTGATCGAGGGGCGCGGCGTGCTCGTCGCCGGCGACATGCTGTCTGATGTCTTGATTCCGATGCTCGACGACGACTTGAACAGCACCAATGACCCGATCGAGGACTACCTCGTTGGACTGCGGTTGCTGGAGGGCGTGGCGGACGACGTTGATGTCCTCATCCCCGGTCACGGATCCGTCGGCGGAGCCGATCAGGTACGTGCACGGATCGACCAGGACCGCGCGTACGTACATGCCCTGCGTGACGGCCATGCTCCCGACGACCCGCGGATCGGCCCATCGGCCAAGCCTGGCTGGGAATGGGTAAGCGACATACACGCAGGGCAAGCCCAGAGCCTCGCCCAAAGAAGAGAGCGCGACAAGACTCCCGGATAGAGATCCGCTTGCGACACAAGACGACCCTGCCAAATTCGGCCTGAACACCCCTGAAGGACTTACGGATCGAACCACTTAGTCCGTCGGTCGTACCCGATCAGGATTCGTTCCGCAGGCGGCGCGGCTCGTACGCATCATCCAGGTCGTCAAGGTCGCGGCCCGGCGCGTCAGCGCTCGTGCCCAGGCCGCTCTCGGCCTCCTGTGGGTGGACGATGCCGTCCTGGCCTGCCTGGTGGTCAAGCGCTGCTGCCTTGCGGCGCTCCTCGTCGATCTCCCGCGGATCTTCACCAGGAGTGGGCGCTGGTTTGGTCCGCCTGTCCTCGGTCATGGTGGCGGTTACCCGTCGGTGCGCGGGCGTAACGTCGGGGCGGTCGGTGCTGCACCCACGGGCCACCGCGCGAGCTAAGAGCCGGCCGGCCCGAACTTCTCCCGAGCGCGCCGGTACCCCTCGATCGCGGCGAGCACCCACTGCTCGGATTGCTCACGAGTGACGCCGAGACCGGTCAGCACCGTGGCCCCGGGCGCCTTCTCGTCGCGCAGCAGGCCGAGCAGGATGTGCTCGGTCCCGACGTAGTTGTGCCCGAATCGCAGCGCCTCCCGCATGGCGAGCTGCATGCCCTTCTTCGCATCGGGCCCGAATGGCACGTGCACCGGTACCTGCGCACCGCCGGATCCGAGCGCGTCCGTCGCCGCGCGCTGGAGGTCGTCGATTCGAACGTCCTGCGCCTGGATGGCCAGCATGGCCAGACTGTTCGGCTCGGCCGTCAGGCCCAGCACCACGTGTAACGAGCCGACTTCAGCGTGGCCGCTTCGCCGAGCCTCATCCTGTGCAGCTGCGGCGACACGCTTCGCCCGAGCCGTGAGCCTGTCGTACAAGCCGGCGTCCGCGCCGAGATCGTCCGCTCTGGGGACGAATCGCTTCTGGGCCGCCTGTTTGGTGACCCCCATGGCTTGTCCGATGTCCGTCCAGGACGCACCCGCTCGGCGCGCCTGGTCGACGAAATGGCCGACGAGGTGATCGGCAAGCTCGCTAAGGCGCTCGGAGACAAGCACAGCGTCAGAGAGATGTTGAAGCGCATCGCCGTCTGGATGCTGCCACTTGGTGTAGTCGACCAGCTCGTCCAGCCGAGCCGGCATGTCTGCAAGGGCCATGCGTCAACTCTAAGTTGACGCAGGTTATATCGTCAACTTCAAGTTGACGTCTGGCCCTCGTTATCGCCGTTTCGCGTTCGGGCCTGATCGTTCCAGGCGTCCTCGGCAGCCGTCCGCTCGGCCATCCGCTGTTTGATTCGTTCCCGCCGCTCGACGTACGCCGCCGACAGTTCGTCCCTGCTTCGGTTCAGTACGAACAGGCTCACGAAACCGGAAAGCAGGACGGCAACGAGCAGCAGCCAATACCCACGCAGCCCGATGATCCACAGCAGCGCCGCAACTACCGCGAACACAAGTAACCGCAAAGCGGTGTAACGCACCAACGCCATAACCCTGCCAGGGTACGCGCCACGGTTCGCGACTCACGCATTACAGTGGCCAACGGGCCGTGACTGGCGCAGACAAGGTGGAGTCACCACCGGGGAGCGGCCCCCAACGACACGCCGTGCGCCTGGGCATGCCGATTGACCCGGAGATGACCAATGGCATCGAATGAGCTCAGCAACGAGTCCGTGGCCTACCGAACCGCACTCGACGTCATCGGCGGCGTAGAACCGCGCATCGCCGACGCGATCCGCTCGGAGCTGGCCGACCAGCGCTCCTACCTCAAGCTGATCGCGAGTGAGAACTACGCGTCGCCTGCGACGCTGCTCGCAATGGGCAACTGGCTCAGCGACAAGTACGCCGAAGGCACCATCGGGCACCGCTTCTACGCCGGCTGCCAGAACGTCGACACCGTAGAGTCGATCGCGGCAGAGCTGGCTCGCGACCTGTTCGGTGCCGACCATGCCTACGTCCAACCGCATTCCGGTATCGACGCGAACCTGGTGGCTTTCTGGTCGATTCTCGCGCAACGCGTTGAACAGCCCGCTCTGGCCGACGCCGGCGTACGGCACGTCAACAACCTCACCGAAGACGACTGGGCCACGCTCCGCCGCCGGCTCGGCGACCAGCGAATGATCGGCATGTCACTCGATGCGGGAGGTCACCTCACGCATGGGTTCCGGCCCAACATCTCCGGCAAGCTGTTCGACCAGCGGGCGTACGGCACCGATCCCGAGACCGGGTTGCTCGACTACGACGAGGTCCGACGTGTTGCCCGCGAGTTCCGTCCGTTGGTCATAGTCGCCGGGTACTCCGCATACCCCCGGAAGATCGATTTCGCCGCCATGCGTGAGATAGCCGACGAGGTCGACGCAACTCTCATGGTCGACATGGCGCACTTCGCGGGGCTGGTGGCGGGCAAGGTCTTCACCGGCAACTACGACCCGATCCCCCACGCGCACATAACCACGACGACGACGCACAAGTCGCTGCGCGGTCCCCGCGGCGGCATGGTGCTGTGCCAGCAGGAACTCGCCGAGTTCGTCGACAAGGGCTGCCCCATGGTCCTCGGCGGCCCGCTGCCGCATGTGATGGCAGCCAAGGCCGTTGCGCTCGCCGAAGCGCGTCAGCCGTCGTTCCGTGAGTACGCCCACAAAATCGTCGACAATGCCGTGGCACTCGCGGAGGCACTCGTGCGGCGGGGCGCCACCCTGGTCACCGGCGGGACGGAGAACCACCTGGTTCTGATCGACGTCACGAGTTTCGGCATAACGGGGCGGCACGCGGAATCGGCGCTGCTCGAGGCGGGCATCGTCACCAACCGCAACAGCATCCCGCGCGACCCCAACGGCGCGTGGTACACCAGCGGAATCCGGATCGGGACACCGGCGCTCACCACCCTCGGCATGGGCCCGGACGAGATGGAAGAGGTCGCCGACCTGATGGTGACCGTCTTTGAGGCCACTCGACCGGCCGCCGGCGCGGACGGCTCGCCGTCCAAGGCGAAGTATTCGCTACCAGAGGGACTGGCCGAGAAGGCTCGGGCACGTGCGGCGGAGCTGCTGGCCGGCTTCCCCTTGTACCCGACTATCGATCTGGGTTGACCGGCCAGCGCGGCGCGCCCATAGGCGTGTGGTGCCAGCGGGCCGAACGTAGGGTGATCGCATGAGTGATGCGATGCGGTTCGGAATGTTCATCCCGCAGGGCTGGCGACTAGACCTGATTGACATCGCACCGGAGCAGCACTGGGACACGATGCTCGGGGTGGCCAAGCACGCCGCGGCCGGCCCGTGGGACTCGATCTGGGTCTACGACCATTTCCACACCACGCCGACGCCCACTGACGAAGCTACGCACGAGGCCTGGACGCTGATGGCGGCGTTTGCGGCGCGCACCGAGCGCATCCGGCTGGGCCAGATGTGTACCTGCATGGGTTATCGCAACCCGGCGTATCTGGCCAAGGTGGCGGCCACCACCGACATTATCTCGGGCGGACGGATCCAGATGGGTATAGGCGCCGGGTGGTACGAGCACGAGTGGCGCGCGTACGGCTACGGCTTTCCTCGAGCCGGCGAGCGGCTGGCGATGCTCGACGAAGGTGTGCAGATCATGCGCCAGCTCTGGTCGACCGGCCGGGCAACGCTGGACGGGCGGCACTACCAGGTCGACGGCGCGATCTGCCGGCCGCTACCGCTGCAGAACGGTGGCATCCCGTTGTGGATCGCCGGCGGTGGCGAGCAGAAGACCCTGCGGATCGCCGCCAAATACGCGCAGTACACGAACTTCGCCGGCATCCTCGAGCACTTCCAGCGCAAGTCCGAAATCCTCGCTGAGCACTGCAAGGAGGTCGGCACCGACTTCGAAGCAATCACCCGGTCGGCCAACTACAACGTGCTCATCGGTGAGACGGAGGCGGAAGTCCAAGACCAACTAGCGCATGTCGCCGACCTGTTCCGCCGGTTCGTGCCCGAGAGTGAGATCGAGCGGAGACTCAAGCCGTTCCGTGAGAGCCCTGCCATGGGTACGCCGGAGCAGGTTGCTGAGGCTCTCACCGAACTCCGCGACGCCGGCATGACGTACGCGATCTGCTACTTCCCGCAGGCGGCGCACGACCCCCGCAGCGTCAGGCTGTTCGAGGAGCAGGTGATCCCAGCGCTTACCTAACGCCTCCGCTACCCCTCCCGCGTTGATCATGGGAGTTTCGTGGTCCAGACTCACCACAGACCACGAAACTCCCATGATCAACGCGGGAAGAGTGGCGGGGGACGGCATCGCGCTAGTGGGCGGCCGGTGCCGCCGTCGCCACTGCTCGAGTGCGCAGGACGTCTCGCAATGACTCGTCGAGGCCCGTCCGGCCACGCACCAGACGATCGCCCGCCGGCCGCAGTTCGCCCCGCTGGTCCGCGTCGTAGAGCCCTGCGATCAACTCGGCACCTTCAACCGACAGCCCGGCGTCGAGCAGTACCGGAACCCATCCCTCGCGTGGCACCGTCACCACCTCCACCGGCCTGCTGAGCAACTCGGCGATCATCTCGGCCACCTGCCGCTCGGTGTAGTCCGGGCCCTGGACGTCGATGACCTGATGGGCTGAAGCGGGGCGTTGCAGTGCTGCGGCAATCACGGCGGCCACATCTCGAACGGCAACCATCGGTATCGGTGCCTCCGCGGAGTCGCGGAACACCGGATACACGCCGGCCGCCTCAACAGCGCCGAGCAGGTCACGAGCCTTCTCCTGGAAGTGGCCCGACCGAACCGCGGTGACTGTCGCACCGGTACCGCCCAGCCGGTCCTCAAAGCGGTGCAGCCACTCAATGGCCCCGGTTCCTTCAGCCAGTTCGGCTCCGACGGATGACAAGGCGACGACGTGCCGCAGCCCGGCAGCTGTTATGGCATTCCCGACCGAGTCCACCACCTCGGCCGCCTCTGCTCCGACAGTGGGCGACGTCACGTCCAGCGGCAGCAGGACAAATGCACCCTGACTTCCCCGCAGCGCGTCGGCCAGCCGGCCCGTATCGCGGAGGTCGGCCACGGCCACTTCTGCACCGCGCCGAGCCCAGATCTCGCCGTTGGCATGGGCCCGGACGAGGACCCTCACGTCCTCGCCGGCGGCCAGCAACTCGTCAGCCACCGCGGATCCGACCTGCCCGGTGACTCCAGCAATCGTGTACATGGTTGTGCTCCTTTCGTCACCATGTATTCGATCGAGAAGAGTCGAGACGATCCATAGGTGATTCGCTCAGTTCCATGTCTATTCGTCTCACCAACGCTGCTGTACCGTGCCTTCCGTGGATGCTCTGGCCGACCTGCTCAGCGGCGCTCGGGCCCACAGCGCGGCCTTCTGCCGGACCGTCCTGGAGCCACCCTGGGCGCTCCGGATAGCAGACCAGGCACCGCTCGCGCTTGCGACCGTCCTGCGCGGCCACGCGTGGATCGTTCCGGACGACGATCCAGCAGAGATCCTCAACGTCGGCGACGTGGCCATCGTCAAAGGGCCACACCCGTACACGGTTGGCGATGACCCGGCGACCGAACCGGACATCGTCGTCCACTCCGGCAACCGGTTGACCCGCGTCGACGGAACAGACATCACCGACCAGCTCCGACTCGGGCCCAACACCAGCGGAGAGCGGCTGGACGGCTCTGCCGTCGTGGTGAGCGGAACCTACCGGGTCAGCGGTGATGTCGGCGCTCGGCTGCTCGACGCACTGCCTCAGACCCTTATCGTTCCGGCATCCGACATTCGGGAACCGATCACCGCAATGCTGGCCGAGGAGGTCAGTCGCGACGCACCCGGGCAGCAGCTTGTCCTCGACCGGTTACTGGACCTGGCGCTGATCGCCACCCTCCGAGCCTGGTTCGCCCGACCCGACACGAACCCGCCGGGTTGGTATCGCGCGCTGGGCGATCCGGTCGCCGGCCCGGCGCTGCGCGCGATGCACGATCACCCTGACCGGCCGTGGACGGTCGCCAGTCTGGCGGCCGAGGCTGGATCGTCCCGCGCCGTGTTCGCCCGGCGGTTCACCGAGTTGGTCGGCGAGCCGCCGATGACCTATCTGACCAACTGGCGCATCGCCGTCGCCGCCGACCTGCTTCGAGATTCGGACGCAACCCTCGAAGCGATTGCGCGTCGAGTGGGCTACGCCACCCCATTCGCATTCAGCGTGGCGTTCAAGCGGATACGCGGCGCGAGCCCAAGCCAGCACCGGCAGGCCCGGGTGGCCTGACCTGCCGTGCCGGTGCACTGGGCGTGGAACCTGCGGGTCGATCACGCGGCATAGTCCGACAGCACACGGGCGAGCAGGGACGGTTCGACGTTTCCTCCCGAGACGATCGCAACGGTGCGCCCGGACGCGATCTCGGGCCGGGTGAGAGCCGCAGCCGGTGCGACGGCTCCGCTCGGCTCCACGACAATGCGCGCGCTCGTCGCCAGGCGGGCCATCGTTTCAAGGATCGACTCCTCCGACACCGTCACCACGTCATCGACGAACTGCTTGATGTGCTGCCAGGTCAGCTCGCCGACCATCGGCGCGCGTAGCCCGTCGGCGATTGTCCGGCCGGTCCGCTCGTGCGGCCAGCCGATCCTCTCGCCGGCGGCGAAGCTTTCGGCGAGGTCGGCTGCTAATTCCGGCTCGACGGCGATGACCCGTGCGTGCGGGCACAGGGCCTTGACGGCTACGGCGATGCCCGAGATCAGCCCACCGCCGCTGACCGGCACGAGCACGGTGTCGACATCGGGCAGATCCTCGGCCACCTCCAGACCAACGGTGCCCTGTCCTGCGATGACGTCAGGATGGTCGAATGGCGGGACGAGCACGCCACCCCGCTCGGCCAGGATCGCCTCCGCTCGAATCTCGCGCTCCTCAGCAGGCGCCAGGACGACGTCGGCACCCAGCGCCCGGACACCCTCGACCTTGACCGCCGGCGTCGTGTCCTGCATGACCACGACGGCCGGAACACCATGCTGGCGCGCCGCCCAGGCCACCGCACGTCCGTGGTTGCCGCTGGAATAGGTGACCACGCCATCCGCACGCTGCGCGTCGGTCAACGCCCCGATAGCATTGGAGGCGCCACGCAGCTTGAAGGCACCGGTCGGTTGCAGGTTTTCCGGCTTGAGCCACGTCTGGGGCCCGGCCAGTGGCCAAGGCAGCAGCGGGGTCCGGACATGCCGGCCGCTGATCCGTTTCGCAGCGTCCCGGACGTCGTCGATGTCGACCATGACCATGCCGACCATCGTCCCAAACGCGGGAAGATGACGTTGCGCCGACTGTGGAGGCGCCCGCAGGGTACCGGGCTCGACACCGGGTGTTGCGCGAACATTCGCGTCGCCTGCCACGTTGATAGGAGTGAGGGATTACGACCACAATGCCTGGCGGGTCGCTGCTCGCCTATCCTGAAGGTTCAGCCACTAGTGCGAGGAGGGTTGCGCGGTGAGGCTCGTTTTGCCGATCATCGTCGCGATCGCGCTGGCCGTGTACGCGGTCATCGACTGCCTGCAGACCGATCCTGCGGAAATCCGTGGGCCGCGCCGGCCGGTGTGGGTAGCGGTAATCCTGCTGCTGCCCATCGTCGGGCCAGTGGCCTGGTTGATTGCGCGGCGAGGTGGTCCTCGGGCGTTTCCGTCGCGGCGTGGACGCAGGTCCACCCCGCCGGTGGCGCCGGACGACAACCCCGAGTTTCTCCGGCAGCTGCGCAACATCGACGAGCAGCACGAGCGGATGCTCTCGGAATGGGAGGCCGATCTGCGTCGCCGTGAAGAGGATCTACGCGAGGACCACAGCGACGACGGCGACGATCCTCCACGCACGTGACCAGGAATGGTGCCACCACTGGACGTCACTACCGACATCGTCATCGACCGCCCGGTCACCGAGGTGGCCTCCTATGCTGGCGACCCGACCAACGCGCCCGAGTGGTACGCGAACATCAAGTCGATCGAGTGGCAGACACCCCCGCCGCTAGCAGTCGGATCGAAGCTGGACTTCGTAGCTCAGTTCCTCGGTCGGCGTCTGGCGTACACCTACGAGGTGGTCGAGTTGACGCCCGGCCGCCGGCTTGTCATGCGGACGGCCCAGGGCCCGTTTCCCATGGAGACGACGTACACGTGGGAAGCAGTGGACCAGACGCGGACCAGGATGTCGCTGCGCAACCGGGGCACACCCAGCGGCTTCGCTCGTGTTACCGAGCCGGTCATGGCTGCAACAGTACGGCGGGCCAACCAGAAGGACCTCGCCCGACTCAAGCAACTACTCGAGTCGCCCCCCACCGACCCGCCTAGACGCGGGGTGGGACCTGGCTAGACGCCACCGTAGGAGTGCAACCCGTTGAAGATCATGTTGACGGCGAAGTAGCTGAACAGCACGGTTCCGTACCCGACCAGTGAGATCACCGATGCCTTGGTGCCCTTCCAGCCGGCCGTGGCCCGGGCGTGCAGGTAGGCGGCGTAGGCAAGCCAGGTGATCAGCGCCCACGTCTCTTTCGGATCCCAGTTCCAGTAGCGTCCCCACGACACTTCGGCCCAGACCGCGCCCAGGATGAGCGGTCCGATGGTCCAGATGGGGAAGGCAACCGCGATCAGGCGGTAGGCGAGCCGGTCCAGCGTTCCCGACTCGGGCAGTGACGTAGCCCGGCCCTTACGCGCCGCCCGCTCAGCGGCGATCTGCAGGCCGCTGAGCACCGCGGAGACGGTGAACAACCCGAACGCCACCACGGCCATGCCGACGTGGATGACGAGCCAGTACGACTGCAAGGCGGGCACGAGCGGGCCGGGCGCCACGTACAGCACGGTTACGGCCAGCCCGAGTACGAGGACCAGCGTGAGGACGAGCCACACGGCGAGAGCCTGGCCGAGCCGAGTTCTGGCGAACGCCAGGAACACCACCGCCGCCACCAGCGATCCGGTGATCGAGAACTCGTGCATGTTGCCCCACGGCACCCGCTCGATTGCCAGCGCGCGAGTGAGCACACCGGCCGCCAGCAGGGCCGTAGCGACCACCGAGACCGACAGTCCGATCGCGGCCGACCGCTCGGCAGGACTCCGGCCATCGTCGGTTGTCCGGCCGGACAACTCGCCGGCCTCGGGCGATTCCGCAGGAGGCCCGGACAACTCGGAGTGGCCGGCAGTGACGAGCTCTCGCTCGGGACGGCGGAGCAACGCTGCTGAGTAAGCGAACCAGGCGACGATGAACGCACCCATCGCACCTGATACCAGGATCCTGCTCCACTCGCCGAGCTGCGCGGCGTCCATGTGCGGCCCTCCCTAGCCTTGCCGTACCACGGGATCGGCAGCCGGGGCGGGCAGCCGGGCAATCAGCCCGTCCGCGATGTCCCCGATCTGTCCGTCCAGATCACCACCACCCGACCTGGCCAGGCCGGCGACCTCGACCACTGTACGCCCGGCCTCATCCTCGTCGGCACGTACCCAGACCCGCCGGCGGCGCATGTACAGCGAGGCGACCAGGCCGGCAACGGCAAGCAACGCGCCGCCGAGCGCCAGTTCTTTCCCCGAATTGCGGCTTATCTGCAATTGGACCCACTTGACGTAACCGTCGAAGGTAACCGTGCCGTGCCCGCCCGGCATCTCGATGGTCTCCCCGATCGCGAGCGCGGCCCGGAACGGCTCGCCGTCGACCATCAACTGCTCCATCTCGGACGTGTCGAGCCGGAACACCGACTGCGCCGTCCCGTCGTTGATGCCCAGGTCACCGGCGTACGCAGTGAACAACAGCATCGGATTCCGCGCGCCGGCGAACACCGAGGTGGCGCCGCCGTCTTCGAACGCCGCCGTCGGGAAGAAGATCGCCTCGATGCCGATGTCCGCTCCGCTGCCGACCGGCACCTTGCGAACGCCCTCAGAGGTGAAGTTATCGTCCATCGGCAAGAATGTGACCGGCCCCTCGGCCAGAATCTCGCCGTCGGCGTCCCGGACTGTGACGGCCGGCGCGTACCCCGGGTTGAGGATATGGATCAGCGTGCCGTCAACCTCGAGCGGTTCGTTGACCCGGATCGAGCGACGCTCTTCGACCTCGCCCGGCTCCGGCACGAACCTCACGCGGGCCTCGAAGTCGGCGGGCGTGCCGCGCTGCGGACCAGACTCGTGCACCTCCCAGACGAACTCGTCCAGTTCGAGGGCGAACGGCGGCAGGTTGCGGGCGTCGAACATAGTGCCGGCCGAGAGGCTGTCGTACTGCGTCAGCGTGTTCGCGAAGCCCGTCCGTTCCTGGACGATGACCGTGCCGCGGTAACCGAACAGTGAGCCGAGCGCGACTGCGAGCAGGACGATCACGAGGGAGAGGTGGAACACCAGGTTGCCGGTCTCGCGCAGGTGCCCGGCCTCGGCGGCTACCGAATCGTCCGCCCGGTTGGTCCGGTGGCGACGCTGCCTTAGCTCAGCATGCGCCGCCGCCAGCACCACGTCCGGCGGGGCGTCCACGACAATCCGCCGGTACGCCGGCATCCGCTCCAGCCGGCGCGGGGCGCGGGGCGGCTGGGCGCGCATGGCCCGCCAGTGGTCCCGCGAGCGGGGCAGGATGCAGCCCACCAGCGAGACCATCAGCGCGATGTAGATCGCGGCGAACCACGGCGCGTTGAACACGTCGAACAGCCCGAACCGGTCGTACCAGCGGGCGAGTTCGGGGTTGCGTTCGATGAAGTCAGCAACGTCGAGCGGGTTGGCCCGGCGCTGCGGGATCACAGAGCCCGGAATCGCGGCCAGCGCCAGCAAGAACAGCAGCATCAACGCGACCCGCATGGACGTCAGTTGACGCCACACCCACCGGGCGAGCTCACCGGCCGACAGGGCCGGCGGCCGCGTGTCCGATCCGCGGTCAGCCACTACACGATCACCTCGAACCCGCTGATCCAGCCTTGCATCGAGGCCACCAGCGAACTCCACAGACCGGTCACCAGCAGCACCCCCAGCACGATGAGCATGGCACCACCGATCCGCATCACCCACACCTGGTGCTGCCGGATCCAGCCGAAGGCACCAAGCGCCCGCCGGTACGCCACGGCAGCCAGGATGAACGGCACGCCGAGCCCGAGCGCGTACACCGCCGAGAGCAGGGCGCCACGAACCGCACTTGCTTCGGTGAGAGCCAGCGTCTGTACGGCCGCGAGCGTCGGACCGAAGCACGGCGTCCAGCCCAGCCCGAAGAGCACACCGAGCACCGGCGCTCCGGCCAGTCCCGCTGCCGGCGTGGCCCGTAGCCGCCACTCACGCGACAGCCCGGGCAGCCAACCGGCAAAAACCAAACCCAGCCCGATCGTGAGCACGCCGAGTGCTCGGGTGATGACATCCAAGTGAGCCAACAGCGTCGCGCCGAGCCCGCCGAACAGCGCGCCGTACGACACGAACACCACCGTGAAGCCCAGCACGAACAGCAGCGTCCCGAGAAAGACCCGCCCGCGCTGGACCGCCGCCAGGTCGGCGCCGGACAGGCCCGTGACGTACGACAGGTAGCCGGGGACGAGGGGGACTACACACGGGGACAGGAACGACACCAGCCCAGCGATCAGCGCGACCGGAATCGCCACCACGAGAGACCCGGTCAGTACTGTCTCGCCAAAGGTTTGACCCATCGCTCCGCTCGACTAGCCCGCGCCGGAATCTTCGGCGAGCACGTCATCTATGAGCCCGCGCAACGTGGTCTCGGTGACCTCACCGAGAACGCGAACCGCCAGGTTCCCTGCCCGGTCGATGACGAGAGTCGTGGGAATCGCGTTCGCCGGGAGAGTCTCGCGAAATGCCAGCAGCCGCCGCCCGTCGGTGTCGACGACACTGGGGTAGGTGATGCCGAACTCCTCTTCGAAGCGCAGCGCGTCGGTGGTGTTGGGGTCGCGCGTGTTCACACCAACGAACCGGACGCCTTCGTCGGCGACCTCGTCGTGAACGGCCTGCAGCGCCGGGGCCTCCTTGCGGCACGGCGGACACCAGGATCCCCACACGTTGAGCACGACGATTTCGCCCCGGGCGTCCGAAAGCGTGAACTCGGCACCGTCGTCACCCAGGATCGGCCCACCGAAATCAGGCGCCGGCTCGCGTTCGGCGGGCGGGATCGTGGTCACCGAGCTGCCCTCGATGTACCCGATCTGGGCGGCGTCGCCGCTGCGTTGAACCTGTCCGTCAGAGCAGCCGGCGGCGGCCAGCACAACGCCGGCCACGATGGCGATGATCCGCCGCACCGCTCAGGCCCCCGCGCTGAACGTCGTGCCGGGTTTGGCCGGCAGCAGGTCGGCGGCGGGCTCGCTGTAGGCCACCGAGACGATCCGGTCGTCCTCGTACGTGAATGTGGTCAGGCTGGCCAGTGAGCACTCGCGCTTGCGCGGGTCGTGCCACAGCCGGCGGCCCTCGACGGCCAGCCGGGTCGCCCAGATCGGCAGCTGGTGCGAGACGAGCAGCGCCTCGTGGCCGTCGGCCTGCTCAGCCGCATCGTCCATCGCTTCGCGCACCCTCACGACCTGCTCGGCGTACGGCTCGCCCCAGGACGGGCGGAACGGGTTCCGCAGGTGCCTCCAGTGCCGAGGATGGGCCAGCACACCGGCTCCGACGCCGAACCTCAGCCCTTCGAAGACGTTCCCGGCCTCGATGATTCGCTCGTCGGTGACGATCTCGAGGCCCAGTTTCTCCGCAATCGGGGCGGCTGTCTCCTGGGTCCGCTGTAGCGGAGAGGAACCGACATAAACGACGTCCCGATCCGCCACGGTGTCGCCCACCCGGCGAGCCATTGCGTGGCCCCGCTCGGACAAGCCGTAACCGGGCAGCCGGCCGTACAGCACTCCCTGCGGGTTGTGCACTTCGCCGTGCCGCAGCAGGTGGACTCTGGTGACCGTCACGCCGTCTCCTTTATCTCGGCCGCCGCTCTCGCCGCGACCGGCAGCGCAGCGGCGATCCGGTCGATCGCGGCCTCGTCGTGCGCGGTGGAGACGAACCAGGCCTCGTAGGCGGACGGCGGAAGGTAGACGCCGTGCGCCAGCATTGCGTGGAAGAACGCCCGGTACCGAGCCAGATTTGTTTGTTTGGCTGCCGCGAAGTCGCTCACGGCACCATCACTTGGATCGACGAAGAAGACGCTGAACAGGTTCCCGGCGAACTGCAGCACGTGCGGCACCCCTTCTGCGGTTAGCGCTTTTGCCGTCAGCTCTCCGACGACCTGCGCCGCCTCGTCCAATCGCCGGTAGACGGCGTCGTCGGCGAGCCGTAGGGTCGTCAACCCGGCCGTCGTCGCCACCGGGTTACCGGAGAGCGTGCCGGCCTGGTACACCGGCCCGGCCGGCGCCAGCTGTTCCATCAGGTCGGCTCGCCCGCCGAACGCCGCGGCCGGGAATCCGCCGCCCATGACCTTGCCGAAGGTCGTCAGGTCCGCTGCCACCCCGTCGATGCCGAACCACCCGGAGCGGTGGACCCGAAACCCGGTCATCACCTCGTCGAGCACAAGCAACGCGCCGTGCTCGTGTGCGGTCTGCAACAGGAACTCGTTGAATCCGTCGTCGGGCGGTACTGCGCCCATGTTGCCGGCGGCCGCTTCAGCGATCACGCAGGCGATGCTGTCGCCGTGGGCGGCGAATGCCTCGGTGACCGCCGTCCGGTCGTTGTACGGCAGGACGATCGTCTCGGCGGCACCTACGACTCCTGGGCTGTCGGGCAGGGCAAATGTCGCGACGCCGCTACCCGCGCTGGCCAGCAGGGCGTCAACGTGTCCGTGGTAGTGGCCGGCGAACTTGACCACCGCCGTGCGCCCAGTGACGCCGCGGGCGAGCCGGATCGCGCTCATCGTCGCCTCGGTGCCGCTCGATGTCAGCCGCACCTGGTCGACGGACGTGCGGGCCACGATCTCCTCGGCCAGCTCGAGTTCCGGGGCGGTCGGCGTGCCGTAGGACGTGCCACGAGCGACCTGCGCCTGCACCGCCGCCACCACCTGCGGGTGCGCGTGGCCGAGGATCATCGGGCCCCACGAGCCGACGAGGTCGACGTATTCGCGGCCGTCCGCGTCGTACAGGTAGGCCCCGGCCGCGTGCGTGATGAACCGTGGCGTGCCACCGACCGCCCGGAACGCCCGGACCGGGGAGTTCACCCCACCAGGAGTCACCGCGAGAGCACGGTCGAACAGGGCGGCGCTGGCCGGCGCGTCCGTCGAATACGTCACGTCCTGCATTCTCGCAAGCGCACGTCGACGCCGCGCGCGCCGCCCCTACCCTCCCCGGTTGATCACGTTCACCATGCCTGCAGGTGCTGCACCAGGTGCGTGCGCATGGTGTAGTGCCGAATGATCACGTTCAGCAGGTTCGTCGGTACTTCAACAGGCGCACGCGCCTAGTACGGCACGCATAGGCATGCTGAACGTGATCAACCGGCAACAGGCTAGGGGAGGTGGTCGTCCGGCTGATCGGGGTGGCGGCTGAGCGCGACGATGCTAGCCGCCAGACCGCCCCAGACGATGAGGATCGCGAGCACCAGCATGATGACGGCACCACCGGACATCAGCGGCTCCCTTCTTCAGCGGTGAAGGCCGGCTCGGCCTCGACCGCGCGCCACCTGAAGACGGACATCACCAGACCGAACACGATCGCGCCGATCGCCACCGACCAGCCGGCCATCAGCAGGAACCCAGTCGTGTAACCCTCGTAGTTCTCGGCGAACTCCTGCCGCAGGCTGTCGTACATCATCCAGCCGAGCACGATGGGCGTGATAACCCCGAGCACGATGAGCCACCAGCGACCAAGCGGGACGGCGGACGTTTGGTTGGCGTGGGCCCGCTGGTGCGGCAGCCGGCGCAGCAGCCAGCCCACGACCACCACGACGACGAGAGCGGCGAGGGCGACGCCGTACTGGTTGATGAAGTGGTCGGCGGCGTCGAGGATGTACAGCCCCTCGCCGGTTGGGAAGAGGACCACCGACACCAGCGCCGCCGCACCTCCAACAAGCATGACGGCGCGCTCACGCGCCATGCCCCACCGGTCCTGCACGGTCGACACCACAACCTGGACGATGCTGATGAGCGACGACAGGCCCGCTATGACGAGCGAGCCGAAGAACAGCACCCCGAACAGGTCCTGTGCGGCCGGCAGGCTCGAAATGATCGTCGGGAACGCAACGAAAGCCAGCCCGATACCTGACGTGGCCACTTCGTTGACCGCGACGCCCGATGCGGTAGCCATGAAGCCGATCGTGGCGAACACTCCGATGCCGGCCAGGATCTCGAACGAACTGTTCGCAAACCCGGCCACGAGAGCGGACCCGGTCAGGTCTGCCCGCCGCTTCAGGTACGACGCATACGTGATCATGATGCCGAAGCCGACGGACAGCGAGAAGAAGATCTGCCCATACGCGGCCACCCACACCGAGCCGTCGGTGATCGCCGACCAGTCCGGAGTGAACAGCGCGTCGAGCCCGACCTCGGCGCCGTCCAGCGTGACGGCGCGGACCACGAGGGCACCGAACAACAGGACCAGCAGGGGGATGAAGATCTTGTTCGCACGCTCGATTCCGCGCCGGACGCCGAAGAAGAGCACTCCCAGCGTGACGACCCAAACGGCGATCAACGGCCAGGCGACGCCTGAGACATATGACGAGACAATGCCCGGCTCGTCGGCGAGCTGGAGGAAGTCACCGAACAGGAACGTGTTCGGATCGTCGCCCCACTGCAGCCCGACGGAGAATCCGGTGTAGCGCACCGCCCAGGCGATGATGACCGCGTAGTAGACGGCGATCACGAAACAGATGGCGACCTGCCACCAGCCGATCGCTTCCGCCGGCCGCGACAGCCGCCGGAACGACAGCGGCGGCGAGCCGCGGAACCGATGGCCGATGGTGTACTCAAGGATCAGCAGCGGGATGCCCGCCGTCAGCAGCGCGACGAGATACGGCAGCAAGAATGCGCCGCCGCCGTTCTCGTACGCGACGTAAGGAAACCGCCAGATGTTGCCAAGCCCAATGGCGGACCCGATCGCGGCAAGAAGGAATCCCGCTCGGGTCGCCCACTGCTCTCGATGCGGATGCTCGACCGTCATCGCAACCCTCCGTCTCGGACTGCACCAGGCGCCTCGCAGGCTACCGACGGAGCTGCCCGGTGTCCATGATCGAGGCAGACCCTACCGCTGCGGGAGTCCGATCCTTGGGATACCAGCCACCGCACGGCAGGTCGAGTCGGGGACGTTCACCGCAGGCGGCGCGCCACCTCGACCGCCCAGTAGGTGAGCACGAAATCGGCACCGGCCCGCCGGATGGCGACCAGCGTCTCGTCGATCGCCCGGTCACGGTCGATCCAGCCGTTGGCTGCGGCCGCCTCGACCATCGCGTATTCACCCGACACCTGGTACGCCGCGACCGGTACGTCCACCGCCTCGCGGACCCGCGCCAGCACGTCCAGATACGCCATTGCCGGTTTCACCATCACGATGTCGGCGCCCTCGGCGACGTCGAGCCGGACTTCGCGCAGAGCTTCGCGCCCGTTGGAAGGGTCCTGCTGGTAGCTGCGACGGTCGCCCTGCAGGGCCGACTCGACGGCGTCGCGGAATGGCCCGTAGAAGGCGGACGCGTACTTGGCGGCGTAGGCAAGAGTCCCGACCCCGGCGTAACCGCCAGCGTCCAGCGCCGAGCGCGCGGCACCGACCTGGCCGTCCATCATTCCGGACAACCCGACAAGATGGACGCCGGCCGCCGCCTGAGCCAACGCCATCTGCTCGTACACCCGCAGCGTCGCGTCGTTGTCGACCGAGCCATCGGCGGCCAACACTCCGCAATGCCCGTGTGAGGTGAACTCGTCCAGGCACAGATCGGCCATGACGACCGTGGCGTCACCCACCTCCGCCACCACGTCGCGAATCGCGACGTTCAGCACTCCGTTCGGATCGACGGCGCCGGAACCGGACTCGTCGCGCGCCTGCGGGATACCGAACAACATCAACCCTCCTACACCGGCCTCCACCGCCTCAAGGGCGGCCTTGCGCAGGGTGTCGCGGGTGTGCTGGACAACGCCAGGCATCGACGGGACGGGACGCGGCTCGCGGGCGCCTTCGCGGACGAACATCGGCAGCACCAACTGGTGTGGGGCCATGATCGTCTCAGCGACCAGGCGGCGCATGGCCGGCGTGGCACGTAACCGGCGCGGCCGCTCTACGGGAAAGCTCACGTGCCTATCCTGCCGCGTCCGGTACCACCCTGCTGCGTCGGACTGCTACGGCCATGGCGGCTGGCTCCGACAGGCGGGCGGTGCGGCGACATTGGTACCCCCTGACCGGCTACGTCGCCTGGCGGCGGGCGGCCCGGCGGCGGCGCTTCTCCGACGGGCGGGTCACCGGCTCGCCGGCTTCGATCAGCGACAGCCGGCGCGCCGCGCCATAGTCGGCCAGCGATTCGGCCAGCACCTCGACCGACGGCTCCGGCGCCAGGACGTCGACCCGTAGTCCGTGCTCCTCGGCCGTCTTGGCGGTGGCCGGTCCGATGCAGGCGATCACCGTCGACGAGTGCGGCTTACCGGCGATGCCGACCAGATTCCGCACCGTCGAGGACGAAGTGAAGACCACCGCATCGAACTTGCCGGTCTTGATCGCCTCGCGAGTCTCCGCCGGGGGTGGCGCTGCCCGAACCGTCCGGTACGCCGTGACGTCGTCGACCTCCCAGCCGAGATCGACCAGACCGGCCACGAGGGTCTCGGTGGCGATGTCGGCCCGTGGCAGGAACACCCGGTTGATCGGGTCGAGCACCTCGTCGTACGGCGGCCACTCGGCGAGCAGGCCGCGAGCGGACTGTTCGCCGGACGGGACGAGATCAGGCTCGATGCCCCAGGCGCGCAGTGCATCAGCCGTCTTTTCGCCCACGGCGGCGACCTTCAGACCGGACATGGCCCGGGCGTCGAGGCCGTATTCGACGAGCTTCTCCTTGACCGCGCGGAGTGCGTTGTACGAGGTGAACGCGATCCACTCGTACCGGCCCTCGACCATGCCGCGGACCGCCTTGTCGATCTGCTGCGGGTTTCGGGGCGGCTCCACCGAGATCGTCGGCACCTCTTCCGGCACGCCTCCGGCCCGCCGCAGCGCTGCCGACAACGCGCCGGCCTGCTCCTTGGTTCGGGGCACCAGGACCCGCCAGCCGAACAGTGGTTTGGTCTCGAACCAGGACAGCGCCTCGCGGTGGTTCACAACCTCGCCCACCACAACCACGTTTGGCGAAATCTTCGCAGCGGCCACGTCGGCGGCCAGCTTGCCCAGCGTCGAGACGACGGTGCGCTGCTCGACGGTCGTGCCGGACGCGATCGCGGCGGCCGGTGTGTCAGCCGACCGGCCGGTCCCGACCAGCCCGGCGCTCGCTTCGACCAGCTCGGTGGCCCGGAGCAGTACCAGGGTGTCAGCGGTGTGCCGGTGCCAGTCGACCTTCTCGCTGGCATCGACGATGGCGACACTGCGTTTGCGGCCGGCAGCGAGCGGGATACCGGCGTACCCCGGGACTGCCGTGACGTCGGACACGCCGGGCACCATCTCGAACGGAACGCCCGCCTTGGCGCACGCGAGCGCTTCGTCGGCGCCGGTGGGATGGGTGAAGGGGTCGCCGTCCAGCAGTCGAACGACTCGCCTGCCCCCCTTGCTAGCGGACACCACTCTGCGGGAGCGGACGGAGGCCGTGAGTGGAAGACCGTCCTCGTCCTGCCCGCAGTCGATGACCTCGACGTCTGCTCGGGCGTGATTGAGGAGCGCACGATGATCGTCGCGGTCGGTTACCACGACGTCCGCGTCGGCGAGAGCCTCGGCGGCGCGCAGGGTCAACAATCCGGGATCGCCGGGGCCGGCACCGACGAAGACGACGCTGCCCACGGCGGAACGGTTCGGAGTGGTCACGGGACGGTCTCCTCCTTCGGCGCCCGGTCGCGGGCGTCGACAACTGCCCCGGCCCCGTCGTCGAGCATCTCGGCCGCGAGATCACGGCCAAGTTGCTCGGCCGCATCGAGCGGGCCGGTGGCTGACTTGCGGATGCTCACTGCGCCGTCAAGGGACACGACCACGGCGCGGAGGTACAACTCGAGGTCCTCGTCACCCTCGGCCGCTTCGGCGTACGCACCCACCGGGGCGGTACAACCGGCCTCGAGCGCGGCGAGAAGTGTGCGTTCTGCGGTCACGGCGGAACGGGTCGTGTGGTCGTCGAGTGTCGCGAACAGTTCGATCAACTCGGCGTCGTCGTCGCGGCACTCGACAGCCAGAGCCCCTTGCCCGGGTGCCGGGAGAACCTGGATGGGGTCCAGCGTCTCGGTGATCTCGTCGAGCCGCCCGAGCCTGGCCAGGCCGGCCCGGGCCAGAATCACCGCGTCCAGATCGCCGCTGGCCACCTTCGCCAGCCGGGTGTCGACGTTGCCACGAATGTCGACGATCTTCAGCCCCATGCCGAGAGCCTCGATCTGGGCGGCCCGGCGGGGTGCCCCGGTACCGATCTGCGACCCCTCGGGCAGCTCGCCGAGGGTGAGACCGTCACGGGCGCACACGGCGTCGCGCGGATCCTCCCGCGGAGGGATCGCCGCGACGACAAGTCCCTCGAAGGGTGCGGTGGGCAGGTCCTTGAGCGAGTGGACGGCCAGGTCAACGGCGCCGGACAGCAGCGCTTCTCGCAATGCGTTGACGAACACGCCGGTGCCGCCGATTCGGGCGAGCGGCTCCTGCGACGCGTCGCCGTGTGTAGTGATGTGAACCAGCTCCACGGGACGGCCGGACGCCGCCGTGATCGCATCCGCGACCTGATGCGACTGGGCGAGGGCCAGCGTGCTGCCACGGGTACCGAGCCGAAGCGCGCTCATCCGGCACCACCCCGCTCGCGTTGATCACGGGCCTTTCTTGGTTCCAACTCCCCGGAGTCCACGAAACGCCCATGATCAACGCTGGTGGTGCTCGACGACGGCTGGGTGACCGCCTCGACGGTCTTGCGATCGAGGGCGAACAACTCGCGCAGCGCCGACTCGTAGGCCGCTCCGTCGGGCTCTGCGGCGAGTTCCTTGACCCGCACCGTGGGCGCATGCAGCAACTTGTCGACCACCCGCCGGACGGTGGCGGCGACCTCAGCCCGGGCGCGCTCGCCCAGATCCGGCAGCCGCCCGTGCATCCGCGCCAGTTCGGCATCCACGACGTCGTCGGCCATCGCACGGAGCGCCACGACGGTCGGCGCGACCTGGGATTGGCGGCGGGCGGCGGAGTACCCGGCGAGCTCTTCGGCGACGATGCCTCGCACGTCTTCCACGTCCGCCGCGGCCGGCGCCGCCTCACCCCGGTCGGCCAGCGTCGAGATGTCGGCAAGGCGCACGCCGGGCAACTCGCGCACAGCCGGATCGACGTCTCTGGGCAGCGCCAGGTCGAGCACGAGCAACGGCTGTGCGGCGGCGACCATCTCGTACGGCACGACCACACTCGCCGCTCCGGTGCACGCCACCAAGAGGTCTGCTGAGCTGAGTACGTCCGGCACGTTACGCATTGAGATCGCCGTACCGCCGACCGATTCGGCCAGCCGGACGGCGCGGTCTTCGGTCCGGTTGGCCACGATGACCTGAGCCCCGTTGCGGGCGAGCGTAGTGGCGGCCAGTGCGGCCATGGAACCCGCACCGACCACCACGGAACTCAACCCGCGCACACCGGCAGGCGCGAGGGCCGCAAGCCCAACAGTCACCAGTGAACGGCCGGCCGCATCTATCCCGGTTTCGGCGTGCACACGCTTACCCACTCGCAGCGCCTGCTGGAACAGCTCGCCCAGAACCCGACCTGTCGTGCCGGACGTCTGGGCCAGTCGGAACGCGTCGCGCACCTGGCCCAGGATCTGGCTCTCTCCCACCACCATGGAGTCAAGCCCGGCCGCCACCTGGAACAGGTGGGCCACGGCCCGCTCGCCATAGTGGACGTACAGCTCTGATTTCAGTTCTTCCAGCCCAACGCCGGCGTACCGGGCCAGCAGCGCACTGGCTTCATCCACACCGCCATGGAAGGTAGCAGCGTCGGCGTAGAACTCAACGCGGTTGCAGGTGGCGAGCACCACGGCTTCGGACACGTGCGCGGACGAATGCACGTCGTCGAGCAACTTGCCGACCGCGTCGGCATCGAGGGCGGCTCGCTCCAGGGCCTCGACGGTGGTACTCCGGTGCGACAGGCCGACGACCAGCAGGCTCATCCGCGTACCGCCTCCGCCAAGGTCGCCGCCTGCTCGGGGGTCAGCGCCAGTGGGGCGCCGTTCTTTCGTTGCTCGTGGTACGCGAGGATCTGCAACTCGATCGACATGTCGACCTTCCGCACGTCGACACCGTCCGGGACCTGAAGCACGGTGGGTGCGAAGTTGAGGATGCTGGTGACGCCCCCTGCGACCAGCCGGTCGCAAACGCCCTGCGCCGCGCGAGCGGGTGTGGCGATCACGCCGATGGCGATGCCGTGCCGCTTGATGAGTTCTTCGAGCTTGTCGGCCGGCTGCACGGTCAGGCCGGCGACCTCTTGACCGATCTGAGCCGGGTCTGTGTCGACGAGCGCGGCGACACGAAACCCGCGCGATGCAAACCCCGAGTAGTTGGCCAGCGCATGACCCAGGTGGCCGATGCCGACGAGGGCCACCGCCCAATCCTGGGTAAGCCCGATCTCGCGCGATATCTGGTGGCGCAGGAAATCGACGCCATAACCTACGCCGCGCGTTCCGTACGAGCCGAGGTAGGACAGGTCCTTGCGAAGTTTGGCGGATGTGACCCCGGCCGCCTCGGCCAGCTGGTCGGATGAGACAGTTGATACGCCGTGCTCGGCCAGTGTGGTCAAGGCGCGCAAGTACAACGGCAGCCGCGCGACGGTGGCCTCCGGGACGCCCCGCGCACCACCGCTCGGCGCGTTCGCGGACGCGTCGGCACGAGCGGCCTGTGTGCGGCGCATGCTACGGGTCACAATGCTCCCGGATCGGCCGGCGCAGGGCGCTCCCCGCGCCAGTAGTGCGTGTCGCCGTTAAGCCTAGGTTACTTGTGAACGCATGCACAAAGTCACGAGTCGTGGTGTAGGATTCGCCCCCCTTTCTGCCCTTCCAGCTCCACGGATACGGCCCCGGAGCGGCGAGCGATCGGTGGAAAGTCCGGCCCTTTGTACCTAGGCCAGCACGGCCCGCAACCGCGACTCATCGACGCGCCAGAAGTCATGCTGGCGGCCGTCGACGAACGTGACCGGGATCTGCTCGCCGTACTCGCGCTCAAGCTGGGGATCCCCTGCGATGCTGCGCTCCTCCCACGCCACGCCCAAATCGCCGCACACCCGCTCGATGACGACACGTGCGTCATCGCAGAGGTGACAGCCGGGACGGCTGAGCAGCAGCACGCGCGGTTGATTCACAGCCATGACCATATCGGCCGGGCCGCAACTAGGCTGCAGTCATGCCTTTCCGCCCATACCGTGCACTCCGCGAGCGCTTCGTGGTCGCCGGCGAGGCCGCGGCAGCAGCAGCAAAAGAGGAGGCGGGGGTACAGGTACCTCCTGACACCCGCGCCGCCGCGTTCTTCGACCTGGACAACACCCTGCTCCGCGGGGCGTCGATCTTCTACCTGGCCCGCGGCCTCTACGCGCGCAAGTTCTTCCAGACCGCCGATGTGGCCCGCTTCGCGTATCAGCAGGTGCGTTTCCGGCTCGGCGCCGAGAATGCCGGGCACGTCGATCAGGCGCGCGCGGCCGCACTGTCGTTCATCGCCGGCCGGTCAGTGGAAGAGCTCCAGGAGATCGGTGAGGAAGTCTTCGAAGACCACATGGCCGGCAAGATCTGGCCCGGCACGCTTGAGTTGGCCCGCATCCATCTTGACCAAGGACAGCGGGTGTGGCTGGTGACGGCCGCACCGGTCGAGGTTGCCACGATCATCGCCAAGCGCATCGGGTTGACCGGAGCCCTCGGCACGGTTGCCGAGCACAGGGACGGCCACTACACCGGACGGCTTGTGGGTGATCTCCTGCACGGTACGGCCAAAGCCGAGGCGGTGCGGGCATTGGCCGTTCGCGAGGGCCTGGAGCTCGAGCGATGCGCCGCCTACAGCGACTCTGCCAACGACATTCCCATGCTGTCCATGGTGGGCCATCCCTGCGCGGTCAATCCGGACCGCCCACTCCGCGTCCATGCCCGCGAGCACGGCTGGCGGATCCACGATTACCGCGGCCGCCGGCGCAACACAGCGCTGGGTATCGCTGCCGGATCCGGCGCTGCCGCCGGGGCCGCGGTCGGGGTGCTAGTAGCGCGCCGCCACAAGCGCTGACCTAGCGGAACGGATTGCCGCGTTCGGTAAGCAACGTGTACAGCGTGTGCTGGATCGTTTCGCGGACCCGGTCGGTGAGGTCGAACACCAACATCGGGTCCTCGGCGGCTGCGGCCCCGAAATCGCCGGTTGGAATGGGGGACCCGAACTGGATGATCCACTTGGACGGCAGCGGGATCAGGCCGAGCAGGCCGAGCCAGGGAAAGGTCGGCGTAATCGGGATGTACGGCAACCCGAGCAGGCGTGCCAGCGGCTCGGCGTGTCCGATCAAGGGGTAGATCTCTTCGGCGCCGACGATCGAGCACGGCACGATCGGCGCACCCGCGCGGATGGCCGCCGACACGAAGCCCCCGCGGCCGAACCGCTGCAACTTGTAGCGCTCGGCGAACGGCTTGCCGATGCCCTTGTAACCCTCCGGCCACACCCCCACCAGCTCGCCGCCGCTAAGCAGCCGTTCAGTGTCCTCGTTGCAGGCCAACGTCGTACCGCTCTTGCGAGCGACATCGGCAACGAGGGGAAGCCGGAAGACCAGGTCCGCCCCGAGCATGCGCAGGTGCCGGTGGGCCGGGTGCGCGTCGTGGACGGCCACCTGCGTCATCAGCGAATCGATGGGGATCGTGCCAGAGTGGTTGGCGACCAGCAGCGCGGCACCCTCGGCCGGAATGTTCTCTACGCCTCGGACCTCGACCCTGAACCAGTACCGGTAGAGCGGACGCAACAGGGGCAGCAGGACTGTCTCGGTGAACTCCTTGTCGAAGCCGAACAGATCGACCTCGTAGTCGCCGGTCAGCCTGCGGCGCAGAAACGTCAGGGCCTTCGCCAGCTGATCGTCGGCTTCGTCGCCCAGCACCGCCTGCGCCACCAGGCCCAGGAAATGCAGCATGTCCTCGAGGGGGTTGGGCCGCGGCGGCACTCCGGCCGGGGGTTTGTGCCCCGAGCCATCGGCGGCCACTTCCGGCCCCGAACGTGGGCCACGTGGGACGCCCGCCCTGGGAGGTGCCGGCTTCTTGCGCGGCGGAGCCTTTTTGGTGGCCGGCCGCTTGCGTGGCCGCTGCGCGTCAGTCATCAGCCAACCTTTGCCTGCCCAGCAAGCCGGCAAACACCCGCTCGACGTTCCGGACGCGGTCCCGGTCGAGCAGACCATCCCGGCACCGGGCCTGGACGAAATCTTCGAACGCCTCGGCTGACGAGTGCTTGGGCACGAAACCGAATTCGGTACGCATGCGGGCGGTGTCGACTCCCCTGCCGTAGGTCAGGAACTGCACCTGCTCGGGCGAGAAACTTGCCAGATTCGCCCGGCGCAGCCAGCCACCGACGGTCGACGATGCGAGGCTCGGCAGGGGGATCGCTGGCCGGCCGGCCCGTCGTACCGCCTGACTCAACATCAGCAGGCCGTCACCGGCGACGTTGAACGTCCCGGGCCGATCCTCCAGTGTTGCCAGGCGCAACGCGGCCAGCCCATCGTCCTCGTGGATGAACTGCATCCGAGCGTCGTGCCCAAGGACGACCGGCACGACGGGCAGAGTGAAGTACTCGGTGAGTGGAGTTCTGACCGTCGGCCCGACGAAGTTGGCGAACCTTAGCGTGGTCACGCCCACGTCGGGACGGCGCCGCGAGAAGCCGCGGACGTATCCCTCGACCTCGATGGAGTCCTTGGCGTACCCGGAGCGCGGTTGTTCCCTTGGCGCCATTTCTTCGGTGAACATGACCGGGTCACGGGCACTCGCGCCGTACACCGTCGTCGACGACTTGACCACCAATGACGTGACCGTCGATGACTTCTGGCAGGCGGCGAGCAACTGCATGGTCCCGATGACGTTGATCTCCTTCTGCGGGACCCGACCGCCGGCGTCACGCGGCGTGGCCAGCACGTTCATGTGCACCACGGTGTCGACGTCATGTCCAGCGATCACCTTGCCGACGACCGGGTTGCGAATGTCGGCGCGGACGAACTCGCAGCGCCCGATGTCGAAAGACGGCGGAATCACATCGATGCCCACCACCCGGTCGACGGCCGGATCATCGCTGATCAGTTTGGCGAAACGCGCGCCAAGGTACCGGGCCACGCCGGTGACCAAGATCACCCGGGACACTGCTCGCCTCCCATCCTGCTGATCTTGCAAGAACGGTGCGACACGCCGAAGCCTCCGCCAGTCTCGCCGCGCATCACGGATTCCCAGGCGTGTCGTGCGACTCCTGCGAAATCAGCGGCGTGGTCTACTTGCCGAGACGGCGGCGCTGGACGCGTGTCTTGCGGAGCAGCTTGCGGTGCTTCTTCTTCGCCATCCGCTTCCGGCGCTTCTTGATCACAGAGCCCACAGGGCAACCTCACTAGTGTCGTATCGACCGTCCATAGCTCGCTGGGCAGGACGGCCCACGAGCACCAACACCGCGGACGGATGCCCGCGCGTTTCCTTAGGTTAGGGTACCCGGTCGCCGGCGCTGCTCGGGTCAGCCGGCCTGGTAACCCTGTACGTAGGAGTGCCGAAGGTAATCCTGGACGGCACGTTCCGGGATACGGAAGGACCGGCCCACCTGAATCGCCGGCAGCGTGCCGGCGTGAACAAGGCGGTAGACGGTCATCTTCGAGACGCGCATCGCCTCGGCCACCTCTGCGACCGTCAGGAAACGCATCTCGCCCAAAGCCCCATCGAACTGGGGCCCGTCCGGTTGTTCGCTCATCGCCCGACCCTCCGTGCCGGACTGGATGTCCGGCTACTGGCATAGTAGTGGCGGATGTGACTGCAGGGAATAGAGATCACCAACTTGGATCAAGCCCGTGCAGTGGAAAGACCGCCTTGCGGGTCGCCGACACCGCACGGTCGAGCCAATCCGCCGGATCATAACCATTTGTCCAGTCGTCGTAGTCGGTATCCCCGCCATCGGTCATGCGCAACGGGGCGGCGCGGCCGAGAAGCGCCGACACGTAGCTGCGCCAGTCCTCCGGCGTATCGGTCGTCGGGTCGACGGCCACGCCGACAACCTCGGCCAGCAGATGCGTCCAGGCCCTGGGCACCACATCAGCGAGCGCGTACCCGCCGCCGCCAGTGGCAACCCACCGTCCATCGCAGATTTCGTGCGCGAGCCGGTGCAATGCCGCATACGAGGCTCGCTGACCGTCGACGGTTAGCGCGAGATGAGCGAGCGGGTCCTCCACATGTGTATCGCAGCCGTGCTGGGTCACGAGCACCTCCGGCTCCCACTCGCGGAGCAACGGCGGCACGATCGCGTGGAACGCCCGTAGCCAGCCTGTGTCCGTGGTTCCGGGCGGCAAGGCAACGTTGACGGCCGAGCCTTCGGCGTTGGCCCCACCCGTTTCCTCCGGGTACCCGGTGCCTGGAAAAAGTGTGCGCGGGCTCTCGTGGAGGCTGATGGTGAGCACCCTGGGATCGTCGTAGAACGCCGCCTGCACACCGTCACCGTGGTGGACGTCGACGTCGACGTAAGCCACCCGTTCGGCTCCTGCCCGCAACAGCGCCATGATGCCTATCGCAAGGTCGTTATAGACGCAGAAGCCGGAGGCGTTGGCGGCCATCGCATGGTGCAGACCACCGGTGATGTTCACCGCGTGCCTGGCCCGGCCCTCCCACACGGCCAGTGCGGCGTCCACCGTCCCGCCGGCCACCCGTGCACTGGCCTCGTGCATGGCCGGGAAGCAGGGGTTGTCTTCAGTGCCGAGGCCATGTGCGAGGTCGTAGCTGCGCGGTTGGATCGCACAGCGGCGCACCGCCGCCACGTAGTCGGCCGTGTGGAACGTCATGAGCAACTCGTCGTCGGCCATCGGCGGCGGCACGATCTGCACGTTGTCGTGGTCGAGCACCCCCAGAGAGCGCGCGAGCCGCATCGTCAAGTCCAGCCGGACGGGGTTCAGGGGGTGGCCCCGGCCAAAGTCGTATTGGGTGAGCGCGCCGTCCCACACCACCCGCACTGGCTCACCCATATTGCTCGACACTAGCTCACCAAAGTGCGGTTTCGCGTTCAGTAGGAGATGGTCCCTTCGTACGTCCACCTGGCGCCAGGCCAGACCGGCGACTCGAAACCGCCAAAGGTGACGTACGCCGTCATCGTCCCTTCACCTGCCGCATCGTCGAAGCGGCCGGTACCGCCGACAATCGTGAACTCGAGATCGCCCGAGAACACATCCCCGATCTGCACTTCTGGGCCGGGGAACGGGATCATGCCCGCGTACTCCACATAAATGACGTCACCGTTGGCGGCGACGAGCGTCATCTCTCCCCCGGTGATGAGATCCCCGGCGGGAGTGCAGTGTTCAGCGGTCATCCGGGTCTTGCCGAGGTGCGTAAAAGTGCCGGTCGCTGTCGCCGCCGATTTGAGCGATCCGAACAGCAACTCGGACTGTGGACACAGCTCCGCGTCGACGGGAACAAACGCCAACTCACCGCTTACAGAACCTTTGAAGGGCCGGGCATCCGAATCCGCGACGGCTGGTGTGCCGACGCCCAACACCACAGCGAAACACACTGTCAACATGGCAATTGTCTTGCGCATCTCTACCCCCATTGATCTCCGGAGTGCAGGTGCTGACTCCGGGCGACATTTGGTCGTAGTCGACCAGTCAACAGGAGCGTGGAAGCCTTCGGTCCTGTCCTCCCAGAGGCCAAAGTCCTCGTCTGCGGCTTGGCCATCTCCAATCCAATGCGGGCCAGAAGGTCACGGCTAATGTCAGCAGCGTGCGGTAGGAATGGCGTATGCGGTTCGGCGTGAACATGCCCAACGCGGGCGATCCGGCCACGCTGGTCGAGTTTGCCGCCGCGGCGGACCGCGCGGGTTGGGACGGGCTCTTTCTGTGGGATCACATCCACGCGCTCCCGGCACTCGACCCGTGGGTCGTGCTCGGGGCCGTCGCGCTGCGCACGCGTAGCATCCGGCTCGGCACTCTCATCACTCCGGTTGCTCGCCGGCGGCCGTGGAAGCTGGCCAAGGAAGTGTGCACACTCGACCATCTCAGCGCCGGGCGGGTGGTCCTCGGGGTCGGGCTCGGCATCCCGGCCGAGGCGGAGTACGCAGCGTTCGGCGAGCCGGCCGACGCCCGGGTTCATGCCGCCATGCTCGACGAGGCGTTGCCGCTGTTGCACTCCTTCTTGCGAGGTGAACGCGTCGACCACGACGGCGTGTACTACCAGGTGCACGCCCAGTTGAGCCCCGCGTGCGTGCAACAGCCTCGTCCACCGATCTGGGTGGCCGCGACGCTGCCGAACCGCCGCCCGATCGAGCGGGCTCTGCGATGGGACGGCATCTTTCCGCTGAGGGCGGGCGCGGCCGGCTCACCGGGCCCGGACGAGATGGCCCGGCTGGTGGCCGAGCTTGAGCCGGCCGACGGCTTCGACGTGGTGAGCGTTCTGTCTGACACAGTCTCGGCCGCCGAGTTCGCTGACGCCGGTGCGACCTGGGCACTCGACGGTCCGCGCAGCCCTGACGAGCCGTGGGACGAAGTCCGCCGCCGCATCGACGCCGGCCCGCCGCGGTAGACCGGCCTTGTGACGGGTCCGGACGAGACCTTAGTCAGCGCCTGACGCCAGTGCCCGCGAGCGGTCTCGAGCCGCCTCGATCGCCGCCAGGAAGTCAGCCCGGACTCGGCCCTCCTCGAGCCGCCGTACCGCCGCGGCCGTCGTGCCGCCCGGCGATGTCACCCGCTCGCGTAGCACCGTCGGGTGCTCGCCGGTCTCCCGTAGCAGCTTCGCCGACCCGACGAGAGTCTGTACGACCATCTCGGTCGCAGTACCGCGCGGCAGACCCAGGTGGACACCCGCTTCGATCATGGCCTCCACCACGTAGAACACGTAGGCCGGGCCGGTACCGGAGATGGCCGTCACGGCGTCCATTTGCTTCTCCGGCACTCGGACCACCCGGCTGGTGGCCCGCAGCAGGTCCTCGGCCTGGTGCAGGTGACCTTCGTCGCAATGGGCGCCGGGCGAGATCGCCGCCATGCCTTCGTCCACCAGCGCCGGCGTATTGGGCATGACCCGTACCACGGCGACGCCATCGGGCAGCCGCGATTCGATGAATGCCGTGGTGATGCCGGCGGCGAGGGAAACGACCAACTGGCCGACGCGCGCGTGATCGGAAATCTCGTCCAGTAGTCCGGCCATGTCCTGAGGTTTGACCACGATCGCCAGCGTGTCGGCTTGGTCGGCGGCCTCGGCATTACTCAGGTACGTGACGCCGTACCGTTCGACAAGTTCCTTGCCTCGATCGGCACGGCGTTCGGTCACCAGAATGTCCTCGGCCCGCCGGCCGGCTCGGATCAAGCCCGAAAGCAGCGCCTCCCCCATGACACCTGCGCCAAGAATCGCGACGGTCATTTCTTCGTCGCAATCGCACGCAGGAAGAATTGCAGGTTGGCCGGACGTTCGGCCATCCGCCGCATCATGTAGCCGTACCAGTCGCCGCCGTACGGGACGTATACCCGCACGGTCTCACCGGCCTGGGCCAACCGCTGCTGCTCAGTCGGGCGGACGCCGTACAGCATCTGGTACTCGTAACTGCCCGGCTCGCGGCGGAAGCGGGCCGCCAGCGAGCCCGCGATTTCGATCAGCCGCGGATCGTGAGTAGCGATCATTGGGAATCCCTCACCGGCGAACAGGATCTTCATGCAGCGTACGTACGAGCGGTCGACGTCCCTGGTGTCCTGATAGGCCACGCTCGCCGGCTCGTTGTATGCACCCTTGCACAGCCGCACTCGGGACCCCGATGTGGCGAGAGCCCGGCAGTCTTCCTCCGTCCGGTACAGGTACGCCTGCAACACAGCCCCGGTGGTGGGAAAGTCGTTGCGCAAGTCGCTCAGGATCGACAACGTGGAGTCTGTCGTCGTGTGGTCCTCCATGTCGAGCGTGACGGTGGTACCTGCGTCCGCTGCGGCCTGGCAGATCTGCTGCGCGTTCTCCAGCGCGATCTTTTCGCCGTCACCGGGCAGGGCCTGCCCGACGGCCGACAGCTTCACCGATACCTCCGCCTTGTCGGTGAGGCCGCCGGCCTTCAACGCCGCAACTAGCCCGAGGTATTCGGTCGTAACGGCATCGGCCTGCGCCCGGTGGAGAGTGTCCTCGCCGAGGTGGTCGATGGTGACCGTCAGGTTCTCGTTGATGAGTTCACGGGTGACGCGGACCGCATCCTCGGTCTTGTCCCCGGCGATGAACCGTGTCACGACGTTTCGCGACACCGGCGCCCGCTCCACGACTTTCCGCAACCGTTGACTGCGCGACGCTCCCAGCAGCACTCTTCCCAGCACGACCAGGCCTCCTCGTTTCATCTGAGCGTCAGGCTACGGCACCCACGCAGGTTCATGTCGCTTGAGCAAAGTATGCGCGCCAACCGAACCTGATCATGGGACATGGCCTCTGATGATCTGCTCCGCGGTGCCGTCGACGCCTACGGCGAACGCGGTGCCGACCGCGGCCGCGAGGTGCAGCCGGGTGAAGGCGAGCGCCTCAGCAAGATCGGATTCCCGTTCGTCGTAAGTCTTGGCCCGCCTGGTAGCGACTTCGAGGATGATCGAGCCGGACCATCCCCGGCGGGCCAGTCGGTCCAGCAGCTGGGCGCAGGGCTGAGTACCGCGGCCAGGAATCAGATGCTCGTCCCGCGGCGACGGCGTTCCGTCCGCCATGTGCAGATGGGCGAGCCGATCACCGACGGCGTCGGCCATTGCAAGGGCGTCCGACCCGGAGACCGCCGTGTGCGAAAGGTCGAGGGTGATGTGGTCGTACGGCTCGTCTGTCGGGTCCCAGTCCGGCGCGTACGCCGCGATCTCGCGGCCGGCGGCCCGCCACGGGTACATGTTCTCGACGGCGACCACGACGCCGGTCTCTGCTTCCAGCTCGGCGACGCCCTGCACGAACCGGCGCGCGTACTCGCGCTGCCATCGGAACGGCGGGTGGACGACAACCGTCGGTGCACCGAGCTGCTTGGCCGCCTCGACCGAGCGGGTGAGGCGGATCCACGGGTCAGGCGACCAGACCCGCTGAGTGATTAGCAGGCACGGCGCGTGCACCGACAGGATGGGCAGACCGTGCCGCTCGGCCAGCTTGGCGACCTTGCCGATGTCCTGGCTCAGCGGATCGGTCCAGACCATCAGTTCGACACCGTCGTAACCGAGTGAGGCGGCCATCTCGAAGGCCGTGGCCGCCCCTTGCGGATACACCGACGCAGTCGACAGGCCGACCGGCGCATCGGGAACGCGGAGCACGGCGGACGAGTCGGTCACGCGTTCCAGGGTAGGCGGTGTCGCTGCGAACGGGTGCGCCTGGCAAGGTTCACGGCTTCAGTTCAGGGGCGTGCCGGAATCGGCGGGGAGCGGCCCGCCGAAACCGAGCCCGAGGCCGGACATCTGATCCAACCGGCGCAAGATCACTCCTTCGCGAAGCGCCCAGGGGCACACGTGGAGTTCATCTATCTCGAACAGGTCCATCGCCGCGTCCGCGACGATCGCCCCGGCGAACAGTTGCGTGGCCCGGCTCTCCGAAACACCGGGCAGCCGAGCCCGCTCGGCCGACGGCATGCCGGCCAGCACTCCGACCTGCTCAGCCATGTCCTCACGGCGAAGCACCCGGCGCACGTACGGCCCCTCAGCCGATGGCGCCGCTCCGGTAATGCGGGCCAGTGAACGAAACGTCTTGCTCGTGGCCACGGACTGGTCCGGCGCACCGAATCGGCTGACCTTGCCCACGGCGGACGCGACCTGGGCTCGCGCGTGCTTGCGAAGCTTGCGGACCTCGTCCTTCGGCGGTGGATCGTCGGTGAACCAGTCGCGGGTCAGCCGTCCTGCTCCAAGCGGCAGCGAGATGGCAACGTCGGGGTCCTCGTCGATTCCGGTTGCGATCTCCAATGAGCCGCCGCCGATGTCCAGGCAAAGCAGCCGGCCGCTGGACCAGCCGTACCAGCGCCGTGCGGCCAGGAACGTCAGCCGGGCTTCGTCGTCACCGGAGAGCACGTGCAGCTCCAGCCCGGTCTCCTCGCGTACCTTGGTGATCACCTTGTCGCCGTTGCCGGCTTCACGCAGTGCCGACGTAGCGAAGGCCAGCATCGACTCGGCGCCTTTGTCCTCTGCGATCTGCTGAGCGTCCGCGCAGAACTCGATAAGCCGGTCGGCGCCTTTGCTGGTGACCCGGCCGTCCTTGTCCATCAACTCGGAAAGCCGCAGCTCGACCTTGTGGCTGTAGGCCGGCAGGGGGCGCGCACCGGGGTGCGCGTCGACCAGCAGCAGGTGCACAGTGTTCGACCCGACGTCAAGTACGGCCATCCGCATGTTCCTGACCGTACTCCGACCAGACGGGTCCACGTCCCGCCTACGATCGAGAGGTGGAGACGTCGCTGGATATCGCCCGGCACTGGGTGGAGTTCACCGATCCGGCCAACTCCGACCAGATCCTGCGCTGCGACCTGACCTGGCTCACGTCGCGTTGGGCCTGCATATTCGGGCGTGGTTGCCCGGGTATCTACGCCAGCCGCCCAGACGACGGCTGCTGCACGCACGGCGCGCACTTCTCGGATGAGGACGACGAGAAGCGAGTTCGGCGGTTCGCCGCGCAGTTGAGCCCGGACGACTGGCAACTGCAGGAGAAAGGTCTGCGCGGCGGCGTCGTCGAGTCGGACGACGAAGGTGAGCACAAGACCCGCGTGGTCGACGGCGCGTGTGTGTTCCTCAACCGTCCCGGGTTCGCCGGCGGCGCCGGATGCGCACTGCACCGAATGGCGCTGCGGACGGGACGGCACCCGCTGGAGACCAAGCCGGACGTGTGCTGGCAACTGCCGATCCGGCGCGCGTACCGGACGGTCGAGCGGGCCGACGGATCGTCGTATCTGGAGATCACCATCACCGAATACGACCGCCGAGCGTGGGGTAGCGGCGGGCACGACATGGACTGGTATTGCACGGGTTCGCCGGACGCTCATGTCGGCGCGCAGCCGGTCTACCTCTCCTATGCACCGGAGCTGCGTGAGCTGATCGGCGACAAGGCTTACGACGAGCTGGTCGGGCATTGCGAGGCGCACCTCGGGGCTCAACTTCCACTACACCCGGCGACGGCGGCCACGCACCGCACCCCCCTGCGCTGATCACGCAATAGTGCTGGTTGTCAGAGGCGGACCGTACGGTTGCCGCCATGGCGAAGGCAGCGACCGTCTACCGGTGCGGCGAGTGTGGCTGGTCCACCGGCAAGTGGGTTGGCCGGTGTGGCGAGTGCCAGGCGTGGGGCACCGTTGAAGAAACCGGCCCGCAACCACGCCGCACTGCGGCGCCTGGCCCTGTGTCCGAAGCCGCCCGTCCCATCGGCAGCGTCGAGCTGGCGGCCGCGCGGTCGCGGCCAACCGGCGTGGAGGAGTTCGATCGTGCCCTCGGCGGCGGACTGGTCCAGGGTGCGGTGATCCTGCTCGCCGGCGAGCCGGGGGTCGGCAAGTCCACCCTGCTGCTTGAGGTCGCTGCTCGCTGGGCCGCCGAAGCAGGGCGGGCTCTATACGTCACCGGCGAGGAGTCCGCGGCGCAGGTACGGTTGCGGGCCGAGCGCACCGGGGCGGTGGCCGGCGAGCTGTTCCTCGCGGCCGAGACCGACCTTGCTGCCGTCCTCGGCCAGATCGACCAGGTCAAGCCGACCCTACTGGTGCTCGACTCAGCGCAGACGGTCACGAACTCGGCAATCGACGGGGCGGCCGGCGGCGTTACGCAGGTCCGCGAGGTCGCCAGCGCCATGATTCGGGTGGCCAAGGATCGCGGCATGGCCACCATCCTGGTCGGCCATGTCACCAAGGACGGCTCGATCGCGGGGCCGAGGGTCCTGGAGCACCTCGTCGACGTCGTGCTCCAGTTCGAGGGCGACCGGCATTCGCGGCTGCGCATGGTTCGGGCAGTCAAGAACCGATACGGCCCGGCGGACGAGGTGGGTTGCTTCGACCTGTCTGATCAGGGCATCGTCTCGCTGGCCGATCCCACGGGATTGTTCCTGTCACGACACGCCGACACGGTGCCGGGCACTTGTGTCACGGTCACTCTAGAAGGCAGGCGGCCGCTGCTCGCCGAAGTGCAGTCACTGGTCGGCGTTTCCTCGCTGGCCACGCCGCGCCGGGCGACGAGCGGGCTCGACTCGTCCCGCGTCGCCATGGTCCTCGCCGTGCTCGAGCGCCGCGGTGGTGTGCGACTCGGTAAGGCCGATGTCTACGCCGCCACGGTCGGCGGAGCCCGGCTCGCCGAACCGGCCAGCGACCTAGCCGTGCTGTTGGCAGTGGCGAGTGCTGCCCGTGATCTGCCCATTCCCGCCGGCACGGTAGCGATCGGAGAAGTCGGGCTGGCCGGTGAGATCCGGCGTGTCACCGGTATCCAGCGCCGGCTTGCCGAAGCCGAGCGGATGGGCTTTTCCCGTGCGCTCGTACCACCCGACCCTGGCCCAGTCCCGAGCGGCATTCGCTGCATTGAGGTACACAACGTCGCGTCGGCGTTGGCCGCAGCCGAGCGTCCGTTGGTTCCAGTGCGGTAACAGCCTGATTTCCCGGCACGGCCGGTGGGTAGATGCGGCTCTTAGATGTGCGTATTGTTTGATCATGGAGAGGTGTACCTCGTGCTGGCGATGACACCCTCCGTGAGAAGGAGGGCTTGGGCCCGTAGACTGTCGATGAGTGTCTACGAACTGTCACGGCGGGGGTCACGTTCTGGTGGTTGAGCGCGACAGAGCGGAAACAAAGCTTCGCGCCGCGTTGGCGGCGGTCGCTCCAGGTACGGCACTGCGCGAAGGTCTGGAGCGGATCTTGCGTGGCCGCACTGGTGCGCTGGTGGTGCTCGGCTACGACCGAATGGTCGAGTCCATCTGCACCGGTGGTTTCGTGCTCGACGTCGACTTCTCCGCAACCGGGCTGCGTGAGCTCGCGAAGATGGACGGCGCCATCGTCGTCGACCGCGAGTGCACCAAGATCCTTCGTGCGGCCACCCAACTTGTGCCTGACCCGTCCATTCCAACCACCGAGTCCGGCACCCGGCATCGCACCGCAGAACGAGTTGCGAAGCAGACCGGCTTCCCAGTCATCTCGGTGAGCCAGTCCATGCGCATCGTCGCGATCTACGTCGATCATGTCCGGTACGTCCTCGAAGACGCCGGCCAGATCCTTTCCCGCGCCAACCAGGCACTCGCCACGCTGGAGCGTTACAAGCTGCGTCTGGACGAGGTGTCAGGCACCTTGTCGGCGCTCGAGATCGAAGACCTGGTGACAGTGCGCGACGTCGCCGCGGTGGCCCAGCGACTCGAGATGGTCCGCCGGATCTCAAACGAGATCGAGAGTTACGTCGTCGAATTAGGCACTGACGGCCGGCTGCTCAGCCTCCAGCTCGACGAGCTCGTCGCCGGGGTCGACCTCGACCGTGAGCTGATCGCCCGCGACTACCTGCCGGCGGGTCCGGCTCGCCGCACCCGCTCAGTCGCCGGTGCCATCGCCGGGCTCGATGCGCTGTCGGCCACCGATCTGCTCGACCTCGGTGCAGTGGCACAGGCACTCGGTTTCGCCGGCGGCACCGAGCAACTCGACGCCGCCGTCAGCCCGCGGGGTTACCGGTTGCTTGCCCGCGTGCCACGGTTGCCGGGCGCCGTCATCGACCGTCTGGTCGAACACTTCGGGGGTTTGCAGAAACTGCTGGCCGCCAGCATCGACGACCTGCAGGCGGTCGAAGGCGTCGGCGAGACCAGGGCCAGGAGCGTGCGCGAGGGGTTGTCGAGGCTGGCCGAGTCGAGCATCCTCGAGCGGTACGTCTGACGCCCAGGCCGTGAAAGATCATGTTTCGGCCGGGCTGGGCCGTCCACCAGGTTCCTCTGTGCCGTACCACCCGCACACGCGTGGTACGGCAGGGACCAGCATGCTGAACGTGATCGACCGGGACACGGTCGTTGGGTGGTACGGCTCGCATGCGCGGGACCTGCCCTGGCGATCGCCCGACCGCACGCCCTGGGGTGTGCTGGTCAGCGAAGTGATGTTGCAGCAGACGCCGGTTGCGCGCGTCCTGCCGGTCTGGCAGGCCTGGCTCGACAGGTGGCCTCAGCCTGCCGCGCTGGCGGCTGAGACGCCTGCTGAGGCCATTCGCGCGTGGGACCGACTCGGGTATCCGCGGCGCGCTCTGCGGCTGCACAGCGCTGCGACCGCCATAGTCGAGCGCCACGACGGTCGCGTGCCCGACCAGTACGACGACCTGCTCGCCTTGCCCGGCGTCGGCGAATACACCGCGGCCGCTGTCGCCTCATTCGCTTACGGCCAGCGGCACGTCGTCCTGGACACCAACGTGCGACGGGTACTCGCCCGCGCAGCTTCAGGACGGCCCACTGCCGGTGCGTCCGCTACGGCAGCCGAGCGGGCGCTGGCCACTGCGCTGCTGCCGCCGGCGGGAGCCGCACAGTGGTCGGTCGCCGTAATGGAACTCGGGGCGCTGGTCTGTACGGCGAACTCGCCACGCTGCGACGTGTGCCCGATCGCCGACACTTGTGCGTGGCGTCTCGCCGGTTCACCGCCCCCCGTCGGGCCGCGCCCCCGTGGCCAACGCTGGACCGGCACTGACCGGCAGGTCCGTGGCCGGCTGATGGCCGTCCTGCGCGGCACATCCGGCCCGGTCAGCGAGGCCGAACTTGAACCGGCGTGGCCCGATGACGCCGTACAGCGAGAACGCGCCCTCGACAGCCTCGTCGCAGATGGTCTGATCGAACCGGTGGCGCCGGACTCTTACTGTCTGCCTGGCTCGGCGCCGCTCGGCTGACAGTACGCAGTCACACCAGGTCGATCAGGTCCGCCACCGAATCCACAACGTAGTTCGGGCGGAACGGAAAGCCGTTGACCTCCTCTTTCCGGGTTGACCCCGTCAATACCAGGTAGGTGTAGAGGCCGGCTTCGATGCCCGCGACGATGTCGGTGTCCATCCGGTCACCGACCATCGCCGTGCTTTCGGAGTGTGCGTCGATCCGGTTCAGGGCGCTGCGGAACATCATCGGGTTGGGTTTTCCGACGTAGTAGGGGTCTCGGCGGGTGGCTCGGCTGATCATGGCGGCGACTGAGCCGGTCGCCGGCAACGGCCCGTCCGGCGAGGGGCCGGTGGGGTCGGGATTCGTGGCGATGAATCGGGCGCCTCCCTCCACCAGCCGGATTGCCTTGGTGATCGCCTCGAACGAGTACGTCCGAGTCTCACCCAGAACAACGTAGTCGGGCGCCGAATCGGTGAGAACGTAGCCGATGTTGTGCAGCGCAGTGGTGAGACCGGCCTCGCCAATCACGTAGGCCGACCCGCCGGGATGCTGATCGTCCAGGAACTGAGCCGTTGCGAGGGCGGACGTCCAGATCGACTCCTCCGGTACGTCCAGCCCCGTGATGGCGAGCCGGGCTCTCAGGTCTCGAGGCGTGTAAATCGAGTTGTTCGTCAGGACGAGGAACGGCAGGCCACGCTCACGCAGCGTGGCCAGAAACTCGGCCGCGCCCGGAATAGCCACGCCCTCGTGGATCAGGACGCCGTCCATGTCGGTCAGCCAGCTTGCGATCTCACGTTCGCTCACGATGACAGCCTGCCTGATCTCGCGCCCGGACGCGTATTCCTGCCCACGCTTCGGTCAGCCGCTGGGAGCAACACCACACGTGCGGGCCTTGATCGCCGCACGATCACACACGCACAACCAAGGAACGTCGCACGTCGGCACGACTCACTCGGAGCTGACGCGAGCGAGCGCCTCCACGTAGTCGTCCTTCGGATCCATCGCAATCGCGATCCGGTAACAGCTGGCGGCCTCCACCGGCCGGCTCTGCCGCTCGAGTGTGCGACCGAGAGCAAAGCGCGCGTACGCGTTGGTCGGGTCGCGCTCAACCAGCGATCCGAAGACCTCCTCGGCCCGGCGCAGCTGGGCGGACCGGAAGTAGGCCCGGCCGGCCAGCTCCAGCACCGACTTCGCCGGGGACGGCTCGTCGAGCAGCGGCTCGAGTTCTCGCGCAGCGCCGAGCGCGTCACCGGCGTCGTACAGCACGGCGGCGGCTCGGTACGCAGCCAGCTGGTCAGTCATGTTGCCTCCGCTCGTCCCGAGGCTTTCCAGCATCGCAAGCGTTGCAACGTCCCGACAAGCGTTAGACATCCCGAGATGTCGCGCAAAGCGGATCACGCCTGCCAGGTGTCGGCCCAGCCGGCCAGCCGAGGTTTGTCACCTTAGGCTCTGTGCCACCACCGCTATCGCGAGGAGATCATCCATGCCGCAGTTCGACATGCCGCTCGCCGAGTTGGAGAGCTACCGTCCTGAACCGACGGCGGCCCCGGACTTCGAGGAGTTCTGGGCCCGCACGCTCGGGTCGGCCCGCCAGTATGACCTTGCACCGGAGTACACGCCGGTCGATTTCCTCCTCGAGACGGTCGATGTCTTCGACGCGAGCTTCGCCGGCTGGAACGGCGAACGAGTGGCCGCCTGGTTGATGCTGCCGCGGGATCGGCCGGGCCCATTGCCTGCAGTGGTCCGCTACATCGGGTACGGCGGCGGCCGCAGCTTGCCGTACCAGCACTTGCTGATGAGCGCTGCGGGTTACGCCACGCTCGTCATGGATAGCCGTGGGCAGGGTGGTGACGGCAATCCCGGTCTCACCCCGGATCCGGATCCTGATCCAGTCACCGGCCAGTACCCAGGTTTCATGACACGCGGGGTTACGAGCCCGGACACGTACTACTACCGCAGGATCATTACCGACGCTGTGCGAGCCGTCGAGGCCGCGCAAGCGCATCCCGGCATCGACGCCCAGCGAGTGGCCGTCTGCGGCCACAGCCAGGGCGGCGGGTTGGCCCTCGCGGCAGCGGCGTTGGCACCGAACGTCGCCGCGGCCGTGGCCCACGTGCCGTTCATGTGCCATTACCGGCGAGCCACCGAGATCACCGACGCGATGCCGTATCGCGAGATCGCGGAATACCTCAAGACCCGCCGGGACCGGGTCGACGAGACCTTCCGGACGTTGAGCTACTTCGACAACATCAACTTCGCGTCGCGGTCGTCGGTGCCGGCGATGTTCTCTGTTGCGCTGATGGACGAGGTGTGCCCGCCATCGACGATCTACGCCGCCTACAACAACTATGCCGGCCCGAAGGACATCCGCAGCTGGCCCTACAACGGCCACGAAGGCGGAGAGGTCTACCAGGACCGCGAAGACTTGGTGTTCCTGCGCAAGCTCCTGACCTAGCGCGGGTCCGGCAAGAACCTGGCCGCCACGCCGTGGGACGGATCAGGAAAGGACGCCGTCCACCCGGCGCGGGATGCCGGCCGGATTGCCATCTCGTAATTCCTCGGGTAGCACTGCCTCTGGGGCGTTCTGGTAGCTGATCGGCCGCAGCCACCGGCGGATCGAGGTGGCCCCCACGGAAGTGTGCGCGCTGCTGGTCGACGCGGGATACGGCCCGCCGTGGTGCATCGCCCAGGTGACAGCGACCCCTGTCGGGTAACCGCCGAAGACCAGCCGGCCCGCGATCCGGCGCAACGTGTCGTGCAGCTGCGCGACCAAGCCGTCGTCACCGTCGGCGGCATGCACCGAAGCCGTGAGCTGGCCGCCCAGTCGGCCGAGGGCCGAGAGCAGTTCGTCGACGTCGCGATACTCGACCAGCAGTGCCGAGGGGCCGAAGCATTCCTCCAACAGCTCGCCGTCAAGATCAGCCGCGGCAACCGCGAAGAGGGCCGGCGTGCCGAGATCCGCGGCACCACGCTCGGCGGCCGCCACCAGCGTCAGCCGGGAATCGTTGCGGCGCCGCGCCACCTCAGCTTGGAAGGCATCGCGGATCGCGTCATTCAGCATCGGGCCGGCCGAGACCTTTGCAACTGCGTCCGCCAGCGCGGATCGCAGATCATCGGCGCCGACCGGGGCGAACACCAGGCCGGGTTTGGTGCAGAACTGCCCGTTGCCGAGCGTCATCGACCCGACGTAACCTTCCGCAATCTCGTCGGCCCGCTCGGCAGCGGCGCCGGATGTCACGACGAGCGGATTCAAGCTACCGAGTTCACCGTAGAACGGAATGGGATCCGGACGTGAGACCGCAAGATCGAACAGTGCCCGGCCCCCGGACGTCGACCCGGTGAACCCCACGGCTTTGATGGCCGGGTGCGTGACGAGCTCGGCACCTGCTTCGTACCCCTCGACCAGCCCGAGCACACCGTCGGGTAGGACACCGCGCATCGTTTCGAACGTGCGGCGGCTTGTCTCGGGGTGTGACGGATGAGCCTTGGCGACGACCGGACAGCCGGCAGCGAGCGCGGAGGCAGTGTCGCCACCGGGAACGCTGAACGCCAGCGGAAAGTTGCTGGCGCCGAACACAGCAACCGGGCCGACGGGCGCCAGCATGCGGCGCAGGTCTGGGCGCGGCCCCATCGGCGTGTCCGAGGCGTGGTCGATCGTCGCTTCGACGTATGAACCCTCGCGCAGCACCTCCCCGAACAACCGCAGTTGGAAGCAGGTGCGGGTGAGTTCGCCGTTGAGCCGCGCCTCGCCCAGCATGGTCTCGCGGTCGGCCGTCTTCACGATGGCGGTACGGTCCGCTTCGAGCGCATCGGCTACCGCATCGAGTAGCGCGGCCCGCCCCAGTCTGCCGGTCTTCTCGAAGTCTGCAGCGGCGGACAATGCGGCTTGTGCGACGTGATCTACGTCAGGCATGGGTTCGCTCCTGGTCAGGTCGAGAGGTCCGCGGCGATTCCACCATAACCAGCGACGGCGAATGGGGAGACGAACGGCGGAGTCGGCCGAATAGTCGAGACGCGCTCATACGGCAAAGCGGCCCCTTCCCGATCCGGGAAGGGGCCGCCAATCAGTGATCAACAAGTGTCCTGTCGAGCGAACTCGGCTCAGTCGGACTTGGAATCGCCCGCACCTGCGGCGACCGGAGCAACGTCGGGCAACTCGGACTTCGGGTTGCCGGTGAAGCTGAACTTGCGCTCGCGACCTTCGCCCTCGACGTCCACGACCACGATCTCGCCGGCCTTGAGGTCGCCGAACAGGATCTTCTCGGACAGGGTGTCCTCGATCTCGCGCTGGATCGTCCGGCGCAACGGCCGCGCACCGAGAACCGGGTCGAAGCCATGCTCGGCGAGCAGCTCCTTGGCCGTCTGAGTGAGTTCGATAGCCATGTCCTTGTCCTTGAGCCGCTCGTCGAGCTCCGCGATCCGCAGGTCGACGATCTTGAGGATCTCTTCCCGCAGCAGCTGGTGAAACACGATGATGTCGTCCACACGGTTCAAGAACTCCGGCCGGAAGTGCTGCTTCAGCTCTTCAGTGACCTTGGCCTTCATCCGGTCGTAGTCGCCTTCGGCGTCCTCGGCCGCGGAGAAGCCCAGCTGCAGACCCTTGGCGATGTCGCGGGTCCCCAGGTTCGTGGTCATGATGATCACGGTGTTCTTGAAGTCCACCGCCCGGCCCTGCGCGTCGGTGAGCCGGCCGTCTTCAAGCACCTGTAACAGCGAATTGAAGATGTCCGGGTGAGCCTTCTCGACCTCGTCGAACAGGACGACCGAGAACGGACGCCGGCGCACCTTCTCGGTGAGTTGGCCACCCTCCTCGTAGCCCACGTACCCAGGTGGCGAGCCGAACAGCCGCGACACCGTGTGCTTCTCGGAGAACTCGCTCATGTCCAGCTGGATCAGCGCGTCCTCGTCGCCGAACAGGAACTCCGCAAGGGTCTTGGACAACTCGGTCTTACCGACACCGGATGGGCCGGCGAAGATGAACGAACCACCCGGGCGTTTCGGGTCCTTCAGCCCGGCGCGGGTACGGCGGATCGACTTGGACAACGCCGAGATGGCGTCCTCCTGGCCGATGATCCGTTTGTGCAGCTCCTCCTCCATGTGCAGCAGCCGGGAGGTCTCCTCCTCGGTGAGCTTGAACACGGGGATGCCGGTGGAGTTGGACAGCACCTCAGCGATCAGCTCGTCGTCGACCTCGGCGACCACGTCAAGGTCGCCGGCCTTCCACTGCTTCTCGCGTTCGGCCTTCTGCCCGATGAGCTGCTTCTCCTTGTCGCGCAGCGACGCGGCCTTCTCGAAGTCCTGCGAGTCGATCGCGGACTCCTTCTCGCGGCGCACATTGGCGATGCGCTCGTCGAACTCGCGCAAGTCCGGCGGGGCGGTCATCCGGCGGATCCGCAGCCGGGAGCCGGCCTCGTCGATAAGGTCGATCGCCTTGTCCGGCAGGTACCGGTCGGAGACGTACCGGTCGGCCAGGTGAGCGGCAGCGGCCAGCGCACCGTCGGTGATGGAGACCCGGTGGTGGGCCTCATACCGGTCACGCAGACCCTTGAGGATCTCGATGGTGTGCGCGAGCGTCGGCTCCTGCACCTGGATCGGCTGGAACCGGCGCTCGAGCGCGGCGTCCTTCTCGACGTACTTGCGGTACTCGTCGAGTGTGGTGGCACCGATCGTCTGCAGCTCACCCCTAGCGAGCATCGGCTTGAGGATGGACGCCGCGTCGATGGCACCCTCGGCGGCACCCGCACCGACCAGCGTGTGGATCTCGTCGATGAACAGGATGATGTCGCCGCGCGAGCGGATCTCCTTGAGTACCTTGCGCAGCCGCTCCTCGAAATCACCACGGTAGCGGGATCCCGCGACCAGGGCTCCGAGGTCGAGCGTGTAGAGCTGCTTGTCCTTGAGCGTCTCGGGCACCTCGCCCTTGACGACGTTCTGAGCCAGGCCCTCGACGACCGCCGTCTTGCCGACACCAGGCTCGCCGATGAGGACCGGGTTGTTCTTGGTCCGGCGGGACAGCACCTGCATGACCCGCTCGATCTCCTTCTCGCGCCCGATGACCGGGTCGAGTTTGCCCTCGCGGGCGGCCTGGGTCAGGTTCCTGCCGAACTGATCGAGCACCAGGGACGTGGACGGCGCCTCGCCCTGCGGGCCCGCACCGGACGTCGCGGCCTCCTTGCCGCCCGAGTAGCCGGACAGCAGCTGGATGACCTGCTGGCGAACACGGTTGAGGTCGGCGCCCAGCTTCACCAGGACCTGGGCAGCCACGCCCTCGCCCTCGCGGATCAGACCAAGCAGAATGTGCTCGGTACCGATGTAGTTGTGCCCCAGCTGCAGCGCCTCGCGGAGCGACAGCTCGAGGACCTTCTTGGCCCGTGGCGTGAATGGGATGTGCCCGCTCGGCGCTTGCTGCCCCTGGCCGATGATCTCCTCGACCTGCTGGCGGACAGCCTCCAGGGAGATCCCCAGGCTCTCGAGTGCCTTGGCGGCTACACCCTCGCCCTCGTGGATAAGGCCAAGCAGAATGTGCTCGGTACCGATGTAGTTGTGGTTGAGCATCCTGGCCTCTTCTTGGGCCAGGACGACGACCCGCCTCGCGCGGTCGGTGAACCTCTCGAACATCTTCTGGCGCTCCTCACCGAGCGGTCTGGGGGATTGCCCGGGGCTCTCCCGGTCCGCCCGTACTTCGCATGCTAGCCCGCCTCATGGCCATCGTGACCCTGGTCTCACGAAACCTAACCCCGTTGAGGCGACATACGAGCACAACACTTGGATACCCCACCCCGCTTCCACCTGAGCACTCCGTACGCCAGGGGCGAACGACTCATCGGGCGACGATCAGACAAGGGTAGCCCGCCCGGCGGCGCCGTCGATCCGCGGATCAGCTACGGCAAGATGGTCCGATGCCGGATGTCGTGGTGGTGATCGGAGCCGGACCTGGACTCGGCCAGGCGATCGGACAGGCCTTCGTCCAACACGGCGATCAGGTCGTGTTGATCGCCCGAAACGAGAAACGCCTGCGTGAGACCGCCGTTGCAGTCGGCGGCATCGACATGCCGGTAGACGTCACCGACGAGCCGGCGCTGCGAGCGGCATTCGCGACGATCAGAAGCAGGTACGGCGATCCCACCGTCCTCGTGCACAATCCCTCGCTTGCAGTTGCGGCGCCGGCCACCGAAACGCCCCTCGAGGCACTGCTTTCGGGGTTTCGGCTGGCGGCCGGATCGCTCTTGGTCGCCGCCCAGGAAGTGGCGCCGGCGATGCGTGAGGCCGGCCGCGGCACGATTCTGGTGACCGGCAACTCCGCCGCCTTGACCGGATCGACGTGGTCTGCCGCACTTGCGGCGCAGAAGGCGGCGGCCCGCAACCTGGCGATGTCGTTGGCCGCCGAGCTCGGACCCGCCGGCGTTCGGGTGGTCACCATTACCATCAACGGCGTACTGGGCCGGCCTGGCTTTGAACTACCACGAATTGCCGCAACCTACGTCGAACTTGCCGCGCTGCCCTCGACGGCGAGCCACCAACCCGAACTGCGGTGGCCTTTGGAATCGGACGCGATTCCGCCGCATTGATCCTGGAAGGATGAAACTCGGCGCCTAGCCGACAGCTATCCAGCGCTCGTTTCCAGAACCAATGCGGCGTCGCTTGCCAAGAGCAGGCCGGCCTAGCGGTTCTCGTACTTTTCGATGATGTCGGCGGGGATGCGGCCCCGATCGGAGATCTTCATACCCTGACTGCGCGCCCACTCCCGAATAGCAGCGGTATCACCCGACCGACCGGCGCCACGGCCACCCCGGCCCCGCCGCCGCCCACCGGACCGGCGAGCCGACGACACGTAGGTGGAAAGGCTGTCGCGCAGCGCCTTGGCATTCTTCTTCGACAGATCTATCTCGTACGACGTGCCGTCGAGCGCGAAGCTCACGGTCTCATCGGCTTCGCCGCCATCAAGGTCGTCGACCAGAAGGTACTGAACTTTCCGGGCCATCCAAACCCCCACTTGTTCACGGGAAAAGATTGACGACAACATTACTACGCCATTGCAGCCGGGAATGCAATTCGCACCCAAAATATGGATAATCAAGAGAGCCGCAGCAGCATCCTGGTGTTGCCCAGCGTGTTCGGCTTGACCCGATCAAGGTCCAAGAACTCGGCGACGCCTTCGTCATCAGATCGGAGCAGTTGCGCATAGACGTCGGGCGGTACGACGCTACCTTCCACCACTTCGAAGCCGTGCCGCTTGAAGAACTCCACCTCGAAGGTAAGGCAGAAGACCCGCGAGACGCCTAGCTCACGTGCGACGTCGAGCAACGTGGAGAGCAAGGCGTGACCAATCCCTCGGCCAACCCAGTTCGGGTCAGTAGCGAGGGTGCGCACCTCTGCGAGATCCTCCCACATCACATGCAATGCGCCACAACCGATGATCGAACCATTCGGCTCTTCGGCAACCCAGAACTCCTGAACATCCTCGTACAGAGTGACCATCTCTTTGGACAGCAGAATGCGCTGCACCGCATAACCGTCCAAGAGCCGCCGAATCGCGCGCACGTCGGTTGTTCGCGCTCGGCGAACTGTGCCACTCACTCGGGCTTGACCAGCGGGTAGAGGATCGTCTCACGAATGCCGACGCCCATCAGCATCATCAACAGCCGATCGACGCCGATACCCATGCCCCCGGTGGGCGGCATTCCGTACTCCAGAGCACGAAGAAAGTCTTCGTCCAGGTCCATAGCCTCCGGGTCACCCTGGGCCGCCCGGAGCGACTGCTCCATCAACCGCTCTCGCTGGATCACTGGATCGACAAGTTCGCTGTATGCAACGCCGAGCTCAACCCCACCGATGACCAGGTCCCACGCCTCAGTCAGCCGCCGATCGTCCCGGTGTGGCCTGGCCAGCGGGCGGACGGCTGCTGGGTAGTCGCAAACGAACGTGGGCCGCAGGAGCGTGTGCTCGGCAAGTTTCTCGAAGAGTTCGAGGACTATTTCGCCGTGCTCCCATTCGGGCGCGAGTTCGACATCATGCTCAGCGGCGATCTTTCGCAGGTGATCGGCATCCGTGTCGATGGTGACAGTCTCACCGATTGCGGTCGATACGGCGCGGTGTAAAGTCACCCGATCCCATGTCTCCTCCAAGTCGATCTCGCCGCCGCGACCGTCGGGTACCACCGTCCGGCCGATCACACGCGCGGCATTGAGCACGAGTCCGCGACATAACTCTGCCATGCCGTCGTAATCGCTGTACGCCTCATAGAGCTCCAGCATCGTGAATTCGGGACTGTGCGTCGAGTCCGAACCCTCGTTGCGGAACACCCGGCCGATCTCGTACACGCGGTCGACGCCGCCGACGATGGACCGCTTCAGATGCAATTCCAGTGCGATACGAAGGGTCATCTGTATGTCGAAGGCATTGAAGTGAGTGACGAACGGCCGTGCCGCGGCCCCTCCGTGCGACAACTGCAGGACCGGCGTCTCGACTTCGATATATCCACGCTCGTCCAGCGTCGAACGTAGTGAACGCACGACAGCCGCGCGATTGCGCACCGTCTCACGGGCAGCCGGGTTCACAATCAAATCGACGTACCGCTGGCGGACCCGGATCTCCTCACTGAGCGCCTTGTGCGCAACCGGTAACGGCCGCAGAGCCTTCGAGACAAGGGTCCACGTCTCAGCCATCACCGAAAGCTCGCCCTGCTTACTGGCCACCACCTCGCCTTCGACACCGACGTGATCACCGATATCGACAAGATGCTTCCAGTCCGCGAGTGGTCCCTCGCCTACCCGGTCGAGAGACAGCATTGCCTGCAGTTCCGTGCCGTCGCCGGCCCGCATCCGTGCGAAACACAACTTGCCCTTGTTGCGAACAAAGATCACACGACCGGCTACGGCGGCGTGCTGGCCGGTGGCGGTGCCCGGCTCGAGCCCCTCGAACTCGGCGCGGAGTTCGGCCAGCGTGTGCGTGCGGTGGAAGCCGCGTGGATAAGGAGCCACACCGCGCTCGAGAAGTTGCGCACGCTTCTCCCGGCGGACGCGCATCTGCTCGGGCAGTTCATCCGCTCCTGGAAAATGATTCGCTCGCTCATCCACGAGGGACAAGCCTAACGATCCATACCCCGGCCGCTGCACTCCAATTGGGTGCTGTGCGGGGACCTGCTTGGCGAATCCGTTGCCGCATCCGGTGATTCCTGTCACATTTGAGGCACGGAGGTGACTCCCATGGGCGAAGTACAGGTTGCTGACCGGGGTTCGCGAGAGATCGTCGTCTTTCTGGCCGGCGACGTCGACGACACCATGACCGACGAGTTGCATGGGGCAGTGGACGAGGTCGCCCGCTTGGAGCGATTGAACTCACTTAGCCACGCGGTGGTCGACATGCACAATGTCAGCTCGCTCGGCCCAGCCGGCATAGCGTTCTTGCGGGAGTTGCAGGGCCGTGGAGAGCGCGCCGGCTTCGAGGTCTCCTTCTCACACTTGAGTAGCACCGCCCACCGAGCGCTGGAACAGGCCGGCTGGTCGTTTGTGGAGACAAGCCCACCGCCACCGTGACAATGCCGGTTGAACGATCGCCAGTCGCTCAACCGACATGATCGTGGGATGAGCTCAGGCCGTTGTGAGCTCGCGGAAACCGTCGCGCCAACTGGGGTAGGAGGGGGTCCAGCCAAACTCGACCTTGGCCTTGCCATTCGCCGAACCACGCATCGTGGTCATCATTGCCACGCCGAACTCGCCCAGCATCGGTCGAACCAACCAGGCGGGCGCCCGGAACGGCTTCTTCGCACCGATGATCTCGGCGTAGTACGGCAGCCACGTTGCTACCGGCGCCGGCTCGTCATCCACGACGTTGTAGACGCCGGGCCGGCCGCGTTCGACCGCAACAGCGGTGATCCGCCCCGCGTCCTTGATGTGGATGAACGAGAAGACGCCCGTTCCGCCGCCGACGATCGGCAACTTGCGCTTGGTGACCGCGTCGTAGATTTCGCCGCCACGATCGAACGACGTCCCCGGACCGTAGAAGCTGCCGTAGCGCAGCACCAGCCCGTCAATACCGATCGCCGCCGGCACCGTTGATTCCACGTGCCGAATTGCGGCCAGGGTCCGGACGGCTGCGGCCGCGGGCGCAGGGTCGAGCGGATCCTCCTCGGTCTTGACGGCACTGCCAGTGTGTGGATTGGTCCAGCCGGTGAAGCTCTGTGCGATGAACCGCTTGGCTCCAGCCTGGCGGGCGGCTTCAAGCAGGTAGTCCAGGCCCTTGGTGCGCAGCTCGTTCGTCGCGGCGAAGGCGTCGTCGAACCGCTTGAAGTCGGCCCGGCTGATGGCGGTCAGCTGGTGGATGACGACATCCGGTGCGGCGTCGGTCACCGCCGTGATGACGGCATCGCGGTCCAGAGCGTCCAACACGACGGGTTTGCCGCCGGCCGCCCGGATCGCGCCGGCCTTGGCATCGGATCTGGTCGTGCCGATCACCTCATGCCCAGCCTCGATAAGCGGGGAGATCAAATGGCGTCCCATTACACCGGTTGCTCCGGCCAGAAAGATCTTCATGTCTTCTCCCTTCATCGACCCTTGCGACGAGACGGGACACCGCCCTGTGACAAGGCGGACGCCGGTGATTGGATCGGATCGTGGCCGACCTCGCGACGACGCACCATGACGAGTTGCGCCCGCTCATGTTTTCGATCGCCTACCGGATGCTCGGCAGCGTCGCCGAGGCGGAGGACATCGTCCAGGAGGCCTTCGTGCGGATGACCGGCCCTACCGCTCCCGAGGCGCGTTCGCCAGAGGCACTCGCGTCCACCGTGACCACGCGGCTGGCCATCGACCACTTGCGCTCTGCCCGGGTAAGGCGCGAACGGTACGTGGGCGCGTGGTTGCCCGAGCCGCTGATCACAGCCGACGAGAATGCCGACCCTGCCCACCGCGTCCTGGTGGACGAGACGGTGTCGATGGCCTTCCTCGTCCTGCTCGAGAGTCTCTCGCCGGTCGAACGCGCCGTTTTCGTGCTGCGCGAGATCTTCGAGTACGACTACGCGGACGTAGCACAGGCCGTGGGCCGCAGCGAAGCCAACTGCCGGCAGATCCTGAGACGAGCCCGGCAGCGGATCGAGGAGCGCCGGCCGCGATTCGAAGCCTCACGCGAGCGTAGCGACGAGCTCGCCCGACAGTTCCTCGCGGCCTGCGAGACGGGAGACACCTCCGCCCTGGAGCGGCTGCTCGCCGAGGACGTGGTGTTCTACGGCGACGGCGGTGGCAAGGCCGCGGCAGTCACCCGGCCCGTGGTCGGCGGGCTGCGAGTGGCTCGATTCATGCTCGGGATCGCCCGCCAGGTGGCAGCCGCAGGTGGCCGCTTCGAGTTCACCGAGGTCAACGGCCAGCCGGGAGCCAAGCTGGTGGACGCGGATGGCCGCCTCGGAGCCGTACTCGAACTCACCATCGCCGACGGCCACGTGCGTGAACTGCGGAACGTCCTGAACCCAGACAAGCTCGGCCACCTCGGCCTCCCCCTGCTCTGATCACGGTTGATCACGTTCAGCATGCGTATGCCTGCCCTACCACCCGCACGCGCCTGGTGTAGTGCCGATTGATCACGTTCAGCAGGTTCGTCGGCGCCCTACCACCCGCACGTACCTGGTACGGCAGGTCCACCCATGCTGAACGTGATCAAACGTTGCGGTCGTAGACGAGGCGGAGACCCAGCAGGGTGAGCCACGGCTCGTGGTGGTCGACGCAGCGGCATTCGGTGAGTACCAGCTCCGCAAGCCCCCCTGTGGCGATCACAGGCACATCGCTCAGCGCAAGCCCGAGTTCGCTGGCCATCCGGATCACGATGCCGTCCACCTGGCCGGAGAAGCCGTAAAGGGCGCCGGACTGTAGAGCCTCCACTGTGTTCTTGGCGATCACCGACCGTGGCCGGACGAGTTCCACCCGGCGCAGCTGTGCGCCCGCGTCGCCGAGTGCGTCCAGCGAGACGCCGATGCCCGGCGCAATGGCGCCACCGAGGTACTCACCACGCGGGGACACGGCATCGAAGGTCGTCGCCGTGCCGAAGTCCACCACGATCGCTGGCGCGCCGTACAGGTGCTGGGCTGCGATGGCGTTCACGATCCGGTCGGTTCCGACCTCACGTGGGTTGTCGACCAGAACTGGCAACCCGGTCTTGACACCCGGCTCCACCAGCACGGCCGGCACGTTGGCGAAGTATCGCGCCACCATGCCGCGCATCTCGTGCAGGACCGACGGGACGGTGGAGCAGATCGCCAATCCCGTGATGCCGTCGTCATGCCCGCCACCGGCCAGCAGACTCCGCAACAAGGCCCACAGCTCATCGGCGGTGCGGTGGGACTCGGTCGCAACCCGCCAGTGCTCGACGACATCCTCGCCGTCGAGGAGGCCGAGGACAGTCTGGGTATTGCCCACGTCAATCGCTAGCAGCACGGTTCACCGCACCTCGCGCAGGTCGAACGCAATATCGAGGATCGGCGCCGAGTGTGTGATCGCACCAACGGCCAGGTAATCCACGCCGGTCTCCGCGTAGGCACGTGCCGACTCCAGCTGCAGTCGACCGCTCACCTCGAGCCGAGCGCGGCCGGCGACGGCGGCGACCGCCACCCGGACCTCGTCGACAGAGAAGTTGTCGAGCAGGATCAGGTCGGCTCCAGCCTCGGCGGCCGCGACAGCGCCGGCCACATCGTCCACCTCTATCTCCACCGGTACGTCGGGAAATGCTTCCTTCACCTTCACGTACGCCGCCACCACACCGCCGGCGGCAACGACATGGTTGTCCTTGATCAACGCCGCGTCAGATAACGCCAGGCGGTGGTTGTCACCGCCCCCGCAGCGCACGGCGTACTTCTCCAGGGCGCGAAGCAGCGGTGTGGTTTTGCGGGTGTCGCGGACGGACGCCCGCGTGCCCGCCAGCGCGTCCGCCCAGCGCCGGGTCGCAGTGGCGATGCCGGACAGCCGGCACAGCAGGTTCAGCGCGGTGCGCTCGGCCAGCAGTAAGGATCTTGTCGGACCCGTGACGGTCGCGAGCACGTCGCCAGCGTGGACTTGGTCACCGTCAACCACTTTCGCGTCGAATTCAGGTTCGCCGGTTGCGGTCGCGGCGAAGACCTCCTCGGCCACCGGCAGGCCGGCCACGACGCCGTCGGCACGAGCCACCAGGTCACCAGTCGCCTGCTGCTCGGCAGGGATCGTCGCCTCGCTGGTGACGTCGACGCCGCCGGCCAGGTCCTCGTCCAGCGCAGCGTGGACAATCCTGGCCACGTAGGCGCTGTCGAGGGTCGGCGCGGTCACGACAACTCCTTGAAGCGTGTCTCGAGGGTGCCGTCCTCGTTCAGGCGGCTGATCAGGTGCCCGCGCCAGTGTTCGTCGTCCCGCTCGGGGAAGTCCTCCCGCCAGTGCCCGCCTCGGCTCTCTTCCCGCAGCGTCGCGTGCCGGACCAGTGCCATGGCCACTGTATGCAGGTTCGTCGTTTCCCACGCCTCGGTCGCCGGTTCGGCGGAGGCGCGTTCGGAGGTCAGCCGGTCGAGCGCGGAGGCGGCGGAGGCCAGCGAAGCCTCGCTCCGGATAACACCGGCTCCCATCGTCATCGCACCCTGGACGAACAGCCGAGCGTCGGGGGCAAGCAGCCCGGAATTGCCATCCCGCTCGACCGGCTCCGTGACCGGCGGCAGGTTGTCGGTCAGCTGCTCTGCGATCCGGTGACCGAACACCAGGCCCTCCAGCAGCGAGTTCGACGCCAGCCGGTTCGCGCCGTGCACTCCCGTGTGGGACACCTCTCCGCAGGCGTACAGGCCGGGAACGGACGTGCGACCCTGCAGGTCGGTCCGGACTCCGCCACTGGCGTAGTGCTGCGCCGGAGCGACCGGCACGAGCTGGGTGGCGGGATCGAAGCCGGCCTCGCGGCACCGAGCGACGATCGTGGGAAACCGTTGCTCAACGAACTCCGGACCCAGGTGGCGGGCGTCCAGCCAGACGTGTTCGGCGCCGGTCTCAGCCATCGCCGTGATCGCGCCCTTGGCAACGACGTCCCGCGGCGCCAGCTCCGCCATCGGGTGGCGGCCGACCATGAACCGGCGTCCTTCGGCGTCCCGCAACACCGCTCCCTCACCCCGTACGGCTTCGGAGATCAGCGGCTGCTGGCCTTGGGCCGACCGGCCCAGCCACAGCACCGTGGGGTGAAACTGGACGAACTCCAAGTCCGCGACGTCCGCGCCGGCCCGCAGCGCTGCGGCGACCCCGTCCCCGGTCGCCACCGGCGGGTTCGTCGTCGATGCGTAGACCTGGCCGAACCCACCGGTTGCGAGTACCACGGCCCGTCCGAGAGCGGCGCCGATGCCGTCGCGCTGGCCCTCTCCTATGACGTGCAGACTCACCCCGCAGGCGGCGCCCGTAGCGTCGGTCAGTATGTCGACCACCAGCGCGTGCTCGACGACCTCGATCTTCGGGTCTTCTTGAACGGCGTGCAGCGCCTCGATCAGTGCCCGCGAAATCTCCCGCCCAGTCGCGTCACCCCCGGCGTGGGCGATGCGGTCGGCGAGGTGGCCGCCCTCCCGGGTCAGGGCGATCTCGCCGCTGTCGGTGCGCTCGAACTCGGCCCCCAGTGCGGCGAGCTCGCGGACCCGCTTCGGGCCTTCGGTCACCAGGACACGCACGGCATCCTCATCGCAGATGCCGACACCGGCCACCAGAGTGTCGTGCAGGTGAGCGTCCGGACTGTCGCTCGGGTCGAGGGCCGCAGCGATCCCGCCCTGCGCCCAAAACGTCGAGCTCTCCTGCAAAGTCGTCTTGGTGACGAGCAGGACGGTGCCGGCGCGGCGGGCCTCGAGTGCGGTGGTGAGCCCGGCGATGCCGCTGCCCACCACGATGATGTCGGCGTGAGTCGTCCACCCGGGTTCCGGCGTCAGGAGTCGGCGGGCCAGCCGCGGTGCGGTCACGACGCACACCCTAAAGCGCGCCGCCCCTTATCGGCTTGTCAGGGTATGTGAGCCCGCCACCGCAGCTCAGCGGGTTGTCCGGCCGGACAGCGCAGGCCGTGGTGGTGGTTACAACTCGATTGGACGGTTGTCGATCAGCCTTGTCGAAGCGAAGCGGGCCGCGATGAGCAGCCGGGCGGAGCCTTTCGCCGGTGGCGGGCCCATGGAGGGGTCCCGAAGCTCGAGGTAGTCGAGGTCCAGACCGCCAGCCTCGGCATGCGCCGCAGCGAGCACGGCGTCCGGGCCGTCTTTTGCGGCGGCGGCACCTGCTTCCAGCGACCGAGACAGCGCCATCGCCAGTTTGCGTTGTGTTTCGGACAGATACCGGTTGCGACTGGACAGGGCCAGCCCATCGGGTTCGCGCACGGTCGGCACTCCGACGATCTCGTAGGGCATGTCCAGATCGGCCACCATCTGCCGGATGAGGGTGAGCTGCTGGTAGTCCTTCTCGCCGAATACGGCGTAGGTCGGGACGGTGAGGTTGAGCAGCTTTGCCACGACGGTGAGCACACCGCCGAAATGCCCCGGGCGAACCGCGCCCTCGAGTTCGGTCGCAAGCGGGCCTGGATGGACGGTCACCTGTGGATCACCGGCCGGGAACAACTCGGCCCGGTCGGGGGCGAAGACGACGTCGACACCTTCGGCGCGGCAGATGTCGAGGTCGGTCTCGAACGTGCGGGGGTACCTCTCGAAGTCTTCGCCAGGGCCGAACTGCAGCGGGTTGACGAAGATGGTGACGGTGACATGCCCGTCCGCTCCGACCAACTCGCGTGCTGATCGGATGAGAGCAACGTGGCCCGCGTGAAGCGCGCCCATTGTCATCACGACGGCGGATTCGGCCGCTGCGCCGGTTGCCAGTGCCACCGCGAGCTCATCTTTGGTGCGCGCAAGCACCAGGTCGTCCTTCATAAGCACGGCGAGCACGATAGGACCACCGGGGTGCACCTCGCCAGCAGGTGCCTGGGGATCGTGATTTATTAGCTGGACCACCAGGCCGCTGACGTGTACCGTTCTGCGTTTGTGTCTGCGCTCGCGGCCATGCTCGTCAACGGCTTCCGGCGATGGGCAACGTATCGGATGGCAGTTGCCGCCGGAGCGTTCACCAACTCGGCCTTCGGCCTGATCCGCGCGTACATCACCATCGGGCAATTGGCGCGGCCGGCGGCGCAATAGCCGGCTACGACGCCAAGGCAGGCATCACGTACGCATTCCTGGCTCAAGCACTCATCGCGCCGGTGAACATCTTCACCTGAACGAATTCGCGCTGCGGATCCGCACCGGTGATGTCGCCGTTGATCTGGCCCGGCCGGTGGATCCCCAGTTGGCCTACCTGGCCGCCGATCTCGGCCGGGCAGTGTACTCGTTCATCCCTCGCGGTGCCCCGCCGCTGCTGGCCGGTGGCGTCGTCTTCGGCCTGGCGATGCCCGCCACTCCGCTGCCGTACCTGCTCGGTGGACTCAGCCTGCTGTTAGCGATCATGGTCTCGTTCGCGTGCCGGTGGCTGGCCAACCTCGCCGCGTTCTGGCTACTCGACCTGCGCGGCGTCATGATGATCTACACGGTCGGGAGTGGGCTGCTCAGCGGGCATCTGCTTCCGGTGCACTGGTTCCCGGGTTGGCTCGCAGCCGTCGCCAACGCCACCCCATTCCCGTCGATCATCCAGACGCCCATCGACATCGTGACCGGCCGCGAGGCGGGTGTGGAAGCACTTGGCATCATCGGCGTCCAACTCGGGTGGCTGGTCGTCATGCTCACGGTCGGCCGGTTCGTCTTCGCCGCCGGTACGCGAAAACTGGTGGTGCAGGGTGGCTGAGAGATGGGGTCCGTACCGCGTCCTGCCCGCGTCACGGGTGCGGTCGCAGACCGCTTACCGGCGGTCCTTCGTGCTCGACGTGCTCGGCAGCGTCAGCATCGGAATCGTCGAGTTCGGCGAGGTCTACATCATCTTCGCCAACGTCGACGCGCTTGGCGGGCTGGACTTCGCCGGAGTCGCCCTGGTCTTCGCGCTTGCGAACCTCGCCTTCGCAGTGGCCGACCTCGCCGTCGGCCACCTGGATCAACTGCCGAGGTATCTACGGACGGGGACGCTCGACGCCTTCCTGCTGCGCCCATTGCCGGTGCTGGCGCAGTTGGTGACGAGCGACATTTCACTGCGCCGGCTTGGCCGGGCGACGGTGGCGCTCGGCATCCTCGCCGCCGTGCTGCCGCACAACGACATCGCGTGGACGCCGGCCAGAGTCATCCTGCTGGTCGCTGCCCCACTCGCCGGAACCGCGATCTTCGCCGCGCTGTTCGTCCTTGCCGGCGCAGTTCAGTTCTGGCTGGTGGAGGGCCTGCCGCAATGGCTGGGCTGGTGCACGCCACTTGCCGCCGTCGGGATCTGGTGCCTCGCCCTGCTGGGCTGGCGCACCGGGCTACGCCACTACACGGGAGCCGGATCGTGATCATCAGTGTCAAGGATCTCCGCCGGGAGTTCGTCGTCCGTTCGCCGGCCGGCCGGGTACGGCGCAGCCGCACCGTCGTGCCCGCGGCGGACGGGCTCACCTTTGACATTGCCGCGGGGTCGGCCGTCGGGGACGGGACGCTGCCCGGACTGGTCAAGCGAGTGGGAGCCGAGCGCGTGCTGACGCTGGACCTGAACGAGCCGTCCGCCCCGCTCACCGGAATTCCGTCCACCCGCCTGGTGGAGATCGAATCCGACGGATTGCGTCGGCGGCTGGCCTTCGCGCCGCAGGAGACGACGGCGGCGGCAGTGCTGGCACAGGTCGGTCAGCGGGCGGACGTCCGTGACCTCACCATCGACGAACCCGACATCGAAGACCTCGTCCGCCGCCTCTACCTCTCGAGGGGCTACGGCGAGAGGACGTCGAGGAGGGGCTCGGCGTCGGTGGCTTTGAGCTGCCCGGACGCTAGAGCCCGCGCCGCCGTGCGACGCGCGAGATGGATGTACGCGGCTACTGATTCCGGTGCCGCCCTACCGATCTCGGCGACGTGGCTGGCTACCGTGCCGGCGTCGCCACGTGCGACCGGCCCGGTCAGTGCGGCATCACCGGACCGCAGCACGTTGTCGAGCGCCGCCGACAGCAGCGGCGCCAGCACCTTGTCCGGCTGGTCGACACCGGCGCTCCTGAGCAGGTCCATCGCATCGGCGACGAGCGTGACCAGGTGGTTAGCAGCGTGGGCCAGGGCCGCGTGGTAGAGGGTGCGGTTCTCTTCTGCGATGCGCACCGGCTCGGAACCCATCTCGAGGACCAATGCTTCGGCCACGGGCCACAACTGCTCAGGAGCCGTCACGCCGAAGACCGCACCGGCCAGCCGCTCCAGGTCCACCGACGTCCCGGTGAACGTCATGGCCGGATGCAGGGCGAGTGGCAACGCACCCGCGCGGGTCGCGGGTTCGAGGATGCCTACGCCGTACCGTCCGCTGGTGTGTACGACGATCTGCCCGGTGCGGATCGCTCCCGTGTTCGCCAACCCCGCGACAAGCTCGGGAAGGGCGTCGTCGGGCACCGTCAACAGCACTAGGCTGGCGCGCTGGAACACCTCGTCCGTCGATACGAGGGGCACGCCGGGCAGGAGCTCATGTGCTCGATGTTTGCTGGTAACCGACACGCCGTATCCCGCCACGACCCGGTGCCCGGCCCTGGCCAGCGCCGCGCCGAGGACGGCTCCGACGCGTCCGGTCCCGACGATGCCGACGTCGAGCCGAGCCGGCCGTTCGTCCGTCGTCATGGCAGGCCTCCTCGCCCGATGTCACGACAATCCCCAGCTACCGACGGTTTGGATTGTCTCAAGATCTCGCCGAACTGGCGCTGCGGCGCAACCACCACAGACCCACGAATGGCAACACCAGCGGGATGAAGCCATATCCGCGGCCGAAGTCAGACCATACGGTGTCGCGCGGGAAGTCGCCCGCGCCGAATGCCGTCACAGCTCCGACGATCAAGACGCCGGCGAGTTCGACGAGCACCGCCGTGACGGCCACCCGGTAGGCCGTGGGCCCGGGCCGCGCCAGCGCGACAGTGGCCACCAGATAGACCACGCCGGCGAACGCGGAGAGCAGGAACGGCACCGGCGCCTCGTCGAACCGGGTGGCGATCTGGTAACCGGAGCGGGCCGTGGCCGCCACGGCGAACAACGCATACACGGCCACCAGCACCCGGCCCGGGCCGGTGTTGGTCGCGGGCGCTTCAGCCACCGACGCCGTCCCACAACTGCTGGAGCCGGACAACAACGACAGGCACGGAGAGCGAAGCGACCATCAACACACCGGTGCCCCACCGGCTCTTCTCCGCCAGGGCCCAGAACACGCCGAGCGGCAGCACCAGCAGCGACACCACCAGGTAAGCGACGAACACGCCCAGCTGATCCGGTGCGCCCCGAACGGCCAGCATGATGAGCGCCACCACGAGCTGCACGATCAACAGCAACTCGACGACGGCTGCGCCGATGACATGCGGCTCTCGTGGGATCTGGTTGCGGACCAGGGCGTACAGGCACCATGCGGCGTAGGCCAGCGATACGGCGATCACCAGCCACGCGACAACGTCAACCACGGCGCAACACCCTAGACCCGACCCAACTTGTCCGGTCGAACAGGTACAAGGCCCGAGGCCAGCGACCTGTCCGGCCGGACAGGTGGCAAAGGTAGTTGCGGCTAGCTCGAAATGGTTTCTCGGTCGGCCGCTTGACCTCGCAGCGTCAGGTGGGCCAGCGCTCCCAGCACGGCGCCGACCGCACCGGCCACGACGAACAACCAGAGATCAGCCAGCGCGTCGGTGTCGCCGGCCTCGAAGATCGCCGCACCGACCGACTTGGCCATGTTGGCGCTTCCGCCGGTCGCGGCGCCGACCACCAGATAGACCGCACCGAACGTGATGCCGATCGTGACCGCGCGTCCCACGAGGGAGCTCTCACTCTCGGTCACCTTGAGGTAGACCAACACGAAGAAGGCCACGATCAGCGCCTCGACTATGAACGTACCTGCGACATCGAGCCCGCCCACGACGTTGCCGCCGTACGACGCCGGCTCGACGTCGGCGACCTGTGCGACAAGCCACACCACGAATACGGCCGCGATGGCGCCGATGAACTGCGCGATCCAGTACTGCACGGCATCTGGCAGCGCTGTCCGACCCGAAACGACCGAGCCGAGCGTGACCGCCGGGTTGAGATGAGCGCCGGACAATCCGGTGACGAGCACAGTTGCCGCGACCAGCACGAAGGCGACGGTCAGTGCCAGTTCGAGGCCTGACGCTCCTCCGAACGCGATAGCGCTGACGGCAAACAGGACGAACACGAAGGTGCCGATCAACTCGGCGATGGCCTTGCTCATTGGACAGACCCTCCTGTGGGATGCCCGTTACAGGAATTGCCCACATCGCATGATCGATGTAGACACGCCTAGGTGTACTCGTCCCCGGCAAACTGATCTAGTAGGGAACTAGACGAAGTAGAGAGAGTTTCCGGTAGCTTCTCTATAATTCAACGCCTTGTTCCGCACCACTGAACCTCGCCGACCGACCATAAGGTTGGACCGTGAAATGGCCTACTTGGCGGGAGGCTATGGAGCAGGCGCTCTACGGCCCCGACGGCTTCTTCCGCCGCGAGCGACCGGCCGATCACTTCAGAACGTCCGTGCACGCCAGTGAGCTGTTCGCTGCGGCGTTCGGCCGGCTGGCCGACCGCTGCGGTGTGCGTGCCGTCATCGACATCGGCGCCGGCAGCGGTGAGTTTCTCGCGGCACTGGCCCGGCACTCACCGTCCCTTGACCTTGTCGGCGTCGAACTGGCCACTCGGCCGCCTGACCTCCCGAGCGCCATTAACTGGGTTCCTGAACTCCCGGACGGTGTCGATCAGGCGCTGATCGTCGCCAACGAATGGCTGGACAACATCCCGGTCGATGTCGCCGAAGTAGGCGAGGACGGGCGTCCGCTGCTCGTCCACGTCGACCCGGCGACCGGAGACGAGGCCCTGGGCAACCCGCTGACCAGCGATGACGCCGATTGGCTGGACACCTGGTGGCCGCTCGACGGTTCGAAGCAGGGCAACCGCGCCGAGATCGGCAGCAGCCGAGATGTCGCCTGGGCCGGTGTGGTCTCCAGGGTGCGGCACGCCGTCTTGATCGCCATCGACTACAGCCACCGACGCGGTGATCGCCCACCGTACGGGTCGCTTGCCGGCTACCGGGACGGCCGAGCAGTGCGGCCAGTTCCAGACGGCTCGTGTGACATCACGGCCCATGTCGCGCTCGACGCGTGTGCGGCCGCGGGTGAAGCCGCCGGTGCGACCGGCACCATGCTGATGACCCAGCAGCTCGCGCTGCGCCGGCTCGGGATCAATGCCACCCTGCCCCCGCGGGACTTGGCGACGAGCGATCCGCCAGCGTACGTGGCGGCACTGTCACGGACCAGTGAGGCCGCCGAGTTGCTCGACGATGCCGGGCTGGGCAGGTTCGAGTGGCTGGTTCAGGCCGTCGGAACGCACGTACCTGAACTCCTTGGTCAGCCTGGGTCTGCGCGAGCCGGTGGATCCAGCTCCTCGGCGTGATCGGGGGCGCTGCCCGATGTGGTCTCGACTTGTCCGGCGTGGTTACCGGCACTGTCGCCGGCGCCGTTAAGGGGACGGGCCATCCACTGCTCCGGAACATCAACCCGCCTGGCCAACCTGGCGCGGCGGGCCTGGGCTTCAAGGATCTCCCGGGCCTGTGGCGCTGGCCGATGCCGGATGACCGCATCGACCGGCCCGGGCGTCGTGTCGACCGACACCGTCGCGAGCTTGAGCCGGCGCTGGATCGGGCCCTGGGTGAGCCGAACGCTCTGCGTCTTGGCGTGCGGAACTATCGTCAGCGTCCGGTAGAGCACACCCTCACGCGCGACGATGATGCGGTCGTCGGCACCGTAGGCCAGTCGGAGCCAGCCGATCGGCCGTAGCCAGGCCGCTCGCCGGGGCACCGGTTCGAGCGGAACACTCGCCGGGTCGGCGCCCGGAAGCACCTGGCGCAGCACGTTGATCGCCTCGTGGTACGGCGCCACCGGAAGCAGCGTCGAGGTCTGCGGGGCTGAGGAACTGCCCGAATACCCGGCGACGTCGACGTCTATGCGAACCCAGCCCCGGATCCGCCAGAGCAGCGGCTGGCGCATCGCGACACCCTGGATCCGTCCCGGCGGGACGGTCTGGGCCCGGGTGTCGAGCAGGCCCTTGCGAATCCGAAAGCCGTCGGGAGACTCGGCGAGCGTGAAGCCGAAGTTGCGCCCCAGCTGGTACCACAGCGCGGCGCCGACTCCGAGCAGGCCCGGAATGAGGCCGGACATGCCGGCGACCATCCGCCCGGAGCCGGTCGCAACAACGACGGCAATCGCTAGGAACACCACAACGCCGAACACAAAGGCCCCAGACAGCACCGTGGAGCCGATCAACCGGTCCAGTGGGACTTCGTGCACCGGGCGCTCGGGCGCCTCGGGTGTATCGGCGGAGATTCCGGCGCTGCGGGCGAGCAGTTCGGCTCGCAGGCGCATGGCATCGTCCACCGAGAGGTAGGCAAGCGGCGCCTCGGAGTCCCCGCCCCCGGCCACCTCCATCCGAAGCTCGGAAAGGCCGAGCAGCCGCCCGGCCAGCGGCCGGACGATGTCCACGGCTTGCAGTCGGTCCATCCGAACGCGCCGTGATCGCCGCTGGAAGATGCCGGAATCGATGCGAAGATCGTCGCCATCGAAGCCGTACCGGGTGAACCACCAGGACGCGAATCCGAAGCCGAACCCCAGGATCGCGACCACTGGGATGACGATGGCGAATCGTCGTGGGTCGCCGGAGGCGATGGCATTCTGGCTACCGAAGACGATCGCCGCGGCCAACCAGGCCCATCCGCGGAGCAACGGAGTCAGCGGATGCAGCCGTTGGAAATGGGCTGGGGTGGGATCGGCCGCGCCGCGAAAGCCGGCGGCCCGCCGTTCCTCGTCCGGGCGCTCCTCGCCAGTCACGAGGGTGAGCGTAGCTCGCCGGCCTGACCAGGCGGCCCCACCGGGATCACAGTCCGGCCGCCCGGGCCTCGCCGAGAGCGGCGAGCCGGTCGCGCAGCCGGGCGGCTTCGTCGGGTGGCAGACCGGGGATCCGCGCGTCGGTTGCGGGTGATGCGGTGTGCAACTGGACGGTGGCGATGCCGACGCGCCGCTCCAGCGGGCCGGAGTTGACGTCGACGAATTGCATCCGGCCGTACGGGACAACGCTGAGCTTGCGGACCAGAACGCCATGTTTGACCAGCAGATCGTCGTCTCGCTCGGCATACCCCCACGCCCGCCAGTTACGTGGTATCAGCAACAGGCCCCATACGAGCGCGATGAGTGCGATTGCTGCACCGATGCCCGTGATCCACCACGCGATGACGGCTCCCGCAATGACCGACACGACGATGAGCACGGCTACCCAGAACAACAGAACCGCCCGGCGGAGCCTGACCAACGCCCTGGACACCGGTTGCCAAGCCTCGCCTGGCGGCGCGAACACCTGATCCACACCACGGAGATTACGCGTCGCGAGAAGGACTCCCACCGTTGCCGCCACGCCACTGGCGAATCCGGCTGTCAGATGATCTTCGTTGGAGGCGCCCGGGATGGCAGACTCGGCACTGTGACGACCGAGACGACCGTGGGCATCGGCTCTGGTGCCGGCGAGCTCGCCACCACAGACATGGTCCTCAACATCGGACCACAGCATCCGGCGACGCACGGCGTTCTGCGGCTCAAGCTCACGCTGGACGGCGAACGCATCGTCGAATGCGAGCCGATCATCGGCTACATGCACCGTGGCGCCGAGAAGCTCTTCGAGGTGCGTGACTACCGCCAGATCATCGTGCTGGCCAACCGGCACGACTGGCTGTCCGCCTTTGCCAACGAACTCGGCGTCGTCCTTGCGGCCGAGCGAATGCTCGGCATGGATGTTCCGGTCCGGGCAGTGTGGGCCCGCACGCTGCTCGCTGAGCTCAACCGGGTCTTGAACCACCTGATGTTCCTCGGCTCGTACCCCCTCGAGGTCGGCGCGATCACGCCGATCTTCTATGCGTTCCGCGAGCGCGAAACCCTGCAACAGGTCATGGAGGAGATCTCTGGTGGCCGGATGCACTTCATGTTCAACCGGGTCGGCGGGCTGAAGGAGGACCTGCCGGCCGGCTGGCTTGACCGAGCCGCCGACGCGATCGCGGCCGTACGGCGGCGATTGCCGGCCATGCGCGACATGATTCTGGGCAATGAGATCTTCATCGCCCGCACCCGGGGCGTCGGCGTGCTCAGTCCCGACGTAGTCCATTCGTACGGCGTGTCAGGGCCGATCGCCCGGGCCTCCGGCGTCGATGTGGACCTTCGGCGGGACGAGCCCTACCTGGCGTATGGCGAGTTGTTCCGTGACGGCGCACCGGGACGGGTCGTCACCCGGCAGGACGGCGACTGTTATGCCAGATTCGAGGTGCTGGCCGAGCAGGTATCGGTTTCTCTGGAGTTGGCTGACCGCTGCGTTGAGCAGTTGCGTTCACTGCCGCGCGGGCCGATCAATGTGAAGCTGCCGAAGGTGCTGAAGGTACCGGAGGGCCACACTTACGCCTGGACTGAGAATCCGCTCGGGCTCAACGGCTACTACCTCGTGTCGCGCGGCGAGAAGACGCCGTGGCGGCTCAAGCTGCGGTCGGCGTCGTTCAACAACATCGCCATGCTTCCCGAGCTGCTACGCGGTTGCCTGATCGCCGACATGGTGGCCATCCTCGGCTCGACCTTCTTCGTGGTGGGCGACATCGACAAATAGGCGAGTCACTTTCCCCGAGGTACCAGCTCACCAGCATTGACCATGACTGGCACGGTGTTGGCCGCCGTCGCAAGTGGGCACGTCCAAGCCGGCGAGTACGCACACGAAGGGTTGTAGGCGAAGTTCAAGTCGACGACAAACTCGCCGTCGCGCATGTCGCCGCCCAGGTCGGCACCCTTCACGGTGTCGATCAGATAACGACCCCCTCCGTACGATTTCACCGGTGCGGAAGCGTCCTTCATCGGCACAAAGATGCCGCCACCGTACGAGTCGAGCCACCACACAGCGAGCTCTCCGACGCCGGGCACCCGCAATACGCCCGCCAGTTCGAACGGCACCAGACCGTCGGTTGCGGTGTCGACCTCCCACCGCTGCGGTGGTACATGCGTGTCGACGGCCAGGGTGAACCGCAGCGCCGGGTCGTAGGGCGCGTAGCTCAGCCCGTTGAATCGGCTCCGTTCATCGGGCGGGATCGGTGATGCCGGGTGCGAGGCGAACAGCTCATCGCGTGCTGCGCGCCAGTGCGCATGCGCGGCACATGGATCAGCGTTCGCCCGCACCTCGGCATATATCGCGTGTACCCAGCGACGCCAGTCGAGCACGGCGAGTGACGTCGCCAGGACGCTGTCGGGACCGCTCAGAGCAGGCCCTGCTGCTCTAGGTAGTCGCGGGCCACGTCTTCGGCCAGCTCACGGTCACGGTCAACCCGTGCGTTGAGCTCGGCCAGGTCTTCGGTGGTCAGCACACTGGACAGCTGGTTGAGCGCATTGGCGACCGCCTCGTCGCCGGCGGAATCGGCGTTGACGACCGGCACCAGGTTGTCGGCCTGCTGCAGCCCTTTGTCGTCATCGAGCAGAACGAGTCCGAGGTCCTGGAGAGTGCCGTCGGTCGTCGCCACCAGACCGAGGTTGGCGTCGCCATTGGCGACCGCCTCCTTGGTCTGCGGACTGCTGAAGCCGAGCGGCAGCACCTCGGTGATCTCCAAGCCGTACGTCTGCTCAAGGCCTGGCTGGCAGAACGGCCGGTCGGGGCATTCCTCCGTCGCCGCCAAAACGATCGGCTCACCCAACGCGCCCAGGTCGGAGAGAGTCGACAGGCCGTTGGCGTCGGCGAGCTCCTGCGTTACGGCGAATCCGTTCTGATCGGCCGCCTCAGCCGGCTCGAGGACGAGCAACCCACGCTGCTCGGCCAACGGGCGCATCGCGTCGACCGTCTCAGCCGCATCGTTCGTGGCAATCGGCGACTCCGACGGCGCGTCCGGGCCGTTGACGACCGTGTTCAGGAACTCGGCCATCGTGGCGGCATACTCCGGTACCACGTCGATCTCGCCGGCTTCGAGCGCCTGGGCGTAGATCTCACGGTTATCGGCCGTCTGGATGTCGACCGTGAAGCCGGCATCCTCAAGCAGGAGGCGGTACATCTCCTGCATGATGTTCATCTCGGTGAAGTTGGCACCGCCCACGGTGAGTGAACCCGCGCCGGTTGCGGCGCCCTCTGTGCTCTCAGCACCCTCGGTACCATCGGTGCCCTCGGTGTTTGCGTCATCGTCTCCGCAACCCGACAGGGCCAAAGCCAGCCCGACCGCCGCGCCTCCGATGGCAAGAATGCGTCGTCTGTACATGACCTGCGAAACCGCCCTTCTAGCGTCCGCCTTCTGTGTCCCGTGGTGGCCGGGTGCCACCACGCGTGTCCGGCGGGCGCCACGGCGTGCCGCCCGCATCCACCCGTAGTTAACTACGTCGCGCCGACAAAGCTTTCCGTTACGCCGATCACGCTTGAATTACGGAAACCACGTGTTCGTCTTCTCGAAGCCGGGACGGCGCACGTGCGCCCCGCATCGGGTCGACCCGGCGCTGCAGAAGTTCCATCAGACCTTCGACGATCAGAGCCAGCACGGCCACCAGGATCGCCCCAGCGACCATCTGCGGAAGGTCGCGTCGGCCGAACCCGGCCGTGATGATGCGGCCCAGCCCCGGACCTGCGATCAGGGCCGCGATGGTCGCCGTCGCAACGACCTGCACCGTGGCCAGCCTTAACCCGTTCATGATCAATGGCATCGCCAGCGGCAGCTCCACCTTCCGCAGCAGCTGGCCGCCAGTCATGCCCATCCCGCGGGCCGCCTCCACCGCATCCCGATCGACCTCTCGCATGCCGACGTAGGTATTGGTCAGCACCGGCGGCACGGCGAACAGGACCAGCGCGATGATCGTCGACCAGATCGACAGGCCGATCGGGCTGAGGACGAGCAACACCAGGATCGCCAGCGTGGGTATAGCCCGACCGACGTTGCTGATATTGATGGCAAGCGTGCCACCGCGGCCGAGATGCCCGAGCCACAGCCCGATCGGGATTGCGAGGACGCCTGCAATGGCCATCGACGCCACTGTCAACCACAGGTGCTCGCCCAGCCGCGCGGGAACGCCGGCCGGCCCTTGCCAGTTGGCACCGTCGGCCAGCCAGCGAAATGCGTCGAGCAGCAAGTCCACCTAGACCCTCACTCTCCGCCACGGCGTCATCAGCCGCTCGACCCCGACCAGGACCAGGTCGGCCAGAACGGCGAGGACGACACATAAGACCGACGCGGTCAGCACCTGGGGTCGGAAGTTGCTGCGGAATCCCTGAAAGATCAGCTCACCCAGCCCACCGTGGCCCACGATCACGCCCACCGTCGTCAACGCGACCGTCGACACCGCGGCAACCCGGAGCGCCGCGAAGATGGTCGGCAGGGCCAATGGCAGCTCGACCTGCCTGAGCAGCCGGCCGCTGCCATACCCCATGCCCAGTGCGGATTCCTTGACATCAGGTTGGACGCCGTCCAGCCCAGCCATGATGCCGCGGACGAGGATGGTCAACGAGTAGAGCACCAGCCCGATGATCACTGTCGTGCTGGACAGCCCGCCCCACAGTGCGAACCCCGGTACCAGCAGCAGTGAGAACAGTGCCAGCGATGGGATCGTGTACAAGCCGGTCGATACACCCAACACCAGCCCGCGCAGCCGCGGACGGCGCCGGGCGACCAGCGCCAGGCCGAAGGCCACGATGAACCCGAAGACGAGGGACACCACAGTGATGTAGACGTGCTCCTGAAGTGCGTCCAGAATCTGGCTCGACCTGCGCCAGACGAAGTCGGGACAGATCCAGTCGTTGCGCTGTATGCAGCCCTGCGAGAATGTGGCCGCATGAACGTCGGCGCCGAGAGCCATTCCCAGGACGTTACCGGAGACGTGATGATCCGGCTGGACCGTGTGTCCAAGCGGTATCCAGACGGCACCGTGGCGGTCCGCGAGCTAACGCTCGACGTCAACCGCGGCGAGCTGGTCACGCTCGTCGGCCCCTCGGGGTGCGGCAAGACGACGACCATGAAGATGGTCAATCGGTTGATCGAGCCGACATCCGGACGGATCTACATCAACGGGCAGGATGTCACCCATGCCGACCCAGTCGAGTTGCGCCGCGGCATCGGTTACGTCATCCAGAACGTAGGGCTCTTCCCGCACCGCACCATCGAGCAGAACATCTCCACCGTCCCCGAACTCGTCGGCTGGTCCAGGGCTCGGCGCAGGGAACGTGCCGTAGAGCTGATGAACCTGGTCGGGCTCGACCCTGCCGTCCACGGCCCGCGTTACCCGCATGAGCTTTCCGGTGGGCAGCGGCAGCGGGTCGGAGTCGCCCGCGCCCTCGCCGCCGACCCTCCCGTGCTGCTCATGGACGAACCGTTCAGCGCCGTCGATCCCGTTGTCCGAGCCCAGCTACAAGACGAGTTCCTAAGGCTGCAGGACGAGGTTCGCAAGACGATCTTGTTCGTGACTCACGACATCGAGGAGGCTGTCCGGCTAGGCGACCGGACGGCAGTGTTCGCCCAAGGTGGCCGGCTCCAGCAGTACGACACCCCGGCGGCGATCCTGGGAACACCTGCCACTGCCTTCGTGGCCGACTTCGTCGGCGCGGACCGCGGGCTCAAGCGGCTCTCGGTCACTGCCGTTACCGAGCAGGACCTTGAACACCCGCCCGTGGTGCGTCTTGACGACGATGTGCGCTCGGCCACGGCAACCATGGGAACGTCACGCTGGGCGGTCGTGCTGGACGGCGACGGCGGGCTCGCCGGCTGGATCGGCAGGGACATGGCCAGCGGTGGCGGCAAGGTCCGCGATCACGCTCGGCGAATGGAGGCGTGGGTCGAGCTGGACGACTCACTCAAGGTCGCCTTTGGTGAAATGCTCCAGTGGAACGCCGGCTGGATCGCCGTGCTCGACAAGAACTCGCGATACCGCGGCGTCCTGACGCCATCAACGCTACACGCGGCGCTGCGCCGGTCGGTCGAAGCAGACGCCCAGCGGGTCGACGCCCGCGACATAGAGCTCGAAACCGTTCAGGACGCCTGACCCTCCATTCCCGCGATGATCATGGGCAGATGCACCCTTTGAGCCGGCCGGATGGGGGCATCAGGCCATGATCAACACCGATTAGGCGGTACGGCGCTGGCCCGGGTCGTCCTCGGTACGGTCGCTGTGCGGGATCAGGAGATCGTCGTCGTTCCGAGAGTCCCACGCGATCAGGTCGACCACCGTCGGCGCCTCCGCGAGGTCAGGCCACAGCTCGGCCCACTCGGCGTTGTCGGCCAACCGGACCAGCTCGTTACCCGGCTTTTCGGCTGCGCGCTCCTGGGCGGCCTTGGCCGACGCCAGCTCGCCCTCGAGCCAGTCGACCCGGTGCCGCAACAGCCCGATCCGGCTGGATGCGGCGTCGAGGAGCGCGACCAAGTGTTCGGTGAACGCACGATGTTCGCCCGCATATCGGGCATGCTCAGCGGCGTAGTCGGCGGCGACCCGAGCCCGGGCGGCTGCGACGTCCGCGCGGCGTCGCCGATCGACGCGGAACACCAGCACAGAGACCGCCGTGGTCAACGCAGCCGCAACCGCGGCGGCCGCAACCGGCCACCGTCCCTCCAGCACGAAGGCGACTGCGACCGCCGAAAAAGCCAGAACCGGCGCAAGCTTGGCCGCGAAGCGAACGGGACCCAGCCTTCCGCGACGACGCACGCTTCTCATGGCCATGAACCGTACCGGGATGCGGATGGTCTCATGCCGCTACACGCCGAGGAGCCGGCACCAGTTTTCGCAGCCGGCGAGCGTCGGCGTGCTCAGTCGCTGCCGGGTTGGCCGGTGTCGTCCGACTCGTCAGGTGGAACCCTGCAGGCCAGCTCCAACCGGAAACCTGCCACCGCGACGGCAATGCTCGCCAATGCAACCGCGACTGCCAGCAGCGCTCTATCTCGCGCCACCGTGCCACTCAGCTGGTTCACCGCGACTCCGGCAATTCCGAAGTAGACACCGGCGACGATCGCCCCGAACACCGATGCGGCTTTGCCCAGTGCGAGCAGGCGGGCCACCACCAAGGCGTCGACTCGTGTGTCGTAGCGCCGCTCGTCGATCCATCCGCGTGCAACCCGAGCTCCGAGCAGCAGGAGGACGGCCATGACCACCAGGACAATTACCAACACCCAGGGCACTGAGGGCAGCGCACCGGTCGAGGCCTTGACGAGCCGGCCGAACAGCCAGCCGGCCGGGAGCCCGGCCAGCCCTACACCCAGCAGGGTGCTGATCTTTGTGGCGCGCACGTGCCTCAGGCTGGCAGCTCTAGTTCGGCGTCGTCCAGGCGCTTAACGCCCGCCTTGGATACGGCATGGCTAAGATCGCCGACCCGGCCGATTCCTGGCACCGTGAACTCTGGATCCACCTCTGCCCACGGCACCAAAACGAACGCCCGCTCCGCCAGCCTGGGGTGTGGCACCTGTAGATCGTCGTCTTGGACCGTCTTGTCGCCCACCGCGAGGACGTCGACGTCAAGCGTTCGCGGACCTTTCGGCACCTCGCGGGTGCGCCCGAATGCATCCTCGGCCGCCTGGCAGCGCTCCATGAGTGAGCGCGGAGACAACGTCGTGTCGACCACCAGCACCGCGTTAAGGAACGGCGGCTGCTCCTCGGGCCCGCCCACCGGTTCGGTTTCGTAAACCGACGAGACGGCGACTGGAATGATCTCTGAGGAGTCAGTAAGCGCATCGACCGCGGCTTGCAGGTACTCCAGCCGATCGCCCAGATTGCTGCCCAGGGCTAGCGCGGCGCGGCGGAGGGGGCGAAGGTCGCCTGTCAGGGTGTCGGCGTCCACGACGGCGGGGTTCGGGAAGTTGGTCACGTGCGGGCCCTTCGAATCGTCACGGTCACGTCACCGAACGGCACCGGCACTGGCGCCTCCGGTTTGTGCACGGTCACCTCGACGTCCTTGACGTGGGCAAACGCCAAGCAGACGTCAGCGATGCGCTGGGCGAGAGTCTCGACCAGCTTGACCGGCTCCCCCGCGATGACACCGACGACCCGCTCGGCGAGAACGCCATAGTCGACAGTGTCGGCGAGATCGTCGCTTGCTGCCGCAGCACGTGTGTCGACGCCGAGCACGACGTCAGCGCGAAACTCCTGACCGGTTTCCTGCTCCTCCTGGAACCAGCCGTGCCGTCCCCGAGCGGCAAGCCCGCGCAGCGTGATGCGGTCAGTCACATCACGACCCTAGCCTCCCCAGCGGGCGAATCGCGCCACTGGTCCCGTGACGTCCCCATCCAAGCGGATCAGCGATCCGGCTCCTCAACCGCCGATGCGTGATGCGCCCACATCCGCCACCGGCCGTCCAGATGCCGGAAAACGTTGGTGGCAACGGCCCGCCCCCCGGCGAACATCGTCTCGGGCATGCCTTCCGGAGCCGACAGTAGGTTCTCGGTGCAACTCACCACGCCGACGTCGCCGAACCGGTCGCCGCGGGTGTCGGTGAGCACGAACTGCAGGTACGGCGTGCTAGCCATGATCGCGGCCCAGGACCTGATGACGGCCTTCGCGCCGTGGATGGGCGGGAGTCCGGGATGCACGCAGACCGCTTCGTCTCCGGCAACCCAGAGTTCAGACAGAGCATCGAGATCGGCTTGCTCGAGTGCCTCGTAGAACGCTGAGTTCGCCGCCAGCAACTCCGGATCAGTCACTCGACCGCTCACTCGTCCCTCGCTCGGCGCCTCGTCGCTCCAGTTCATGGTCGCACTCGGCCCCTCGCTCGTCCCTCGCTCGGCGCCTCGTCGCTCCACCGCCTGGCGACCTTCACCGCATCCAACGACCCCGGCACGTCGTGCACCCGGACGCACCAGGCACCGGCCAGGGCGACGAGCGTTGATATAGCTGCAGTGGCGGCATCACGCCCGTCGGGCGGACGTTCGCGGTCGCTCGCCGGATCGGCCAGCAACGTTCCGAGGAAGCGTTTGCGCGACGCCGCCACCAGCACCGGAAAGCCAAGCTCGAGCAGCCGGTCCAGCTGGTACAACAGAGTCCAGTTGTGCTCACCGGTTTTGGCGAAGCCAAGGCCGGGGTCGATGATGATCTGATCCTCCCGAATTCCGGCCGCGGCCGCCGCGTCGATCTGTGGTCTGAGTTCGGCCAGCACCTCCGCCGTCACGTCGGAGTAGCTGGCCTGGCTTTGCATGTCAGCCGAGTGTCCCCGCCAGTGCATCAAGATCACCGGCAGGCCTGATTCAGCCACCACCCGGAGCATGTCGGGATCGGCTCGGCCGCCCGACACATCATTGACCAGCCGCACTCCTAGCTCGATCGCCTGCTCGGCAACGGTGGCCCGCATCGTATCTATCGAAACCGGCACGCCGGCGGCTGCGAGTTCGCGGACTACCGGCATCACCCTGCGTACTTCCTCGGTGACGGGCGGCCGGTCGGCACCGGGGCGGGTCGACTCACCGCCGACGTCGACCAGGTCGGCTCCCTGAGCAGCAAGGCGGAAACCGTGGTTGATCGCATCAGCCGGCTCGAACCAGCGTCCACCGTCGGAGAAGGAGTCGGGAGTCACATTCACAACACCCATGACCAGACAGCGGTCCGGCTGCGGTAGGCCGTCCACGTATGCCGCGGGACGGCCGATCGCGCGCTGGACACCCGTCACTCAGCTCAGCCTACGCGGGCGACGGACGTCAATCTTGGCGACTCGCGGAGTCGACAACGGCACCCGACGGGTCACATCCAGCGGCCCGGTAAGCCACGTTATGACCGCTTTGCACAGCGTCCAAATCGGCTCAGCGGCCGAGGATGAGGCTCATCGCCTCAGCCCGGGTGGCCGATGCCCGCAGTTGCCCACGCACCGCACTAGTCACGGTCTTGGCACCGGGTTTGCGCACCCCTCGCATCGTCATGCACAGGTGCTCGGCCTCGATCACCACGATGACGCCACGCGGCTCGAGCAGACGCATCAGCGAGTCGGCGATCTGCGTGGTGAGCCGCTCCTGCACCTGCGGGCGCTTGGCGTACACGTCGACGAGTCGAGCCAGCTTGGAGAGCCCAGTGATCCGGCCGTCCTCCCCCGGAATGTAACCCACGTGCGCATAACCGTAGAACGGCACCAGGTGGTGCTCGCAGCTCGAGGCCAGCTCGATGTCCTTGACCAACACCATCTCATCGTGGCCAAGTTCGAAGGTCGTGGTCAGCACCTCGGCTGGATCCTGATGCAGACCCCGGAACATCTCCTCGTAGGCCCGGGCTACCCGGGCAGGGGTGTCGCGCAAGCCGTCGCGTTCGGGATCGTCGCCGATGGCGATCAGCAGCTCGTACACCGCCTTTTCGACCCGGTCATGGTCGAAGGGCTTACTGGTGAACCGTTGCAGATCCGGTTCGGCCACCCCGCGGTCGGGCTCGGTCGGTTCCCCGGCCGGGTCATGCCCTCGGTCCGGACGCTCGGAAGGCACGATGGTGACCCTACTCGCCGCCCTCGTCCACCATGCGTGAGATGCCGGGACGGTCGGCGGCCGGAGTCGCAGCGCCGCCGACCGGCTGGCCGGACCCAACACCAGAGTCGGCCCCGTTCGGGTGCGGCGTTTCAAGCTCCTTGGGCGGCACCTCGACCGGCCCGCGGTCGGACGGCCGCCGGGTGGCCGAGCCGGTCCAGGGCGGACGGCGCGACCGCTTCCTGATCGGCGCGAAGATCTCCTCGACCTGTTGCTTGTCCAGCGTCTCCTTCTCCAGCAACTCGAGGACGAGCCGGTCGAGGATGTCGCGATTCTCGACCAAGATGTCGAAGGCCTCCTGGTGCGCGGTCTCGATCAGCTTGCGGACCTCTTCGTCGACCTTTGCGGCCACCTCTTCGGAGTAGTCGCGCTCGTGGCCGATCTCACGGCCCAGGAAGGGCTCGGACTTGTCGGTTCCGAACCTGATCGCGCCGAGCCGCTCGGTCATGCCGTACTGGGTGACCATCCGGCGGGCCAGTGTGGTGGCCTTGTCGATGTCGTTCGCAGCACCGGTCGTGGGGTCGTGGAAAACGAGCTCCTCGGCAGCCCGGCCACCCATCATGTACGCGAGCTGGTCGAGCATCTCGTTACGGGTTGTGGAGTACTTGTCCTCGTCCGGCAGCACCATGGTGTAGCCGAGCGCGCCGCCTCGCGGCAGGATCGTCACCTTGTGCACAGGGTCGGTGTGGTGCAGCGCCGCGGCGACAAGCGCGTGGCCGCCCTCGTGGTACGCGGTGATCTTCTTTTCCTGGTCCTTCATCAGCCGGGAGCGCTTCTGCGGTCCGGCGACGACCCGATCGATCGCCTCGTCCAACGCCTTGGCGTCGATGAGCTTGCCGTTGTTCCGGGCCGTGAGCAACGCGGCCTCGTTGAGCACGTTGGCCAGGTCGGCACCACTGAACCCGGGCGTGCGGCGAGCGACCGCACGCAGGTCGACGTCCGACCCGAGCGGCTTGCCGCGCGCGTGAACCTCGAGAATCTTCTGCCGGCCTTCGAGATCGGGCTGCTCGACCGAAATCTGGCGGTCGAACCGGCCCGGCCGCAGCAGCGCTGGGTCAAGGATGTCCGGCCGGTTGGTGGCGGCGATGAGTATGACGTTTGTCTTGATGTCGAACCCGTCCATCTCGACGAGCAACTGGTTCAGCGTCTGCTCGCGCTCGTCGTGGCCACCGCCGAGGCCGGCGCCGCGATGCCGGCCGACGGCGTCGATCTCGTCGACGAACACGATCGCCGGTGCGTTCTCCTTGGCTTCTTTGAACAGGTCACGAACCCGGGACGCGCCGACACCGACGAACATCTCCACGAAGTCCGAACCCGAGATGGTGTAGAAGGGCACCCCGGCCTCACCTGCGACGGCCCTGGCCAGCAGGGTTTTGCCGGTGCCCGGTGGGCCGTACAGCAGCACGCCCTTGGGGATCTTGGCGCCGACGGCCTGGAACTTGCCCGGCTCCTGGAGGAACTCCTTGATCTCCTGGAGCTCTTCGATCGCTTCCTGGACGCCTGCGACATCCGCGAACGTCGTCTTGGGCGCCTCCTTGCTCTGCAGCTTGGCGCGGTTCTTGCCGAAGCTCATTACCTGGCTGCCGCCCTGCATGCGGCTGAGGAAGAAGATGAACAAGGCGATCAGCAGCAGGAACGGAAGGAAAGCGCCGAGGATGCTGACAAGGAAGTTCGGCTGGGCGATCTCGACGTCATAGCCGTCCGGCAGGGCTTCGGCCTCGACCTGCTCCTGCAGCATGTGCTGCAGTTCGATGCCCTGGCCCTCGACGTACTGTGCGGAGATCTGCTCGCCGTCCTTGAGGATCAGCTCGATCTCCTGGCGATCGCCGCCGAACAGCTTGGCCTCTTGGACGTTGCCGCTATCGATCTCCTGCACGACCCGCGCGGTGTCGACCCGCTCGAACTCCTCGCCCGAGTCAAGCATCCGCGTGATCAGGATCGCGGCAAACACGAAGATGACGAACCACACCAGTGGTCCGCGGAGAAGTCGTCTGGTGTTCATGATGCGGAGCCGGATGGCCCCGTTCCTCCTGCTTGTCGGTCACCTGATGGCAGCGGTTCCGGCGGGCTTGCCGCCTGAGATACCGGATCATATGACGGTACACCGCCACGCCGTGGTGGTGCGCATGTGCGTCGGTTCCTGCCGTCAAGGCAACGTCGGGTTGGGCGGGCGTGTTCCCTGGCCAGGCCCGGTGTGGCCGACCTCTCAGCAGGTTCTCAGTGAGCGAACCAGCCAGCCGGTCATGCGTAGACATGCGGCGCGAGCGTCGCCACCACCCTGAGGTTGCGGTACTTCTCTCCGTAGTCGAGGCCGTACCCGACGACGAATTCGTTAGGTATATCAAAGCCGACATACCGGACGTCCACGGCGGTCTTGGCCGCTTCTGGTTTGCGCAGCAGCGCACAGATCTCGACCGATGCCGGACCGCGCGATCGCAGGTTCGAAACCAGCCAGGAGAGGGTCAGACCGGTGTCGATGATGTCCTCGACCACCAGCACGTGCCGACCGGTCAGGTCAGCGTCCAGGTCCTTGAGAATGCGCACGACGCCGGACGACTTGGTGCCCGACCCGTACGACGAGACGGCCATCCAGTCCGTTTCGACGTGCCTGTTGAGAGCCCGGGACAGGTCGGCCATGACCATCACAGCACCCTTGAGAACGCCGACCAGCAGCAGGTCACGCCCCTCGTAGTCCCGTTCGATCTCGGTAGCCAGCTCGGTGAGCCGACGCTGGATATCGGACTCGGCCAACAGGATCTTCTCGAGGTCGGCGCTGATGTGTTCGGCATCCACGAGCGGCAGCCTTTCACACCCGGACAGCGACCTCAGCGCACCGGGTGGAATTGCAGTATCCCGCTGGCCCTGGCCACCCGCACCGGACCCGGCAGGTCGATTCCCCGCTGTCCCCGCCATCGCGTAACCAGCGTCTCCACCGCCTCGATGTGGGCAGCGGTCAGGGCGGTGGCGGGACTACCGGCTTCCATCGCGGCCCGCCGGATCACCCGGGTGCGAACCGCCCGGGGCAACTCGGCCAATCGCTCGACGTCCAGCCCCACGCCGCCCAACGCCTCGCGTTGATCATGGGCGCTTCGTGGTACGACGGGCTGGTCAACCACGAAACGCCCGTGATCAACGCGGGAGGCGGCGAGGGCTCGGTCCGCCCAGGCGTCTAGTGCCTCCGCGTCAGCCCGCAACAACGCCGCCGTGCGGGCGAGGGCCGCGGCAATACCCGGTCCCAGCTCGGCCTCGAGCACCGGCAGGACGCGGTGCCGCGCGCGTGCCCGCGTGAAAGCCGGGTCTGCGTTGTGCGGGTCTTCCCACGGCTTGACGTCGGCGGGCACGGCGGCGCGTACTGTCTCCCGCGAAAGGCCGAGCAGCGGACGCCGGTACTGGCCCGATACGGCCGGCATCCCGCCCAGCGACCGCGGCCCTGAGCCACGCGCCAGCCCGAGCAGGACGGTTTCGGCCTGATCATCGCGGGTGTGCCCAAGCAGAATGGCGGCCGCATTGTAACGGGCGGCGGCCGCATCTAGCGCGGCGTACCGGGCGGCCCGTGCGTTGCCCTCCGGACCCTGACCCTGTTCGGTCACCCTGAGGTGCACGACCTCCACGGGATCCAGCCCGAATCCGACGAGTAGTGCAGCTGTGTGGCGGGCCCGGTCGGCCGCTCCTTGCTGCAGACCGTGGTCGACGACCACAGCCCCCGCCGGACGCAGCTCGCGCCGGGAGATCCAACCGAGCGCGGCTGCCAAAGCCAGTGAATCGGCGCCTCCGGAGCAGGCCGCCAGGACGGTGTGCGCGACACTTAGTCCGTCGAGGGCATCCCGCACCGCGTTGCGAACGGCCAGTTGCTCCTGGCTAGCCATCTACCCGGCGGACCCACGCGATCGGATCGGTGATCTCGGTCAAGGTCGGCAGGGTCTCGGGCGACTCCCATACGCGGTTGAACCCTGTCATACCGACCTGGTCAACCACGCTGCGGACGAACCGGGCGCCGTCGCGGTACTGGCGCATCTTGGCCTCAAGCCCGAGCAGGCGCCGCATGGTGCGTTCGAGTCCCTTGGCACTCACCCGGCGGCGCTGGAACTTACGCCGGATCTTTTCCACGCTCGGGACCACCTCAGGCCCTACACCGTCCATTACGACCTCGGCATGGCCTTCAAGCAGCGACATCACCGCCGTGACCCGGTCGATGACCGCTCGCTGGGTAGGCGATTGCACAAGATCGAGCAACGACCGCGACTCTTGCCTTTCGCCCGGCCCTCTGATCACTGAGCGCACGACCTCTCCGAGTCGAGCGACGAACACAGCTGTGTCGGTTTCTGTGGCGTCGACGAATTCGTGGATCTGATCACGAAGGTACCGGCGCATCCACGGCACGGCGGTGAACTGGACGCGGTGGGTCTCCTCGTGCAAGCAGACCCACATCCGGAAGTCCCGCGGATCGACCTTCAACTCCCGCTCGACGTGCACCACGTTGGGTGCGACGACCAGCAGCCGCCCGCTGGCACCGTCACTGTCGGACCAGAACGGGTCGAACTGGCCGAGGACCTTGCCGGAGAGGAAGGCGAGCAGAGCGCCGGCTTCAAGGCCGGTGACCTTGGGGCCGACTTGGTCCATGAGACCGCCGACTGGACGGTTGGCCCGAAGCTTGCGAGTCAGCGGAGTGATCAGCTCTCGCATTCCGTCCGCGTTGGCCTGCACCCAGCCAGTGCGGTCGACGACGACCACCGGGGCGTGCTGGCCCGAGCCGTCCAGGCCGGTGAATTCACGCACCGGTCGTTCGGCGGCATCGGCGAAGGTACGGAGTTCCGCGACAACCTCACGCGCCTCCGCTCGAGTGGTCTCGGGCCCGGGACGGGCCAAGCGGCGAGCGGTGGCAACCGCGAGCTGCCAGTCGATCATCTCCGCGGGTGCCTCAGTGTTCGTCATGCCGTCAAAGCTACGTCAGCCTGGCTCAGAAGGTGGCGCCTCGCACCCGCAACCGGCCAAAGCCGCAGCCACCTCATCGAGCGCCGCACGGGCTTGGAGGGCATTGCCGGCATCGTTGGAAACGAGCGCGAACGCGTACGCCACTCCACCATCGCCCACAATCACACCGGCCAGCGAGTGGACGCCGGTCAGAGTTCCGGTCTTGGCCCTAACCTGCCCGGGAGCATCTTCAACCCGCTCGCGCAAGGTGCCGTTGAACGCCGCCACCGGAAGCCCGGTGATGACCGGCCGTAGGTGCGCGTTGGCCGGGTCCGCCGCCACGGCCAGCACCTCAGTCATTGCCTGCGCGGGGACGGCGTTGTCACGAGCCAAACCGCTGCCATCGAGAACCGTCATCGCCGATACGTCGATCCCCAAACCATCGAGTACCTCGGTAATCGCGTGCGCGGCCTCGTCGGAACTGCCTGGCCGGCCGAGTCCCAGAGCGACATGGCGGGCCAGGATCTCGGCCATGTCGTTGTCGCTCGACGCGATCACGTATTCGACGATGTCCGCAAGTGGTCTTGACTCAATGGCGGCGATCGGCGTGGCGTTCGAGGGTGCAACCACCCGCTGCGGCGTACCTTCCACGGCGATGCCCTGGTCGGTGAGCAGACGGACGAACGCACTCGCCGCGGCTAGCGCCGGATCGCCTGTGCGCGCTGCGAAGCCCGGGGTCGCTCGTCCGCCATCCACAGCGAGCGCACTGACCGGTGCTGCCACACCTCCCGATACGTAGGTCGACCGCCAGGACGGGTTGACCGCTGGCCCGGTGAACAACGAGTCGTCGAAGCCGAGCACGACTCGGTCGAGGCCGGAGTCTTCAAGTGCCCCGGCGGTCTGTTCGGCCAGTTCAGCAAGGGACGTCGACCCGCGCATGAGCGGATCGTCCGTTGAGAGTGTCGGGTCACCACCGCCGAACAGGACGATCTCGTCGGAAGCCTCACCAGGTACAACACTGGTGGTGAACCGCGCCTCCGGGCCCAGCACGTTCAACACCGCCGCCGCCGTGAGCAGCTTAAGCGTGCTGGCCGGCGTCAACGGGACGTCGGCCGATCTCTCGTACAGAACTTCCGCCGTGCTCAGCTCGGTCACGATCACACCAGTTCGGCCACTGAGGCCGGACTGATCGATCGCATCGTCCAGCAGGTCATCGATCTGGTCGCCGGTCGGTGATTCGGGCTCGCCCGTCGCCAGCACCAGCGCAGGCGGCTCCGGTTCGGCGACCGGCATCGGGTTCAGCGCCGCCGGTGGAGGCGGCGGCTCGAACGGGTTGCCCACCAGTTCCAGATACGCAACGGCTGAACCGGTGCCGGCAGCGATCAGGCCGGCGACAACCACGGCGACGGCGCGACGGGACACATGGAGAAGGTACGGCGTCAGACCCGGCCGTAGAACGAAGGGGTCCTCCAGTAGAAGACGTCCTGGATCTCTACGGTCTTACCGGACGACGGTGCGTGGATCATCCGGCCGTCACCGATGTACAGGCCAACGTGGTAGACGCCGGAAGGCGCGCCATTGTTCGACCAGAAGATCAGGTCGCCGGGCCGCAGGTCCGAGTAGGAAACCCGGGTTGTCTCGTTGGCCTGGGCCACGCTGTGGTGGGTCAAGCTCACACCACCGGCTTCCCATGCCCTCATGGTCAAGCCGGAGCAGTCGAAGCCGTCCGGACCGTCGGCTCCCCACTGGTACGGCTTGCCGAGCTGGGCCCTCGCATACTCCACAGCTCGGGCCGCTCCGTCACTTGGCGGTGGCGCAGGCTCGGGCTCCGGGCTGGCGGTCGGCTCCGAGTCGGCAGTCGGCTCCGCGGTGTCGGGTTCGGCTGCCGCCGCGTCCTCCTCTGCCTGGCGCGCCGCTTCCTCCGCCCGGCGGCGCTCCTCCTCTTCACGCTGCTTACGTGCCTCTTCCTCGAGCCCAGCCTGCCGTTCCCGCTCCAGCTCCACTGTGGTGCCCTGCGCCTCAGCGAGCGCGGCCAGCAGGTTCTCTTTCTCGGCCTCGGCGTCGGCAAACGTCGCCTCGTGTTGAGCGACGGTTTCGGCCGCCTCGGTGGCGGCTTGCTCGGCCGATTGCTCGGCCGCGGCCAGATCAGCCCGGGCAGCTTCGGCGGCTTCAGCGGCTTCGCTCGCCTCGACGGACGCCACCCGCCACCGATCGCTGATCTCGCCTTGCGATCGCGTAGCGGTCTCGAGGGTAGCGGTCCGATCAATGAACTCGTCGCTCTCCACTGCCTGAAATACCTGCACCCAGGCGGCCAGCGGGCCTCCGGTCCGGTACGAAGCCGCGGCCATCCGGCCGAGATCATCGCGGGCCAGCGTGGCTTCTGCCTCGAGCCGGCTCGCCTGATCAGCTGCTTGCTGAGCGGCATTCTCCGCCTCAGCGAGTGCGACTTGAGCGCCGTTGTGCGCTTCGACGGCGAGCCCGGCGGCGATGTGAAGTTCCTCAACCTCTTGCTCGAGGTCCGCCAGCCGGCGCTCAGCCTCAGCGACAGCGTCCTCCGCGGCCTCCTCGGCCTCGCGCGCCTCCTCGACGTCCCCTTCGGACGGGTAATCCGGATCGGCGGCCGCCGGGCCCGCGATCGAGACCACAAGTAGAGCCAATGCTGCTACGGCTGCCGCAGCGCGCCGGGACGCCATGTACGTCACCCCTCGGGACTATGAACGCGACCGAGGGTAGCGACAAGCACGACAAACCTGAATAGAAGCCGCAAATCTTTACATTGGGCAGAGCGCCACTGAACGTAACCATGCCCTGGCCCACGTCTCGTCAAACTCACAATCGCCGTCGCGCCGGGATTCGGCCCGTTAGTACGAGACACTGGGACGGGTCAAGGGAGGCAAGTAGTGGAGTTCGACGTCACCATCGAGATCCCGGCGGGCACCAAGAACAAGTACGAGTTCGACCACAGGACCGGTCGGATCAAACTCGACCGCCGGCTGTTCACCTCGACCCGGTATCCCTCGGACTACGGGTTCATCGAAGAAACGCTCGGCGAGGACGGCGATCCACTCGACGCGCTCGTGCTCATCGAGGAGCCCACCTTTCCTGGCTGCCTGATCCGCTGCCGGGCCGTCGGCATGTTTCGGATGAGGGACGAAGCCGGCGGTGATGACAAGGTGATGTGTGTGCCGGCCGGTGACGTGCGGCAGAACAAGCTGCAGGACCTCGAGGACATCCCCGAGTTCGAGCGGATGGAGATCCAGCATTTCTTCGAGGTCTACAAGGACCTCGAGCCCGGAAAGTCCGTCGAGGGAGCGACCTGGGTGGGCCGCGCCGAAGCAGAGGCCGAGATCAACCGGTCGTACCAACGCGCCCGCGACGCCGGCCTGACCCACTGACGTCGTTCGATCACGTT
>DASUUH010000099.1:0-27019 GCA_036374175.1 Jiangellaceae bacterium | reverse complement strand
ATTGACGAAGGTCCGTGACATCAACCGGCAGGGAAAGGCCGTACGGCTCGTCCTGCAACCGACGACATACCGCGAGCCGCTCATCCTCGGGCCCGACGGTCAGGCCACGTCGGCGCCGATCACGATCGACGGACAGGGCGCCGTCATTACGGGGGCGGACCCACTGACATCGTGGAGTGCGGTTGGCGACGGAACCTTCCGCCATCACTGGCCGCACAACCTTGGCAATCTGTCCGATCCATGGCCGACCCTCAGCTACGACCGTGTACTGCTCAACCGGGAGGCAATGTTCGTCGGCAACGTGCCGTACCACGTCGTGGACAGCGCAGCCGACCTGGTCCCGGGAACGTTCTTGGTGGACGAGACTGCCAACACGATCACCGCCCGGCCGCGGGCAGGAGATGCACCCCTCGTCAGCGCCGAAGTCACCGTGCGTATGAAGACGCTGCAGATCGATGGCCGCAGCAACGTGACCGTCCGCAACCTTACCCTCGAACGTGGGGCCGGCGCCGTGCAAGAGAGCATGGCCGGCAGCTGGAACAGTTCGAACCTGACCTTCGAGAACGTCACGGCCCGGCGGGCGGCTGGGGGCGGGTTCAGCATCGGGGGGGGCAAAGCTGCCACCTTGCGCAATGTCCGGTTCCTCGACAACGGCATCAACGGCTATGGCTCCTACAAGCAAGCGGGAATCCTGATCGAGGACGCCGAACTGGCCCGGAACAACTGGCGGGGAGCACAGGTGGGCTTCACCGGTTGGTCGACCAGCGTCAAGTTCGGTATGAGCAGCAACGTGACGATCAAGGGCTGGTACGCGCACCATAACTACGGCCACGGACTGTGGTTCGACTACGACAACGAGCACGTCTCGGTCTACGGCCTGGTGAGTGCGGGCAATCTCGGGCGGGGGCTTTTCTTGGAAGCCAACCCCGGTCCCATCACCATCGACAATGCGAAGATCTGCAACAACGGCATGAGCGGCATCTCTTACGCTCGGACCGACCGCGCCACGGTCAAGAACAGCCAGGTGTTCAGCAATGCAGGCTGGCAGCACCTACATACGGGATCATCCACACCCGTGACCATGCCCGACGGATACGTGGTCCACGGCAATGCGATGACCCTTCAGAACACGATCACCATGGGCGACGACTGGGCGCAGAAGGACTCGCTGAACAACGGGTGGCTGTTCTGGCAGAGCAGAGACGAGGCAGCGTTTTGGAACTCTTCCTCTTTCAGCGGCAACACGTGGTACCACACGCAGCGCAGTAATCCCTTCAAAATCACTGCGGCCTGGGACGAGTGGTTCGACTACGCCGCATTCGCCAACAAGGCACACGAAACCAACGGCCGCTGGGCGAATCCCGGTCCGCTCACCTGCCCCGCTGAACGACCCGCGCGAATCGCCGACTACGCCGTCGGCTGGTAACGCCCGGCGAGCGTCCGTGCCGAAATAGATGCGGCGTCGCGTATGCATCCCTGAACACAACCTCTCCCCGGTACGATCCGTGACCAATGGGTTGGCCCCCGGGTTACGCCGCCATCGGCCGGGATCGGGTCCGCCCGAGGAGGCTGGAGCGGTATATGTGCGCTGCCGACCAGAGTCGCCATAGAGTGCGGCGCAGGTCCGATGACCGGAGCCCCTTGCGCGACGGCCGGTCGATCGTCCTGGGTTGTGTCGCGCTCTACCTGTCCGTCGTTACGGGGCTGCGAGCCTTGTGGGATGTCGACATCTGGCCCTGGCTGGGAGTCCCCTCTGGACCTAGCATCTTCTTCGACGCCCGCAACGTCGCTGCCGCCGTCGAGTGCAGCCGGCTCGGCTACGACCCTCTAACCGACAACCCCTGTGACCCGTGGGACCGGGCCATGTTCTATCCCCGGGTGTGGCTGCTGCTTCGCGTGACCGGCCTCGAACAGCGTCACACTGTGCTTTTCGGCGCAGTGGTGGTCATCCTGTTCGTACTGGCACTGGTGCTTCTGTTGCCGCGCCTCAGCTTCGCCGAAGGCCTGGTGGTGGCCGCGGCCGCATGTTCACCCGCCGTTATGTTCGCGGTCGAGCGCGCCAACATGGACCTGGTGATCTTCTCCGGTCTGGCCCTCGCCGCGGTCGTCTGGCGCCGTGGCACGGTTACGGCGGAATACGCCGCAGTCGCCATCGTCCTTCTCATGGCGGTCGCGAAGCTCTACCCGGCCGTCGCTCTGCTCGCTTTCCTCCTCGCCCGGCGACGCAGCACCCGCACCGCTGCCGGCGCAGCCCTGCTGGTTTTCGCGGCCTACGTCGTTATCACGCGCGACGACGTTGTGACGATCTCCACCACTGCCACACAGGGCCAGTACTACTCCTACGGGGCCCGGATCTTGCTCGGCCGGGTCTACCACAGTGTCGTCGGTGACCAGTGGGGCGGTAGCCGGACACTTGCGCAGGTTCTTGTCCTGCTGGCCGTCGTACTCCTGGCGCTCGGGTTGTGGCTGTGGCTGCGCCACCGATCACATCATTCGCCGGCGGCTGTGCCGCTGGCCGAGACGGCCGATCTGGTCGGCTTCCGTATGGGTTCACTGGTCTACGTCGGCACGTTCGTGATCGGCAACAGCTTCGACTACCGCCTGGTCTTTCTGCTGTTGACGCTGCCCCTGCTGCTGCGGTGGCCTGACCCACCGCGGGTCATCGGGAATCGTTTGAACCTTTCGCTGGCCACCGTTGCCGTTGTCGTGGTCGCGCTGTGGATCGGCACGTTGTCTGAACAACTGAGGCTGGCAGACGAACTGGTGAGCTGGACGGTGGCCGGCTTGCTTGTTGTGCTCTTGGTCCGGTCGGCGCCGCGGATAGGTACTCTGTTCCAATCCGGACGTGCCAGCGGCTAGGACGGACAGTTGCCGCCGGCCTTGGTACGTTCTGCCGGCCAGCCGATACCGGTGAGGGGGCTATGGTGACATCGCGGTCGCTGCGACGGGACGAGGACCGGCGGGATTTGATGCCCCGGCAGCGCACCCTGATCCGGTCTCTGGTCGCCACCGCGAGGCCCCGGCAGTGGATCAAGAACGTTCTCGTGTTCGCTGCCCCGGCCACGGCAGGTGTACTGCTCCAGCCTGCGGCGCTAGCCCGGGTGGTGATCGCTTTTGTCGCCTTCTCAATGGCGTCGAGCGCGATGTACTTCCTCAACGACGTCAAAGATCGCGTGCGAGACGCTGCTCACCCAACCAAACGCCTGCGGCCGATGGCTGCCGGGAATCTCTCGCGGCGTGACGCATGGTTAGCGGCAGTGGTATTGATGGTTACCGCGGTGGTGATCGCGGGTGCGGGCGCTGGCGTGCCGCTGGCCGCGGCCGTCGTCGCATATCTGGTGCTGGTGACGGCTTACACCTATTGGCTCAAGGACATCGTGCTGGTCGACGTCGTCGCTGTGGCGGGGACCTTCGTCCTTCGTGCGGCCGCCGGTGGGCTCGCCGCTGGCGTGTATCTGTCGAGCTGGTTCCTGCTCGTCGCGTGCTTCGGCGCACTGTTCGTCGTCACGGGACGACGCTTCGCCGAATACCGGGCACTGGAAGACAGCCGCGGGCATCACCGGAGGACGCTCGACGACTACTCCGAACCAATGCTGAGGTCCATGTTGACCAGCTCGTCCACCGTCACGATCACCGCGTACTGCCTCTGGGCCTTCGAAGGGCAGGGATCCCGAAATGTCCTGGCGGCGCTGTCTATTGTCCCGTTCGTGCTGGGTATCTACCGCTACGCCATGCTGGGGGAGGCTGGTGCGGGCGGATCACCTGAGGACGTGTTCCTCCGGGATCGATTCCTGCAAATCGCATGCGTACTTTGGCTCTCTCTTGTCGTCGCAGGGGTATATCTTGGCTGACACCGGGGGTTCACGAGGGGGGTTTCGATGGCAGGGGTCCAGTCGAGCTTGGCTTATAGGGGGAGCCGGCGAGCGTTCGCGCTGGTGCTCGGCGTTGGTCTTGCCCTCGCCGGCACGCCGGTCGTCGCTCCGGCCGTCGCCGCAGAGACGACCCTTCGCACGCCCGTTCGTATCATGCCGATGGGCGACAGCATCACCCACGGTGCGGGAGCGACTGGCGGGTATCGACTCGAGTTGAAGGACCTGTTGGTGCCGGTCGGCCACAGCTTCGACTTCGTCGGCTCGCAGGCCTCCGGTCCCTTCGAGATCGAGGACCGGCAGCACCAGGGCCACAGTGGCTTCAAGATCCACGACATCGCCGCCATAGCCCGAGATCGGGTGACGACATTCCGGCCCGATGTGGTCCTCCTCGTGATCGGCACGAACGATGTGATTGGGGACTACGAGCTCGACACCGCTCCTGATCGGCTTGCCGGCCTTATCGACACGATCGTCGATGCGGCGCCGGCGTCGGAGCTCATCGTCGGATCCATCCCACCTCTTGCTGACCCGACCGACGACGCGAAGGCACGGGTCTACAACGCCGCGATTCCGGCCATCGTCCAGGCACGGGCCGCTGCCGGCAAGAACGTGTCGTTCGTGGACATGTACGCGGCGATGTTGCCGGCGGATCTCGTTGACGGAGTTCATCCGAACGCTGACGGCTATCTCAAGATGGCCAATGTCTGGCTTCCCGCACTCGACGCGGTGCTGCCCGATGTACCTCCGACGAGCACCCCGAACTGCCCGTGCAGCGTCTGGTCGAGTGACGACGCTCCGATCGTGTCGCAGGTCAGCTCCACCTCCCCGACCGAGGTCGGCGTTCGATTCAGGGTGGAGCAGTACGGCTACATCACCGGCATCCGGTTCTACAAGGGCCCGTTGAACACCGGCGTGCACAAGGGCAATCTGTGGACCCGCGACGGCAAGCTGCTGGCCAGCGCCACCTTCACCGACGAAACGGAGTCCGGCTGGCAGCAGGTAGATTTCAGTTCGCCGGTCGTCGTGTGGCCGTGGACCACCTACGTCGCCTCGTACTTCGCACCGGTTGGCCGGTATGCGGCGGACCCGTCGGTGTTCACCCAGACCGAGATCGTGACCAGCCCCGTCCGTCTGCTGGCAGCCGGTCAAAGTGGCGGCAACGGTTGGTCGGTCGGCTCGGCCACCGGTGGATTCCCTAGCTCGCCCTCGTCTCAGGCTGCCAATCACTGGGTGGACGTCGTCTTCGTTCCGTCGACCGACCCTGCACCGCCGCCGGCTCCGCCCAGCGCACCGGAAAACCTTCGGGTGACTGCGGTCACCGACTCTCAGGTCAGCCTGGCCTGGAACGACGTCATCGGAGAGACCGGATACCGCGTCGAGCGGGCGCCGGGCGGGACCACCGACTGGGCTGCAGTTGGGTCGGCGGCACGGGACAACCTGACCTTCGCCGACTCGGAGCTGGGCTCCTTGACCTCCTATTCATACCGGGTGATCGCGACCAGCCGGAACGGCGACTCGGCGCCGTCGGCGATCGTCACCGCGACCACGGCTGCGCCGCCATTGCCGGCGGTGCCCACCGGGGTGACGGCCGTGGCAGTGTCCTCGTCACAGATCGACATGACCTGGAAAGACGTGGCCGGTGAGTCCGGCTACAAGGTGCAGCGTTCTCTTGACGGTGTGACCGGCTGGGCGCAGGTAGGCGCAACGAGCCAGGACGCATCGTCGTTCTCCGACACGGACCTGTCGGCGTCGACCACGTACTGGTACCGCGTCGTCGCGTACAACGCCAGCGGCGACACGGCGCCGTCGGCGGTGGTCAGTGCGACAACGCAGTCAGTTGCGGACACCGAGCCGCCCAGCGCACCCACGAAGCTCAAGGCCAACGCCGCCAAGAGCAAGGTGAACCTCATCTGGACCGGCTCAACCGATAGTGGCAGCGGTGTGGCCGGATACCGGATCTATCGCAGCAGCACCGGGCTCGACGGTTCCTTCACACTGTTGACGACGACGACGAGCACGTCTGATGGCGTCGACGCTCCCAGTGGCGTTGCGGTGTGGTATCGGGTGACTGCCTACGATCTGGCGGGCAACGAAAGCATGCCCTCCCCTACCGTACGTGCGGAGGCGCGTTGACAAGGTCGGTGAGGAGGGCACGTCGGCTCGACACCTCCACAGACGTCGGACCCGGCGGGACGCTAGCTCCTGCCGCGGGTGGTGTGGCGATGCATGGGCCCGCGACCGTGGTCGGCCGGTTGACCGGAATCGAGGGACTGCGTGCCGTCGCAGCCGGCAGCATCGTGGTCTACCACGTGTGGCTCTACGGCTCGCCGTCCGGACCGGTCGATGCCGGCTACTTGAGCCGCTTCGCCCTTCCACACCTGCCGGTGGGCGTGACGCTCTTCTTCGCGCTCTCCGGCTATCTTCTCTATCGCCCCGTGGTCAGTTCTCTGCTGGCCAACGGCCAGGTTCCCAACGTCAGGAACTATCTGCGCAATCGTGCATTGCGCATACTCCCGGCGTACTGGGTCATCCTGGTGGCTGTCGCGGTCGTGCTGCCCGCTGCGCTCGTCCGGAGGTCGCCGTCGGAACTGGATCTGGACCGGGCGGTGGGCCGTCCCGACATCCTGGTCAACAACGCGCTGCTCGTGCAGAACTACGTGCCGGCGACACTTGACAGCGGGATCGGACCGGCATGGTCGCTCGCCGTGGAAGCCGCCTTCTACCTCAGCCTGCCAGCGCTGGCGTTGCTAGCCCGCTGTTTCTTTCGCCGAGCGCGAAGCTCCTTGGGCCAGTTGCTGGCGCTGCTCGCCGCGCCCGCCGCGTTGCTGCTCCTCGGGGCGGCTGGCAAGGCGGCCACCGCCTGGCTTGTACCAGGCGACCTACCGGGTCAGGCGATCCTTGCCCGTAGCTTCTTGAGTTTTGCGGATCTGTTCGCGCCGGGGATGGTTCTCGCGGTCCTCCACGTGCTGGTCACACGCGGCCAGCTGCGGCTGCCGCGGCGGTGGCCGCTGATCGTCGGAGGAACCTTGCTTGTCGACGTGGCGCTGATCGTGGTCTTGACCGATCGTGGGATCCTTTGGGACTGGGGAGTGGCGAACCCTTACCAACGGTTGACGGCATTGGCCTGTGTGCTGCTCGTGGCGCTGGTCGTCCTTCCCAGCTCCGGACCGGGCGGACCATCCTGGCCGGTCCGGATCCTGAACTCGCGGCCGTTGTTCCTGACGGGGCTGGCGTCGTACAGCTTGTTCCTGTGGCATGAGCCGATCACCCGGCTGCTCGCTGAGCAGGGACTGACCTTTGTGGGCGGCGGGGGGTTTGCAGCGAACATCGCCGTCGTAGCAGTGATCAGCGGCGGCCTTGCCGCGGCGACGTACCGCTTCGTGGAGCGACCCGCGTTGGCCCGCAAGGTCGGTGGCACAACCGCTGCACGGCAGGCACCGCACACCGGGAGAGATCAGAGCGAGTTGCACGCGTCCGCGACACCGCCGACCCCCCCCAGGCGTTTGGCCGGTCAACTTGCGGGTATTGGACGGCGGGCAAGTAGGCGGGTGCTGTTCTAGGTTTGCGGGCGCGGAGGGGGTTCATGCAGGCGCATGCGGTCACAAGTCGGTTACAAGTTGGTCGTAATCCCGGCGATGGAGAGATCACAGCCGTTCTTTGGAATTATCGGAGGCAAGCCTCGGAGCCGAAGCAGTGGGGCAAGCTAAGGGGGAGTAGCTGTGCGGCACTACGCCGGATCTCACGCACGATGCAACCGGCCGACCGTGGATAGTTGTGCGGCGGCTGGGCCGGAGCGGATCTCGCAACAATGACGCAGCGCATGATGGGGTTCAAGCCAACTCTGGCTCCGGCCCGGACGGTTACCAGACCGGCTGTCGTCGCAGTTCCAGCACAGGACGAGCGAGGACTGAGTCGGGGAGTACCGCGGTGGATGTGCGTCGCCGCTGCGGACGCCGTGGCCGTGGCCGCATCGACGGTGGCCGTCCTCACCTTTTGGGGCGAGGGGGCCACCGGGAGCGCGACGGTGGTAGCCGTCATGGTGGTCGCTTTCCTGGCCGCCCTCGCCGCGTCCGGTTCGTATAGCCGAAAGACGGAAGGGGTGTTCGTCTCGACACGGCTCGGCCGGCCAGGTGTCCTGTCCGGTCTGCCACTGGGCGTGGTGTTGGCCTCCCTGGCCATGCAAGCAGCCGTTCACGGCGGCCCGGCTCTGGAGCAGGCCGGGACGGTCGCCGTCTTCGGCTTGGCCACCATCCCCGCAGCGCGTGCCCTCGTGCTTGCGCTGGTCACGCCGAAGCGGCGGGCGCGGCGCGTGCTGATCCTCGGCAGCGGCCGAGTGGCGACCCGCGTGCTCGCGCGGCTGCGACGCTGCCCGGACGTGTCGGTCGTAGGCATGGTAGACGACCCGGCGGACGGGTCTGCCCAGCCGCGCAACCACCACGAGTTGCCCGACCTGTGTGCTCGGCTCGGCGTCGACGCGGTCGTGGTGGCCTTTTCGCGCAAGCCGGTGCGCGAGACCCTCGAATCGCTCCGTGGCCTGGAAACCAGGGTATCCGTGTGGGTGGTGCCGCGGCTGTACGAGATGGTGACCTGGCGTTCGGTGATCGAGGAGCTGGATGGCATTCCGCTTATCGACGTGCCACCCGCCCAGGTCGGACCTGCCGCTCGGGTCGGTAAGCGGATCTTCGACGTTGTCGTGGCGGGCACGCTGCTGGTCGCCTTGTCTCCGCTCTTCGCCGTCGTCGCCGCGGCGATCAAGCTGACGTCGCCGGGACCGGTCATGTTCCGACAGTTCCGGTCTGGTCAGTACCGCCGGCCGTTTAGCATGTACAAGTTCCGCACCATGGGAGTCGATGCCGAGCAGCAGCGCGCCGCGCTGGCGCAGTTCAACCACGTCGACGGCCCGATATTTAAGATGAAGGACGACCCGCGGGTGACCCGCGTAGGTGCATGGCTGCGCAAGACGAGCCTCGACGAGCTGCCACAGCTGATCAACGTGCTCCGCGGCGAGATGTCACTGGTCGGCCCTCGACCGTTCCCCATCGACGAATCCGAGAAGATCACCGGGCGGGCGGCGATTAGGTTCGCGGTACCGCCGGGAATGACCGGTTTGTGGCAGGTCTCGGGCCGCAATGCGCTCGACTACGACGACCTCAGGCACCTCGACTACGCCTACGTGGCCTCGTGGTCGTTCGGATGGGATCTGCGAATACTCCTGCAGACCCCTGCTAGTGTGCTGCTTCGTAGAGGTGTCCTGTAAACCGGGGGCGGCGGCGCCCCCGGCAGATCGCGATGGGTGTCCGTAGGGTGGCTAGCGACGCGCAACCTGTAGCCGACCCAGGCTGGAAGCGTGGTCCCAGCCTGGTGGGTGCGCTTTGGCGCTACCGATGGCCGGTCCTCATCTTCGCTCTTTTCTCGGCGGTGGCCGGATACATCTACACCGCAGCACAATCCCCGGCGTACGAGGCCGTCGGTCGGGTGACGCTTACCAGTCCATACGACCGCACGATGTTCCGGAACGAGCGTGGCGTCCCGTTCGTCGAGATCGACCGCTACCTGAGCACGCAAGCCAATCGGATGACCTCGCCGGACGTGCTCGCGGCAGCCTCTGAGCTGCTGGAGGGGCGCTTCGCGCCCGGCCAGATCCGCCAGCTGGTCGAGGCCCAGAGTTCGACAAGCATTCTCGAGGTGACCGTCCGCGCGCGCGACGATGACCCCACGCAAGCGGCAGACGTCGTCAACGCGGTGATGCAGGCATACCAGGACATCGCCGCCGCTGAGCTGGAGGCTCAGGTGGAGGCGTCGCTCGCGCAATTAGTGGAGCTCGAGGCTAACCTGCAGGAGCGCTTGGGCGCGCTGTCGGAGGACGAAGATTCCGACGATCCTCTTGTACAGTCGCTGCGGACCAGCCTCAGTAATGAGATCACCGGCCTGCAGGCCCGCGCGGGGCAGATCCGTGCGGATGCCGCCGTGTACGGCACCGGCGTTGAGCGTGTCTATCCCGCCGCACCGCCCGAGCTGCCGGTTTCCGAGACCCCGCGCCGGATGGCCGCGGTCTTCGGCGCGTTGGGATTCATCGCCGCCATGATCGTGGCATTCTGGCGCAGCGAACGAACCCGGGTCGTCAACAGCGGTGACGACGCATCAGATGCATTGGATGCTCCGCTGTTGGGCGCGGTATCGACCAACGGGCCACGCACCGCAGCGGCAGCGGCACCGGTTGTCACCGCGCCGGACTCGGTGGCGGCGCGAGAGCACCAATTCATCGCCTCGAAACTGGCGCTGCTCGGCGGTGAGAGCGAGCCGCGGATAGTCCTCGTCACCAGTCCTCGGGAAACCCCGGGAAAGTCCATTGCAGCGCTCAACCTGGCTCTGTCCACGGCACTTGACCACCGCGCCGTGATTTTGGCACACGTCGACGCCGCGGGCTGGTTGACCGACCTGCTCGGGGCAGGTGGGAAATGCGGTATGTACGATCTTCTCGCCGGTACCGCCGACGGGGATGTCGTCATCGACGACTGCGTGGCGGCGGTCGACCAGTTGCCCGCGGTCGACGGCTTCCGGTTCATCCCGGCAGGCACTGCTGCTGGTGAAGGTGGTGGGACGACCGGGACACCTCAGATGGCCAAGCTCCTAGCGAGACTGCGCCAGGAGGCTGACTTCGTCGTCCTCGACGGTCCACCCGTGCTGGAGACTCCCGCAGCCACGAGGCTGGCTGCCGACGTTGACGGTGTCGTCCTCATCGTGCCCCGGGGAACCAAGGTCGAAGATCTGCGGAAGACGACCGAACTCATCGACTTGGCGAAGACTTCGCTCTCGGGCCACATCTTCGACCGTTCGCGTGCGCTCAGCCGTTGGCGACAGTGGCCTTGGCGCAAGCACGCAGGAGCGAAAGGCACTCGCGCTCATGAGAATCCTCCAGGTACACACCCGTTATCGGCAGGCCGGCGGGGAGGACAGCGTCGTCGCAGCTGAGGCTGAGGTATTGCGGGCCGGCGGCCATGAGGTGGAGCAAGTATTGGCCGACAACCCAGCGGCGCCAGTCGCGGCGGCCGCCGCACTCTTCCGGGCGCCTCGCAATTCAGCGGCGCGACGGGTCGTCGAGCGGGCGGTGGCCCGTTTTCATCCGGATGTCGCCCACGTACACAACACTTGGTATGCCATGTCGCCGGCCGTACTAGACGGGCTCCGGGCCTCGGGCGTGCCAACTGTGATGACCGTGCATAACTACCGGCTGATGTGCGTCAACGGCATGCTCCTGCGGGATGGCCGGCCGTGTGAGGACTGCATCGGCAAGTCCCCGGTGCCGGGCGTGTTACATCGCTGCTATCGCAACTCGGTGGTCGCCTCGACTGTCGCGGCGGCGACTATCGGCTACAACCGTCACCACGGCACGTGGGACCGCGCCGTCGATCTGTATATCGCACCGACCCGGTTCGTGCGCGATCGGTTGCTCGACGGAGGATTTCCCGATGACCGAATTCGAGTCAAACCGCATTTCGTCGAGGACCCGGGGCCGCGCCGGGCGCCGCCGTCGCAGTCGCACACCGTCCTGTGCGTGGGACGACTCTCCCCCGACAAGGGTTGCCATGCGCTGATCGATGCTTGGGCAGCCCTCGGCGACACCGAGTTGGAGCTAATCTTCATTGGGGACGGACCGTTGCGTGACGAGCTCTCGCGGCGCCGGGTGCCGCGGGTTCGCTTCGTCGGACCAGTCGGCCCCGATGAAGTCCGGTCCAGGATGCTGCGTGCGCGAGTCCTCGTCGCAACTTCCACCTGGTACGAGACGTTCGGCTTGGTGGTCGCCGAGGCGATGGCCGCGGGGTTGCCGGTGATCGTTCCGAGCGGTGGGGCGCTGGCAGAAGTTGCGGCGGATGGAGCCGCCGTGGAGCCTGACAACGTCGAAAAGGCCGGACCGGCTGGTGACCGGCTGACCATGTCATTACTGCATTCACGGGACGATCGCGTCGTCGATCTCGCTGGTTCACGGGGGCGGGCTCGATTCCGGGCTCACTATTCGGCCACCGTGGGTTTGAGCACACTGGTGGACACTTACGGGTCCGCCATCGCAGCCGCAGGCATTGGCACGTCGACCAGTGTCGGTCGAGCGCACAAGTAGGTCCGATGTCCGCAACTGCCGCGCGCCGTCTGCTGTTCGTCGCCGCTTTCCTCATTGTGTGGGGTCCGCCGGCCCTGCGGCCGGCCGGCCGGGATCTCAACGCCGCGTTGGCAGACCCGTTTGCGTTGGACGCAGCCGCAGTCCTTCAGGTCGGGGCATGGGTTTTTGCCGACGCACTTGTGCTGCTGCTGCTGATATCCCACCTTGCCCGCCGCACGGACTTTCTCTCCAACCTCCTTGCAGACAAGCCGCTGCGCTGGTATGGCCTCTACGGCTTGCTGGCTCTGGGCTCGGTCACCTACACCCAGTCAGTGCTCTATACAACCTTCTTCGCCCAAAAGATCCTTGTCGCGTTATTCGTGCTGGCCCTGCTCGAATGGCACTGGCCTGCGCGGCGCGGTTCGAGGGCGTTGCAGGTGCTCTTCTGGGTCTACGGCTTGCAGGCAGCGGCCATCGGCATTCTGTACTTTGTCCGCCGTGAATGGGTGACGCCGTTCGGAGCAGTGCGCGGTTCCGAGCCCGTTCGCGTCACGGGCGGCGTGTTCGCCGACTACGGCAGCTCGGCCCTGATTGCGGGCCTGTTCCTTCTAACCGTCGCACTCTTTGGCAGTAAGCCGGCGCACCGGTGGTTGGCGGGCGTAGCCTACGTGGGCACGTGGGCACTGATAGTGCTCTCACAAACGCGAACCACGATGGCAGCAGCCGTTGCGTTCCTCATCATTATGGTGCACGCTCATTGGCGAGCGCGGACCCTGTTTGCCCTGGTCGCGACTGCAGCGGGTGTCGGACTCGTTGCCCTGTTGCCCACAGCATTGGAAAAGATCATCTCTGTAGGTACCCGCGATGGAGAAGGGCTCGAAACGCTGTCCGGCCGAACCGAGGCCTTCTCTCATCTCATCGATCATTGGCGAGACTCGCCTCTGATCGGTTACGGCTTTGGGTCCGGCACAAGAAATGCACTAGTCGACTTCGTCGAGCGTCGTGGGCTCAACATAGGAGCGGGCCACGACGCCATCTCGACAGTGCTCGTGGACCTCGGTCTCATTGGCCTGTCGTTGTTGCTTGTGGCATTCATTTCCGCATGGGTCGCATTCGGACGTCTCTACCGAGCCACCGCGTCAGACCGACTGGCAACCGTGACCACCCACCAGGTGGCCTGCCTGCTGGTCTGGGTCACCTTCAATGCCGTCGTGGACAAGGGCCTCGCCGGACCGTTCGCGGTCTTCATGGTCGCCATCGTCGCGGTGCGGGTGTTGCGCAAGCAAGCTGGGGATGGTCCTTACGCGAGGAGGGTAGCGGCGCCGGAGATCCGACGCGATATAGCGGCAGCCGAAGGAGGTGAGAGACCGTGAGAGTCCTGATGTCGGCTTTGGCGTGCGAACCAGGGAAGGGTTCCGAACTTGAGGTCGGCTTCCGAGCAATGTTGGCAGCCGCCCGTCACCACGAGGTCTGGGTGTTGACCAATGCTGACACAATCCCAGCCGTAGCGGCCGCCATCGCCGATAGCGAGGTGGCGCCTCGCATACATCTCGAGGGGATCGAATTCGGTCTCGACGAGAAGGCATTCTCGCGCCTCACATCGACCACATTTCACTGGTACTACAACCGCTGGCAACGGCGCGCCGCCGCGCGGGCGCTCGACCTGGACCAGCGGATCGACTTTGACGTGGTTCACCACGTGACCCTCGCGAGCTACTGGACACGAGCTGCTGCAGCCGTTCTGGACAAACCACTGGTGTGGGGACCGGTCGGCGGGGGTGTCGAGACTCCGTGGCGGCTGATCCCTGAACTCGGATGGCGCGGCCTCGGTGAGGATGTGGGGCGGCGGGTGATCCGCAGGCCAATGGGCAGGGTGGGACCGGCCCGCAGACCTCGACACCAGGCCGGCGTCATATTTGCTCAGAACACGGCCACGGCTGGTCGACTCAACGGCCGCGGTGACGTCGTCGTCCTCTCCAACGCAACCGTCATTGATCTCGATCCGGTTCGTCCCGCCAGCCCGCGCAACAAGGACATCTTCCTCGTCGGACGACTGGCCCCGTGGAAAGCGCCCATACTTGCCGTCCGAGCCATGCGGTATGTCCGTGACCCGGACTGTGTGTTGCGCATCTGTGGCGACGGTCCGGAAAGGCGGCGCCTGGAGAGAGCAGCGCGGCGGTGGGGCGTGCGAGATCGGGTCAGTTTCGAGGGCTGGTTATCCCGAGACGCCCTCTTGGCGCGGATCGCCTCCGCAGGTGCGCTAATCCATCCGGCCCTGCATGAGGAAGCGGGGCTTTGTGTTGCCGAGGCCGTGGCCTTGGGGACTCCAGTGGTCTGCCTGAACCGTGGCGGCCCGCCAGCAATCCTGAAAGAGTGGCCAGACGCCTGGGCGCTGGCTGTCGAGCCGGCCGAGGCCGAATCCACCGCCAGGGCAATGGCGGCGGCCGTCGATGATTTCCTCGCCGATCCGCCCGAGGTACGACGGACCCCATTGCGACCGCGCAGATCCTTCGAAGAGGAGATACTTCAGGCATACGACCGTGTCGTCCGAAGAACTCCAGCGCCCGAGCATCACCTTCGGCCGGTCGTCTGGGCCTTTCCTCGTGGCAAGCCTCAGGTTTTCGCGAATACACCCGGGACGGTAGGCAAGGGCATCTCGGTGTATGCCTTCGGCAAGCGAGTACCTACCCCGGCACAAGTTGCAGTTGTCGCACAGATGGCCATTCCGGGCCTGCGCTCTCTCGTCGCGGAGCGGCAAGACCGGCCAGACCCCGTCTGTGGATGGAAGACATGGGACGCCATTGTCGAACGAGCCGTGTCCGCTGTTGAAGGCGTGCCGGCCGAGTGGTTGTACCTTCGCTCTCAGTGGGACAAGCAGCGCTCGAGTGCCCTGGCCTTTGATCACTTAGGGACACCGCAATTTCTGGTGGTTGTCGAACTACAAGGTGAAACCACCATTCATCCAACCTCCTCGGGCGGTTCGTTCCGGGTGCCAGCATGCCTTGACTCGTTCAACTCGGGTGACTGGCATGTCGGAGTGATCGAGCCGCTGCCGAAATACCACCGGGCCGCCGGCTGGGAACCAGCGCGGATTCGAAACGTCGTCGAGGACATCCCTAAATCGCTTGATGGACTTCTTGAGCGGCCGAAAGATATACCGTCACATTGGGGTCCGCTACATGGTGATTTCGTCCCCTGGAACCTGCGTGAAAGCGCTGACGGCCGATTGTGGCTTGTCGACTGGGAAGACGCAGGATGGGGTCCGCCTCTCGCCGACGCAGTGCGTTACCTGGTGGCGCACTTGTCGCTGAGGAGGACCTCCCCTGTGGACACCGCACGAGCGGCACGGCGAGCTTTCGGTGGAGCTGGGGTAGGACTGGAGGAGGTGGCAGATTATTGGCTTCACCACCACAATTTTCAGCCAGATGTCGGCGAGCGGCAAATGCCGCGCAGGAAGGCCCGCGATGCTATTAGAGGTGCCAGAGAAATCGCTGCCCTTCGCGTCATGGCGGGCACGGACATGGACCCGCGACCATAAAGGTCCGCCGCCATGAGCGACTGTTCGTATGAACTCGTGATCGTAAGCTATCGCAGCAGCCGACCGTTGGCGCGGCTCCTCAATGCCGTCGAAGGCGCTTCTGTGCTGGTCGTCGATAACGCGGCCGGGTCCGATGGCGTGCGCGACCTCACGACACGGTTCAGCGCGGCACGCTACCTCAACGCCGGCGGCAACGTGGGCTTTGCCGCTGCCGCCAACCTTGGGGCTGCGGCGTCCAATGCCGGCATCCTGATTTTTGTAAATCCGGATTGTCTGCCATCCCCGGGCGTCTTGGCCGAGCTGTGTCGTACGCTGCGTCAACAGCCAGACATCGCGTCCTGCGCACCCGCCTTGCGCGGTACCGATGGTCGATACGCGACCATCGGAGGGGGTTGGGCTCCGAGCCTCGGCAGGTGCCTCTTGCACGCAATAGGCGGTCATCGACTGTTCCGCAAAGGCGGCATCTGGGTTACCCCACGCCACGGCGAGATCCTCGAAGTAGGGTGGCTTGCTGGCACCTGTCTTGCGGTCCGGCGATCCACGTTCCTGTCGGTGGGCGGCTTCGATGAGGGGTATTTCCTCTACAACGAGGACATGGCGCTAGGTGACCGCTTCCGGCACTATGGCATGCGACAGATCATGAGGGGCGACCTGGTGGTGGAACACATCGGCGGTGCCTCGTCTGCTGTGCCACCCGCCGGAGTATGGCAGCTACGTGCGGGTTCACTGGGCCGCTATATCAACGACCACAACGGCGGCACTGCCGCGTTGGGTATGCGCGCCGTTCTCTGTGCGGGCTCCCTGCTCAGGGCCGCAGTCTTTCTATTCATTGGAAGACACCAAGAGCGGGCACGTGAGATGCTCACATACGCATCCGGCATCCTGCGACCGGACCGCGCAATCGCAAGTGCCACGACGTTGCTGTCCGCCGTACAAGTGCCTCGTAGATGAAACGACACACCGGGTGCGCGTGCTGATTACGCGCCGCTCGCCTTGCCCCGGCGGGAATCCTGGTGTCGGCGAACGATCGAGATCACGGTGTCGGCGACTTGCTGGCGAGTCATCGTGGCATCCACGAGATGTGCGTCGGTGATATCCGCTGCCAGCCGTCGGTATGCAAGATTCTGCCGCTCCGATTCCGTGGTGGTCACCTCCTGCTTGCGCGCCCGAACTACCGACGTGGGAGCGTCGAGGATGATGATGACGTCGGGTCGGGGCACGATGCGGCACGCCGCCCGCACCGCCCACGCCGGGCCGCCGTAGCGATACCGCAATGGATCGACGAGCATGTCGAGCACGTGACGGTCGAACACGACGAGGCCGTGCTTAGCGCGTTGGCGGACGATTCGGGTCCAGTAGCCGATCCACCAGTCCAACACCACGAAAGACAGGGCGGCGAGGCTCGTGACCGCGCCCCTCGGTGGCTGGCCGTGAGGGTCGACGACCGGCTCCGCTGATTCGCGATGGCCGGCTAAGCGGCGAGGCCGGAGGTGGTGGGTCTGAACGGTTCCCAATGTCCGCGGCCAACTGCTGCGCAAAGCGGCAAGGAGCGTCGACTTGCCGCTGCCATCCGGGCCGAGAACGGCCACCCAGGGGAGCGGGGGGTTCCGGTGAAGTCGCGCCTCAGCCAGGTAGAAGCGTACGCTGCCGGTGAAGGTCCGCAGTGGCGCTCGAGTGAGCGCCCTGCGCACCACGGCCCGGCGGATCTGGCCGACCCACAACTCCGACTCCTCGGGTCGGCCGTGGAATGCAGAAAGCCATAGACGCCGGCCCCAGCGTTTTCCGGCAGCGGTGGACAGCACACGCGCGAACTCGTCGCCATCGTCTCTGGCTGCCTCGACGATGACGTCGCGATACCGGGTCTTGAAGAATCCGCCCCACAGCAGGCTGGAGAACCAAGAGACCAGTGCTTCGTGAGCGGCACGGGGCCGCGGCAGTCCGAATGGTGAGAGCTGGCGGTCTTGGAGCACTGTGTTGCTGTCCAGGTACGTCGCACCACGCCATTGCAGGTTCGGCAGCAGGTCGATGTGACCCCAGTCGTAGAAGAGGCCGGTGACGTACGACCGGCGGGTGACGAAAAAGGGCACACCAAGCTCGGCGACCAGCTGATTTGCTGCCTGCCGCCGAGCCGGTACTAGCAGGTCGATGTCCCCTCCAGCGGCCAGGTGGGCATGGACGTCGTGGTTGCGCAGTACGACGAAGGATCCCAATGAATCAAGGGCGTGCATGAGCTCCGCCTTGGGAACCGCCTGATGTGCCATCCGAGGAGTGTACGAAGTGAGACCGCTCAGCGCCCGAGCTCTGGCCGATGTTGGTCGATCCGACCACCGTCGTGTCCGTCGCCGGTGTGACCTTCACTGCGAGGGCGGCCAATGTGGTGGCCGCTCTAAACGGTGGCCCTAACACAATCGGAGCGGCGACGATGAGCAGAAGCATGACGCTCATGACCGATGTCAGGGCGAAATGCGCGGAGCTCTACCGACGCGCGTTGGTGGTGGTGCGCTCGCGGAACGGGACGGCCCGAAGATGAGCATCGGTTCTGTGAGCAGGGCGGGTGTGAGCGGTGCCTATGAGCAGGAGCACGCTGAACATGACCGCGAATGCTCCGTAGTACCTGGTGGTCAGCCATCGGGCCAGAAGCACGTGACGGTGAAGTTCGTCGAGGCGAACAGGCCCTGGTCCCTGACCGCCCAGAGGCCCTTTGACAACCACTGACGATGTCGACGGACACGGCGATGCCGGCCCTTGTAATGTCGGCCCACGCGGGACCTCAACGGTGCGGCGTCGTCCGGTTCTGGACCATTTCCCGTGCCAGCATCAGGACGAAGAGGCTGTTGTGGACCAGATAGCGGCGGAACAGGCGTCTCGGTTCCTGAATGAGCCGGAAGAGCCACTCGAGTCCTGCTCGTTGCATCCATCGGGGGGGCCGGGTGATGTTGCCCGCGATATAGTCGAATGCCGCCCCCACCGCGAGCATCGGGATAGGGATGAGTCCGCGGTGCTGGGCGACCCAGCGCTCCTGGCGGGGGCATCCGCGACCCACCAGCACGATGTCGGCTCCCGAGGCAAGAATCCGTCCTACGTCCGCTGCGTCTTCGTCTGCTGTGGCCTCGCGGAAACGGTCTGGCTGCACCCCCGCAATCCGCAGTCCGGGGTTGCGGCGCGGCAGTTCCTCGGCCACTGCGCGGCAGGTCTCGGCCGTGCTGCCGAACAAGTAGACGCTCATACCTTCGACGGCTGCGGCGGCACAGACCGCCGCGACCAGGTCGGGCCCGTACACCCGCTCCGACAAGCCCGTGCCGTGCAGCATGTTCATGGCCCATCGGACCGGCTGCCCATCCGGCGTCACCAACTCGATCGAATTGACCAGTTCGCCGAGTTGACCGTCACGCGCAGCCTCGGTGAGCCCGTGCGTAGCGAGCGCAGACACCGCGTACGAACGCCTGGCTCGTGCCGCGTCCATGATGGCGGCGCATGCTTGGCTGTAGTCGGTGACGCTGATACCGATGCCGAACAGCGGAACCTTCGGGATGTGCATCGTGCCACCCATGGCAGGCCCCCCTGCAGCCCGAGTCGTGGGAATCAACAGTAACTGATGGCTACCAGCGATCGTGAGCTCGGTCCAGGATGTCCCGGAGTATCGCCTCGATGTCGTAGATCGGGGTCCAATCCGGGTAATGCTCCTCGAACCGGCGCGTGTCGCTGATCCACCATTGGTGATCGCCGGTCCGGTTGGTCTCCTCGTACCGCCACCGCAGCCGCCGCCCCGTGAGCTTCTCACACAGCTCGATGGCCTCGAGCATCGAGCAGTTGCTCCGGCGCCCGCCGCCCATGTTGTAGACCTCACCCTGACGTGGATTCCGGTAGACGGCGTCGATGGCGGAGATGAGATCAGCCGAATGGATGTTGTCGCGGACCTGCTTGCCCTTGTACCCGAACACTGTGTACGGCCTACCCGTCGCAGTGCATTGCACGAGGTACGCAAGGAATCCGTGCAGGGCGGTCCCAGAATGTCCCGGTCCGGTCAGACACCCGCCCCTCAAAGCCACCGTGTTCATGCCGAAATAGCGGCCGTACTCCTGAACGAGGACGTCCGCTGCGACCTTCGATGCGCCGAATAGGCTGTGCGTGCAGGCGTCGATGCTCATCGACTCGTCGATGCCGTGATCGTGGTACGGGTGCCCCGGGTCAATCTCCCAGCGGCTGTCCAGCTCGACCAACGGCAGCGCGTTCGGGCGGTCTCCGTAGACCTTGTTAGTCGACATGAACACAAAAGCGGTCTTCGGGCAGTGTTCGCGTGCCGCCTCGAGGAGGTTGAGCGTCCCGTTCGCATTGACAGTGAAATCGGTGACCGGTTCGCGGGCGGCCCAGTCGTGAGACGGTTGCGCGGCCGCATGGACGACCAGCCCGATATCGTCACCGTAGCTTTTGAACACCGCGTCGACCGCGCCGGTGTCCCGGATGTCGATGCCGTGGTGTTCGTAATTGTCGAAGCTCTCCTGCAACTGGCTCACCGCCCAAGCCGTAGAGGCCTCGGAACCGAAGAATCGAGCCCGCATGTCGTTGTCGATACCGACCACACGACTGGCCTGGCCGGCGTAGAAGCGCGCCGCCTCCGACCCCACGAGGCCGCCCGATCCTGACACTACGACGACACTCATTCCCCGCCCTCCTGCGCTTCTGGGCCTGTCAGCCGGTTCAGAGCCGAGTCTCTCGGAGACTACCTGGCCCCGCCGGGGTAATGTCGTCGAGTCGCGTCCCAAAGCGGCCGGACGATGCATTGGGGGAATCGATGAGGATCCTGCTTTCGGCGTACGCATGCGAGCCGGGGAAGGGCTCCGAGCCGGAAGTCGGTCTGCGGGTCATGCTGGCGGCCGCCCAGCGGCATGACGTCTGGGTTCTCACCCGGGAGAACAACATCTCCGGGCTCAAGGAGTATCTTTCCCAGCACCCGCTTCGGGATCGCATCCGACTGCATGGCATCGACCTGCACGGGCCAGTCCGACGATTCAAACATACGGGTCTTCCCGGCCTGCACGTGTACTACGACGCATGGCAGCGCTTGGCAGCTATTCGCGCCGCGGAGCTGGACAGCCGCTTCAATTTCGATGTGGTTCACCACGCGACCTTCGCGACGTACTGGACACGTGCAGGAGTCAGCCGGCTGGGCAAGCCCTTCGTGTGGGGCCCGGTCGGCGGCGGCGTGAGTACACCTGCATCACTGGTCCGTGAGCTCGGTGCCACCGGCCTGCGGGAAGAGGCCCTCCGGGAGACCGCGCGGCGCCTGGCGGTGATCCGACCGAGTCACCGCGCCACGACTCGGGCCGCCACGATCAGCCTCGCCCAGAATCCCAGCACGGCCCGGCGGTTGCGGAATATGCGTGTCTCCGTGCTGCCTAACGCGCTGACGGTTCGACTGCCAGACATGAATGTGCCCGAGGGTGCTCGTGGCACAGACATCGCATTCGTCGGTCGTCTCATCCCCTTGAAAGGTGCGCGCCTCGCGGTACGGACTTTGCGTCACGTACAGCACCGGAACACGGTCCTGCGTGTATTTGGCGAGGGTCCCGATCGACGCCGCGTTCAGCAGGCCGCCGAACGCTGGGGGTTGCAGGACCGCGTCATCCTTATGGGCAGCCTGCCCCGAGATGAGCTGCTGCGGAAGGTCCGGCGCTGCGGTGTGTTGCTCCATCCCGCGCTGCACGAGGAGGCTGGGCTGTCCGTCGCGGAGGCGCTGGTGCTCGGAACGCCGGTGGTTTGCCTTGACCACGGCGGTCCTGCGGAAGTGGTCCGATGGTGGACCAGCACACGTGTTGCGCTGGTCTCCCCGAGTGATCCGGAGTCGACCGCGCGCCGGCTCGCCGCCGCTGTCGACGCGTTCCTCGACGAGCCGCCCAAGCCGCCAACAGAACCGGTGCTGCCCTTGGCATCCTTCGAGTCGTTGCTTCTAGACGCCTATGACGAGGCAGTCGCACTGGCTTCGATGTAATTGCAGAAATCACTCTTCAATTAACCCGATGAGGTAATGGCCATACCCGCCCTTGAGGAGCGGCTCGGCGAGTCGTCGCAGTTGGTCGGCCGTGATGTAATCCTGCCGAAAGGCTATCTCCTCGATGCAGCCGATCTTGAGACCCTGCCGCTCTTCGACGACGCGCACGAACTCGCCTGCCTGCATGAGCGACGTGAAGGTTCCTGTATCCAGCCAGGCGGTACCACGCTCGAGCACCTCGACCTGGAGCCGCCCCTCACTCAGGTAGGCCTGGTTTACATCGGTGATCTCCAGCTCGCCACGTGCGCTCGGCCGAATGCCCCGCGCGATCTCCACAACTGCGTTGTCGTAGAAGTAGAGGCCGGTACGGCGTAAGAGCTCTTTGGCTTGGTGGGTTTCTCCTCGATCGACAGGGCCTTACCGTTCGAGTCGAACTCGACGACGCCGTACGCCGAGGGGTTCGCCACGTGGTATGCGAAGATGTGCCCGCCGATCGGGTGGGTGCATTTCTCAAGGCTGGTTCCGAGGCCGGTCCCGTAGAAGATGTTGTCGCCCAGCACGAGTGCGACGCTGTCGCTACCGATGAACTCCGCGCCGATAAGGAACGCTTGGGCAAGGCCCTCTGGGCGTGGTTGCACGGCATACGACAGTGAGATTCCCAGTTGTGAACCGTCTCCAAGCAGCCGCTGGAACTGTGCCTGCTCCTCCGGGGTCGTAATGATCAGAATATTGCGTATCCCAGCCATCATTAACGTGGAAAGCGGGTAGTAGATCATCGGCTTGTCGTAACGGGCATGAGCTGCTTGCTTACACCCTTGGTGATCGGATAGAGCCGCGTGCCCGAACCGCCAGCCAAAATGATTCCCCGCATGTTGCCACACGGTACCGGTACGGTGGCACCGGATAGTTGAGTAGGATCAGTTCCGCTTTCAACCCAAGCGACCGGACGACTTATGAAGATCCCTCGTTACCGGCGGCGCCGGCTTCATCGGCTCGCACTTCACCCGCACTGCCGTCAGCGGACGCTTTGGCTCCCTAGCCGACGCTCACGTGGTCGTCCTCGACAAGCTGACCTACGCCGGAAATCTGGCGAATCTCGACCCGATTCGCGAGAGTCCGCAATTCACCTTCGTTCAGGGCGACATCACGGACGCCCGCTTGGTCGACGACGTGATGAGCGGCGTCGATGCAGTTGTGCACTTCGCCGCGGAGTCGCACGTTGATAGATCGATCAATGGTGCGGCCGAGTTCGTGATGACGAACGTCGTCGGGACGCAGCTGTTGCTCGATGCCGCCGCTCACCACGGGGTTGAACGGGTTGTTCACGTGTCGACTGATGAAGTGTATGGCTCCATCGATGCTGGGTCCTGGTCCGAGAACCATCTGCTCGAACCGAACTCGCCGTACTCGGCATCCAAGGCCGCTTCGGACCTGATCGCCCGGTCGTACGCCCGTACTCACGGGCTCGATGTGGTCATCACACGCTGCTCCAACAACTACGGGCCTTACCAGTTCCCTGAGAAGGTCATCCCGCTGTTCGTCACCAACCTCCTAGACGGCAAGAAGGTGCCTCTCTACGGTGACGGCCTGAACGTCCGTGACTGGTTGCACGTCGACGATCACTGCCGAGGGATCGTGCTCGTGTTCGATAAGGGCCGCGCTGGCGAGATCTACAACATCGGCGGCGGAGCTGAGCTGACCAACCGTGAGCTGACGGAGCGGCTGCTAGCTGCGTGTGGCGCTGATTGGGACAGCGTCGAGATGGTCGAAGACCGCAAGGCGCACGACCGCAGATACTCTGTCGACATCACCAAGATCTCCGATGAGCTAGGGTACCGACCAGAGGTTCCCGTTGATCAGGGGCTGGCCGACACGGTTACCTGGTATCAACAGAACCGAGCCTGGTGGGAGCCTCTGAAGGCGCGGGCGGCGCTGCGGCGATGACGCAGTGGCTCGTCCTCGGTGCAGGAGGAATGCTCGGCAGCGACATCAGACGCCAGTTGGACGATCGTGATTCGGTCGCACTCAACCGGGCCGACCTTGACATCACCAACCATGCAGCGACCGCCGAGACCATCAGGCGGTACCGCCCCGACACGGTGGTCAACTGCGCGGCGTGGACTGCCGTGGATGCGGCCGAGGACCACGAGGCCGACGCCTTCAACGTCAATGCAGTTGGCGCAGCGAACGTCGCAACTGCGTGCCGCGACGTCGGCGCCCGGCTGGTACACATCTCGACGGATTACGTCTTCGACGGAACGGCCACCACGCCATATCCGGAGTCGGCACCGCTCCACCCCGCATCGGCATACGGCAGGTCCAAGGCAGCCGGCGAATGGGCCGTGCGAAGCGCCCTGCCTGACAGCTCATGGATCGTCCGCACCGCCTGGCTCTACGGAGTGGCAGGCCCGAACTTCGTCCAGACCATGATCAGGGCAGCGGGCCAACGTGACACCGTTGACGTAGTCGATGATCAGCGAGGCCAGCCCACCTGGACAGCCGAGGTGGCCCGTCAGATTGTGAATATGGTGTATGCAAATGCGCAGCCCGGCGTGTACCGCGCCACATGTTCGAACTCGGCGACGTGGTTCGAACTCGCTCAGGCGGTGTTCCAGCTTCTTGGCGCTGACCCCGAGCGCGTCCGGCCTACGACGTCGGACAGGTTGCTCCGCCCTGCGCCTCGGCCGGCCTACTCAGTCCTCGGTCACGACGCTTGGTGCGCGGCCGGCTTGGCACCGCTGCCGCACTGGCGGGCGTCGCTCGATCAGGCTTCCTGCATATCTGCTTGGGTGCAGTGATGATGCTGGTCAGCGGCCTGTCAGTTCCTTGAGCGGATGTGGGTCGGTGTCCAGGGCTTGCTGGAGCAGCCGGTAGAACAGCAGGCCGCGAGCCGTGGAGGTGCGGCGGTTGAACCGGAAGGTGAACTCGTCGAGGTAGTACGGCAGGTGCACGTGGCTGATCCGGTGGTGCAGGGTGCCGGCGATCCAGCGTTTGAGCAGCGAGGCGACGAGGTGGACTCCGGGGGTGATTTGGTCGGGGTCGTCGGCGTGGATTCCGGCGACGGGCTCGTGCTGGTAGCCCATGAGCGTGAGGCGCAGCCAGACGCTGGCGCCGTCGGTGCGGATGATCGTTCCTGGTTCGGCGATCTCGGCGGTGAACTCGACCATCTCGGCGCTGTTGGGCCGGTCGGCGACCTCGAGCCTGATCCGGCCGATCCGCTCGCGCTCGTCGCGTTCGACCGCGATCGTGACCGGGACCTTGTTCGTGCTGGCGCCGCGCTGGCCCGCGGTGACGCCGCCGATGAAGGTCTGGTCGACCTCGACAATCCCGGCCAGGCGCTCACGGTCCGGGCGCACCATCGCCCGGCGCATCTTGTGCAGCCACGCCCAGGCGGTCTCGTACGAGCCGAACCCCAGCACCCGCTGCAGACCCTGGGCGGACACACCGTTCTTCTGCGAGGTGACAAACCACACCGCGGCGAACCATGTCGACAACGGCGACCGGGTCCGATCGAAGATCGTGCCCGCAGTCACCGAGGTCTTGCGCCCGCACTCGGCACACATCCACAGCCGCCGCTGCTTGACCCGCCATGCCGTCCCGCAGCCACACGCCGGACACTCAAACCCGCGTGGCCACCGCAACCCGGCCAAGTACTCCTCGCACGCCCGGTCATCGCCGAACCAGTCGCGGAACTCCTGATAGGTCCGCGGATAGTCCACCCCACCGACCGGCGCCGAATCCTCCAGCACATTCCTATTCTACTGCACTCAAGCAGATATGCACGTCAGGCTTTCGATGCGCTTCGCAAGGCGGCGTAATGGGTCAGGCAGTCCTCGTACCGCGGAAGTAGACCAGCCTTGGCCGCCTCATCAAGTGTGGGGGCAGACTCGTCCTTGGGCGAAAGCAGCGGCGTGACGTTCGCGGGCCAGTTGATGCCTAGCCCGGGGTCGAGCGGGTGGATGCCAAATTCGCGCGACGGTGAGTAGACCTCAGAGCAGAGGTAGATCACGGTGGTGTTGTCACTCAGAGCGACAAATGCGTGGCCAAGGCCCTCAGAAAGGTAGAAAGCGCGTCGGTCGACGTCGTCTAGTCGGATTGCGTCCCACTTCCCGAACGTCGGGGATCCCACTCGGATGTCGACGACGACGTCGAGGACGGTGCCGTGGATACACGTGACGTACTTGGCCTGGCCAGGCGGCACCGCAGCAGCGTGGATGCCCCGCAATACGCCGACGTCGGACACCGAACAGTTTGCCTGCCGCAGGTCCAACGAGTAACCGCGTATCTCCTCGAGCCGTTCGAAGCGGTACCACTCCAGAAAGGTGCCACGGTCATCCCTATGTTGGGTCGGCGTGATCACATAGGCATCTGAGACTGCCGACTCAACGACTTCCATGATCGTAAACTACCGTTCACCAACGCTAGCCGTCCGCAGCGTACCGACATCCGCTTCGCCAGCTCTCCACAGCTACCGCGGAGGGCAGTAGGACAGAATCACCTAAGAGGAGTCTCTCAGGTCTTAGGGATGGCCGTAGTCTTCACAAACCGAGCGTCCCCACGTCTGCATAGCATTACCGTGGCCAGGTGGTGGGGGCTTCGAACGTGGGGGTGCAAGTGAACACGCCAAAAGCGGTCACGGTCGTACTTCCGCTGTACGGACCGTTCGGTCCGGTTCCGGCCCTGATGCGTGATCTCGGGGTTGCCGCGTACGCGCTGCGCTGCCGTGGCATGCACCTCGACGTGCTGCTCCTCGACGGGGATGCCGGCGCAGCTGGGCAGGAGGCTGGTCGGATTGCGGAGAACCTGGGCTTGCCGCTAGAGGTCGCCCCTGGCCCCGAAGGGGGGCCGGGAAACGCCTATGTCAAGGGGTTCCGTCGGGTCGTGGATGCCGGGCGCGCCGACCTGGTCGCGACCTTGGATGCCACGGGCCGGCACGACCCGACGCAGCTCCCGCACCTTATCGACCGCCTTGTGACAAGTCATCTAGACGTCGTCATCGGTTCGCGGTGGGTGCGAGGGAGTGGAACGCCGGGTCTTTCGCCCTCCCGCTGGGCGCTAGGCAGGCTCGCCAACGTGACGTTCCGTCTGCTCACCGGCACCAGGGGCATCGCGGATGCCACCACCAGCTTCCGGGTGGCTCGCCTGCCAGTCGTTCGCGACTTTACGATTGGCGCCGGACCGGTCAACAGCCACAGCGTGCAGACGATGTTCGTGGCCATGGCAGTCGCCCGTGGGTATCGAGTCGGTGAAGCACCGATCATCTACCGAGCTACCACGGATTCGGCCGGCGGACTGGGGCTGCGCGACGTCGGTGAGTTCACCGCACATCTGAGGGCCTTGCGCGGAAGTGTCGACCGCGCCCGACAGCGGCGGCTTTCGCCGGCGGGCCGCGATTTCACCGATGACCACTTCGGCGCCGCCGACGACCTCGAACGTCTCGGTACCGCACGGCACTTCTTCGACTGGGTGCTCGACGAATTCGACCCACACCTGCGGGGCAGGATGCTCGAAGTCGGCGCTGGCGC
>DASUUH010000098.1:0-3540 GCA_036374175.1 Jiangellaceae bacterium | reverse complement strand
CCGGTCGCTGGTCGCCGAGGGTCGCGAGCTCGCCCTCACCCGCCGCTTCACGCTGGTCGCCGAGTTCGCCGACTGGGCCATGGCGCTGTTGGAGCTGGGGCTCGGCCGGCCTGAGGAGGCGCTCCTGCACGCCCAGAAAGTTGCCGCGACGGGTGCGGTGCTCTGGGCGGGACTCGACCGGATCGAGGCTGCGGTCCGCGCCGACGTGCCGGAAACTGCGCGCGAGTGGGTCGACGGGTTCGAAGCCTGGGCAGGCAATGGCCCGGGCGCTTGGGCACGCGCTGTCGCATTGCACGGGCGCGCGCTCCTCGCGGACCATGAACAGGAGTCCGAGCACCTCTTCGAGGCATCACTCAAAGCGCACGCCCAGGCCGCCCGTCCCTTCGAGCACGCCCGCACCGAACTTGCCTTCGGCGAGTTCCTGCGCCGCAACCGACGCCGGACCAACGCGCGTGAGCACTTGCGTCGCGCACTCGACGGTTTCGAGACGCTGGGAGCTGATCTATGGGCCGAGCGAGCGCGGGTGGAGCTTCGAGCGAGCGGCCAGACGGCACGCCGACGCAGCCCCAGCACCACGGAACAGCTCACCCCCCAGGAGATACAGATCGCGCGATTCGTCGCACGGGGCTTGAGCAACCGCGAAGTCGCCGCACAGCTGTTCCTGAGCCCGCGCACCGTCGCCTTTCACCTGCGCAACGTCTTCCGGAAACTCGGCATCAGCTCCCGCACCGAACTCGCCCAGGTCCACCTGGACGCGGCAGGCCAGTAACACTGGAACCTGATTTCGCTCCGCGAAGATCGGCAGCGGCGTGCCCTGAGCCTTGGTAAGAGCACGCCGCTGCCCATGGTTAAGAGTGTGTGGGTTTGGTGGACGGCAGTCGTTTGCTGCGGCTCGTTAGTACGCGGTCGGGGCGTGGTTCGACGGGGCGCCTGGCAAGAAGGACCAGATGACGGTGATCGTGGGCACCAGGATGGCAATCATCGGGACGAAGGCGCGTTGGCCTCCGCAACACCAAGATCCCAGCGTACGACCCGGCCAAATTGCCGGCGCGAAGGCAACCTCGGCGGATCAGGATCGATGACGTCACCGACCCCAGACTCTTAAAGGAGCAGACGTGTCCGGACCATTCACCTTCGGCACCACTCCAATTGTGCGGGCCTCCACCGGCCCCGTTCAGGAAGGAGGCACCTGATGCTGGACACGATCGCGATGAACCTTGCCAGCAAGGCCACGGAACGACACGCCCAGAACGGGCCATTGGGCCAGGCAGGTTAGAACGCCATGACGCGTCGCCTGGTTCAGCTGTACGCCGGACTGGTCCTCTACGGGGTGAGCCTGGCCCTTATGGTCCGCGCCGATCTCGGCCTTGATCCATGGGACGTCTTCCACCAAGGCCTGGCCGACCGGCTGCCCCTCACATTCGGCCAGGTGACCATCGTGGTAGGTGCGCTGGTGTTGCTGGTCTGGATCCCGCTGCGACAGCGGCCAGGGCTCGGGACGATCAGCAACGTGATCGTCATCGGTCTCGCTGTGGCCGCGGCGCTCGCCGCGATTCACGCCCCGGATCCGATTGTGTGGCGTATCGCGTTGCTTATCTCAGGTGTGCTGCTCAATGCGGTCGCGACGGCCGCCTATATCGGTGCGCGCCTCGGGGCCGGGCCTCGGGACGGCCTGATGACCGGGCTCGTCGCCCGTACCGGCCGGTCCGTTCGGCTGGTACGCACGTCGATCGAGCTGAGCGTGCTGTCGACCGGATGGCACCTCGGCGGCACCGTCGGCTCCGGAACCGTCCTGTACGCCGTCGCGATCGGCCCCATCGTTCATGTCCTGCTGCCTCAACTCACAGTGCCCGAGCGGATCGACATGGCGTCGTGACGGCATTGTCAGCCTTCGCCTAGGTGGGCGGCGCTGAGGGTGCGGCGACCGATCACGGCCAGTTGAGCCGTTGACGGCAGAGTGAGCCAGGAAGGCGATCGACGGGACGAGTGCCCACACCCCGGGCACGTCTCCAGCGGCCGTCGTCATCGGCTGCGTCCGGCGCCGCGCGCGGTAGGCGACCTGGAACTCGTCGTGGCGCTGCGCCGGCAGCAACATCCAGCCTGCTCCCCGACGTCGAAGGGGCACAGCCGGCCAGATACCTCGAACAACGTGACCACAAGACTGAACCAGCCGCCGTCGGCTGAACCAGAAAGATCAAAGGAGGGTCTGATGTTTCCGACGACCCTGAGAACGCACTATGGCTGACCACCTCGAGGCTCGCGATCGGCAGCAGGCTGCCGCAGCACACCGGTAGCAGCACCGCTGCGGCGCACACGGCGGCGGAGGAACTGGGCTTGGGCGCTCGGGATCGGGCTCGGGTTGGCCATGCTGATCGGTGTTCTGGTGAGGGTGTTCGCCCTAATGGCCACGGAATCCGCGCCTCGCGCGTTTCCAGTCCCGATCACTGGCCGAGTGATTCGCACCCACTTCTGCATGACGAGTGGCGTGAGGTAGGACAGTGACGCCGGAGGTGCCAGCCTCGTGAATATGGAGTTGAACCCGATCGGGACGGTCGAGTCTGTCCTGACCGACCTGCAGGCCGCGCCACGGCAGGGTGATGAAGGCGCTCCGGACGCGCGGCTCGTGTTCGACTCGGCGGTGCTTGACGGCTTGGACGGGATCCGTCCCGGTGACGAGATCATCGTGATCACTTGGCTCCATCTGGCTCGACGCGATGGGTTGCGCGCCCACCCACGTGGCGATGTGTCCAGATTGGAGCAGGGCGTGTTCAGCACTCGCTCACCGCACCGACCCAATCCGATCGGGCTGCACCGAGTGGTAGTGGTCTCGATCGACGGCTGCAGGATCCTTGTGTGGAAACTCGAGGCAGTGGACGGAACCCCGATTCTCGACGTGAAGCCAGCACTCAGCAGCGACATCGCCGAGCGTTGATCACTCGCGTTATTGCAGGTCCAGCGGGCATACGTCCCGCCTCGGCGCGCGAGTTCTTCGGACGTCCGGTCATGGCGCCTACTGCGTGATCGCGTCGACCAAGGCGGCGCATCACATCGTCTCACCTCCACCCGCAGCCAACAGCGCCCCGTAGCGGGGTTGGGCGACCGCTCGTGGATGAACAGATAGCCGTCATCGACCGGATACCTGCCAGACCCCGGGATCGGTGCACGACGTCCGAACAACATTCGCGTGGTTGGCGGCGTCGAGTCGCCAGCCACCGATGACCGGGTCGCTAGGCGTGCCGAATCAGGGCCAATGGAACTATTGCGAGGGCTCACCACTCAACGCGTGGCATGGCTTTGGCACGAAATGCATGCGACCAGAGCGACCAAAGTGAGAGCCCGTCCGACAGCCAGAGCCATCTCCGCAGGTCAGAAGGGGTCTTCGGATCCTGGCGGGGTGTTGGGTTCATTGGACGACGATGGAGCCCAGTACTCGCCAGTTGGGTTTGCCGGCGTAGAGCAGTGCGCGGACTCGATAGTTGCCGAAGTTGCGGAACCCGAAGCCGATGCGTTTGATCCGCTTGATCAGGTTGTTCAGCGCCT
>DASUUH010000097.1:0-2327 GCA_036374175.1 Jiangellaceae bacterium | reverse complement strand
CGCAGTGTGGGTGAGGACGCCGACCGACCTGCTCCGCCGGATGGCCGTCCTCATGGTGATCTACATCCTGCTATCACCTGCGTACTGGCCGTGGTACGTCGTCATGCCGGTCGCCTTCCTCGCGTTGTCACCTTCCGGAATCCTGCTCATCCTCGTGGTTGCGATGTCGTTGGGCTCCCGCCTCGTCGCGCCGCTTGACTCCCTTTACGTCGACGAGGTCATCGGCCGTCCTACCTTCTTTCTGCTGACCTGGCTCGGCGCCGTCGGTGTGCCGTTGCTTGCCGTGTTGGTGTTCCGCCGGACCGACTTCAGCGAAGTCGTGTCCATCCGGGCTGGGCGGCGCTATCGTTCTGACAAGCCGTGACCCGGCCGCCACGGCGGGAACCTGCGTCTGGCCGGGTGGATAAGCATGGGGGGCCCTTGAGATCGACGCCGGTTGCCACAGAGCCCAAGCGCGGGCCTGAGCTGAGCCGGCAGTTATTACAAGACCGCCAAGCTCACCGTCGAGTAGCCCTGTGGTTGTTCGTCCTGGTGACCGCCGCATTCCTACTGGTGCAGGAAGGTGCGATCACCGGCTATGACGGACGGACCATGTACGGCGTCACCGAGTCCTTGATCGAGCGTGGGTCGATTGCCGTCGACCCCGAGCTCAACACACTGCCCGGCCGCGGTGGCCTTGAGTACAGCAGGTACGGGCTAGGGCTTTCGCTGCTTGCAGCGGTGCCCTACCTGCCTGTACGTCCCATCGCGGCCCTCTTCGAAGACCCTGGACCCCTCCTCGAGGCCACAGCGGCCGCGACGATGGCCTTCGTGACCGGAGCGCTGGCCGTTGCCGTGTACCTGTTGGGCCGGCGCCTCGGTGCCCGCGTTCGCCCCGCGACGCTCGTGGCGGTGGGGGCGGTCGCGGGTACGTTTGCGCTTCCGTACGGCAAGGAGTTCTTCTCTGAGCCGCTGGCCGCATTGGCCCTCGTCATGATGGTGGAACGGCTGTTAGCGCGCCGGCCGGGGTGGGCCGGCCTCGCGCTCGGCATGGCGATCCTCACCCGTCCGCAGAACCTGATCTTTGTACCGGTGGCTGCCGCGGTGACCTGGCGGATGCAAGGTCCCCGGGCGGTGGTACGCCTCTGCGGTGGTCTGCTACCGGGCGTTAGTTTGACCTTCGCCTACAACTGGCTGCGGTTCGGCAACCCACTCGAGATGGGGTACGAGGACGTCGGCATGACGACCCCGTTCCTCGAGGGCGCGGCCGGCCTGCTCGTTGATCCGCTGAAGAGCGTGGTTCTGTTCGCGCCGATCGTCCTGCTGCTCCCAGCGGCGTTGCTGCGATTGTGGCGGCACGATCGTTCGGTCACGGTACTGATCGTCGCCTATGTCGCCATCACGTTCGGGCTTACGGCGACCTGGTTCGCCTGGCACGGCGGGTGGAGCTGGGGCCCCCGGCTACTCCTGCCGGCCGTCCTGCTGGCGCTTGCGGCCATCGGGCCGTGGATGACCACGGTTCGCCGGACCCGCGTTGTGGCCCTACTGTTCGCCGCCGGCTTCATTGTCTCGCTTCCGGCGCTGGTCGTATCCACCCAGACTCAGCAGCTGGAAACGCCACCCGTGCCACCGGAGACCCACTTGCTGGACACCCAGCCACTGGCCAGTCCCTCGATCATCCGGCAACTTGAACTGGTTGTGCCGGTTGCCGAATACTCGATCGAGCATCGCTACGCGGGCGACGACGACGGCCTCAACTACCTGCGTTATCTCAGTCTGTGGCAGTTCGGCGCCATGCGCGAACTCGGCCGCGCGGGTCTGGTCATCGGCCTCGCGGGGACGGCGAGCCTCGGCATCGCCATGGTCTTTGCCGGACGTCGCCTGCTGACCGCGGTGCGGGCTGCCAGTGCCGGTCCTCCGTCATCGTCCGTACAGCCCGGCGGCGAGCCGGAGCCACCGACCGGTGCCGAGAACCTCGAGGCAATGGCGTCGGCGGACAACTACAACCGTTTCCTCGTCGACTGTGTGCGGCGCGAGGCGGATCCGGGGCAGCCGGTCCTCGACTTCGGCGCCGGCGCAGGGCTACACGCTCGCGCCCTGCGAGCTCACGGGTTACAGGTCAGCTGCGTCGAACCGGCTTCCGCCCTGCGAGCTCGGATGAACGACGATGGCATCACCGCCGTGGCTCGCCTCGACGATTGTGACCAGCAGCGCTTCGGCACTGTCTACTCGCTCAACGTGCTCGAGCACATTGAGGACGACGCGGCGGCCCTGCGGCAGATCCACGACCTACTTCTCCCAGCCGGCAAGCTCGTCCTCTATGTGCCGGCGTTCATGTCCCTGTTCAC
>DASUUH010000096.1:0-5460 GCA_036374175.1 Jiangellaceae bacterium | reverse complement strand
GTAGGTCAGCCCGAACAACAAGTAGGCCGGCAGGCCACGCCGGTCGAGGCCGATGCGCGCACCAAGTCGCTCCGGCAGCGACGTATACACCGATCCGCCGGCGATCAGGTAGCCGCCGGCAAACACCAGCGCTACGCCCAGGCTTAACGCCAGCCAGGGCAGCCAGCTGATCAGGGCATTGGTTCCCAGCACGAAGATCAGACCGGCGGCGGTGAACAACAGCACGAAGCCGGCGGTGACCGTGCCGCCGACCGCGAGCGAACGGCCAAGCCGCCGCACCGGCGTGGCGGACGAGCCGGACCCTTCTGCGAGGAAGAGCCCGAGGTACGTCGGCAGCAACGGGAATCCGCACGGGTTGAACGCGGACACCGTCCCGGCAGCGAACGCAAAACCCAACGGCACAACCGAGCCGAGGTCGTCGATCGTGTTGCCGAACCAGGACGACACTCGTTCGACGGCCACATTCAGCCCGCCGACCGAGTCCTCGGTCAGCAGTGCTCCGCCGACCGCGACCAGGAGCGTGACCACCACAGCCGTCAGCGCAGCGATCCGGCGGCGCCGGACTGATTCGCGCGCCGTGCTGTCCGGGCCCGTACCGTCCAGGATCGGCTTGTGTATCACGGTGCATCACCGGACAGAGTCGCGAACCAGTCCCTGATCTGCTGCTCGGTGAGCAACCCGCCGTGCTTGTCGACGATCTGGCCGGCCCCGTCGAAGAACACGGTGGTCGGCATGCTCGTCACGGACAGCTGGCGCAGCGGCGCGTCGTCGGCTGCGTAGGCCGCCGGATAGGTGATCCCCAGATCAGCGAGCAGCTCGGCGCCCTGCTCGTTCGTGCCGAGCTGGGTGAATGGGCCGACATCGACCCCCACCAGCAGCACACCGCCGTCGCTGTCCTGCCACGCCGACTCGAACCACGGCATCTCGGCAAGACAGGGCGGGCACTGCGCCGCCCAGAAGTTCAGGATCACCGGCGTCCCATGGCCCAGCAGCGACGCGAAATCGATCTCAGAACCCCCAAGCGCCTCCGAACCCTGATACGCGACGATCTCGAATGAGGCAGCCACGTCTGGCGTCTGCTGCGTACCGGATGCCACGTCCCGCTCCTCGGCTGGACCCGTTGGCTGCGTCCCCGAGTCATCGGACCCGCACGCCGCCAACAACACGACAAGCACGACGACGTTGCCGGCCAGACGTCGCATCAACAATCCTCTCAATCGACCAGCCGGGTGTCCGGCGCGAACGCCACCCAGCTCTTCCAGAAGGTGTCGATGAACGGATAACCCGCCAGCTGCTCGCCGGTCAGGGGTCCGTCGACGGCTCGGCCGCGAATGGTCCAGCTCGACCCGGTCTGGGTGTCCGTGAACCGGCCGTCGCCGCTGGCCGCGAAGGTCAGCACGGTGCCGTCCACCGTGGGGTCGAACACCGCGACCGTGCCGATATCGCGTCCCTCGGCCACCGATGGCGCCTCCAGTGCCGAGTTCTGACCCTCGGTGAACAACAGCACGAGCGGTTGGCCGCCGACCGTCTCGGCGAGCACTCCGGCTTGTTCGACGAGGCTGCGCAACACCGCCACCGTCTCGCCGACACCCTCCAGGGCGATGACACGCTCCAGCGGGAACAGCCGCTCATCGTCGGTCGGCGCACCGAACAACGGGTCCCGCCCCGGGTCCGCGTCATACCCGAGATACGGGTTGCGGCCGTAGTCCCTGGAGTACCCGGTGTCCCGGGACAGCACCCAACCATCCGGATGCGCCTCGCGGAAATCCCTCCAGCCGACCGGGAACACCGGAACGAACGCCAGCTGCGTCCCGGTCATCACACCGACGGCTGCCTGGCCGGTCAGCTGCGGCCACAGCGATTCGGTTTGCCGGTCGTACATGACCAGGTTGCTGGCGTACAGCCGCCCGGATGTGCCGAAATCGAGCACCTTGTCACCGACCCGCCGATCGAAGCCGACACCGGAGTTGCACAGCGGGCAGTACGTGACCGCCACCGGGATCCCGCCGACCGTGTCGTTCACGATCTCGTGCCACGTCAAGATCTGATACGGATAAGCCCGCGCATCGCCGTCGATCTCGATCGCCAGCACCGCCTCATCGTCCGCCAGCCAGTCCACGTCGGACACCCGCTCGAACGTAGGGGTGTCTATCGCCGGAATGCCGTCCGGCGGCGGACCACCGGACAGGATCTCCGCCGGGTCGATCAGCGGCTCCGGAAACGCACTGTCAGTCATGTCACGCAACGCGGACGGCACGTCCTCCCGCGGGCCACTCGCGGCCTGCGGCAGCTGAACGGGCTCAGGAGCGTCAGCGACCCTATCGTCCGAATCGACGCCCGGGTCCGCAGTCGCGCTATCGCCGGCATCGTCCGGGCCTTCAGTCCCCACGCACGCTGCCAGCAAGAGGATCAGGCTCACGGCGGCCGCCGCGCCGGTCGCCCATCGTCTTCTCGGCGCCATCGTTGCCTCGCCTCCCACGTCGGGCTTCCCTCTCCAGGCTCAGCCCGACGGGCACTGGCGTCGGTGACCACGGTCACGTACGGGACAGCTAGACACGGTATGAGAGCAGCGAGCTCGTAACAGTGACGTGAGCACGGCGCACCGCCGCCGAGTCGGTGGCGGTGATCAAAGCTGAGGCGGAACGCGGGCATCGCGCTTCCAGGCGAACGTGAGCGCCGTCACTTAGCGGTAGCTCGCTTCGGTCTAACCTGATCGCGTCGTCCTAAACAACGGGGGGCTCAACGTGACGATCACACCGGCTGCCGCAGGTCCGCGAGCGCTGCCGGACCGAACAATGACAAACCGTCAGCAGGTCTGATGTCCACATCCGAGGAGAGGTACTGTCTGGTGGAGGGACTCGATGCCCTCCACCGGACCGGCCAAGCCGACCAGCCCCCACCGTGGGCTCCAGGTCGGCGCGAGGAGGTCTCAGACGTGGAGCGAGTGGGAACACTCGAGGTCAAGGCTTGGTGTATGGCCGAGGTCGACATCTTCCGCGACCTCAGCAAGGCTGAGATGGACGCCATGGACGCCGCCGCGCCCCGTAAGACCTTCGCAGCGGGCGAGCTTCTGTACTCACCGCACAATCCGATCGAGGCGCTCTTCATTCTCAAGCGAGGGCGGGTTCGCGTGTTCCGGGTCTCACCGGACGGGAAGGCGCTTACGACAGCACTCATCACCCCGGGGACGATCTTCGGCGAGATGGTGCTGCTTGGCCAGCGCATGTACGACAACTTCGCCGAGGCGATGGAAGAGACAGTCGTATGCGTGATGAGCCGGGCGGACGTCCATCGCTTCCTGCTCTCCGATCCGCGCATTGCTGCTCGTATTGCTGAGAACCTTGGTAAGCGGCTCGCCGAGATGGAGCGTCGGCTTTCGGACAGCTTTTTCAAGAGCGTGCCCCAGCGGGTGGCCGGCACGCTCCATACGCTGGCCGGGCAGCAGCGGCGCCACGTTCTCACTCCGCGTGGGCAGGTGATCGCCATTACTCACGAGCAGATCGCCGAGTTGGCCGGTACGTCGCGCGAAACGGCCACCAAGGTGCTCGGCGATTTCGCCGACCGCGGCATAGTCCGCCTCGGCCGAGGCCGAATTACCATCCTCAACGGCCCGGAACTCACCGCCCAAGCCGGCGACCTGTGACAGCACGACCGGAGGTGCCCACCTGACCGGTCAGGCCCCAACAACGCCTGAATTCGGCGCTAAGGCCGAAGATCGCGGCCACCATCACGGGCTTCGCGCTCAACTTGAGCTGTGGGCTCGTCCCCGATTCCGCACGAGGGCATAATTCTCGACCTCATGCGTCGATCCGCAAGCGCTCGACGACTTCCCAGGCGTGAGACCGGGTGAACACATCCGCGCCCGCCAGCCTGTCGATCCAGCGTGGCAGGACCTCGTCCGCCACCTTCTCGGCCACCGCGTTGAGATAGGTATCGAACACCAGCCACGCGTTCTGCAGGCCGCCGACTCGCTCGGCGGTGTTCATGAAGCTCGGTTCGACACCAAAGGCGTTGCGGGCTGGTGAGACGTCATCGAGGTACTTCATGGCGGTGTCGACGAGGTCTTGGACGTACTGCTGTTGAACTTCCACGTCACTGCGTGTGCCGAGGCGGGTTAGATGGCCCGGAACGAACACATCGAAGTCGTAGCCGAGGACCACATCGTGTCCGCGTCGAAACCCTCGCAGCTCCGATGCCATCGCCAGGCTGCTAAACGGCACCCATCCTGGAAATATGACGTCCACGTTCATCAAGATCTGTTGCGCTGGTGCGTAGATGAAGATATTGCCCGGACAGTGGATATTGCCGTGGTAGTCCAGTTGGAGTTTCTGGCCGCCTACGCTCAGCGCGTATGAGTCCTCGAACACGACCGTCGGCACTGGTCGTTGCGGGTCCTTGGCGGATTTGACGTAGGCAGCGCATTCACGCTGCGCGATGATCGTCACATCATCGGGGAACACGTTGGCCGCACCAATGTGGTCGCGGTGGTGGTGGCTGTAAATGACATGGGTGATCGGCTTATCCGAGATCTCGCGCACGGCTTTGAGGATGTTGCCACCGAGGAAATCCGGCCCGAGCGTCGGTGGCGCATCGACGACCACGACCCCGTTGTCGTGTTCCACCACCAGCATGAAGTACCAACCATCGGTCGCGTAGTGGACGCCGCCGCGAATCTCATCAGTGAAGAAGCCCTGCGACTGGATCGCGTCCATCATCCGAGGGCTGCGCTCGTCGTATGCCACGGCCGGGACGGCTGCGTAACGGGCTGGGTCGGGGTAGAAGTTCAGCGCGGGTAGTTCGCTCATTCCATGCTCCTGTCGATGCGAGTGGCTTCGGCGCCTCACCGGGCTGACTGGCCTGCCTGCCGACAGCCGCAGTCTGTGGACGGTATCGCCGGTGACTCCGGCCATCTGTGACACGGCTTACGATCCGGCTCGCGGCTGTGTGCCGGCCGCCGCGGCGACTACTGCGCAAGACGCCTGGGACATGGGTATGTGCGCCAGCCAACGGAGGGCTGCACCGTCGACCGATGGACGACTGCGCCACTGGCTCGTGAGCATGCAGCGTGCCGCCCGAGGCTGCCGTTGACAGGGAGCTCGAGCCTCATTCCACACGGGCTTGCCCAATCACATCGGCCAGCTCGGGGTCCTCGTCGAGCACCGCCGAAAGTCGTCGACGTCCCGTGCGGGCGGACACGCCAAGCCAGCGTCCAACGGTTTCGCCGGTCACGCGGTCACCGGAAGCTGCCGCTGCCCGGACCCACCGCCGGATATCCTCAACTTCGGCCACTGATCGGCCGCTTGTACGCTCGCTGCGGTCCTTGTTGACATTCTGGTGGCCGTTGGTCGTCCCGGGGCCAGCGCCAGCGGTGAGTTCGGGTCGTCGACTTCCACTACTGCCTAATCTCTTCGTGCTGCCGTTGGAAGAACGTGTGATGGCGGGAGCGCTCTGGTCCCTTCG
>DASUUH010000095.1:0-64382 GCA_036374175.1 Jiangellaceae bacterium | reverse complement strand
CCGCCATGGACCGTCAGTACGTACGGCACGCCCGTCGCGCCGGGGTCCGGTTCGGGAGGCACCTCGCGCGCGGAGACCTGAAGCGAGCCGTCCGCCGTCAGCGGTTCCAGCGCCTTCTCGACCTCGGGCGGTGACGGCGGCCCGGCACAGATCAGCATCATCGCGAAGTGCCCCCGCAGCAGCGTCATCGTGGAGTCCTCGAGGTTGAGTCCGAGGTCGGCGAGCACCGCGGTCACATCGGCGATGATGCCCGGCCGGTCGTGGCCGATCACGGTGACGGCGATGAGGCTCACTGGACTCCCAACCAGAGCGTTCGGGTCATGGGCATGGCGCTGCGACCGTCGTCATGCTTGCGGACGGCCAGCACCTGGGTGATGCCGATCCGTCCGGCGTCGAAGGACAGCGCCGAACCGGTCATGTAGAGCCGCCACACTCGAGCCCGGCCGGCACCGGCCAACCCGACCGCGCGGTCCCAGGAGCTTTCCAGGTTGGCGACCCACTGACGCAGCGTCCGAGCGTAGTGCTCGCGCAGGTTCTCAACGTCACGGACTTCGAGGTCGGCGCTCTCGATGGCGGTGACCACGTCGCCGAGCGGCAGCAACTCGCCGTCGGGGAAGACGTATGCGTCGATGAACGTGCGGCCGGTGCGCTTGGCGCCGGGTTTGCGCACGATCTGGTGGTTCAGCAGGCGGCCGCCGGGGACGAGGAGGTCGCGCAGCCGGCCCGCGTACTCGGCCCACTTCTCCGCACCGAGGTGCTCGGCCATCCCGATGCTGGCGATCGCGTCGAAAGGTGCATCGTCGACGTCGCGCCAATCCTGGACGCGGATCTCGACTTCGTCGGTCAGTCCGGCAGCGACGACCTGCTTGCGGGCGTACTCGGCCTGCTCCTGCGACAAGGTGATGCCGACAGCGCGGACGCCATGCTCGCGTGCGGCATGAATGACCAGCGCTCCCCACCCGCAGCCCACATCCAGCAGCCGCAGGCCAGGACGCAGGCCCAGCTTGCGGCAGATCAGTTCAAGCTTGTCGCGCTGAGCATCCTCGAGTGTGTAGGCGGCATCGTCCGGCTCGGCCCAGTAGGCGCACGAGTACACCATCGAGGGGCCGAGGACCAGTCCGTAGAACTCGTTGCCGACGTCGTAGTGATGCCTGATCGCATCTTTGTCGCGGCTCTTAGAGTGCCGGTCGCCACCCAGGTCGGCCTCTTCCGGCGGTGCCATCGGCGCCGGGCCCACCGCTCCGAGCAGGACGGCGGCGCGATACACCTCCGCCCGCTCGAGCGGCGTGAGATGCCGTCGGCCGGCGAGATCGCGCCCGATGGCGTCCAATGAGCCGAGCGCAGCCTCGAGGTCGCCGTCGACATCGATCTCGCCGACGACCCACGCGCGGGCAAGCCCGATCTCGTTCGGGTGCCACAGCAACCGCCGGATCGCCCGCCGCGATCTGACGATCAGCGTAGGGACGCCCAGCGGGCCGGCTTCGGTTCCGTCCCACGCCCGGATCCGCAGCGGGCTGGGCGCGCCGAGGAGCCGTTCGATGACGAGCGCGATCCGCTCGGCTGCGCCGACCCTGCCTGGCGACATGGCGCTGCGGGGCCTCCTCCGTACGTAGAGTCATTCCTTCCCTGCGCCAGAGTACGCCGTTGCCGGGACCGAAGCAGGCCCCGCCGCACCAATCCCCGTCCGGCTAGGAGCCGGTGATCTCCCTGCGCTCGCTGGCGTGCGCGATCTGGATCTTGCGCGGCTGCGCCGCTTCGAGCACCGGAATCTGGATTGTCAGGACGCCGTCGGTGTAATCGGCCTCGAGCTTCTCGACATCCAGCGTGTCGCCAAGGAAGATCTGGCGGCTGAACGAACCGGTCGGACGCTCGGCGACGGTCCAGTCAACGCCTTCCATCGCCGGCCGCCGCGCCTGGACGGTCAACACGTTCTGCTCGACGGTGACGTCGACAGAGTCCGCGTCGATGCCAGGCAGGTCGAAACTGATGTAGAACATGTTGTCCTGCCGGTACGCGTCCATCGGCATGACGAGGACTCCGTTGCTCGGCCGGAGCAACTGCTGGGTGAGCCGGTCGAGCTCACGGAACGGATCAGTGCGCATCAACATTGCTACACCTCCTACAGTGCTGGCTGTAGCCTTCAATGGCAGAGGTTAGTTATTATGTAACACACATCAAATCTATGTGTCAAGCCATAGATTATGGAGGTTCACCGTGAGCGCCAACCGGCGTCGTGCTGACTTCGGGCGCGACTACTACGCCGTTCTCGGTGTACGCGAAAACGCCACCCATGACGAGATCATCCGGGCCTACCGGCGGCTGGTCCGCACCAGCCATCCCGACGCCGATGTCGGCAATCCGCAGGCGGCTGACGAATTCGAGCGGTTGGTCGCGGCTCGCGAGGTACTCGGCGATCCTGCGACCCGCGAGGCGTACGACCAGCTGCGGGCATCCCGTGCCAGGACCACTCCCCGAGTGCGGCGTCCCGACATCCCACCGTCGGCTTCCCCGGTAGGCACACGTGCCCGGGGCGGCCATCCCGAGCCGGCCATCCGTCCCGGCCCGGTCGTGTGGACGCCGGACACACCGAGGTGATACAGCCCATGAGCGTGCCCAGTCCGGAACAAGGCCTGTACTCGATCTCGGTCGCTGCGGAACTGACCGGGATCGGGCCGCAGACGCTACGCCTCTACGAGACCAAGGGGCTGGTGGACCCTGCCCGCACCGACGGCGGCACACGGCGGTACAGCGATCAGGACATCCGACGCATCCAGCGGATCGCCGAACTCACCGCGATCGGGCTCAACCTGGCAGGCGTCGGCCTCGTGCTCGAACTCGAAGCCGAGAACGACGTGCTCCGCGAACAACTCGCCGAGGCACAGGGCGACGAGTGATCATCGCCGTGGCCAGAGTCGATCACGGCGGTGGTGTCTTGACGCGGCGAGCGACCTCGTAGGGTGCGACGACGCCGAGCCCTCGCACCTTGCCGGCCGGTTGGGCCCGCAATGCGAAGTCCGGGTGATCGGCAAGCGCCTCCGCCGTGACCGAGTCGGCGAGCACGCTATTGCGGCCCGCCATCGCGGTCAGTCGCGCCGCCAGATTCGTCGGTGTGCCGAAGACGTCGCCGAATCTCGCCACGACCGGCCCAGTGGCCAATCCGACCCGGACGTCGGGTAGAGCGGGATTCCCACCGATGGCTGTTGCCAGATCACAGGCGACAGCAGCCGCCACGCCCGGATCGTCGGCCACGAACAACACCTCGTCGCCGAGAGTCTTGACCACGCGTCCGCCGCCATCGGCGATCACATCGTGGGTGGTGGCTTCGAACTCCTCCACCAGGTCAGCCAGTTCGTCGACGGGCAGCCCCCGGGACAGGCGCGTGAACGACACCAGATCGGCGAAGCCCACGGTCGCCGGGGCGCTGAGGACCGACGTCTCACCCAGATCGCCCATCGCGACCAGCCGGCCGGCCGCAGCGGCGAGTTTGCGGCGCCAGGCATAGATCAGCAGGCGCTCGAATTCGGGCAGCAGCCGTACCCCGAAGTCGTAGGCGAGGCGGAGTCCGCCCTCGCCGCCGGCCGAGGACTCCTGCTCGGCCTCCACTATCGAGGCGAGGGTCTCGACATGCCACTCGGCGAGTCGTCCGGTCATTCTGCCGAGGGCCCGCACCAGGTTGAGGGCGGTGGACTCGTCGATCGTGTCGGACCGCACCAGTTCGATCACGCCGCGGAGCGCTTCGATGTCCCAGATGGTGAACGCAGCGGCGGCCGCACCCACATCGGCGAACCCGAGAGCACGCCAGTAGAGCCGAGCCTCGTCGACCGTCAGCCCGACCTCCTTGGCGACCTGTTCGCGGGTGTAGGCGCGCGGCGCTCCAAGCAGGAGGCGTTCGAGATCATCCGGGCTCGGCGGTCGGACCATACCTGGAATCCTGGCACGCGTCAGTGCGGCCGAAGGTGGACGATCTCGCCCGCACCGACGATTCGTTCTCCTGCCGAGGTCGACAGGACCAGCCGCCCTGCGTCGTCGATTCCGACGGCGCGGCCGGTGATGGCGCTGCCGCCTGGTAACTCCACCCTGACCGGCTGCCCGAGCGTTCCGCAGGCCAGGCGGTACGCCGCGGCCAGGCCCGACCCGCCGGGCTCGGCCAGCCAGCGTTGGTACCAGTCCGCGAGCCGGGACAGCAGCGCGTCCAGGACTTCGTCCCTGGTAACGCCGGTGTCGGCGAGTGACGCCGCGGGCTCGGGGGCCGAGGTGATGTTCATGCCGACACCCGCCACGGCTGCGGGTCCCACCGGTGTTTCGACCCGCTCGACGAGAATGCCGGCCAGCTTGCGCCCGTCGCGCTGGACGTCATTGGGCCACTTGAGTACGGCGTCGGCCGCCGAAACGGCTCGGACGGCCTCCACCGTCGCGACGCCGACCAGCAGTGGCAACCACGACCACATGGTCGCGGGCGGCCCGGACGGCCGAAGCAGCACGGACACCGACAGGCTCGTGCCAGGCGGCGACGACCATGAGCGGCCTAGCCGGCCGCGGCCGGCCGTCTGCTCGTCCGCGACGAGAACGTACCCCTCGGGTTCGCCGGCCCGCGCAGCGTCAGCGACATCGGCATTCGTCGAGGCGGTCGATGCGACTCGGCTCACCCGCCACACGGCGTCCAGAGTACCGATGCGTGCCGACCGCACCGGCGTCAGATGTCCGCGAGCGACGGGTCACGCAGACCTGCGACGCGGCGCCGAGAGCAGGGCGGCCAGGCCGGCCGCATCGGCCGCAAACCCGTCGGAGCCCGCCTCGGCCGCTTCGTGCTCCGAAACGACTGCCGGACCACCGATCAGCACCGGCGTGTCGGGCGCGGCCGAGCGGACCGCGGCGGCCACTGCCTGGGCGGCCTCGAGCCGATCCCGGGAGCTGACGCTGAGCACCACGCCACGCAGCCGCCCACCGGCGGCTTCTACCTCTGCAAGGACGCTGCCCTCCGGTGTGTTGCCGCCCAACTCGACGACGGCATAACCGTGCCCTCTCAGCACCGAGGCGACGATCGCAGTCGGCAGAGCGTGCGAGTCGCCCGGTGCGGATGCGACGACGACCGTGCCTCGCGGCCGGCCTCGGCGGACGAACATCGGACCGAGCCGGCCCACCAGCCGGAGCGCCACCGCGGTGGCTCGATGCTCGTCACCGACGCTGAGCTCTCCGCGTTCCCACCCGTTACCGATTTCTCGCATGGCCGGTGCGAGCACGTCCAGCAGCGCGGCCTGCGGGTTTCCGCCAGACACCAGGAAGGTCTCGACGAGCTTCCACGCGCCGGCTTCATCGCCGGCCAGCATCCGGTCCCGCAACCGCTCCCGGTAGGGCTCAGGCTGCGCATGGCCGCGCCGCGCTTCCGACTGGGAGCGACCGGGTTGCAGCCGAGCTAGGTCTTTCGGATCGACAAGCCATCGGCCGCCGTCCTGGGTAGCGGGCAGCCGGCCCATTCGCACATATCGGTAGGCGGTCATGTAATGGACCCCGAGCCGCTGGGCCGCTTCGCGCAGATCTATCAACGCGTCGTTCATCGAAGTCACCTCCCTTATTTAGCACTAACCGGTCTTTGGCGCCATTCACCGCGCCATAGGACCGCGTCCGGTTCCGGGCCCGACGGCCATCAGGCCGCCTGATCAAGCTCCAGCCGGGTCCGCAAGTGCGCGAGCGACCGCCGGATGTGGCTCTTGACGGTTCCCAGCGGCATCCGCAGGGACAATGCGATCTCGCCGTGGGTGAGGCCGTCGTAGAACGCCAGCCGCATGATGCTGCGCTGCGGCTCGGCCAGCCGCGACACCTCGTCGGTGAGCAGCATCCGGTCGACCAGCTCAGCCGAGGACGGCGAACCATCGGCCATCTGCGGCGTGGCTGTCGCCGTGCCATTCAAGATCTTGCGCTCTCTGCTGCGAGTCGCCCACGCATCGGCGATCTTGTGGCGGGTGATGCCGATGAGCCAGCCCGCAAGCCCGCCGGCCGCCGGCCGGTACCGGGCTCTGCCCTGCCAGGCGGCGATGAAGACCTGCTGCGTGACGTCGGCGGCCTCGTCGGGATCGCCGAGGGCACGCACGGCAACCGAGTGGACCAGCGCCCCGTATCGCTGGTACATCCGGGCCAAGGCGAGGTCGTCGCCCGCACTGAACTGGAAGGCGAGCTCTAGATCGGCATCGGCAGCAGCGATCGGCTCAGCGGTGGCAACGGACTGGCTCATCGACGGCTCATTTCGGTTCGGCGGTGACAATGGCGTTATCGCTGTAATGGCTGCCGTCGAAGTCACCGGCACAGGTGATGAGAAGGAGGCGCTCTGCTCCGTTTCGGCTGAAGACGTCGGCGACGGGCAGCTCCGTTTTCGGGATTCGCTGGACGTCCACGATGGTGTACTGGTGGACGGCCCCGGCGTTCGTACGGACCACGACCTCATCCCCCACCTCGGCGTCGGCCAATCGGGCAAGCTGGCCCAGACCGTAGCGGCGCGAATCGACGTGCCCACCGATGACGACCGAGCCGGCGCCGGCACCGGCAGCCGGTCCGAATCGGTACCAGCCGACCACGTTCGGGTCTTCAGGCAATTCCATCTGCCCGTCCTCGGCGGCGCCCACCGCCACGACGTCCGCGTCGATGTCCACAGCGGGCACCTCGACCGACACCGGGGCGTCCACCTGGCGCGGAGCCGGTGGAGTAGCGCGGGACCGGCCGACCGGGGCGGCCGAGCCGGTGCGCTCATCCGCCCTGGTTGAAGGGACCGGGCTGGGAACCGCCGGTGTGGCATCGGCCTGGGACGACGGTGCGGGAGGAGGCTCGGCGGTGGGCCGAACCTCCTCCGCGCAACCGGCGAGCAGAGCCAGGAGCGCTCCTGCAACCAGCGGCATGATCCACCGGGTGAGTTTCCTGGCCCGCATGGGATCAGGCCCGCTCTGCCGCGGAACGACGACGCAGGAACAGACCACCGATGGCGGCCATAGCGGCCAGCGCCGCGGCGAACAGCCATGGCGTCATCGACGGGTCGCCGGCGACGAGGCCGGCCTCACCGCCGGGGACTCCGCTCGGAGCGCCGTGCAGCCCGTCAATGGTCTGAACCGCCAACTCCAGGCTCTGCTCCTCGGCGCTGCCCCAGGCGTAGACGATCGTGTTGGTGCCTTCGGCCAGCTCGAGGTCTGCCGGACCCAGTGCGACGTCCTCGGTTCCCGCGAGCACGACGTCGGCCTCAATGGTGCCGGCGGCAACGTCAGCGGACGCCTCGTTCGGGTTGGTCAGGCCTTCGAACGTCGGAGTGCCGTTGACCCGCACGTCGACAGCAGGCGCAGCGGCGGTGTGGCGCACCGTCACTCGGGCGTCGCCGGCCGCGAGCTCGGACATGTCGTTGACGAACACCGAAGCGGTCGGAGACCCGTCCTCGCCCAGGTGCGCGACGATGGTGGCGTTCGCTCCGGCGGGAACCTCGACGCCGGGAGCCTCGATGGCCGGGTCACCGTCCGGGCCCTCGCCGTCGGCGAAGATCGCGATGTCGTAGCTGCCCGCCGGCAAGGCCAACGGGTCGGTCAGAGTGCCGGGCGCGAAGTCGGGGATGAGTTCGTCGCCGTTGGCGTAGACGTCGACGGTGAGGCCGGGAACGCCGTGTAGGACGCTCACGGTCGCCTCGTTCTCGTCGGCGTTTGCGGCCGAGGCCGTGCCGGCCGTGGCCAGGGCAAGCGGCACCAGCAGTGCCCCTGCGAGTGTTGTGCTGCGGTACATGTCTCCTCCTTGGAGTCTTTCGGGACGTACCTTCAACCCCTTCTTCGGAGCGGGCTGACGGCTTGGATGCAAATTTAGCACTAAAACTTTGTTATGCAAAACCGCAGGTCGGCGGTTCGCGTCACGACCTGCGGGTATCCATACGTTGAACCGCGGTCGCCGACCTGGTGGCCGCCCGGCGTTTGGGCGTGTGATGGACAAGATGTCGGTCGCCTCGTCGGCGGAGCGTGCCGCCGACAACGGTTACCTGGAGAAGCTGGCGCGGATCGGCTTCATCGTCTACGGCGTGATCCACCTACTGGTCGGCGTTACCGCGACGCAACTGGCCATGGGCGGAGGGGGGCAGGCCGATCAGTCCGGCGCGATGGCCACGCTGGCGGACAGCGCGTTCGGCAAGGTGGTCCTGTGGGCCGGTGCCGTGGGCTTCGCGGCATTGGCGGTGTGGTGGCTCATCGAGGCGGTCGCCGGCTCTCGAGGTCCGAGCGGAGCGCGTCAGCTCGGCGACACGGCCAAGAACGCGGGAAAGGCCGTTCTGTTCGCCGCGCTCGCCTACCTGGCTGTGCGCTTCGCCGTCGGGTCCAGCGGCAGCCAGGGTGGTGAGGAGAGCGCGACTGCGACCGTCTTCGAGCTGCCTGCAGGGCGATTGATCGTGGGCGCCGTCGGCCTGGGCATCGTCGCCATCGGCGTCTACCACGTGTACAAGGGCATCAGCCGGTCTTTCCTGGACGACTTGCGATCAGACGCCGACACGGGTACCAGCGGAACGGCGATCACGGCGCTGGGAACCACCGGGTACGCGGCCAAGGGAGTGGCCATAGTTCTTGTCGGGGTGTTGTTCGTCGTGGCGGCGGTTCAGCATGATCCGGACGAGGCCGGCGGCCTGGACGAAGCGCTGAAGTCGCTCCAGGAGCAGCCGTTCGGCCCGTGGCTACTCGTGATCATCGCACTCGGCCTAGCAGCCTTCGGGGTCTACTGCTTCGCCAGGGCCCGGTACCAGCGCAGGTAGCCGCCAGAGTTACAGCCACCGACGAATGGGAGCGACAGCCGTTTCGAGCACGCGCTGGCGGACGGAACGGTTCTCCCACCTGGTGAGGTCAATAGCGCGGCTTCGGTCAAGGTCCTCGCTGAAATGACGCTGCAAAGTCCGCACCGTCTCCTGGTCCAGGACCACCATCGCGACCTCTTCGTCGTGGTCGAGTGAGCGGCGGTTCACGTTGCTCGATCCGACCAGGGCGGCGCTGCCGTCCACGATCATCACCTTGGTGTGCAGCATCGAGGGCTGGAAGTTCCACACCCGCACCCCGCACGAGACTAGTTGGGAGTACGTCGCCTCGCTCGCCAACTGCGTGACCCGCTTATCCGCATGCGGACCGGGGACCAGGATGTCGACTTCGACTCCGCGCGCGGCGGCCTCGCAGAGTGCATCGATCAGCGGCTGATCGGGTGAGAAGTAGGCGCTCTGAAGCTGAATGCTGCGACGGGCGAAACGCATCAGCACGTACCAGACCATGTGAATGTCGTCCCAGCCGATGCTTGCGGACCCGCGCACGACCTGGATCACAGCCTCGCCCGATTGTGGCTGATCCGGGAAGCGATCACGTTCGTCGTAGAGGGCGCGGTCGGTCTCAGCCCAATCCTGAGCGAACGCCGCGGCAAGACCGTCGACGGCCGGGCCTTCGACGCGGAAATGAGTGTCCCGCCACTCTGTCTCGTCTCGGGCATCGCCACACCACTCTTCGGCTATGCCGACTCCCCCGGTGAAGCCGATCCGCTCGTCGACGATGAGGACCTTTCGGTGGCAGCGATGATTCTGCTTGAACGGGGACTTCATCCACGGAGACCGGAACCACTGCACGTCGACCCCTGCCTCGGCCATCGCGTCGACCAGTCCATCTTCGATCTGGAAGCCGCCCACGGCATCGATCAGCAAACGGACCCGGACGCCTGCGCGGGCCCGGTCGGAGAGCGCGTCCGCGAAGTCGTGCGCCGGCTGACCCTTCCAGTAGACGTAGGTCATGAAATCGACAGTGCGCTCCGCATTCCGGATCGCTTCGAGCATCGCCGGGAAGATCTCGTCACCGTTTCGAAGCACCGTGACCGCATTGCCCTCGGTGAAGTGAACCCCGATAAGGCACTCAAGAGTGCGGCGGAGCTGGCGTTCGGATTCTTCGGCCTGCTGCGGGCTGGGACTGACCATGGACACGTTCCCCCTTTACCCAAGAGAACCCCGGGCGACACACCCTTCTCCGAGCCCGGAGTAGGCGTGGGTACGCATCAATAATGCGTCAGCCATGAACAGACACTTGCCAACGGACCCGCGGAGGCGTAGGAACTGGCCCACGTGTTGTAAACGACACGTCAACTCCCTGGGGGCACGCCATGGCGCGACACCGTGCGCGGAACAAGCGGCGCAGATGGATGCTGGCAGCAGCACTGGCGGCCGCTGGGGCAGCGATAGGCGCGACCGCCGCCGCGTTGCTGAACGAGCCCGAGCCCACGCCGCGAACGGAACCGACTGAGCCCGCCGACCCCGTGGTCGTGAACACCTGCACTACATTGCGGGTCGTGACGGCCACGTCGTTCGAGCCCGTCCTCTCCGAACTGGAACCCATGCTTTCCCAGGGCAGCGACTGCGTGCGGCTCGACGTCGAGGTGGCGGACGGGCAGTCCGCCGAAGTGCGAGTTGCCGAGGCTGCTGCCGATGTGTGGATTCCGGACGACGCGGCCTGGGCCGGCGTAGCCCGTACCGCGGAGCTGGACCCCGAAGCGGCCGGAGCCGGGACGGTCGTCGCCACGAGCCCCATCTATATGGTCACCGACCAGGCGACCGCCGCCCGCCTGAACCAGGCCGGTGGCGGATGGCTCGATCTGGCCGGCCTGCTGACCGCCGACACCGACACCCGGCTGACGGTCCGTGACCCGGCCGGCTCGGGGGACGGCCTCATCGGCGTGGGCGCGGTCGGGGAAGCCGTCTGGCTCGACGCGGGCATGGACGCCTCCGCCGAAGCGCTCATGACCGCCTTCCCGTCGACCCTGACGGTCACCGAACATGCCATGCCGGCCAGGCAGGGCGATGTCGGGTTGGTCGCGGAATATGCCCTGAGCAGCATTCTGGCGGACGGCGGTGAGTCCGCCACCACTATTCGATCGCGCACTCTGCTTGCCGGCACCGATTACTCAGCCATGCTGCGGTACACCTGGTTGCCGACGGTCACCGGCACAGCCGACCAGGAATCCGTCACGGCGATGGACCGGTTACTGGACCTGCTGACGGGAGATGACTCTGCCGCCGCATTGGCCGCAGCCGGCCTTCGCGCCGCCGACGGCCGACCCTTCGACCAGGCGGGCGACCCCTTCCCCGCCGTGGACGCGCCCGCGTTCGATGTGCTGGGAACACACAAGATCGATCACGTCTTCGCCACCTGGTACACCGAAGAACGCACATCCGACGTGCTCGTGGTGATCGACGTCTCAGGGTCGATGGCGGCGCCCGCGCCCGGTTCGGACACCCCGCTCATCGACCTGGTGCGCCAGGGCGTGCTCGGACTCGCCGAGCTCCTGCCGGACGACTCCGAGCTCTCACTCTGGCAGTTCGGCGCACAGCTCGACCCACCGCGGGACTACGTCGAACTGCTTCCCCGGGCCGGGCTCGATGCGGGGCACCGCGAGGCGCTGAGCGACTCGGCCAACGAGATGGTCACTACCGAGACCGGGACGGGGCTGTACGACACGACCCGGGCTGCTTACCTGAATGCTCGCGAGTCCTACCGGCCGGGGATTCCGAGTCACGTCATCGTGTTCACCGACGGCCGCAACGAAGACCGGCCCGGCTCGATCACCATCGAGCAGCTTGCCGCCGATCTGGTCGACGCGACCGATCCGGCCCGGCCGGTCCAGCTCACGATCATCACCTTCGGCGACGACACCGACGCCGAACTGCTCGAGTCCGCACTCGACGAGACCGGGGCCTACATCGCGCATATCACCAATGCCGAGCAGGTCCACGCGGTCTTCATCCATCAGGCTGCCGGCGGCCGGCACTGAGGCGCAGGGAGCGGGTTGGCTCAGCCGGTGTTCTGCAGGCCGGCGGCAATGCCGTTCACGGTAATGTGCAGCAGCTGGCGCAGTTCATCGGTGTCGTCGGCGTCGTCGCCTTCGGCTCGCAGCGCGCGTAACGCTCTGACCTGTAGGTAGGAGAGCGCGTCGACGTACGGATTGCGCAGTGCGACCGCCCGCCCCAGCACGCGGCGGTCCTCCAGTAGGCGGGTGTGGTCAGTGACGGCGAGCACCCAGGTGGTCGTGCGGGAGTGCTCGGCCAGAATCATCTCAGTCAGGTCGGGGCGCTCACCGAGCGTAAGGTACTGCTCGGCGATCCGGCGGTCGGTCTTGGCCAGTGACATCTCGGCGTTCTCGAGCATGACCGTGAACAGCGGCCATTCGTGGTAGGCCCGGCGCAGCAGCCCGACGTCCCCCACCGATTCCAGGGCCGCACCCAGGCCGAACCAACCGGGCAGGTTGACGCGAGTCTGCGCCCAGGCGAACACCCACGGGATTGCCCGCAGGTCCTCGAGCGACGAGACGGTCAGGCCACGCCGGGCCGGACGTGAGCCGATCGGCAGCGAACCGATCTCTTCCAGCGGAGTAACGCGAGCGAACCAGTCCGGGAAACCCTGGGTTCGAACCAGCCGGTGATACGCACCGCGGGCCGCCGCGTCCATCGTCGCGGCCACCTCGGCGAACTCGATCGCGGCAGCCTGTGCACGCTCCTCGACCGCTGGCGTTGACGCGAGCAGGACGGCGGACGCGACCTGCTCGATGTGCCGACGAGCGATCATCGGGTTGCCGTAGCGGGCGAACACGACCTCGCCCTGCTCGGTGACCTTGAACCGACCCGCCACCGATCCCGGCGCCTGCGCCTGCACGGCGCGGTTCACCGGTCCGCCGCCCCGGCCGAGGGCGCCTCCCCGGCCATGGAACAACGTCAACCGCAACGCATGCTTCGCGGCCCAACTTGTCAGCCGGTCCTGGGCCTCGTACAGCGCCAGCGTGGCCGAGACCGGTCCGACGTCCTTCGCCGAATCGGAGTACCCGAGCATGACCTCGTATCGCCGGCCCGTCGCGGCGAGCCGGCGCCGGACGTCGGGCAACGCGATGATCTCTTCGAGGGTATCGACGGAGTGCTCGAGGTCCTCGCCGGTCTCGAACAGCGGCACAACGTCGAGGACGATGTCCCGATCGCCCAGAGCGTGCCGGGCCAGCTCGTAGACAGCCGCGACATCGGACGCCGATCGGGTGAACGACACGACGTACCGGCGACAGGCGTCAACACCGAACCGTTGCTGTAGTTGGGCTACCACGCGGAGGGTCGCCAGCACTTCCTCCGTGACGTCGGACAGGCGGTCACCGGCGCGGATCTCTTCCAGGGCGGCGGCATGCACCTTGCTGTGCTGGCGGATCTCCATTTCGGCAAGGTGAAAGCCGAAGGACTCGACCTGCCAGATCAAGCTCTGCAGCTCACCGTAGGCTTGGCGGGGAGCGCCCGCGGCGGCCAGGCTGTTCTGAACGATGCGCAGGTCGGCCAGCAGCTCGGCGGGCGAGGCGAAAGCCAGATCGGCATCCCGCCGTCGGGTGGCCGCGATGCGCTCGGCGGCCAGCAGCACGGCGGCCCGGTGCGGCTCGTCCGGCGACCGCAGAACCACGTCTTCGACCAATTCAGGCTGGACGGCCGCCGCATCGTCGAGCAGCCGCCGGACGGCCACAGAAGGTGGAGTGCTCCGTGCGCCCACGGTCAGGGCGCTGCCGACCCGCCGGCAGGCCGCCTCGAGCGCCGTGAGCACATGATCGGCCTGGATCGACATAGCCTGGCGGGTCACGATGCTGGTGACGTGCGGATTGCCGTCCCTGTCGCCACCGATCCAGGACCCGAGCTTGACGAACGCCGGGATCGACGGCGGGCGCGTGCCCGCCGCGTCACCGGCCAACGCGGACTCGGCCCGCCGGTACACCTGCGGCACCACCGAGAAGAGCACCTGGTCGAAGGCGGCCATGGCGGTGCGGACCTCGTCCAGCGGCCCTGGCCGGTCGGGACGCACCTGGGCGGTACGCCACAACACGTCCACCTCTTCCAGCAGCCGGCGCCGCAGGTCGATCTGCTCAGAGGCGGCCAGCCGCGGGTCGTCGCGGTACTCCAGCAGCTCGGCGATGCGCCGGATCGCATTGACGACCGCCCGTCGGCGCGCCTCGGTGGGGTGCGCGGTGAGGACCGGCCGGAATTCCAGTCCCCTGAGCAACGCCGCGGCCTGCGCCTGCCCATGCAACCGGGCCACCTCTTCGACGGCCTGCGCCACCGTGCCGGCCAGCGGTCGGTCCGGCTTCTCGTTGGCCCGCAGCGAGCGAATCCGGTGGTACTCCTCGGCCACGTTGGCGAGGTGGAAGTAGACCGTGAACGCCCGGGCCACATCCTCGGCTCGGTCGAGCGGCCAGGACGCCACGATCTTCTCGGCCTGGACGGCGGCGTCATCGGCGACTGTCGCGTCCTCGTGGTGGGCTGCGATGGCCAGCTCCCGAAGCCGTTCGACGTCATCGAGCAGCCCCTGACCGCCGTACTCTCGCAGGATCTCGCCGAGGGCGTCGCCGAGCATCCGGACGTCGGCGCGCAACGTGTCCGGCATCTCGAACCGGGCGACCTCGCGGGGCCCAGTGGCACTGGAGGGCACGACACCAGCGTAGCCAGCAGCGCGGTTTCGGCGTCCGGTCGTCCCAGCGCATGGACGCTCGTCTACCCTGCCCCGCATGACCACAACCGATCCGGGCCTCGATCCGCACACCACCGCGGGCAAGCTCGCTGACCTCAATCGCCGCCTCGAGGACGCCGTACATGCGGGCTCGGAACGCGCGGTTGAAAAGCAGCATGCCAAGGGCAAGCTGACCGCCCGAGAACGGTTAGCGATGCTCCTGGACGACGGCAGCTTCGTCGAGTTCGACGAACTCGCCCGGCATCGCTCCGTCGCCTTCGGCATGGACAAGAACCGGCCGTACGGCGACGGCGTCGTCACCGGCTTCGGCACGGTGGACGGCCGCCAGGTCGCAGTGTTCGCCCAGGACTTCACGGTCTTCGGCGGGAGTCTCGGTCAGGTCTTCGGCGAGAAGATCGTCAAGGTGATGGCATTCGCGCTCAAGACCGGCTGCCCGATGATAGGGATCAACGACTCTGGTGGCGCGAGAATCCAGGAAGGCGTCGTCTCGCTCGGCCTCTACGGCGAGATCTTCCGCCGCAATACGCTCGCGTCAGGGGTCATCCCGCAGATCTCCCTGATCATGGGACCGTGTGCGGGGGGCGCGGTCTACTCCCCTGCGATCACCGACTTCACCGTCATGGTCGACGGGACGTCGCACATGTTCATCACCGGGCCGGACGTCATCAAGACGGTGACCGGCGAAGACGTGGGCTTCGAAGAACTCGGCGGTGCGCGCTCACACAACACCAGGTCGGGCAACGCGCACTACATGGCGACCGATGAGAACGACGCCATCGACTATGTGCGCGCCTTGCTGTCGTACCTGCCGCAGAACAACCTGGACGAGCCGCCGTCGTACGACGCGGATGCGGTATTCGATGTCACCGACGCCGACCTTGCGCTAGACACCCTCGTTCCGGACAGCGCGAACCAGCCGTACGACATGCACGATGCCATCACCGCTGTGCTCGATGACGCCGAATTCCTCGAGGTGCAGTCGATGTTCGCGCCGAACATCATCGTCGGCTTCGGCCGGGTCGAGGGACGTTCAGTGGGCGTCGTTGCCAATCAGCCGCTGCAGTTCGCAGGGACGCTCGACATCGACGCGTCAGAGAAGGCGGCCCGGTTCGTCCGCACCTGCGACTGCTTCAACATCCCGGTGTTGACCTTCGTCGATGTACCGGGCTTTCTGCCCGGGACCGACCAGGAGTGGAACGGGATCATCCGGCGCGGCGCGAAACTGCTGTACGCGTACGCGGAGGCAACCGTCCCGCTCGTCACGGTCATCACCCGCAAGGCGTACGGCGGGGCGTACGACGTCATGGGGTCCAAGCACCTCGGGGCGGACGTGAACCTCGCCTGGCCGACGGCGCAGATCGCCGTGATGGGCGCGCAGGGTGCCGTGAACATCCTGTACCGGCGTGAACTGGCCGACGCCGAGGATCCCGAAGCGCGGCGGGCCGACCTGATCCAGGAGTACGAGGACACGCTGGCCAACCCGTACGTCGCGGCCGAGCGTGGCTACATCGACGCGGTGATCTCGCCGTCACGGACGCGGGTGGCGATCACGCAGGCGCTGCGAGCCCTGCGGACCAAGCGGGAAACGTTGCCGCCGAAGAAACACGGCAACATCCCGCTGTAGCGGCTCCGGTTGATCACGTTCAGCATGCCTGTGGGTGCCGTGCCACCCGCACGCGCCTGGTGAAGTGCCGACAAACCTGCTGAACGTGATCAACCGGTGCCGTACCACCCGCATGCACCTGGTACGGCATGGCTACGCATGCTGAACGTGATCAACCGGTGCGCCACAACTACGCCAGTCGGTAGCGCGCGGGCGTGACGCCGAGATAGCGCCGAAAGTGCCGGTTCAGGTGCGCCTGGTCATAGAAACCCGTGCTCGTGGCGACCTCGGCCACCGGCGCACCGGCCAGCAGCAATCGACGAGCCGCCTCCACCCGGCGCCCGGTCAGATACCGGTGCGGAGGCAACCCGAACCGACGGGTGAACTCGCGGACCAGGTGAGTCGGATGTGCGTGCAGCACGGTCGCAGCCTCGGCCAACGTGACGCCGTCGACCATCCGCGCGTCGAGTAGCTCGCGCAGCCGGGCTGCCAAGCCTCTGTCGGGCGGTTTGGCCGCGCTCGGGCCGGGACGTAGATGCCGGGCCAGCCGCTCGGAGATGAACACCAGGCGGCTCTCGGCCTCGAGTTGGTCGCTCGGATCCACCAAGGCACCGTGTAGCTGGCCGACCCGACGGCGGAGCACCGGGTCACGCAATGTGGGCCGATCCACCGCCGCACCGATCAGGTCGCCGGCAAACATCGTCCGGTCCAGGTAGGCGACTCGCTTGTAGAACCCGCCCTGGGTGCCAGGTCGGCCGTCGTGTGGGACGTCCGGCGGCAGCAGCGTTACTTCGGACGTGACCACACCGTGCTCATGGCGATCTAGGTCGTAGCTGATCACGCCGTCGTCGACGATGAGCAGCGTCCACGAATCGTGGGTGTGCGCCGGGTAAGCATGGTCCACGAACCGCGCGTGGAACACTTCCGTAACGCCTGCCACGGCGGGGCGCCACGCGGTAACTCGGTTGTTCCCGGTCGTGGTGGGGCGGCGCCACCCGGTCATGTCAAGAACGTACAAGACAGCGGGCGGTTGGTTCGACCATCGTGGGCAGACGTGAGTGAACCCGTTCGATTTCCCACCAAGATCGCGATCCTGCTCCGCGACGATCTGGCCACCTGGCAGCGGCTCAACGTCACGGCCTTTCTGGCCAGCGGCCTGGCCGGAAGCGATTCGGAACTGGTAGGCGAGCACTACGAAGACGCCGACGGGATCCGCTACCTGGCGATGTTCCGCCAGCCGGTCCTCGTCTTCACCGGCGACAAGGAGACCCTGACCGCCGCACACGGTCGAGCGCTTCGCCGCGGCCTGCAGGCCGCAATCTTCACCTCCGATCTGTTCAGCACGGGCAATGACCGGGACAACCGGGCTGCCGTCCGCGCGGTCTCGACTGATCTGCTCGACCTGGTCGGACTGGCTGTGCACGGCCCAAAGAACGCGGTCGACAAGGTCCTGGCCGGGGCTCGCCTTCACGACTGATCGCAGCCGGTCTGACACCGGTTGGGCCGCACCTAGACTGGGCATTGTGAACGAACACGCTGACCAGCCGCTGCGCGTCGTCAAGGGCGAACCCACACCCGAGGAGCTGGCCGCCCTGGTCGCGGTGGTCTCTGCCAAGGCCGCGGCGGCCAGCGAACGAGAGTCATCTCGGCCGTCGAACTGGGCGGCCTACTGGCGCAGCGTCCGGCGTCCCCTGGCCGCCGGCCCGGGTGCCTGGCGGGCGAGCGGGCTGCCGCACTAGCGACGCGTCGATGCCGTCCGACTCCCGCCAGCAGCGTCGCATAGGGTCAGCCAGGTGACCGACGCCCAACCTGCGCAGAACTCGTCCGTCGACGCCATCGCCGAGGCATACGTCGACGCTGTCGCCGCAATCGACCCGTACGAAGCGACGTATGTCGGCATCGCCGGCCACGACGGTGAAACGACCGACCTTTCGCCAGACGGGTTCGCCGAGCGCGCCTTCCTCGCCCGGCGAACACTTGCTCAACTCGATACTGCGACGGCGCGCGACGAGCGCGAACGAGTAGCCGGCGAAGCCATGCGTGAGCGCCTCGGGCTGCAGCTGGAGATGCACGAGGCCGGCCTCGATCGCGCCCTCAACAACATCGCCTCTCCGGTGCACTGGGTACGGGAGGTATTCGATCTGATGCCGACCGAAACCGAGGCGCACTGGGCGAACTTCGACGCCCGCCTGCGCGCAGTGCCCGACGCCCTCGCCGGGTACCGGCGCACCCTTGAAGCGGACATCGGTGCCGGGCTGCCACCGGCCGCACGCCAGGTCGCGGAGGTGGCCATTCAGACCAGGCGAGCCGCTGACGGATTCTTCTCCTCCCTCGTCGAATCCGCACCGGAGGCGATGCGAGACACACTCCTTGACGCCGCTGGAATCGCGACCGCCGCGTTCGCCGACTTTGCCGACTATCTCGCCCGTGAGGTCGCTGCGAAGGCGCGGACGCACGATCCGGTCGGCCGCGACGTCTACCAGGTCGCCAGCCGGTACTTCCTGGGCGCGCAGGTCGACCTGGACGAGACCTACGCGTGGGGGCTCGAAGAGTTCGACCGGATCGAGCGTGAGATGACCGCCGTCGCTGCTGCGATCTCCGCCGGTGGCAGCATCGAGGATGCGATTGCGGTGCTGGACGCCGATCCGGCCCGGACGGTCGCAGATGTGGAGGCGCTCCGGATCTGGATGCAGGACCTGTCCGACCGGACCATCGCGTCGCTCGCCGACCGCCACTTCGACATTCCAGAGCCGATCCGCACACTGGAATGCAGGATTGCACCGACCCATGACGGCGTCATGTACTACACCGGCCCCAGTGAGGACTTCTCCCGGCCGGGCCGCATGTGGTGGTCCGTCCCGGAGGGCCTGGACAAGCTCACGACGTGGCGCGAGACCACCACGGTCTTCCACGAAGGCGTGCCGGGTCACCACCTGCAGGTTGCGCAGGCGGTTCACCAGCGTGAGGTGCTCAACCGCTGGCAACGCACGATGTGCTGGGTCTCCGGCCACGGCGAGGGCTGGGCGCTCTACGCCGAGCGGCTCATGGACGAACTGGGATACCTGGACGATCTGGGTGACCGGCTGGGATTCCTCGACGCCCAGGCGCTGCGCGCGGCGCGGGTCATCGTTGACCTGGGCCTCCACCTGGAACTCGAGATACCGGACGCGCTCGTCCGCCGCGACGGGCTCCCGGCGGGCCGCTGGACACCCGAGGCGGCCTTCGAGTTCATGCGCAAGCACATCCGTCAGGACGAGAAGATCCTCGAGTTCGAACTGAACCGCTACCTCGGCTGGCCCGGCCAAGCCCCGTCGTACAAGATCGGCGAACGGATCTGGCTGGAGGCTCGGGAAGACGCGCAGCGCCGCAAGGGCCCCGCATTCGATCTCAAGGAGTTCCACCGCGCCGCCCTTGACCTAGGTGCACTGGGGCTGGACCCGCTCAAGGCCGCGCTCGCCCGCCTCTGAGCTGTAGGTAAGGTCGGCTGCTGTGACCGTGCTTGTCCTCGCGTCTGCCTCACCGGCACGGCTCGCGACGCTGCGTTCGGCCGGCGTCGAGCCAGCGGTCATCGTCTCCGGTGTGGACGAGGATGCCCTGCTGGCAGCGGCTGTCGAAGAACGCGGCAAGCTCACCCCCGCAGAGTCCGCGCTGCTGCTCGCCAGGGCGAAGGCGGAGGCGGTACGTAGTGACGGAGCGCTGGTACTTGGCTGTGACTCCGTGCTCGAACTGGATGGCGAGGCGTTCGGCAAACCCGACAGCGCTGCCGAAGCGGTCGTCCGGTGGCGGGCCATGCGGGGTCGATCCGGAGTCCTGCACACGGGCCACTGGCTGGTCGATCACCGCGTCGGCCGAACCGGCAGCGCCGGCGACGTCGCGTCGACGACTGTCCACTTCGCCGACGTGACCGACGAGGAGATCGACGCGTACGTCGCCACCGGTGAGCCGCTCAGGGTTGCAGGAGCATTCACCATCGACGGCCTCGGCGGGCCGTACGTTCACGGCGTCGAAGGCGACCACCACACAGTCGTCGGGTTGTCGCTGCCGCTGCTTCGCGTCCTGCTCGGCGAACTCGGCATCACCTGGCACGAACTGTGGACGCCCGCGGAGTCGGCAGGCAAGCTGGAGCGATGACAGCGCAACCTGCCGACTTCGACGCGGCCCTCGAGACTGCTATGACCCGGACCCGCCGGTGGCTGGAGTCCCTGGCTGATCGCCGGGTCCCCGCGTCGGCCTCAGCTAGCGACGTGATCGAAGCGCTCGGTGACGCATTCCCCGACGGGCCGACGGATCCCGGCAAGGTCATCGAGGTGCTCACAAATGCCGCCGAGCCAGGGTTGGTGGCCACGCCATCGGGCCGCTTCTTCGGGCTCGTCATCGGAGGCTCGCTGCCTGCGGCGCTGGCAGCCGATTGGCTGGTCAGCGCGTGGGACCAGAACGCCATCATGCACGCAACCAGCCCGGCGGCCGCAGCTATTGAGGACGTTGCGTCCCGCTGGCTGCTGGACCTGGTGGGGCTGCCGGCCGAGTCGGCCGTCGGGTATTGCACCGGCGCCACGATGGCCAACTTCACGTGCCTGGCGGCAGCCCGGGACGCCACCCTGAACGGCGTCGGTTGGGACGTGCGAACCCGCGGGCTGAACGGTGCGCCACCGGTCCGCGTACTCGTCGGCCAGGAACGGCACGACACCGTCGATCTGGCATTGCACTACCTCGGGCTCGGCAGCCCAGAACCAGTGGCAGCCGACGAGCAAGGCCGGATCCGGGCCGATGCCCTGGCAACCGCGCTTGCCGCTGACAGCGGGCGTCCCACGATCGTGTGTCTACAGGCCGGAAACGTCCACTCCGGCGACTCCGATCCGTTCGCTGACACCATCCCGCTGGCCAAGCAGGCCAATGCCTGGGTGCACGTCGACGGTGCCTTCGGCCTCTGGGCGGCCGCCTCCCCTCGTACCCGCTCGTTGACCGCCGGCATGGACGGCGCCCACTCGTGGGCCACGGACGCTCACAAGACGCTCAACGTGCCGTACGACAGTGGATTGGCGATCGTCCGCGACAGGTCGGCGGTGCGCGCGGCCATGAGCTATCACGGCGACTACCTGATCACGGACGACGCCCGGGTTGAGTCCTACGAGCGCGTCCCGGAGTCGTCGCGGCGGGCCCGCGCGATTCCGGTCTGGGCGGCGTTGCGGTCGCTGGGCCGATCGGGCGTTGCCGAGATGATCGACCGGTTCTGCCGCCACGCTCAGACGTTCGCCGAGGGCGCCCGTGAATTGCCCGGCGTCGAGGTGCTCAACGACGTGGTGTTTACGCAGGTGTGCCTATCGTTCGGAACGGACGAGCGCACCCGCGAGGTGGGCCGGCGATTGCTGGACGACGGCACCGTGTGGATGAGCGGCTCGCGGTGGCACGGGCGTGATGTCTTGCGCATCTCGGTGAGCAACTGGTCCACGGATGACGACGACGTCGCCCGCAGCCTGGACGCCCTGCGCCGCGCCGCGTCCTAGCTCCCACCACTCCACATCCACCCACGGACACTCCCGGTGGTTCCCGCAAAACTCCCTAACCGAGGAACGAGTTGAGCTCGTCGAGGAAGCGCCACCACGCCGGCTCACCTTCCTGGAGGATGTGGTTAGAGCTGTCGAGCGTGATGAGCCGTGCATCCGGTATGAGCGCGGCCAACAGCCGGCCCTGCTCGAGTGGCGCGCGCCGGTCGCCACGTGAATGCAGCACGAGAGTCGGCGTCCGAACTTGCGGGGCGACGTCGACGACATCAAGCAATGCGGCGGCCGCCATGATGCGAGCCGCGTTCTCGGGCGAGGTCGTCCGGCGTTGCAGTTCGTCGAAGGCCTCCCACTGCTCAGCAGTGCTGTCGGGCATGAACTGCATGGTGAAGACGCGGCGAAAGGCAGGGTCATCCTGCCCCCAGCCGAGGGCGGCCAACTCGACCATCAGTTCAGCCTCCCTCTTCTCATACACGCTGTGGGCCCGCGCCTGCCGCCCCTGAGCGAAGGCACCGTAGAGAACGAGCCGGCTGACTCGCTCTGGGTGAAGCGCCGCGTACGCGACCGACGTCGCCCCACCGGCCGAGATGCCCAGCAGGTCGAAGCGATCAAGCCCGCAGGCGTCCACCACTGCCTCCAGGTCAGCGACCTTGCCGTCGAGCGACAGTCGATCGACATCCCAGTCGGACAGGCCAGAGCCCCGTTCGTCGTAACGGATCAGCTGGTAGCGCTCGGACAGCCTGTGTAGCCAATGTCTCCACACTGGACTCTCCCAGTCGTAGTCAAGGTGTGAGAGCCAATTCGCGGCCTTGACAAGAGGCGACCCCGAGCCAGATGTCGCGTAAGCCACCTGAACGCCGTCTGCGGAGCGGCAAAACCGAATGTCCTGAGTGATCGGATGGTGCCCGTCGGGAGCCGCACCATCCTTCGGGCGTTCCGACGTCGCAGCGTAGGCCTCTACCGGCGCAACAAACCGGTATCCCCTGCTGTGCGCGGTACGGATAACGCGCTGGGCGCTACCGTCGTCGCCGACGGCTTGCCGCGCAGCTTTGATACGACTGGTAAGCGTGGCCTCGGTGACAAAGCTCGTATGCCAGACCGCCTCGAGCAACTCCTGCTTCGGCACGACTCTGCTGCGGTGCTCCACGAGGTAGGAGAGGACGTCGAACACCTGTGGCTCGACGTGGACCACTCGCTGCGCGTGTCGCAACTCGTGCGCATCGACGTCCAGCTCGAAGTCACCGAAAGTGTAGATCATCGTCCCCCTTTCGGTCCTAAGGCTAGACCGGTGGCACCCCGTGGCGGCGCTCAGAGAACCGGCGATCCTTGGTGGTCGCCGCCGCGAGCCGGGCGACCAGTTCTTCCCGCAGCGCCTCCGGCTCCACGATGGCATCGATCACCAGGTCGGAGGCGAGGCGCAAGATGTCGATGTCGGCCTCGTACTCGTCGCGGAGCCCGGCGACGTAGGCCGCCCGCTCGGCTTCGTCCTCGATGGCGGCGATCTTGTTAAAATAGACGGCGTTGACGGCCGCCTCTGGGCCCATTACCGCGATCTTCGCCGTCGGCAGCGCGATGCACGCGTCAGGACCGAACCCCGGGCCACACATGGCGTAAAGCCCTGCGCCGTACGCCTTGCGAACGATCACCGAGACCGTCGGGACGGTAGCTTCGGAAACCGCAGTGATCATCTTCGCGCCGTGCCGGATGATGCCCTGCCGCTCCACCTCGGAACCGATCATGAAACCCGGCACGTCGGCCAGGTAGATCAGCGGGATGTTGAACGCGTCGCACAGCCAGATGAACCGCGCCGCCTTGTCCGCCGAGTCGACAAAGAGCACTCCACCTTTGACCGCCGGCTGATTGGCGACGATCCCCACGACCTGGCCTTCGAGCAGCCCGAACCCGGTCACAAGCTCGGGTGCGAACAGTGGCTTGATCTCGAAGAACGAGTCTTCGTCGATGATTCCATCGATGACAGCACGGATGTCGTAGCCGACTGATTCCTCGGCCGGGACGACGTCCCTGGTCAGCTGTTTCGCCGGGCGGGCTGCGGCGTACGACGGCGGATCGGCGCGCCAGTTACCCGGCACGTACGAGAAGTACGCCTTGGCCAGTTCAATGGCCTCGGCGTCATCTGCCGCGAGACTGTCGCCGCAGCCGGAGACGGTCGTATGCATCCGCGCGCCGCCCATCTCCTCCAGCGTCACCTTCTCGCCGACGACCATCTCAGCCATCCGCGGCGACCCCAGGTACATCGAAGCATTGCCCTCGACCATGAACACGACATCACAAAACGACGGGATGTATGCACCTCCGGCCGCGCTGGGTCCGAACAGACAGCAGATCTGCGGCACCTTGCCCGACAGGGCGACCTGGTTATGGAAGATCCGGCCCGCACCGCGGCGGCCGGGAAACAGCTCGACCTGGTCGGTGATCCGGGCGCCCGCACTGTCGATGAACCAGAAGACCGGCAGCTCGTCGCGCAACGCGATCTCGGTCGTCCGGACGATCTTCTCGACCGTGCGCGCACCCCAGGACCCGGCCTTGACCGTCGGGTCATTGGCCACCACCAGCGCCGGACGGCCGTCGACCAGCCCACGCCCCGTGACGACGCCGTCCGCCGGCAATCCGGTGGCCTGCGCGTTGGCGAGTTGGCCGTCTTCGACGAACGTCCCGTCGTCGAACAGCAGCGCCAGCCGGTCGCGGACGTACAGTTTGTGCTGCGACACCAGCTTGGCCGCCGCCTTCTCGGGCGGGCGCAGCGTCGCCTCCCGTGCCGCCGCGACGTCCTTGTAGTGGTCGTGCGCGCTCATGGGCCTGAACCTACTCGACCGGAAGGCCCAGGCCGCGGGCGATGAGGATGCGCTGGATCTCGCTCGTACCCTCGCCGATCTCCAGGATCTTCGCGTCCCGGTAGAACCGGGCCACGGGGTACTCCTCCATGAACCCGTACCCGCCGTGTACCTGCGTGGCGATCCGGGTGGCCGTGACGGCCGACTCCGTGGCGTACAGCTTGGCGACAGCGGCCGCCTGCTTGACCTCTGCGGCCGGACGTCCAGCGTCGCGGAGTGCGGCGGCCCTGTAGGTGAGCATCCGCGCCGCCTCGGCCATCACCTGCAGGTCGGCGATCTGAAAGGCCACGCCCTGTTTGCGCCCGATCGGGACGCCGAACGCGGTGCGCTCGTTCGCGTAGGCCACCGAGGCGTCGACCATCGCCTGGATGCAGCCGACGGCAAGCGCGGCGATGGCGATCCGGCCGTCGTCCAGTGTCGCCAGGAACTGCGCGAAGCCCTTGCCCTGCTCGCCGAGCAGGTGGTCGGCCGGCACACGGCAGTTCTCGAAGGTCAGCGGATGCGTGTCGGACGCGTGCCAGCCCAGCTTGTCGTAGGCCGGTTCGACGGTAAAGCCGGGGGTGCCGGACGGGACGATGATCGCCGAGATCTCGGGCTTGCCGTCGTCATGGGTGCCGGTGCGGGCCGTGACGGTCACGCAGGACGTCATGGACGTCCCGGAGTTTGTGATGAATTGCTTGGCCCCGTCGATGACCCACTTGTCGCCGTCCAGAGTTGCCCGGGTGGCGGTCGAGCCGGCATCCGAACCCGAACCCGGTTCGGTCAATCCGAAGCCGGCCAGCGCCCGTCCGGAAACCAGATCAGGCAGCCAACGCTGCCTCTGCTCGTCGGTGCCGTAGTTGAGGATCGGCGTGATGCCAAGCCCCACCGCCGCCTCGAGTGTAATGCCGAGTGACTGGTCGATCCGGCCGATCTCCTCGATGGCGACGCACAGGCTGGTGAAGTCTCCGCCGCCGCCGAATTCCTCCGGGGCGGTGAGGCCGAAGATGCCCAGCTCACCCATCTGGCGAACGACGTCCACCGGGAAGTGGTGCTCGCGGTCCCACTCGGCGGCATGGGGCGCGATCTCCGCCTCGGCGAATTCGCGGACGACCTTACGGAAGGTCTCGTGCTCTGGCGAGAGTTCGAACGTCATTGTCCTTGGCCCTTCTCTTACGCTTACGTTAACGTAAGCCAAGCAGCCGCGGGGAGGCAAGCGTGCAGACGTGGACTATCAGCGAACTCGCCGAGGAGTTCGGCGTCACGCTGCGAACCATCCGGTTCTACGAGGAACACGGCCTGCTCGACCCTGAACGTCGGGGCCGGCAGCGTGTCTTCCACAACAGCGACCGAGTACGACTCGCGTTGGTGCTGCGTGGCAAGCGATTGGGCTTCCCATTGGACGAGATCAAGCGGATCGTCGGGATGTACGACGCCGAGCCGGGAGAGGTGGGCCAGTTGCGCTACCTGCTCGCGCAGATCGGCGTCCGCCGCGACGAGTTGGAACAGCGGCGCAAGGACATCGAAGAAACTCTTGCCGAGCTGGATGACCTGGAGCGCCGGTGCCGTGCCGACCTGGCCCGGCTAAGCTCCGGACTGCCAGAAGTAGGAGAGGACGCGTGAGCATCAGCAAGGTACTCATCGCCAACCGCGGCGAGATCGCCGTTCGGGTCATCCGGGCGTGCCGCGACGCCGGCATCGCAAGCGTTGCTGTGTATGCCGACTCGGATCGGGACGCACCGCACTCCCGGCTGGCCGACGAGGCTTACGCCCTCGGTGGCGACACCAGCGCGGAGACGTACCTGGCCATCCCGAAGCTGCTGGAGGTGGCGGACCGAGCCGGTGCCGATGCCGTCCATCCGGGCTACGGGTTCCTGGCCGAGAACGCGTCGTTCGCACAAGCTGTGGTCGACGCCGGTCTGATCTGGATCGGCCCGCCCCCCGCTGCCATCGAAGCGTTGGGCGACAAGGTGAGCGCGCGGCACATCGCGCAGCGGGCCGGCGCACCCCTGGTCGCCGGCACACCGGATCCGGTCAAGAACGTGGCCGAGGTCGTCGCGTTCGCGGAGGCGCACGGCTTGCCGGTCGCCATCAAAGCCGCCTTCGGTGGCGGCGGACGCGGGCTCAAGGTGGCGCACACTCTGGATGAGATTCCTGAGCTGTACGACTCGGCCGTTCGCGAGGCGGTGGCCGCCTTCAGCCGGGGTGATTGCTTCGTCGAACGCTACCTGGACCGGCCGCGGCACGTGGAGACGCAGTGCCTGGCCGACCAGCACGGCAACGTGGTTGTCGTCTCGACACGGGACTGCTCCTTGCAGCGCCGGCACCAGAAGCTGGTCGAGGAGGCACCCGCACCGTTCCTGTCGGACGAGCAGAATGCGACGCTGTATTCCGCGTCCAAGGCGATCCTGAGCGAAGCGGGTTACGTCGGCGCCGGCACCTGCGAGTTCCTGGTCGGGCAGGACGGCACGATTTCGTTCCTCGAGGTCAACACGCGGCTCCAGGTCGAACATCCGGTCACCGAGGAGGTCACCGGCATCGACCTGGTGCGGGAGATGTTCCGGATCGCCGATGGCGAGCCGCTGGGGTACGACGATCCGGCCGTGCGCGGGCACTCAATCGAGTTCCGCATCAACGGCGAGGACGCCGGCCGGAACTTCCTGCCAACGCCAGGCCCGGTGACGGTTTTCCGGCCACCCTCTGGACCTGGTGTCCGGCTCGACGCGGGGGTCGAGCAGGGCGGCGTGATCGGGCAGAACTTCGACTCGCTGCTCGCCAAGTTGATCGTCACGGGTGCCGACCGGCGGCAAGCGCTGGAGCGGGCCCGGCGTGCGCTGGCGGAGTTCGAAGTGGACGGGCTCGCGACTGTGATCCCGTTCCACCGGGCTGTCGTGGACGACCCGGCCTTTGCGTCGGACCCGTTCAGCGTGCACACCCGCTGGATCGAGACCGAGTGGGAGAACAGCGTCGAGCCGTACGACGGTGGGGTCGATGCGGCGGAGGAACCTGGAGAGCGCGAGCGTGTCGTTGTCGAGGTCGGCGGCAAGCGGCTCGAAGTCGTGCTGCCCGCTGGTCTCGGCGCGGCAGCGGCCGGTTCAGGCGCAGGCCGGTCGGCTCGCAAGCCGGTCCGCCGCGGCGGCGGCTCGTCAGGAGCGTCCGCGGCCGGTGGCGACGCACTGACCTCACCCATGCAGGGCACCATCGTCAAAGTCGCTGTCGAGGAAGGCCAACAAGTAGAGGCGGGCGACCTGATCATCGTCCTCGAGGCGATGAAGATGGAGCAGCCCATCAACGCGCACAAGTCCGGCACTGTCACGGGCCTCGCCGCCGAAGTCGGGACGACGGTGTCCAACGGCGCCGTCCTCTGTCAGATCGCCTGATCGCCGTTTGCTCACCTGTTCGTCGGGAAGCCAGCCGCGCCCTCACTGCGCAATCGCGTTTCCGTCGAGGCATGATTGAGGAATGGCGAGCGTCTTGGACCAAGCAGGTGAAGAGCTGCGGAGAACGCGCCTGTACGTACATCCGGAGGCACGCGCCGAACTTGAGGAAGACGGGGTCACCTTCGACCAGTCCGCCGAGGCGGACGTGCGAGCCGAACTTTCCGACGCGTCGACCGCCACGTACATCGCATTACTTCCGCTCGCCGCGGAGGGGACGAGAGCGGTCGACCTCCGGCAGGCGACCGGTGAATCTGGAACGTACCTGCTGGTCTTCACCAACGGTCGCTTTGAGACCTGGTCCGACCAGTTGCCGCAGGCCGACGCCCGCCAGGCAGCGAACGAGGCGAAAGGCGGGACGCCTGAGTCGTTCTTCATCGGTTTCATCAACCGCGTCGAGCAACTCGCTGCCGGCGAGACGGCCGCCGGCGACGGCGCATCCTCGGATGGGGACGGCTCGGGATACGTGCCGCTCGCGATTCTGCTGGCGGCCGGAGGCGGCGGGCTGCTGCTCTACCGGCGGAACAAACGCCAGCGCGAACTCGCCCAGCTGAACCAGGTTCGCGGCGCCCTGGACGAGGACATCACCGCGTACGGCGAGGAGCTCGCGTCCCTGGATCTGGACCCGCACAACCGCGACATCCCGATCGACGCTCGTGACGAGTACTCCAGCGCGCTCGACCTGTACGAGACGGCCAAATCAGCCGCTGCCCGGGCCGAGGCACCTGGACATCTGAGACCGGTAACCGCAGCGCTCGAGCAAGGCCGCTGGCTGCTGTCATGCGTCCGCGCCCGGCTCAATGGGGCGGACCTCCCCGAGCGGCGGCCGCCGTGTTTCTTCGACCCGCGCCACGGCCCGTCGGTCGCGGACGTCATGTGGACTCCACCGGGCGGCGTCCCCCGTGAGGTTCCAGCCTGCCAAGCCGACGCGATCCGCCTACAGGAGGGCGAGGAGCCGGACTCGCGGCTGGTCACCGTCGACGGTGAACGCCGCCCGTACTGGGACGCCGGCCCCGCGTACTCAGCGTGGGCGGCCGGGTACTACGGCGCCTTCCTACCAGCCATGCTCTGGGGGACGATGCTCGGGTCGGCCGTGGCGCACGGTCCCGCCTACGCGGACGCCGCAAGTTACGACAGCGGCGGTTTCGATGGCGGCGGGTACGACAGTGGCGCATTCGACGGCGGCGGATATGACAGCGGGGGTTTCGACGGCGGCGGCTTCGACGGGGGCGGCTTCGGCGGCTTCGACTTTTAGCCGCCACAAGCCACGCTGCTCACACCCACTCCTCCCGGGGGGTTGGGTGTCAGCGCCGGTGCAGCCGGCGAGCCGCCTCGGCGATCGATCCGGACAGCGACGGATACACCGTGAACGAGTGAGCGATCTGGTCGACGGTCAGCGAGGCGTCCACCGCGATCGCGATCGGATGGATCAGCTCACTGGCTCGTGGAGCGACAACCACCCCACCGACGATGATGCCGGTGCCGGGGCGGCAGAACAGCTTGACGAAGCCGTCGTGGATGCCCTGCATCTTGGCCCGGGCATTCGTGGCGAGCGGCAGCATGATCTTCCGTGCGTCGATGTGGCCCGAATCGACGGCTTCCTGGCTCCACCCGACGGTAGCGATCTCGGGCTCGGTGAATACGTTGGCCGACACCGTCTTCAGGTCTAGCGGAGCGACCGCGTCGCCCAGCGCGTGCCACATCGCTATCCGGCCTTGCATCGCCGCGACGGACGCCAACATCAACACGCCGGTGCAGTCACCGGCGGCGTAGACGCCCCTCGCCGATGTCCGCGACACCTTGTCCACGGACACGAATCCGTGATCGTCGAGATTCGCGCCGACTTCCTCGAGGCCGAGCCCTTCGGTGTTCGGCACCGACCCGACGGCCATCAGGCAGTGCGAACCCTCGATCGTCCGGCCATCTTCAAGGGTCACCTGCACGCCGTCGTCGGATCGACGGACCGATGCCGCGCGCGACCGGCTGAGAACCGTGACGCCGCGGCGGGCGAACACCTCCTCGAGAACGTGAGCCGCATCGGCGTCTTCACCCGGCAGCACCCGATCACGCGATGAGACGAGCACCACGTCCGAACCCAGCCCGTTGTAGGCGCTGGCGAACTCGGCGCCCGTGACACCGGAGCCGACCACGATCAACCGCTCAGGTAGCTCGTCCAGGTCGTAGACCTGCTCCCAGTTGAGAATGCGCTCGCCGTCCGGCTTCGCGTCGGGAAGAACGCGCGGCCGGGCACCGGTAGCTATCAGCGTGACGTCGGCGGTGAACTCCTGAGTCCTGCCGTCCGGCGTTTCGACGATGACGCGGTCCCCCGGCGCCAGCCGGCCCGCCCCACGCACGATCTGGATGCCAGCCTTCTCGAGCGTCGCCGTGGTGTCGGTGGACTGCGCGGCGGCAAGCGACTTCACCCTGGAATTAACTGCCCGCAGATCCACGCCGACCGCCGAATCCCCCAGCACCACGCCGAGTTCGGTGGACTCGGTGACCTCGGTCATGACGTCTGCGGTGGCAATAAGAGTCTTGCTCGGGACACAGTCGGTGAGCACGGCCGAGCCGCCCACTCCGTCCCGGCCGACCACCGTGACCTCTGCGCCAAGCTGCGCGGCCACCAGGGCCGCCTCGTACCCGCCAGGTCCCGCACCGAGAATCGCTACCCGAGTCACGGCCCCATTGTCCCATTCGAGCAGCGCTGACCTCGCTAGGAAAATCACTCCTTGGTGTGATCGGTCTTGTCACGCTAGCGCTGTCGTCCTTGCCCAAGCTCGGACGCAGCACGGCCGATGAGTCGTGGCCGTCGGTCCGGTCTACCTAGTCAGGATCTGCGCAGCAACAAGGAGGGCGCCGTATGACCAGGCCGCGAACAACGAAGCTGGACGGACGGTTCAGCAGTCCTGAGGCCTTGCCCGCCGGGTGGGACGAGACCGAACGGGCCCTGATCGAGGCCGAGCTCTATTGGCTGACGACGGTACGCGCCGATGGGCGTCCACACGTCACGCCGCTGATCGGGGTCTGGCACCGAGGCGCCCCACATTTCTGCACCGGGCTCGACGAGCAGAAGACCCGCAACCTCGAGCACAACACGCGAGTCGCCCTGACGACCGGCACCAACACCTGGGCGCGGGGCTTGGACGTTGTCGTCGAAGGCGTCGCGGTCCGGGTCGCCGACCGCGACCGCCTGTACATTCTCGCCGATGCCTACGAGGACAAGTACGGCCCCGCGTGGCACTTCGACGTCGGCGACGGGGTCTTCGACGGCGGTGACCACCCGGCGGTGGTGTTCCGCATCGAGCCGGTCAAGGTGCTGGCGTTCGCCAAGGAACCCCACGGCATGACGACGTTCCAGTTCCCTGACGACGGCGCCACCGCGGTCTGACCGAGACGTCGGTTCGGACGGCTAACGTAGGACGGGTGCGAGTAGCGACGTGGAACGTGAACTCGGTCAAGCAGCGGGTCCCTCGCCTGCTGCCGTGGCTCGACCAGCGCCAGCCCGATGTCGTGTGCTTGCAGGAGACCAAACTCGCCGACGATGCCTTTGCCGAAATACTCGGCGACGAACTTGCCAAGCGCGACTACGACGTGGCGCTCCACGGCGAGGGGCGGTGGAACGGCGTTGCGATCCTGTCCCGCGTCGGCCTGGACGACGTCATAGTGGGGCTGCCCGGGGCACCTGGGTTCCCGCATCCCGAGGCCCGGGCCATCTCGGCGAACTGTGGCGGCGTGCGCATCCATTCGGTATACGTGCCGAACGGCCGGGTGCCCGATTCCGAGCACTACCACTACAAGCTGGCCTGGCTCGAGGCACTCCGTGCCGTCGTCGAAGCCGGCCCCGAATTGACCATGGTGTGTGGCGACATGAACATCGCGCCCGCCGACGCCGATGTGTTCGACCCGCAGGCGTATGTCGGGCAGACCCACGTCACCGAACCCGAGCGGGCGGCGCTAGCCGATCTGATGGCCGTCGGGCTACGCGACGTCGTGCGCGATCGCTGGCCCACCGAGCGGGTCTTCACATATTGGGACTACCGGGCGGGCATGTTCCACAAGGACCTTGGCATGCGCATCGACCTGGTGCTGGCCAGCAAGCCCGTGGCCGAGCGGGTCCAAGCGGCCTGGGTCGACCGGCACGCGCGCAAGGGTACCGGCCCAAGCGATCATGCCCCGGTGATCATCGACCTGGACGAAGCGCCCGACGGCGACATCGGTCCGGTTGTGCCGCCCCCGTCGGCTCCCGCCAAACGGGGGCGGCTTCCCCAGGCCGGGTGAACTACATGACCGGGCGGCTACGCCTGCGGCGCCTTGCGAACGCGGCCGATCCGACTGCGGCGAGGATCCCCCCGATGAGGGGCATTCGACTTCGCCGGCTCCGGCCCTTGTTCTTGCGCGATGCCATGGTTGTTCCTTTCGTGTGGTGTCAACGTTGACTCACCCGACTTCGACATTAGCGGCGCCGACGGGTCCGCGCTGGCAGATGGGAGGGCCAATAACGCCATGACCGGGGACGATGAGCGTGACGGTGTGCCACTTACCAACCTCGATCAGCCGCTCTTTGACGGCGCTGAGGCCACCAAACGCGACCTCGTCGACTACCTCGACGCGGTCAGTGACCGCATCCTCCCCGAGCTGCTCGATCGGCCGCTGTCGGTCATCCGCGTACTCCGTGGCCAGCGACCGTTCATGCAGAAGAACGTCCCCAAGTACACCCCGTCGTGGGTGCAGACGGTCACGTTCTGGGCCGAGAGCTCCAAGCGCGACGTCGCCTACGCGCTGTGCAACGACCGGCGGACCCTGCTGTGGTTCGCCAACCAGCGCGCGATCGAGTACCACCCGACGCTCTTCCGAGGCGATGACTGGGCCCACCCCACCCACCTGGTGCTCGACCTAGACCCACCGGAGGCGGACGCCTTCGAGGCAGCCGTCCAGACCGCCATGCTGGTCCGCCAAGCCCTGGCCGAGGCCGGGTTGTCCGGGGCGGTGAAGACGAGCGGCGCCAAGGGCGTGCACATCTTCGTCCCCATCGAGCCGCACGACGTCGCCGACGTGGCCGCCGCTACCAGGGCCATTGCCGCCCGCGCCGAACGCCTTGACCCGGCAATCGCGACAACGGCATTCGTGCGCGCAGATCGTGAGGGCAAGGTGTTCATCGACTCGACCCGGGCCGGCGGAGCCACCGTCGTCGCGGCGTACAGCCCGCGGGTTCGTCCCGGCACGCCGGTGTCGTTCCCAGTGGGCTGGGATGAACTCGAACAGGTCCGGCCGGCCGACTTCACCATCCGCACCGCCCTCGGGATGCTGAACGGGCGCAATCCCTGGGCGGACGCACAGCCCAAACCCCAGCGCATCCCCGCGGACCTGATCGAAGAGGGCCACACGATCCCGGTTGCGCGTGTGCAGGCAATGCACGAGGGAAAGCGTCGTGCGCGCGCCAAGCGCGACGGTATCGTCGGCGCGTGACAGATCCTTTCCAAACCGCTGCGGCGGCCGCCGCCGTCATCGCAGAACGTACCGGCGTCGAACGACACGACATCGCGCTCGTGTTGGGTTCCGGGTGGGCCGGGGCCATCGACCGCCTCGGCGAGGTGGCGGCGGAAATCGCCCAGACCGACGCGCCCGGGTTCGGGCCGCCGAAGGTCGAGGGACACGTGGGGCTGATCAGGTCCGTCCCCATCGCGGCCACCGGCAAACGAGCGCTGTCGATCGGTGCGCGTACCCACCTGTACGAAGGCAACGGGGTGCGCGCGGTCGTGCATGGCGTGCGAACCGCAGCGGCGGCCGGCTGCCGGACGATCGTGCTCACCAACGGATGCGGGGGGTTACGTCAGGAATGGTCACCGGGCACGCCCGTGCTCATCAGCGACCACATCAACCTCACCGCGACCTCACCGATCGAGGGGGCCACGTTCGTGGACCTCACCGACCTCTACTCGGCACGGTTACGCGACGTCGCCCGCCAGGTGGACCCGTCTCTTGACGAGGGCGTGTACGTGCAGTTCCCCGGGCCGCACTACGAGACGCCGGCCGAGGTTCAGATGGCCAAGCGCCTCGGCGGAGACCTGGTCGGCATGTCGACGACGCTCGAAGCCATCGCGGCCCGGCAAGCGGGTATGGAGGTGCTCGGCATCTCGCTGGTCACGAATCTGGCCGCCGGGATCAGCCACACAGCGCTCAGCCACGCCGAGGTGGTCGAGGCCGGCCGGCAGGCCGCACCACGGATCGGACGGCTGCTCGCCGACATCGTCGAACGGATCTGACTGCCATGCGTGTCGTCGTCACCGGGGCGGCAGGGAACATCGGCCGGACTGTGTGTGCCGGCCTGCGCGAACGAGGTCACGACGTCGTGGCGCTGGACCAGGTACCCGCCGACGGCGTGGAACGGATCGACGTCAGCGACCCGCTCGCGGTGGCGCCGCTATTCACCGGCGCCGACGCGGTCGTCCACCTGGCCGGGTATCCCGAAGAAGGTTCGCTGCAGACCGCGCTGCACAGCCACGTGAATACGACCTACAGCGTCTTGGACGCGATGCGCCGCTCCGGTGTGCCACGCGTCGTGTACGCCAGCAGCGCCCACGCCGTGGGCTTCACACCGTCCACAAGTGAGCTCAGCGTCGATGCCCGCCCGCGCCCGGACACCTTCTACGGAGTGGGCAAGGTTGCGGCGGAGGCGCTTTGCAGCCTCTACGTGGACCGGTTCGGCCTCGCTGCCGCGTGCCTGCGAATCGGAGCCTTCCTAGATCGGCCTCTCAACCGGCAGCACCTGGCTATCTGGCTCTCACCCGGTGACGCCACCCAGCTGGTCGAGGCCTGCCTTACCGCACGTGGGCTTGGCTTCGCCGTCGTCCACGGCATCTCCGCCAATACTCGGCGCTGGTGGGACTTAGAGCCGGGGCGTGCTCTCGGGTATCACCCTCAGGACGACGCGGAGACGTACGCAGCCAACATCGAATCCCACCCTGAATCGGAGCAAGACCGGTTCGAGGCACGATTCGTCGGTGGACCCTTCTGCGCTCCGTACGGCTACACGTAAGGATGATTCTTGTGACCGACGTACTCGCCAGGGCCCGGGAGTGGCTCGCAGAAGATCCTGACCCTGACACCCGCGCCGAACTGGCCGAACTTCTCGAGCACGCCAACGCTGGAGATTCCGCTGCCGCAGCCGAGGTGGACGACCGATTCGCCGGGCGGCTGGAGTTCGGTACGGCCGGGCTGCGGGGGGCGCTCGGTGCCGGCCCGAACCGGATGAACCGTGCGGTCGTGATCCGGGCTGCTGCCGGGCTCGCCAGCTACGTGCTGGAGCATGGCGGTCGATCCGTGGTTGTCGGGTACGACGCACGGTACAAATCTGACCAGTTCGCGCTCGATACGTGTGCGGTGATGGTCGGCGCCGGCCTGTCCGCCATGCTGCTGCCGCGACCGCTGCCAACACCCGTGCTCGCCTTTGCCATCCGCCATCTCGGGGTCGCCGCCGGAGTCATGGTGACCGCGTCACACAACCCGCCGCAGGACAACGGGTACAAGGTCTACCTCGGTGATGGGTCGCAGATCGTCCCGCCCGCCGATACGGAAATCTCGGCGGCCATCGACGCGGTAGGCGCCTTGGCGGACGTTCCCCTGGCCGAGGAGGGTTGGCGGATCCTCAGTGACGCAGAGGTACTGGACGCGTACGTAGCCCGCGCCGCCGCCGTCGCGTTGCCCGACAGCCCGAGGGACGTGCGGACGGTTTACACACCGCTGCACGGGGTGGGCGCCGAGGTGATTCGCGAAGTTATGGCCGCAGCCGGGTTCCCCCGCCCGCAGGCCGTCACCGAGCAGGCCGATCCCGACCCCGCGTTCCCGACCGTAGCCTTCCCCAACCCCGAGGAGCCGGGAGCGATCGACCTGGCCCTGAAGTTGGCACGCAGCAGTAGTGCAGACCTGGTTCTGGCCAACGACCCTGACGCGGATCGTTGTGCGGTGGCCGCACCCACGCCGGGGGGATGGCGGATGCTGCGTGGGGACGAGGTCGGCGCCCTGCTCGCAACCCACCTCGTCGCCCGGGAGCCGGACATCTCCGGGACGTTCGCCTGTTCGATCGTGTCCTCGTCCCTGCTCGGCAAGATCGCGGAGAAACACGGGCTTGACTACGCCGAGACGCTCACCGGTTTCAAGTGGATCGGCCGGCTCGAGGGGCTGCGTTTCGGTTACGAGGAAGCCCTCGGCTACTGCGTCGACCCCAGGGCTGTCCGCGACAAGGACGGCATCTCGGCCGCGGTACTCATCCTCGAACTGGCCGCCACGCTGCGTCGGGACGGCCGGACACTGGTGGACGCGCTCGACGACATCGCCCGCGAATACGGCCTGCACGCCACGGACCAGTTGTCGGTCCGCGTGGACGACCTCAGCCAGATCGGCGACGCGATGCAGCGACTGCGCAGCGCCCCGCCGACGGAGCTGGGTGGGCGCGTCGTCGAACAGGTCGAGGATCTGTCCGAAGGCATCGGCGGGCTGCCGCCCACGGACGGGTTGCGCTACCGGCTGACCGGCGACGGGCGGGTCATCGTTCGGCCCAGCGGCACCGAGCCAAAGTTCAAGTGCTACTTGGAGGTCGTCGTGCCCGTCCTCGGCGACGACGTCGCGGCCACCCGGGCAACGGCGGCCGAGCAGCTCACCGCGATCAAGACCGATCTAGCCACCGCCGCTGGCCTCTAACCACCCCTGTACAGCACCGGTTGATCACGTTCGGAGGCAGGATTAGCTGAGGGTGTTGTCGAGGGCCTGCCAGTCGATCGTCGACGGCGCCAGGGCGAGGACGGTCGCCAACAGGCCGAGGCGGGCGGCTCGGACCTCTGGGTCGTCGGCCATCACCAGGATGTCGTCGAAGAACGTGTTCACCGGGTCCACCAGCTGCGGGCCGTGCTCGGCGAAACCGGCCAGATCGCCGGTCAGCTCCCCGGACAACTTCTCGACGACCTTGATCAGCTGCTGCTCGGCAGGTTCGGTCAGGCGCGCGGCGTCGATGTGGGCCTTCGTACCGGCCGGCACGATCCGCGCCACCCGCTGCACGGCCGTGACCACCTCGCGGAACGCCGGGTCGGCTGCGTAAGCCGGTAGCGCCTGCAATGTGGCGTACGCCGCACCAGGAGCGTCCGCGCCCGGACGGACGGCTTCGACGAAACCATGCGGGGCGCCTTCATCCAGCAACTGCTGAACGTACCGGCCCTCGACGAACTCGCGCGCCGCCTCGATCGCCGCTGCCGGCACTTCGATACCTTGCGCCCCCAGTTGGGCCGCAGCGACCTCGAGTCCGCTGCTCACCGTGATCGGCTCCAGCGTGTCGTTGACCCGCAGAATGCTGACCACACCGAGGGCGGCCCGTCGCAGCCCGAACGGGTCCGAGCTACCGGTCGGTTTGGCGCCCAACGCGAACATCGCGACGAGCAGGTCGAACCGGTCCGCGAGGGCCAGCACAGCGCCGGCATCGGTCCACGGCAACTCGCCGCCGGCGGTGCGGGGCAGCTCCATGTCGTAGAGCGCCTGGGCGACGGCGAGCGGTTCTCCCGCACGCAATGCGTACTCACGGGCCATCGTCCCAGCCAGCGCAGGGAGTTCGATCACCATCTCGGTGGCCAGGTCGAACTTGGCCAGGTCGGCAGCATGGTCCAGGGCGGCCGCGTCCTCCGTGGCCAGCCCCACAGCCTGAGACAGCTCGCGAGCGACGGCCGCGATCCGGTCGGCCCGCTGCGCCATCGAGCCGATCCGCTCCTCGAAGGTCAGCTTGGTCAGGCCGGCCTTGTGCTCGACCGGCTTGATCTGCAGATCGGAGCGCCAGAAGAACGCAGCGTCCTCATAGCGCGCCCGCAGTACCGCCTCATTTCCGGCCACGACAGTCACGGGGTCGCACGACCCGTTCGCCACCGCAACGAAGTGCGGCAGCAGCTCACCGTCGGCCGACCGGATAGGCAGGTACCGCTGATGTTTGCGCATCACAGTGGTGAGGATCTGCGGCGGCAGTTCCAGGTATCGCTCGGCGAAGTTTCCGCGCAGCGGATGCGGCGATTCAACGAGGTTGGTGATCTCGTCGATCAATCCCGTCTCGGCATCAACGTCGATCACCCCGCCGACCTCGGCGGCCAGTGCCTGAGCGCCCTCGATGATCTGGTCGCGCCGCACGTCGGCGTCGGCCACGATGTCGTGTGAGGCGAGGAAGTCCAGGTAGCCCTCAGCCGACGGAACCGCTACGACCGGAGTCAGCGCCGTGCGGTGGACCCGGGTATTCGTCCCGGACCGCAGACCCGAGACCGCCACGGGCACCTCGGTTTCGCCGAGCAGGGCGGTGAGCCAGCGAATCGGCCGGCTGAACGACAGCTCACCGTCGCACCAGCGCATGTTCTTCTCCGCACGCAGGCCTGAGACCACCTCGGCCAGCAGGCCGGAGAGCACCCCAATGGCGTTCCGGCCCCGATCGACCACCCGGGCCGCCACGTGCTCTACCCCGTTGAACTCGACGCGCGCCAGATCGGCCACGTCGATACCCTGGCCGCGGGCGAAACCCTCGGCTGCCTTGGTCGGCCGGCCACTGTCGTCGAGTGCCGCGCTCACCCGCGGGCCGCGGACCTGCCGCTCGGCGTCCGGCTCGCCCGGCTGTACGTCGTCGACTAGAAGGACGATCCGCCGCGGCGTCCCGTACACCCGAATATCACCGTGGCCGAGCCGGGTGGCGCCGAGCTTGGCCGTCACGGCGTCCTGCACCGCACTCGCGGTTCGGGGCACTTCGGCAGGGGGCAGCTCCTCGGTGCCGATCTCGAACAGCAGGGTCGCCGGTTCGGTGGCGACCGGCGGTGGCAGGAGGAGTTGCACCTTCACCGGTTCTGGCACCACGCCGAGCGGGTGGCCGAGTTCTTCGCGGCGGGCCGTCCACAACGAGGCCACCTCGCGGGCCAGCCCGCGCATACGCGCGAACGCCTTGGCACGTTCGGTCGTGCTGATCGCCCCGCGAGCGTCGAGCACATTGAACACATGGGAGCACTTGAGCACGTACGTGTGTGCCGGGACGGGCAGGCGCTGGTCGAGCAAGCGGCGAGCCTCGGCGGCGTAGGTCTCGAAGAGCGCTCTGTTGTCCTCGACATGCGCGTCGTCGAGGTAGTACCGCGACATCTCGTATTCGGCCTGACCGAACACCTCGCCGTACGAGATGCCCGGGGCGTAGGAGATGTCCTTGAAGTGATCGACACCCTGCAGGGCCATCAGGATGCGCTCGATACCGTAAGTGATCTCCACCGACACCGGATCCAGCGTCATACCGCCGGCCTGCTGGAAATAGGTGAACTGGGTGATCTCCAGCCCGTCCAGCCAGACCTCCCAGCCCAGGCCCCAGGCACCGAGTGCCGGCGAGGCCCAGTTGTCCTCCACGAACCGGATGTCATGGGCGTGAATATCGATACCCAGCGCTTCGAGGCTCTTGAGGTAGACCTCCTGCGGGTCGCCTGGGTCCGGCTTGAGGATCACCTGGAACTGGGTGTGCGTCTGCAGCCGGTTCGGGTTCTCGCCGTACCGCGAGTCGTCGGGACGCACGGACGGTTCGACGTACGCCACCCGCCAGGGCTCCGGACCGAGTACCCGCAAGATCGTCGCCGGGTTCATGGTCCCGGCCCCCACTTCGGTGTTGACCGGCTGCGCGAGTATGCAGCCCTGGTCGGTCCAGTACTTGGTCAGCGCGAGCAGCGCATCCTGCATCGTCAGCACGGGTGGCAGTCCTCGGTCGAATCGTCCGCCGGCATAACGCCGGGTCGTTGTCTCGGCGTGCCAGTCTACGCAGGCGGTGGCTCGCTGATACGCCGATAAGAAGGCCAGCACGGCAGCGCTGCTCGACCCGAGCGTGCGCACGGTCGGGATGGTGTTCGCCAAGCAGGTGGACCGCGCCGTGGCGAGCACCCTGTCGTTGGGGCAAAGCCTGCTGGAGGTCTGGCCACAGGTGACTGCGCTGATCGCTGGGTGCGTGGTGCTGTTCACGGTGGCCTACATGGCCTTTTTGCGGCAGGAGATTCGCGCCTGAGGGACGTGAGTCGCTGCTGTCACGCGGGGGGTCGAGGCGGTACACGGCTCGGAGACTCGGTGCGGTGCGACGGCCGCGCGAGCCTCCCCTGCCGGCGGCCTTGTCTTTAGCGGCTTTGCACTGCACCCGTACAGGAAGCGCTTCGTTTCGTGGGCGGTCTCCCGGTCACTGGCGCACGATGCGGCCTGGGCTGCGGCGCCGCGCTTCCCGTAGGTGTGCACTGCAAAGGCGGCTCAGGTCGAGTGCCGAGCGTAGTAGCGGCGGGCCTTGTCGCGGCTTCCGCAGGTCGCCATGCTGCACCAGCGGCGGCGCCCGTTCTTGCTCGTGTCAAGAAACAGCCAAGAGCACGACGGGCACTCCCCCAGCCGGTCGAGCGGGCCTCGAGTGAGCAACTCGAGCGATGAGACGGCGACCTCCCAGCGCAGCGTGCGCAAGGTGCGACCGCCGGGCCAGGACAGCGAGTACGTGTTGCCGCCAGGCCGAAGCGAGCCGGCGGCGGCCGCGTCGGCATACTCGCGCATCACCGCATCGAGGTCGTCCCCGTCTGGTCGCTCTCCGTTCGCCAGAGGACGGAAGACGCGGTAGACGATCTCGCGGAACTCCCGCGTTCGGGCCAGCTCGGCCGAAACGTTCGCCGGTAATGCGGTGAGCGGGTGGCCGACAGCGGCCGCCCAGTCTGCCGCATCGTCGGCGGCTGCCAACACATCCCACCGGGCCACGGGCCGGGCGCTCACTGTGTTGGTGAAGTCGAGGCACAGAGCATTGCCGACGATCTCGATCTCAACCACGCTCCGATCCTCTCACCATTCATGTGCACTTGACAGGTTAGCGGGATTCCTGAGATAGTCCTAACCGATCAAAATCACTTAACTGGTTAGAAGATGGGTTTCGGCCGATGGCGCGTTCAGTGGCCCCGCTGGGCCGGTCGTTCAATGGACTGTGGTTGGCGACTGGTTCGGCCAACCTGGCCGACGGCATGGCTTTGTTAGTCCTGCCACTTCTCGCACTGTCCACCGGAGCGTCGCCGGGCGGTGTTGCCGCCGTCACCGTGGTCCTGACAGCCGCGTGGCCGGTGTTCGGCTTGCAGGCCGGCTGGATCGTAGATCGGACCGATCGCCGGACTCTGCTGGCCGGCGTCAACCTGGCCCGCGCTGCCGTGCTGGCATTGGTGACGATCGGCCTGGCAACCGGCAACCTGTCGCTGCCGCTCATCCTGGTCACCGCAGCCGTCCTCGGAATCTCAGAGACTCTCGTGGACACCGCACTGACGGCAACCGTTCCGCTCGTCGTTGCGCCCCCCGACCGCACCAGGGCCAATGCCCGCATCGAAGCCACGATCAACGTCACCAATCAGCTCGCCGGACCGCCGTTGGCCGGTGCGCTCACCGGAGTAGCTTTTGCGCTCGCCACCGGCGCCAGCGCTGCGCTCTATGCCGTCGCCATTGCCGGAATCACAATGCTTGTGGTGCGACGCGACGCCCGCCCGTCGAGGACGAAGCTCAACCGCCTGGCAGCAGACCTCACCGCAGGCTTGCGGTTCGCCTGGCGGCAACCCACCATTCGTGCGCTCACCTTGTTCACCGCGGCCATGAACCTGGTGTGGGGCGCGGCACTGGCGCTGCTTGTCGTCTACGTGGTCGCGCCAGGCCCGCTCGGGCTCACACCGGCTCAGTACGGCGTCATGCTCACTGCAATGGCAGCAGGAGGCCTGGCGGCCTCCATCGTCGTCGATCCGCTCCGCCGGCGAGTCGGACCGTCCAGGCTCCTGATCGCTGACTGCGTCGGGACTGTCCTGTTCGTGGCCCCGATCGCGCTTGGACTGAATGTTTGGGCCGTCGCCACCGGAGTCGTCGTCGCGGGCGCGGGAGCGAGCGTGTGGCGGATACTCGTCGCCACCATTCGGCAGAACCTCACACCGGCGGACCTTCTCGGCCGGGTGTACTCGGCGTCGCGTGTTGTCAGCTGGGGCGCACTGCCGGTCGGGGCCGGAGCAGCCGGACTCGTCGCCGAGGTGTGGGACGTCAGGACGGCCTTCGCGGCGGCGACCGTGCTGGCCGTGGTGATGCTCGCCGCATTCCTTCCGTTCGCGCTGCGTACTGACCTGTCTGCGGCTCTGTCGCCAGCGGCCGAGCAGCGTGTCTCCTGACCGTCCGTCCGGCTCCATCGCGGACATGCCGGCGTGCCGTACGTACCGCCTACACTCGATGGTGTGACCGTCCTTGAAGCGCTCGATGCCGCGCGCCTCTCCGAAATCACCGCTTCGGAGACCTCGCTGCGGAGATTCCTGCACGGCCTGCCCGGAGTGGATCAGGTGGGTGCCGACGCGCGGGCGGCGATGCTGTCGACCCGATCGATCAAGACGACGGCCAAGAAGTGGGCCATAGATTTGGCTATCTCCATGATCGACCTGACCACGCTCGAGGGACAAGACACACCCGGTAAGGTCCGTGCCCTCTGTTCCAAGGCGCAGCGTCCCGACCCGTCTGATCCGTCCGTCCCGCAGGTCGCCGCCGTGTGCGTCTACCCGGACCTGGTGGGTGTGGCCGCCAAGGCACTTGCCGGCAGCAACATCCACATCGCCAGCGTGGCGACCGGCTTCCCGTCCGGACGCACGAGCCTTGAGGTCAAGCTGGCCGACACTCGCGACGCGATAGCCGCCGGCGCGGACGAGGTCGACATGGTCATCGACCGCGGAGCCTTCCTGGCCGGGCGGTACGGGCAGGTCTTCGAGGAGATCGTCAAGATCAAGGAAGCGTGTGCCCGCGCCGGAGGCGCTGATGGACAGAGCGCCCACCTCAAGGTCATCCTCGAGACCGGCGAGCTGGCCACCTACGACAACGTCAGGCGGGCGTCCTGGCTGGCCGTGCTGGCCGGTGCCGACTTCATCAAGACCAGCACCGGCAAGGTGTCGCCCGCCGCGACCCTGCCGGTCACCCTCGTCATGCTGGAGGCCGTCCGCGACTTCCGCGACGCCACCGGTCGCCAGGTTGGCGTCAAGCCGGCCGGCGGTATCCGGACCAGCAAGGACGCCATCCGCTACCTCGTGGTCGTCAACGAGACCGCCGGCGAGGACTGGTTGGACCCGGACTGGTTCCGGATCGGAGCGTCCAGCCTGCTCAACGACCTGCTCATGCAGCGGCAACGGATGGCCACCGGCCGCTACGGCGGTCCCGACTATTTCACCCTGGACTGATCTGCCATGGCCAAATTCGAGTACGCGCCAGCACCCGAGTCGCGCGCCATCGTCGACATCGCGAGTTCGTACGGACTGTTCATCGACGGCGAGTTCGTCGACCCGATAGACGGCACGCCGTTCAAGACCGTCAACCCGGCCTCGGAGGAGGTTCTCTCCGAGGTCACGGCCGCGGGGCCGGCCGACGTCGACGCTGCCGTCAAGGCCGCCAGGCGGGCGTACGAGCAGGTCTGGTCCCGACTGTCCGGACGTGACCGCGGAAAGTACCTGTTCCGGATCGCCCGGATTATCCAGGAGCGCGCCCGCGAGCTCGCGGTGCTGGAGTCAATCGACAACGGCAAGCCGATCCGCGAATCGCGAGACGTCGACATCCCCCTTGTCGCCGCGCACTTCTTCTACTACGCCGGCTGGGCCGACAAGCTCGAGTACGCCGGGGTGGGCACAGATCCACGCCCGCACGGAGTCGCCGGACAGGTGATTCCCTGGAACTTCCCGCTGCTCATGCTGGCCTGGAAGATCGCACCGGCGCTAGCGACTGGCAACACCGTCGTCCTGAAGCCGGCCGAGACCACCCCGTTGACAGCGCTGGTGTTCGCGGACATCTGCCAGCAGGCGGACCTACCGCCGGGCGTTGTCAACATCGTCACCGGCGCCGGCGAGACGGGACGGGCGCTGGTAGAGCACCCGGACGTGGACAAGGTTGCGTTCACCGGCTCGACGGAGGTCGGCAAGCAGATCGCCCGTTCGGTCGCCGGGACGGCCAAGAAGGCCACCCTCGAGTTGGGCGGCAAGGCAGCGAACATCGTGTTCGACGACGCGCCGATCGATCAGGCCGTCGAGGGAATCGTCAACGGGATCTTCTTCAACCAGGGCCACGTGTGCTGCGCGGGGTCGCGGCTGCTCGTCCAGGAGTCGGCGTACGACGAGGTGCTGGCATCACTCAAGCGACGGCTCGGCACGCTACGCGTCGGGGACCCGCTGGACAAGAACACCGACATCGGCGCGATCAACTCGGCCGAGCAACTGGCTCGCATCCGGGCTCTGTCCGAAGTGGGCGAAGCCGAGGGCGCCGAGCGCTGGTCGCCGCCGTGCGAGTTGCCCGATCGCGGTTTCTGGTTCCCGCCGACCGTCTTCACCGGCGTGTCGCAGGCACACCGGATTGCCCGTGAGGAGATCTTCGGGCCGGTGCTGTCGGTGCTGACCTTCCGGACGCCGGCGGAGGCCGTGGAGAAGGCCAACAACACGCCGTACGGGTTGTCGGCGGGCGTGTGGACGGAGAAGGGTTCGCGCATCCTGTGGATGTCGAGCCGGCTTCGGGCCGGCGTGGTCTGGGCGAACACGTTCAACCGGTTCGACCCGACCAGCCCGTTCGGCGGCTACAAGGAGAGCGGATACGGCCGCGAGGGTGGCCGGCACGGGCTGGAGGCCTACCTGCGATGACTGATACGGCGAAGCGCCGAGGGCACGAGCGAGCCGAGCGTGATCCCGGGCCTGCACGGCTGGCGGTGAAGAAGACCTACAAGCTCTATATCGGTGGCAAGTTTCCCCGTTCGGAATCCGGCCGCTCGTACGAGGTCACCGACAGCAAGGGCCGATTTCTGGCCAACGCGGCCTGGGCCTCCCGCAAGGACGCGCGTGACGCAGTCGTCGCAGCTCGCAAGGCGTACCCCGGTTGGTCCGGTACGACTGCATACAACCGCGGTCAGGTGCTGTACCGCGTGGCCGAGGTGATGGAGGGACGGCGTGCCCAGTTCATCGACGAAGTCGTCGCCGGTGAGGGCATTTCTCGTCCGCGCGCCGAGAAGGTCGTCGATGAGGCCATCGACCGCTGGGTCTGGTACGCGGGGTGGGCGGACAAGCTCGCCCAAGTCGTGGGGTCGACTAACCCGGTCGCCGGGCCGTACTTCGATTTCTCCATCCCGGAGCCGACTGGAGTTGTGGCCGTTCTCGCGCCACAGAAGTCGTCGCTGCTCGGGCTGGTATCGGTGCTGGCGCCCGTGGTCGTCGGCGGCAACGCGGCCGTCGTGACGTCGTCGTACGAGCGTCCGCTGCCGGCCATCACGCTCAGTGAGGTACTGGCGACGTCCGACGTACCCGGTGGCGTGGTCAACATCCTGACCGGACGCGTCGGGGACACCGCGCCGTGGCTCGCCGCCCATATGGACGTCAACGCAATTGACCTGGCCGGCGCCGCTGGGGACACCGAGCACGCCACCGAACTCGAGCTCGCCGCCGCCGAGAACCTCAAGCGAGTCGTTCGCGCGCCGGCCACCGAGCCGGACTGGACGAAGCAACCCGGCCTCGACCGCATCACCGCCTTCTTGGAGACGAAGACCGTCTGGCACCCGATGGGCGTCTGAGCGGGATGGCCGCGCTGCCACTCCGGCTCAGCCGCAGTGTCGCTTGGTGAGCGTCCGGTTGCGCCAGTCGATCCAGCCGCTGATGTCTATGCACCGCTTGGTCATGTCGACCCCGGACGGCGTATACACCGGCCCGGCGTAGTAGCTGTAGAAGCCGCCATCGCACCCAACGCTCGACGGGCAGCTGGGCCAACTGGCACCGCTCGGACGAATCTTCGCCTCCGTGTACAACGACACGCCGTAGGTGGGGCCGGCGTGGTTGACGACCAGGCAATTCCGCTTCGTGGTGGCGGACCAGTAGACGTCCATGTGTGCATACGCCGTGCCGGACGCGGGGATCGCGTAGTGCCCGATGTGCGAGTACGACGACCCGCACGGACCTGCGAGCAGGCTGAACCGGCTCTCGGAGCTGTCTGGCAACGTGGAGTTCCCTCCGGCTGACGCTGGCAACGCCGCCCCGGCGATCAGGCCGAGCACGGCGATAGTGGCAGCGATGAGGCGCTTCATCCGGTTCGTCCTCCTACCTACCGATAGCTCAAACTAATCTGTTTTGTACGGTGCCAGAAAGATCGCGATTGTCAATACCTCAATGATGCGGTCGACCGATCCCAGCCGTGGGTTGTCGTACGGAGTTGCATCTAATGCCTTCCGGTGGCCTAAGTCGCGGCACTGCTTTCACGGCTTTGCACTGCACCCCTACAGGAAGCGCGTGCGGGTCGAGAGACACCGAGCTATGGCAAGGCCCATCGACTCTGGTCGGAACTGACGCTACAAATGGCGTGCCGCACTTCGCATAGAGGTGCACTGCAAAGCCGCCCGAAACTCAACGGCATTACACACGGCGGCGCCGGGGTGCTCAGCAACGATGGCAGACCAGCCGGTAGGGACACCGGCCGCAGGCGTCGAACCACCGCCACTGCCGCCGCCGTTCGTGACGGTTGCCTCGATTCTGGGCCTCGTCCGGGCGATCCGGCGGCGTGTGCTCCACGTGGCCGATCTCGTCCTCGTCGCGGCCGACAAGGACGGCGCCGTCGTGCAGCCGCTGGCGGTCTGGGACGACACGCGCGACGGTGGAGACAGGATGTTCCCAGCTCACCTGGACTTGATCATTGACCCGAAGTTCGGGGAGTGGTGGGGTGACCAGTACGGACTGGCGCGGCCACCAGAGACGTACCACGGCGAGCGTGCCTACCGCGACGCGAAGCGCGCATTGAGTCAGTGGGCGGTCCGTGTCCAACAGTTCCGCTATGACCCCATGCCACCGGATCCAGACTCTCCCCTGTGGCGCCGCAAACGCAGGACTTGGTCGACCGGCCAAGGCTTCGCGTAGCCTCGCGAAGTGTGGCGGGGCGCCGACGGCGATGGGTCGCGCTGCCAGTACTGCTGGCAGCGCTGGCAGCTGTTGCCTGCTCGGCGAGTGACGGACCTGAACCGAAGGTGGGCCGCTTAGCCGGCCCCTCCCCGGCAACCAATGATCCGGCACCAGCGGCTCAGCCACCTGTCGATGCGACGATCACGCCCGAGCCGCGCCCGATCACAATCTCGTTCGCCGGCGACGTGCACTTCGAAGGCTCGCTGAAAGCTCTACTCGACGATCCGGCCAGGGCGCTCGCGCCGATCGCTCCAGAGCTGTCAGCCGCGGATCTGACGATCGTCAATCTGGAGACAGCGATCGGCTCCGGCGGGCGGCCCGAACCCAAGCGCTTCGTCTTCCAGGCCCCACCGGCTGCGTTCGACGCTCTCGCCGCGGCGGGCGTCGACGTCGTCTCGATGGCCAACAACCACGCCGGCGACTACGGGCGTGACGGAATCCGCCAAGCGCTGGACGCAGCCGCCGCCCAATCCGGGAACCAGCCCCTTGCGGTCATCGGTATCGGCCAGACCGCCGACGACGCGTTCGCACCCGCCCCGTTCGATATCGATGGGACAACCGTCGCCGTGCTGGCCGCATCTGCTGCCGACGATGATCCCACCGCAGACCCGACCGGCCACCTGGCTGCGACTGACACGGAGCCAGGAACGGCCGATGCGGTCGACCCAACGCGGCTGGTGCAGGCGGTCCAGCAAGCTAAGACGAACGCCGACGTCGTCGTGGTGTACCTGCACTGGGGTGTCCAGGGCGAGTCCTGCCCGAGCCGGCCCCAAGCCGCGCTGGCCGAGGCCATGGCCGAGGCGGGCGCCGACATCGTCGTCGGCAGCCACGCACACCGCCTGCAGGGCGCGGGTTTCCTGAACGACACGTTCGTCGCGTACGGGCTTGGCAACTACGTCTGGTACACCCAGGCGTCCGCCGCGACGACGACCACCGGCGTCCTCACCGTGACAGTCGACGGCGGAGCAGTTGTCGACCAAGCGTGGGCGTCCGCAGTCATCGAATCGGACGGGCTTCCACATCCGGTGAGCGGGTCCGAGGCCGATCAGATGACCGCGGAGTTCGTTCAGCTCGCCGGCTGCGCGGACCTATGGCCGACCACGTAATAGACCGGGCCGAGCTCAGCGTGCTGGGGCAAGATACGACAGCACTGGACTCCACATCGGCATGATCAGAAGGTGGCCGGCGTCCGGCACCACCTCGAGGTGAGCATTCGGCACGTTCTGCTGCCACCACTGCCCGTGACGTGGCCCGGCGATCGCGTCAGCCGAGCCATACAGCAGCAGCGTCTCGGCCGCCACATCTGCCGGTTTGAAGTCCCACGGCCGCAAGGTGTACCCGGCGATGTCGCTCACCAGACCGGTCGTCCCCTGTCTGAACGCCGCGTTGAGCAGCGCCGCCAACCGCTCCCTGGCACCGGGCATGTCCAGTGCGTGGCCGTCCACCTTGCTCATGCCTAGCATCTCCAGGCCGGCTTCTGGATACTCGGCGACCGCCGCAGCGAACCCGCTGAGTTGCTCTGTCATCGCAGCATGGACGTCCTCTGCCGGCAGACCGCGCAGCGCATCGACGGCGGCCGCGATCTCGTCCGGCATCCAGGGCACCTGTTCATGCGGCGCGGGCGTCGCCACCACGGCGACTCGACGGACCAGGTCGGGCCGGCGCGCCGCGAGAGCAAGTGCGATCCGACCACCGGCCGACCAGCCCGCGACGCCAACGGACCGGTATCCCCGCTTGTCGAGAACTGCCGCAGCGTCATCTGCGGCAGCTGCGACGGTCGCCCAATGGCCGCTGGCCATCGGTTCGGAGTCCCCGTAGCCCGGCCGGTCGATCTCGATCAGCGTGACGCCGCTTTCCGCCGTCGCCTTCGGGTTCGGGTCGAATGCACCAGCTCCGGGCGCCGGGTGGAACAGCACGATCACGTCGTCACCGTGACCGGGGATTTCGTGCACGGCTACCAGGCGCCCGTCGTCAACAGCAACAACGTCGGTCGGCGAATGCTTCTGGATGTTCGTCTTCGTTGTCATGAGACCATCGTGGAACAGCCATGGTGACACCGTGCTGTCACCATTTGCCCGCCAGTCTCTGAGGGATGTTCGTGAACCGCACCGACCGCCTCTACGCGATCGCCGAAGAACTCCGCGCGGCGGGGAACCACGGGCGGACCGGACAGTGGCTGGCCGATCGGCTCGAGGTCTCGCCGCGAACGATCAAGCGCGATGTTTCGGCCCTCCAACAGGCTGGTGCGCCGATCTGGGCCCAGGCTGGTCCGGGCGGAGGTTACGTGCTGGACGGCCGCGCAACACTGCCGCCGGTGAACTTCACCGAAGCAGAGGCGGTGGCTCTGGCAGTTGCGCTCGCGGCTGGCCGGGAGCTGCCCTTCGCCGCGGACGGACGCTCGGCGCTGGCGAAGGTACTGGCCGCGATGCCCCCGACCGCCCGGGCCGGCACCGACTCGCTGGCCAATCGGTTGTGGACTCGCGGCCACGGCAAGCTGGCCCGCAGCGCCGTCGCCCGCCCCATCGAGGAAGCGCTGCGCCGCCGGGTCGTCCTAACCCTCGAGTACACCGATACAGCGGGTGAGATCACCGTCCGGGACGTCGAGCCGGTCGCCCTCGCGAACACTGGCGGGTATTGGTACCTCATCGGTTTCTGCCGGTTGCGCCAAGCTCCACGCTGGTTCCGCACCGACCGGATCAAAGCAGCGCACCTCACCGCCGAACCAGCGCCCGATCACGACCCCGTGACGTTCGCCGGCGAGCCACCTGACGACGCCGCGCCGGTGCTGAACCGGCACTAGCAGCCTCTAACCGAAGACCTTGCCCGGGTTGAGGATGCCGCGCGGATCCAGCGCTCGCTTGATGTCCTGATGGAGGCGAATGCCGACGTCCCCGATCTCACGGGCCAGCCACTCCTTTTTCAGCACGCCCACGCCGTGCTCACCCGTGATGGTCCCGCCAAGTTCCAGCCCGATGTCCATCACGGCACCGAACGCGCCGTAGGCGCGAGAAGCCTCGTCCTGATCTTCGGCGTTGAAACAGACGGTCGGATGCATGTTGCCGTCCCCGGCGTGGCCGACGACGCCGATCGTCACCCCGTACTCGTCGGCGACCTTGCCGACACCGTCGAACAGGTCGGCCAGCCGAGTCAGCGGAACGCACACATCGTCGATCATCGTGGTGCCGGATACCCGTTCGAGCGCCAGGAGAGCAAGCCGGCGAGCGCTCAGCAGCAGTTCACCTTCCGCAGGATCGCTGGCCTCGACCACTTCCGAGGCACCGGCGGTGGTGAACAGATCGGCGATTCGGGTTATCTCGGCGGCCGCGGCCGGTCCACCGGCGTCGGACTGGGCCAGCACCATCGCACCGGCGTCCAGCGGCAGGTCCATCCGCTTCCACTCGTCGACGGCTCGGATCGTCGTACCGTCCATGATCTCCAGCAGACTGGGCACCAACCCGGCCGTCATGACGCTGGCGGTGGCACGAGCACCCGCCACGGCCGTGTCGAAGAGTCCGATCACCGTGTGCGGGCGCTGGCTCTCCGGGCGCAGGGCGAGTGTGGCCTGCGTGATCACGCCGAGCGTCCCCTCGCTTCCCACGAACAACTTGGTCAGGTCGTACCCGGCCACGCCTTTGACCGTGCGGCGGCCAGTCCGGACTACCTCACCGGAGGCGAGGACCACCTCGAGGCCACGGACGTAGTCGGTCGTGACGCCGTACTTCACGCAGCACAACCCGCCGGAGTTGGTGGACAGGTTGCCGCCGATCGAGCAGAACTCCCAACTCGACGGGTCAGGCGGGTAGAACAGCCCGTATTCGGCGACCGCGCGGGAAAAGTCGGCGTTGAGCACCCCAGGCTCGACGACGGCGAGCCGGTTGTCCGGATCGATCTCAACGATCCGGTCCATCCGCTCCAGCGAGAGGACGATGCAGCCGTCCTGGGCGTTGGCGGCACCGGACAGGCCGCTGCGTGCCCCCTGGGGAACGACGGCGACACCGAGTTCGGACGCCCTTCGCAGGGTGTGCTCGACGTGACTGCGCTCCCTTGCGATCACGACGGCGGCGGGCATGCCGGCCGGGCAGAACAACGCCTTGTCGTAGCGGTAGGACTCCATCCGGTCCGGGTCGTCGATCACCGACCCGGCTGGGATTCCGTCCCGGAGCGCCGCCACCACATCGGCCATGCCAGCCACGGTAGCTCACGGCCGGCCGGAGCCCACCCGCGTTCCGGTTTGTCCGGCCGGACAGGTCGCCTACCGGCTACGTCGGGCCGCCCCAACCGGACAACTCGCGGTGCGGGGCTTACAGATTGCCGCGCCGGGCCTGCTCACGCTCGATCGCTTCGAACAGTGCCTTGAAGTTGCCTTTACCGAAGCCGAGTGAGCCGTGCCGCTCGATCAACTCGTAGAACACGGTGGGGCGGTCACCGATCGGCTTGGTGAAGATCTGCAGCAGGTAGCCGTCTTCGTCGCGGTCGACCAGGATCCCCCGCTTCTTCAGCTCTTCGATCGGCACTCGCACGTTGCCGATCCGGGCCCGCAACTCCGGGTCGTCGTAGTAGCTGTCGGGGGTGTCGAGGAACTCCACGCCCTCAGCCCGCATCGCATCAACCGTCCGCAGGATGTCGTTGGTCGCGAGTGCGATGTGCTGACAGCCTGGCCCGCTGTAGTACTCGAGATACTCGTCGATCTGCGACTTCTTCTTCGCGATCGCCGGCTCGTTGAGGGGAAACTTCACCCGGTGATTGCCGTTGGCCACGACCTTGGACATCAACGCCGAGTAATCGGTGGCTATGTCGTCGCCGATGAACTCCGCCATGTTCACGAAGTTCATGACCTTGTTGTAGAAGGCGACCCACTCGTCCATCCTGCCGAGTTCGACATTGCCGACGCAGTGGTCGATGGCCTGGAACAACCGCTTTGGCGCGCCCTCCCGCTTGACGAAGGTCGACGACTTGGCGACGTAACCGGGCAGGTAGGGGCCGTGGTAGCCGGACCGGTCCACCAGGGTGTGCCGGGTCTCGCCGTAGGTCGCGAGCGCGGCGACCCGCACCGTTCCGTGCTCGTCCGACACGTCATGCGGCTCTTCGACGATGGTCGCGCCGATCTTCCGGGCGTGGGCTACGCACTTGTCCACATCGGGCACCTCGAGCGCCAGGTCGATGACGCCGTCGCCGTGTTTGCGGTGGTGGTCCAGTAGCGGGCTGTTCGGGTCGACGCCACCCTTGATCACGAACCGCGCCGAGCCGCTGCGCAGCACGAACGCCTTGTGATCCCGGTTGCCCGTCTCCGGACCGGAGTATGCGACCAGGTCCATGCCGAAGGCGGACTGGTAGAAGTGTGCGGCCTGGGTCGCGTTGCCCACGACGAACACCACGGCGTCCATTGCCGTAACCGGGAACGGATCCTTGCTCTCGTCATATTCGACAAGGCCAACCAGTTGCTTGAGCTGCTCGACGTCGAGATCTGCTGCCAGTTCTTCCGGCGTGAGAGTCGCATCTGTGGTCATGGCCGCACTGTGCAATGCTCGACGGCGGTGAGCAACACTTCGTCCTAGCATTAAACAGGGTGTACGTTCTGAGCAGCCAGTTCGCCAGATGATTGGTCAATCTGCATGATCGATGAGCTTGATGCCCGAATATTGCGGTTGTTCACGGCCGAGCCAAGAGTGGGCGTTCTGGAAGCCTCCCGCCGGCTCGGCGTCGCTCGGGGCACCGTGCAGGCCCGGCTGGACCGGCTCATGGCCGCTGGTGTCGTCCGGACGTTCGCACCGACCATCGATCCAACAGCCCTTGGTTTCCGCGTCACGGCCTTTGCCACTCTGGAGATCCGGCAAGGCGCGCGCGACCGCGTCGCAGCACACCTCGCTCGAATTCCGGAGGTGCTCGAGGCCCACACCATCACCGGCCCTGGTGACCTGCTGTGCCGGATCGTCTCGCGCGACAACGACGATCTCCAGCGCGTCATTGACGACCTCGTCGGCGACGAAGACATCGTCCGCACGTCGACTCTGATCGCATTGTCGACCGTCGTCGGGCCGCGGGTCCTTCCCCTCGTGGACGCCGCCGCCACGAGTTCGTGACCGACCCCGCTTGCATAGCAGGGGGGTGGAGAGGGTTGAATGTACGCCGATGTCCAGCGACGGCACCTACCCCAGCCGGGGCTCGCGGCGAGCCGGCCGCGATGCCCCAGCGCCCAGGCGTGCCTCGGCCGGTGCAGCGACCGCGATTCTGATCCTCACCGCGATCCTGGGTTTCGGCGGCGGCGCACTGCTCAGCAACGCCGGCGGTGACGACCCGCAGGCGCCCGCCGCGGCAAGTGACGACGGGGCGGGCGGCAGCACGGACGCGCCCGACAGCGAGGCGACCGAAGGCAGCGACGAGTCCCCAGCTCCAGACGACGGGACGATCCTCGCGCAGTCGTCGTACGACGGCGGCCAGGCGACCGCCGCGGACGGCGGCGAATGTGGCGACTGCGACTACATCGACTTTTCGGTCGAGGCACCCTCGCTGACCGGCGAGACCCTCTGGCTGGAGCGGAGCTTGGACGGCGGTACGACCTGGGAGCAGTTCGGCACGTCGCCGAGGTCGGTCACTCTCGACAGCAGCGGCAAGGGCACTGACCAGATCTTCTCGGGCCGAGCCGGAGAGAACCAGTTCCGTTGGGTGCTGCGTGACGGCAGCACGGTGGTTCAAGCGTCCAACGTGATCACTATCGAGCTGGTGGCGCAGAGCTAGGCGACGGCTGCCGGGTGCGGCGCTCAGCTGAGTCGACGCGCGACCTCGGCGGCAGCAGCGACCACCCGAGGCCCGATACGACCGGCGTCGAACTCGCCCAAGGCGACCACGCCGACACTTGCCTCCACCCCCTGCACACCGTGAACCGGCGCGGCAACACCGTGGGCGCCGGCCTGAAGCTCCCCTTCGGTGGCGACGTATGACGATTCACCGGCGCGCCCGACCAGAATGGCGCGGCCTGCCGCGCCTCGTTCCAGCGCATGGCGGGAACCGACCCGGTACGCCACGTGGTACGCGGTCCAACTCGGCTCGACGACCGCTACCGCCAGTGCTTCGCCGCCGTCTGCGACAGTGAGGTGGGCGGTGGCGCCGACGTCCTCGGCCAGTTCCCGCAATACCGGCAGCGCCGCCCGGCGCAAGAGCGGGTGAACGGCGCCGGCCAGGGCGAGCGCTCCGAAGCCGAGCCATAGCCGCCCGTCCGGCCCGCGGCGCAGCAATCCATGCAGCTCCAAGGTGGCGGCCAGCCGGTAGATCACGGTCCGGTTCACGTCAAGCGCGTTCGCCGCTTCCGTCACCGTGAGGCCGCCGCCCGCTTCAGCCAGCAGCGACAGCAAACGCAGGCCCCGATCGAGCGTCTGGGAGATCTCCGCGGCCATGGTCCGAGGCTAGCGCGCCTCTTGCCGGCCGGACTTTCGTCCAGTGCCGTCGAGTACCTCATGTCTTCCTCACGGCAGGAGATACATCGCAGACCCGCTTGACGCCCGCGGTCCGGGGCTCTTAGGTTCGCCACATGAAGAAGCTGATCAATGCCCCTGCAGACGTGGTCGCCGAAGCCCTCGTGGGCATGGCCGCGGCTCACCCGGAGTTGGCTGTGGACCACGAGAACCGGGTCATCTCGCGAGCTGGCGGCCCGACCCCGGGCAAGGTCGGCGTGGTGTCCGGCGGCGGCTCCGGGCACGAGCCGCTGCACGGCGGTTTCGTCGGCTACGGCATGCTCGACGCCGCCGCACCGGGCGAAGTCTTCACCTCACCGGTGCCGGACCAGATCCTGGCGGCCACCAGTGCGGCCAACGGGGGCGCCGGCGTGCTTCATCTGGTCAAGAACTACACAGGTGACGTGCTCAATTTCCGAATGGCGGCCGAACTCGCCGAAGACGACGACATCGAAGTGGCCACAGTCGTGATCAACGATGACGTCGCCGTAGAGGATTCCACGTACACGGCCGGACGCCGAGGCGTCGGGGCAACCGTGTTCGCAGAGAAGATCGCGGGCGCGGCTGCCGAACAAGGTACGGATCTGGCCAGCGTCGCGAGAGTGGCCAGCGACGTTAACGATCGGACCCGCTCGTTCGGCGTCGCCCTGACGCCATGCACCGTTCCGACTGCCGGACAGCCGGGTTTCGAACTCGGCGCAGACGAGGTCGAGCTCGGTATAGGGATCCACGGAGAGCCCGGCCGGACGCGCGGCAAGCTGGCGCCCGCGCGCGAGCTCGTCGCCCATGCGCTGGACGCGATCCATGCCGACATGCCGTTAAGCGGCAATGTTGTCGTCATGCTCAACGGCATGGGCGCCACTCCGCTCGTCGAGTTGTATGTGGCGTACAGCGAGCTCGCCTCGTGGCTGGACGGCCACGGTGTCACGGTGGCGAGAAGTCTCGTTGGCAACTACATCACCAGCCTCGACATGGCCGGATTCTCCGTGACGGTGGGCATGTTCCCCGAGGAGCTCCTGGAGTTGTGGGACGCTCCGGTGCAGACCCCTGCCCTGCGGTGGGGGCGCTGAGCTGCCGTTGTGATCGGGGGACGGATGAACGTCGAACTTTGCCGTGCCTGGATGGTGCGATTCGCTGAGCTGATCGACGCCGACGCTGGCCGGCTGACCGCGCTGGACGCCGCCATCGGCGATGGCGACCACGGGGTCAACATGCAACGCGGTATGCGGGCGGCCGTCGCAGCGCTCGACGAATCACCACCGGAAACACCAGGCCGGGTGCTGATCGCGACGGGCCGCGCTCTTGTGGCCAAGACTGGCGGCGCAGCCGGCCCGCTGTACGGCACCGCTTTCCGGCGGGCCGGAAAGGCCCTCGCGGACACCGAGTCCGCCTCCGCTGCCGAGCTGGGCGCGGCGCTGGTGGCCATGCTGGGCGGAATCCAGGAGCTCGGCCAGGCGGCCGTCGGTGATAAGACGATGGTGGACGCGCTGACACCAGCAGTCTCAGCGTTCGAAGCGGCCGCTGGCGACGGGCTGGGGGCCGCTGTTGAGGCGGCCGCCCGGGCAGCGGCCGAGGGCACGGCCGGCACAGTCCCACTGCAGGCCCGTAAAGGCCGGGCGAGTTACCTGGGTGAGCGCAGCATCGGCCACGAGGATCCCGGCGCGGCATCCACCGCCTTGCTGCTGCGCGCCCTCGCTGAAGTCACGGCCGCGTCGTGACCGTCGGAGTGGTCCTGGTCTCCCACAGCGCGGACCTCGCCGCTGCCGCGGCTAAGCTTGCTGGCGAACTTGCCGGCCCGGCAACCGCAGTGCTGGCTGCCGGCGGCAGCGAGGACGGGCGTTTCGGCACCAGCATCGAGAAGGTCGAAGCCGCTGTATCGGCTGCGGACACCGGCGACGGCGTGGCCATCCTGATGGACGTGGGCAGCGCGGTGCTGACGTCGAAGGCGCTGCTCGCCGACCTGCCCGAAGAAGCGGCTGTCCGCCTCGTCGACGCCCCACTCGTCGAGGGCGCCATCGCGGCGGCCGTAACTGCGTCCACCGGGCAGGATCTGGACGCCGTCGTGGCCGCCGCTGAGCAGGCCCGGGGCATGCGCAAGCTCTAAGCCCCAGGTGAGTCGACCTAAGCCGCGCGGCCCGATCCGCCGTGCCTTCGGACCTCGCTGTCGGTGATCGACGGAAGATCCGTCCCGGGTACCCGAGTACCCCGGGACGCACGGTACTTCGATCACGAATGCGGAGCGGCGGCCCAGGCGCGGATGGTGTCGATCCGGGCCCGAAGCTCGTCCGCGGTCGCCAATGCAGCGGGCGGGCCGCCGCTCACCTGGCGCAGTTCGGTGTGGATTACCCCGTGCGGCTTACCGGTCCGGTGGTGCCACGCGCCGACCAGCCCGTTGAGCTCGCGCCGCAGCATGCTGAGTTGCTCGTGCGTGGCCCGCTCGCCTGCGCTCGGATGCCCGCCACCGGCCTGAGTGCCGTTGTTTCCGCCGCTGGCCGCGCGCCGGCGCTGTGCCGCTTGCTGCTGCGCCTGCCTCCGCCTGAGCAACACCGCGACCTGGTCGGGTTCGAGCAGACCCGGAATCCCGAGGTAGTCGGCCTCTTCGGCGGAACCCACGTGGGCCTGTGTGCCGAACTCGCCGCCGTCGTAGAGCACCCGGTCGAACGTGGCGTCCGATCCCAGCGCCTGATACCCAGGCTCGTCGACGCCGTCGGCATGGCTCTCGGCGGCCGCTGCCAGCACGGCGGCCATGGCTTCCGGATCGTCGTCACCACCGGTGCCGGGTAGGCGCAACACATGGTCGCGCTGCTCCTCGAGTTCGCCCGCGTACGAGAGGAGCGTCGGCACGCTGGGCAAGAAGATCGATGCGGTCTCACCGCGTCGACGCACCCGGACGAACCTGCCCACCGCCTGCGCGAAGAACAGCGGCGTCTGCGTCGACGTGGCATACACACCCACCGCCAGCCGGGGTATGTCGACACCCTCGGACACCATGCGCACGGCGACCAGCCACCGATCGTCGGCCGCGGAGAACTCGGCGATCTTGCGGGATGCCTTCGGCTCATCGGAGAGCACAACAGCCGGGCGCTCCCCCGTGATACGCCGGAGCAGTGCCGCATACGCCCGGGCTGACTGCTGGTCACTCGCGATGGCCAAAGCGCCGGCATCGGGCACGTGCCGCCGGACCTCGGTCAGCCGGACGTCGGCGGCTCGGAGCACGGCGGGAATCCAATCGCCCTCGGGATCGAGTGCCGTCCGCCACGCCTGCGCAGTGAGGTCCTTGGTCAATGGACCGCCGAACCGGGCCGCAACCTCGTCCCCCGCTCGCGTCCGCCAGCGCATCTCGCCCGAATACGCCAGGAACAGCACGGGCCGCACGACCCCGTCGCGCAGCGCCTCGGCGTATCCGTAGGAGTAGTCCGCGACGCTGCGGGCTTGCCCTTCGGCGTCCGGCTCGTACCTGACGAAAGGGATCGGATTGGTGTCCGATCGGAACGGCGTGCCAGTCAACGCCAGCCGGCGGGCCGCCGGATCGAAGGCCTCACGCGCCGCCTCGCCCCAGGACAGCGCGTCGCCCGCGTGGTGAATCTCGTCCAGGATCACCAGCGTGCGCCGGTTCTCGCAGCGGGCTCGATGGAGCATGGGATGGCTCGCCACGCCGGCGTAGGTCACGGCCACCCCGGTGTAGTCACGGCTCGTGCGGCCGGTGCGTCGTCCGGAGAACGACGGATCGATCGGAATGCCGACCCGCTCACCCGCCTCGGCCCATTGGCGCTTGAGGTGCTCGGTTGGCGCGACGATCGTGAGCTGGTGCACGATACGGCGGGCCAGCAGCTCGGCAGCGACGCGCAGCGCGAACGTCGTCTTTCCCGCACCAGGAGTCGCGACGGTCAGGAAGTCGCGTGGCTCTCTGACGACGTAGTGCTCGAGCGCCTGTTGCTGCCAGGCACGCAACCGGCCGGCCGTTCCCCATGGGGCACGGCCGGGATACGCGGGAGGAAGGTGTTCGGCAGCCGAAGTGCTCATGATCTCCGCATCGGATCGGAAGGTGGACACCATGAAGCCCGTGCCTCCGGGCGGCTCGCGCACCGGCGGCCGGGCTTCACTGAAGAGCTTAGAGGGCTGTTCGGACAACCACTTACGAAAGACGTGTGGAGATGTCTTCGCGGGGGCGGACCCGACCTGACGCCCACACACCGACCAAGGCCAGCGCCACCATCACGGCGAGGATCGATGCGTAGGCGGCAGGGCGCGTGTCGCCGGCGGCCTCGTGCGAAGACCCGAAGATCACACCGGCAAGTCCGACGAAGACGATGGCGAAGAGTGTGTCGCACACCTGAAGGGCGGCCGAGTTGGCGCCGTGGTCAGCCGGCGGCGACAACTGGAAGAGCAGCACGCCGATGCTCGCGAAGCACAGGCCCATCCCCACCGCTCCGATAGTCCAGGCCGCTGCAGCGGCGAAGGCCGGGACGACCGGAATCAGGACGAGCCCGGCCGCGCCGATCCCGAACGCGACCAGGCCGCTGCCCATCCGCAGCAGCAGGTGCCGCGGAATGGTCATGCTCGGCCGGCCCTGGTACCACGAGCCCGATGCCCAGCCGAGCGCACCACCGGTCAGCGCGAGCCCGGCAAGGGTCGCGGAGAGCCCACGCTGGTCGACAAGCATCAGGGGAAGGAACGCCTCCGCGCCGAAGAACGCCCCGGCCAGGATGCCGCGCATGGCGATCACTGTTGGCAACCCGCGCCACAGCAGCAGCGTTCCCGCTGGCAGCAGCCGTGGGACGCTTGGCGCGAGCAACGCCACCGCGACGACGACCATGCCGATCGCTACGACGTCCCGGCGCAGGCCGGCGGCCTGCAGCAGCCCCACACCGACGGCTGCCGCGGCGGCCATCCGCAGCCGGCCCTTGCGCACGGTAGGACCGTCCGGAGGAGGCCCGTCGTATGCCTTGACCTGCGGTAGCGCCAGCGCGACAGGCAGGACCACGAGGGGTGCGACCCCCAGAAACACCAGCCGCCACGACGCATGGTCGGCGAGCGTTCCGGCCACCAGCGGACCCACGATGGACGGCAGTACCCACGCCGCCGCAAGGGTGGCGAAGATCCGTGGCCGCAACGCCTCGTCGTATCCCCTCGCGATGACGACGTACAGCGCGACGATCGCCATCCCGGCGCCGAGCCCCTGGATGGCCCGGCCGGCAACGAACGGCCACATCGACTGGGCGGTGCCAGCGACAAGGAGCCCGGCCGTGAACGAGCCGGCGCCCAGCACAAGCGGTAGCCGGGGCCCGCGCCGGTCGCACAGCTCACCGGACAAGACCATCGCGAACAGGCTGGTGGTGAAGAACCCGGAGAAGGCCCAGGCGTACATGGGCAGCCCGTCCAGATCACGGACGGCCCGCGGCATCGCAGTGGCGACGGCCATCGCCTCGAATGCGATGAACGCGATCGTGGCGATGATGCCGACCGTCAGCCGCCGATGTTCGGGGTCCAGGATGCTGCCGGCCGTCTTCGCCGGCTCAGTCGTCATGCGCCAATCCTAGAAACGCCCATTGCACGTCGAGTCGTTGACGCCCCACTGTGGCCGGTTGATCACGTTCAGCACCCGTAGGCCTGCCGTACCAGGTGCACGCGCCTATTGGAGTGCCGGCCCGCCTGGTACGGCAGGCATAGCCATGCTGAACGTGATCGACCCGTAGACTGGGGAGGTGAGCACGCAGATGAGCCCCGGCGCGCAGACCGTCGAAGAAACCCGCACCCGGCCGAGTACGGGCGACGGCGACCACGAGCGGTTCTCGCACTATGTGCCGAAGGACAAGCTCACCGACGCCATGGTCAACGGGACACCGGTCATCGCCCTGTGCGGCAAAGTCTGGGTTCCCAGCCGCGATCCGGAGAAGTACCCGGTGTGCCCGACCTGCAAGGAGATCTGGGCCAAGATGCGCCCCGGCGACGAGGGCGGCGACGACAAAAGTAGCGGCACGTGAACCCCGCTTCCACCCGGCAGAGGCCCGGTTCCTAAGGCAGCGTCAGCGACGCTAGTTGAGCGACGGATCGGCCGGGAAGGTTGCAAGCCACGACAGCGGCCCGGACTGCCGCCGGAGCACGGTACGCCAGAGGTCTTCCGCGGTGCTGGAGAACGCGTCCGTGGCTTCGGCGTCGACGACGTACCAGGCGCCGTCGTCGATCTCGGACTCCAGCTGCTCGCGCGACCAGCCCGCGTAACCGGCGAACACCCGCATGCCTGCCACGGCGGGTGAGACGACTTCCGGCGGCGCGTCGAGGTCGACGACGCCGAGCCGGCCCCTGACTCTTCGCACGCCCAGCGGTATGTCGTCGTCCGCGATGATCACCAGGCCCAGCGCGCTGTCCAGGCTTACCGGCCCGCCGCGGAACACCACGTCTGGCTGGGACACGACAGGCTGCCAGGCAGGCAGGATCGAGGTGATGGGCACCTCCGTCGGGCGGTTCACGACAACGCCGAGGGCGCCGTCGTCGTCATGGGAGAGCAGCAGAACGACCGACCGCTCGAAGTTCGGGTCAGCAAGGGCCGGTGCCGCAACCAATAACCGTCCCGCGAGGCTCATGACAACAATGGTGCACTCATGCCGGTGGCTGTTACACGGCGGGATAGAAGCTCACCGGGCCGACGACCCGAACACCCACGCTTTCACCGATAGAGACGTCCGTGGGCGCACCAAGCCGCCGGATCGAAACTGGAACCGGGCCGTCCGATCCGGCGACATCGACCCGGACGAGAGCGTCGTGGCCGTAGAAGACAGTCGCAGTCACGGTGGCCGGAATGCCGCTACCCGCGTCGGTCAAGGTGATCTGTTCGGGTCGGACTACCACCCGTCCAGAGCCGTGCATCTGTTCACGTAATTCCAGCGTGCCGAGGGCGCTTGCGGCCAGCAGGCCGTCCGCGACCACGTCGAGAATCACCGCGTCGCCGACGAAGGTGGCAACGCCGAGATCCACCGGTGACGCGTACAGTTCACCCGGCGCAGCGACCTGCGCGATCCGGCCCCGATCCATCACGGCCACGAGGTCGGCCATCGACAAAGCTTCTTCCTGGTCATGGGTTACCAGAACGGCCGTCGCACCCGTAGCCCGCAGTGCCGTCCGGACGTCTTCGCGGACCGCAGCCCGCAAACCGGTATCGAGGGCACTGAACGGTTCGTCCAGGAGCACCAGCGCCGGGCCCGGCGCCAGGGCTCGGGCCAGCGCCACCCGCTGCTGCTGGCCGCCGGAGAGTTCGTACGGCATCCGGCCCCCGAACCCGGCCAGCCCCACCAGCTCGAGCAACTCGTCGACGCGCACAGCGTTCTTGCGACCCCTGCCGAGGCCGAATCCGACGTTGCCGGCCACGGTCAGGTGCGGGAAGAGGGCCCCCTCCTGGGGAACCACGCCCACGCGGCGGCGTTCGGGAGGAACGTGGCGCCCCGGCGATGCCACCTTGGTGCCGCTGAGCACGATCGTGCCGGCATCGGCCGGCTCGAAGCCGGCGACGACGCGCAGCAGCGTGGTCTTGCCGCAGCCGGACGACCCGAGCACCGCGGCCAGCGCCCCTTCGGGGACGGTCAAGTCCAGGCCGTCGAGTACTCGCGGGCCGCCGAAGGACTTCACCAGTCCCTCGACTACGAGCTCGCTCACGTTGCTACCTCCACACGATCGAGCCGGGCAGCCCGCGCCGGCTCTGCTTCCAGTGTGGCCGATCGGCGGCGGTAGCCCAAAAGGAACGTCGGCAGCGCTGCCAGCAGGATCAGCAACGCGCCGTAGGGTGCCGCCGCCGCGTAGGCCCCTACTTCTGTACCCGCCCAGAGCCTTGTTGCAAGCGTTTCCATGCCAGTGGGACGAAGCAGCAGGGTGGCGGGGAGTTCCTTCATCACCGTCAGAAAGACCAGCGCCGCACCGGCGGCCACACCCGGCCCGGCCAGTGGCAGGGTGACATCGCGCAGCACCCGGCCCGGCGATCGACCCAACGAGCGGGCCACCTCCTCCAGGACGGGCGGGGCCTGCGCCACCGAGGCGCGCACCGCTCCCACTGCGGCCGGCAGGAAGAGGACGGCATAGGCGACGATCAGCAGCGGTGCCTGCTGGTAGATCGGCTGGGCGTACCGCACACCCAAGAACACCAATGAGAGCGCCACCACCAAGCCGGGTAGCGCGTGACCCGCGTAGGACGCCTGCTCGAGCAGCCGAACGCCCATGGTGCGATACCGCGCTGCGAGCACCCCGACCGGTACGGCCAGGGCGGTGGTCACGAGCGCACCGAGTGCCGCGACAAGAATCGTGGCGCCGGCCGCCGAACCCAGCGCACCGAGGTCCAATCCTGCTGAGCTGCCCCGAGAAACCCAGTACGCGAGGCTTACGACGGGAACGCCGAGCGCGAGCGCGGCTATAGCGGCGAGCCAGCTCAGTCCGGCCGCCGTGGCCCACGGCCGCAGCACCATCGGCTGCTGCCGGCGAGCCGTCCCTGCTCCGACTCGGGCCTGTGCCGCTCGCCCTCTGCTGCGGCCCTCGCCCCACACGATCACCACGGTGAGCAGGACCAGAATCAGCCCGAGCACAGCCGGTCGCGTCCCGTCAAAACTGGACCGGTACGAGATGAAGATGTCGCGGGTCAGCACATCCAGGCGGAGTATCGCTGGGACGCCGAAGTCCGACATCGTGTACAGCGCCACTAGCAGCGCGCCGGCCGCGGCGGCCGGCCGTACCTGCCGCAGTGTCACGGTTAGGAAGGTGCGCCACTGCCCGCGCCCGAGCGAGCGGGCGACTTCCTCGAGCGCGGGATCGGCGCGATACAACATGGCGGCGACGGGCAGCAGAACGTACGGATAACAGCAGAGCGTAAGCACCAGCACCGACCCCAGGAACGGATCGAGTCGCGGAAACGCCGCGATCCACACGTACGCCGCCACATAAGACGGAACCGCGAGCGGCAGTGCGGCCACCACTGCCCACCCAGAGCGCCAGGGCAAGGTGGTCCGCGTCGTCAACCAGGCCAGTGAGACCCCGACGACGAGGGACAGAACCGTCACCGAACCGGTCAACCAGAGGCTTTGCAGGGTCAGGCGCATTGTCCGGTCCCGCCAGACGATGTCGAGCAGCTCGGCGGGCCCGCGATCCAGCGAGCGGACGACCAGGTAACCGAGCGGCAACACCGCAATCGCGGCCGCCACCGTGGCCGGCACCACGAGCACGGCCGGCGGCCGCTTGCGGCGCGCACCGACTGCCGTTCCACCGGGCGTTCCGGAGGAATCAAGGGTGACCGGCCCGGCCGGCACAGGCGCGGCCATCAGGTAAGCCCGGCCTCCTCGATCATCCGCAGCGTCTCTTCGAGGGAGTCGAGGTCCGACAGGTCGATCGCCGGCGCGTCCAGCGTCTCCAGCGGCGGCAGGCCCTCGGCGGCGGGGACTCCGGATACCAGCGGGTACTCCATGGTCTGCTCGGCAAAGTAAGACTGCGCGTCTTCACTGAGGAGAAACTCAACGAACTGCGTCGCCTCCTCGCCGCGGTCCGAACTGGCCAGGACGCCGACCCCGGCGACGTTGATCAGCGATCCCGGGTCTTCACCGGGCAAGAACTTCACGCGTGCGGACACCGCGTCCTGACCCTCTTCGGCGACCTTCTCGTACCAGTAATAGTGGTTGATCAGGCCCAGGTCCACGACTCCGTCGTTGACGGCGTCGAGCACGAGAACGTTGTTGTCGAAGCGCTCGACACCGTTGGCTGCCATGTCTTCCAGCCACTGCTGCGCGGCATCCTCGCCCTCCAACACCCTCATCGCGGTCACGAACGCCTGGAACGAGGCGTTGCCGGGCGCGATTCCAACCCGGCCGCTCCACTCGGGAGCAGTCAGATCGAAGACACTGTCCGGCACATCCGACTCGGCCAGTTCATCGGCGTTGTAGGCGATCACTCGCACTCGGCCACTGGTGCCGACCCACGTGCCGTCCTCAGCCCGGAACCGCTCGTCGACGGCATCGAGCGGCCGACTCGGCAGCTCAGCGAACATCTCCGCCCTGGTCAGCGCGCCCAGTGCGCCGCCGTCTTGCGCGAAGAACACGTCGGCGGGCGACCGGTCGCCCTCTTC
>DASUUH010000094.1:0-57442 GCA_036374175.1 Jiangellaceae bacterium | reverse complement strand
GGCCCGGTGCGCGTGCCTAGCGTCGAACCATGTCTCCGTTAAGCAGGCGGCGTCACATGCCGGTCGAGCAGGCCGAGCTCGCGCGGTCGCGCGTCACCGCGATGTCGACTCGACGCGGCTGGCTGCCGCGCGTCCCAACGGTGGCGTTGAGCCCGCTCACGGCCCCTGACCTGGCAGAAAGTGGCCTCATGTCGGACGTGGGCGCCAACCGGTCCGCCGACCCCGGGACCACACAGGTGTCTAGCCCCAACGCCACCGAAGTGGACGCGAGCCCCGACGCCCGGGAGGAGCGGAGTTACGGCCGGCACGCCAAGCCGGTGGACGCGACAGGCTCGGCCCTGACGGATCGACTGCCGCTGCCCGTGCGGGCGGTGATCGAAGGGCTGCCGCCCAGTGTGCGCACCGGCCACGCGGGTCTGCAGCCGGCGCATGCGGTCGTGGTGGTGCTCGTCGTGCTTCTGGGTCTGGCCGTCACGGCACTTCTCACCGGCCTTGGCCGGCCGCGCATTGAAGCCATCGATCCCATCCCGGCTAGCACGATGCTCGCGACCGGCACACCTGTCGCCGATCCGGCCGGTGCCGGCGAGCCTGGTGCGGAGGGCGCCACCGAACTTGTCGTGCACGTGGCCGGCGAGGTTGCCGAGCCTGGCATCGTCCGGCTGCCGCCGGGTTCCCGGGTTGTCGACGCCATCGAGGCGGCCGGCGGCGCAACGTCCGGGGTCGACCTCACGCCGCTCAACCTCGCCCGCGTCCTCACCGATGGCGAGCAGGTCGCCGTGGGCATCGATCCACCGCCGCAAGCGGCTGCAGATCCCGGCGCCGCAGGCGCTGCGACGGTGAGCCTCAACAGCGCAAGCGCTGAGCAGCTCGCGACCTTGCCCGGAATTGGGCCGACGCTAGCTGCCCGCATCGTGCAATGGCGCGAGCAGAACGGCAGGTACACCGCGGTCGACGAGCTGCTAGAGGTCTCAGGTATCGGCCCCGCCAAGTACGACGCGATCGCCGGCTTGGTGACGTTGTGAGGCAGCGACTCGGCCCCGATACCGACGGCGTAGAAGTAAGCGTCGAGCCTGCGGATCTTCGCCTGGTTCCCGGGGCGGTGGGAGCCTGGCTGGGTGTGCTGGCCGGCCTGCACACCTCGGCCGGCGTCCAGGCTGTGCTGGCCCTGGTGGCAGCTGTGCTCGCGCTGGCAGGTCTCGCCACCACCAGGTCGGGCGCGGGGCGGCTGGCGATTGTCGTCACGCTCGCCGCCGTGCTGGTCGGCATGGCCGGCGGTGCCGCGCGATCGACCGCAGTGCACACCGGACCGGTGGCCGAGCTCGCCGCGACCGGCGCACGGGTCAGCGTTGATGCCGTGGTCACAACGGATCCGTCTCTGCGCTCTGGCGAGATGTCCCCGTCCGGAGAGCCGTACGTCGTCGCGCAGCTGCGGGTTGAGCGCATCGCGGGCCGCGGCATCGGCGCCGACGTACGCACGCCGGTCATGCTCGTGGCTTCGGACCTGCGGTGGGCGGACGTACTGCCGGGCACGCCCGTGGCGCTTACCGGACGACTCGCCGCCACGGACGGGGGTACGTTCGCCGGCTTCCTGCGCACCGACGAGCCGCCACACACGACAGGGGACGCGGCACTGGCCAGCCGGGCAACCGAACCATTCCGCGACGGGCTGCGTGCCGCCGTCCAGGACCTGCCGGCCACCGCGAGGGGCATCGTGCCGGGCATGGCGGTGGGCGACGAGACGCAGCTGCCACCGCAGACCCGCCGAGCGATGCAGGAAACCGGCCTGACGCACCTGACCGCGGTGTCGGGAGTACATGTCAGTGTCGTTCTCATCGCAGTACTCAGCGTCGCCCGGTGGGCGGGTGTGCGCGGCTACGGCCTTCCGGTCATCGCCGTGTTTGCGGTCGTCGGATTCGCTGCGCTGGTCCGGCCGGATCCCAGCGTCGTACGGGCCTCGACGATGGGGCTGATCGGAATCTTGGGGCTGACCGTCGCCGGGCGAAAGCGCGCGTTGCCCGCGCTGTCGGCCGCCGTGCTTGTACTACTGCTGCTGGACCCGTGGCTCGGCGTAAGCATCGGATTCGCGCTGTCGGTGCTGTCAACGGCGGGCATCCTGCTCCTCGCGCCGGTTTGGCGGGACGCCCTGCCGTGGCTCCCGCGACTCTGGGCCGAGGTGATAGCCGTGCCCTTGGCGGCGCAGGTTGCCTCCATTCCAGTGTTGGTGGCGTTCGTTAATGAGACCAGCCTGGCATCGCTGCCGGCCAACGTACTGGTGGCACCGGCAGTGGCTGCGACAACACTGCTCGGTGTGCTCGCTGCCGCATTGTCGCCGGTGCTGCCACCGGTCGCCGCGGCAGCAGCGTGGCTGGCCGGCTGGCCGGCCCAGTGGATCGCGCTGGTGGCAGAACGAGGAGCAGGTCTGCCCGGCGCGGTGGTGCGGTGGCCAGACAGTCGGGTGAGCGTGGCCGCGTCGACCGTGCTCGTGCTGTTGCTGATCGTCGTGCTGCCCCGGTTGTTGACCCGCCCGCTGCTGGCAGTCGGAACAGCGGCGGTGGCCACCGTCCTGCTCGTGGGTGCGCCGGCGCCTGGTTGGCCGCCGCGCGGTTGGTTGATCGTCGCCTGCGCGGTGGGCCAGGGTGACGCCTTCGTGATACGCGCCGGTCCCGGAGCCGCTGTTGTCGTGGACGCCGGGCCCGAGCCCGGTCAGGTTGACGGGTGCCTGGACGAGCTCGGGGTCGATCACGTCCCGCTGGTAGTGCTGAGCCACTTCCACGCCGACCACGTCGACGGGCTACCCGGGGTACTGGACGGACGCCGAGTCGACGAGGTCATGGTGTCGCCGCTGGCCGAACCGGCCGAGCCCGCGGCCGCTGTTGCCGGGTGGGCGTCCGCCGCAAGCGTCCCGATGACGATCGCCGCGGTCGGCGAACGGCGCCGGATCGGCTCGCTCGAGATGCGGGTGCTGTGGCCGCGACGGATCATCGGCACCGGTGAGCCGGCCGCGAACGACGCGAGCGTGGTGTTCGAAGCCACCGTCGATGGCACCACCGTGCTAATGACCGGCGATATCGAGCCGCCTGCTCAGCGGGTCATCGCGCGGACCGAGCCCGGTCTTCGTGCCGACGTTCTGAAGGTTCCCCATCACGGGTCACGGTTCCAGGAACCAGACTGGCTGGCCGCGCTCGGAGCTGAGATCGGCCTGATCGGGGTGGGCTCGGACAACCGGCACGACCACCCGTCGCCCGACACCATCCAGGCGCTCGAGCATGTCGGCACCGTCGTCCGGCGTACCGACGAGGATGGCGCGATTGCCGTTGTCCGCACAGCCGAGGGCGGGCTCGGCGTCACAACTCGCGGAGTCGGCGTCTTCGCACCCTGAGGGTGAGCCGGTGTCGGCGCGGCGTGCCATGCTTGGCGCCATGCCGCCAAGGAACGCTGCTGTCACCCTTGTGGTGGGCCCTGAGGCTCTGCTTGTCGAGCGGGCCATCGCGGCCGTGGTGCGCCAGGCTCGCGCTGCGGACGCTGACGCGGACGTCACCGAGGTCGACGGCGGCCAGCTGACCGCTCCGGCGTTGAACGAGCACGTCAGCCCGTCATTGTTCACCAGCCGGCGGGTGGTGGTGGTCAACGGCGTCCAGGACGTCGCTGACGCGACAGCCGAGGCACTCGTGGCGTTCTGCAAGGCGCCGATCGAGGACGTGTCGCTTGTGCTGGTGCACCCGGGCGGCGTCAAGGGCAAACGCCTACTCGACACGCTGCGCAAGGCCGGCGTCCAGGAGATCGCTTGCGACCGCCTGACCAGGGCCGACGACCACGTCGAGTTCGTCCGGTCCGAGGTCGCTGCACACGGCGGCCGGATCGAACAGGCCGCAGCGCGGGCACTCGTCGAGGCGATCGGGGGCGACCTGCGGGGTCTGGCGTCGGCCGCTGCTCAGCTTGCCGCCGATGCCGACGGCGGTGTGATCGGGTCGGCCGCGGTGGCCACGTACTTCGAGGGCCACGCGGAGGTGAAGGGCTGGGTGGTTGCCGACCGAGCGGTCGAGGGCCGCACGGCCGACGCGCTCGAGCAACTGCGCTGGGCGCTCGAGACAGGTACCGATCCGGTGCTGGTCACGGCCGCGCTGGCGATGGCGTTGCGTTCACTGGCGCGGCTCAGTGGAGCTGCGCGCGGAGTACGCGATGCCGACCTCGCCCGTGATCTCGGCGTTCCGCCGTGGAAGGTGAAGATCCTCCGCGGGCAGCTACGCGGCTGGACGCCCAGTGGATTGGTGCGCGCCATCCGGGCCATTGCTGACGCGGACCTTCAGGTCAAGGGAGCCGGCAACGACCCGACGCTGGCGCTGACCACAGCGATCGTCGAGGTAGGTGCGGCGCGCGTGGCGTAGCCCGGCGGCAGTGCGGCGTTAGAGGCTGGCGGCCTTCTTGGCGATCGACGACTTGCGGTTGGCGGCCTGGTTCCGGTGGATGACGCCCCTGGACACGGCCTTGTCGAGCTTGCGGCTGGCTTCACGGGCGTAGGTGGTTGCCTTTTCGGTGTCGCCGGCGTCTGCAGCCGCCTGGAAGCGCCGGATCGCCGTCTTGAGCGACGACTTGATCGACTTGTTGCGCAGCCGGGCCTTCTCATTGGTCAGGATGCGCTTCTTCTGGGACTTGATGTTCGCCACAGTTCTGCCTCGCGTCAGTGAGTGTTGGTGGAACGGTCGTTTGGGCTGCGAGCCCGGGATGATCCCGAGCCTGCGTGCCCGCGACTGTTCACGTACTAACGGGCGCGCACGCGACCCCAAAGATTACCAGGGCCGCGGACGGCGGACCAAACCAGCGCGGCTGCTCACGACCACCCGTAACGGTCCTTGAGGTGCTCAATGACCTGGTCGAACTGTTCGCGCGGCAGCGCCGTCGTCTCGCGCCGCATACCCTCTGCGTACACCCGCAGCAGGCGCCGAGTGTCCACCCAGGACGCACGCTGGTCGGCGTCCCATCCGCCCGAACCGATCGGCACCCAGCCGTCGTCGCCGTCATGCTGCTGGCTGGAGAGCTGGACGGCGAGCAATGTACCCGCGGGTTCGCGGGCTACGACCAGCACGGGCCGGTCCTTGCCACGGCCGTCGCCTTCGGCGTAGGGCACCCAGGTCCACACGATCTCACCAGGATCCGGATCGCCGTCAGTATCGGGGTTGTACGAAGTGGTGACCGACCTGGTGACGGTTGCCTCAGTAGTCGCGTACGGGCCGAACTGCCCCGGTTGCGGTTCTTCAGCGTGGTCCCCGCGGCGGAAACCGCGTAGGGCCGACCGCACAACCTGTCCGACCGCACCGCGGAGTCTGGCCACGTCGGCCAAGCGTACGCCGCACTCGTGATCATCGGCACTTTCCGGCTATATAACCCTCAAAGTGCCGATGATCACGCGAGGAAGGCGGCGTGATCAAGGAGAAGTCAAAGGTCGGGTTCCTATGCTGGGGCGGTGACCAGGCGGTGGGGACCGCTGTCTCTCGCCACGGTGATGCTTTCCGTGAGCGTGGCCTTCGTCGTGCTCTGGATGGGGACGCCGGCCGACTGCACGGCCGTGGGCCCCGCGGCCCGGGCGTGGGCCACCACCGGAGTGGTGATCGAGCTGGCCGGCACCTGCGCTGCCACCGAAACGCCGCTGCGCGACGGCGACCTCGTGACGGCGGTGGACGGTTACGCTCTGGCCGACGGGCCCGCCGGCCGGACGTGGGCGGTCGGCGAGCAGGTGACCTACACCGTTCGCCCGGACGGGGAGGCTGTCCACGTCGCACTCGTGGACCCCGACCTCGGCGGTCGGCTGGCGCCCGCGTGGTCGGCACTGTTGTTCGTGGGATCCCTGCTTGTCATCGCGGTGTACGTGGCCTGGCGGCGGCCGGATGCCGCGACCGGCGCATTGCTCATCTTCGCCTCGGGGCTGGCCGCCAGCACTGTGCCCACGATGCTCGGAATGCCGGTCGTCGGAGTGCTCTCCGGACCGCTTCTCGCCCTGTTCGTCGCTACCACCCAGCTCACTTATGTCATCGGCTGGGCCGGTGCATGGACGTTCATCCTGCTCTTTCCGCAGCCGTTTGCCGGCCTGGCGAAGCGGCCACGATGGATCCGGTGGTCCGTATATGCCGCTCCAGTCGTTGTCCAGGCCGCCTGGATGGTGGGCGCCGCAGTCACCAGTGCCGGCGTCGTGGACTGGATGGGCAGGTTGATCGTCGGCACCTCACTGGTCACGGTGGCCACCCTGCTGGTCTTCATCGGATTCACGGTGCGGCGCCTGCGCCAGCGGTTCGACGCGGTCCAGCGCCAGCAGATGCGCTGGCTTGCCGGTGGCGGGATCCTTTCGGCGACAAGTGGATTGGCCGGCTGGTTCGTCCCCGAAATGCTTGTGGGCGAAGGCCTGCCGATTCAGCTGATAGGACTGTCCGGCCTGCCGTTCGTGATCTGCCTCGCGGTCGCGCTGTTGAAGTTCCGGCTGTTCGACCTCGCGATAGTCCTGCACCGAGGGCTTGTCTACGGCCTGCTCACCGCCGGCGTGGTCACCCTGTACTTCGCCGTGGTTGCCGCAACCGCGGGCCTGTTCGGGTTCCAAACCACCACGCCCGCCGCCATCGTCGCCACGGCCGTGGTGGTCGTGGCCGTCAATCCGCTGCGGTTGCTCCTACAGCACACCGTAGACCGGCTGATGTACGGCGACCGCAAAGATCCGTACTCGGCACTGAGCCGGTTGGGGCGGCGCCTCGATGCTGTGGTGGATCAGCACGGCCTGCTGAGCGCGGTGGCCGACGACATTGCCGACGCTCTACGGGTGCCTTACGTGGAGATCGAGATCGCGGGTGCGCGGACCGCCGCCGGCCGGCGGCCGTTGTGGTTGCCGACCGAGAACGGGCTGCTGGACGTCCCGCTTACCGACGCCGCCGAGCCCATCGGACAGCTGCGGGTCGCCTCCCGAGCGCCCGGGTCGTCGTTCAGCCGGACGGACCGCCGCCTCATCGACGACCTGGCTCGACGGGTAAGTGCAGCCGCGCGTGAAGTGAACCTCCGCTCGGACCTACAGCGGTCGAGGGAGCATCTGGTTCTCGCGCGCGAGGAGGAACGGCGCGTGCTCCGCCGTGCCCTCCATGACGAGTTCGGTCCGCTGGTGGCCGGCCTCAGCCTGCGGACGGAGGCGGCGCGGCGGCTGGTGCACTCTGACCCGGTGGCTGCGGCCGCCACCCTCGGTGCCGTCCGATCCGATGCGGATGAGTTGGTGGCCGACATTCGCCGGCTTGCCTATAACCTGCGGCCACCGGCGCTGGACGAACTGGGGCTGACCGAGGCGTTGCGCCTGCACGGCCGATCGCTCAACGGATTGCATGTTGCCGTCCATGACAACGGCGTCGGGCAACTGCCGGCGGCCGTGGAGGCGGCTGCCTACCGGATAGCGGCCGAGGCGATGACCAATGTCTTGCGCCATGCACGCGCGGTGCACTGCGATGTGCACCTGGCGGTCACGGATGGCACACTCACCGTGACTGTGATCGACGATGGTCAAGGCCTGCCGGCAGACTTCCGCGCGGGTGTCGGTGTATCTGCGATGCGTGAACGGGCGGACGAACTCGGCGGTAGCTGCCAGGTCGAACGCGGTTCAGGTGGAGGTACCACTGTCCGCGCCGTGTTGCCGGCGGGAGGGGGAGCCGCGTGATCAAGGTACTGATCGCCGACGATCATCCGGTATTCCTCGCCGGCCTCGCGGCACTACTTTCAGCCACGCCTGGGATCGATGTCGTCGGCCGGGCGGCGAGCGGTGACGAGGTTCTAAGGAACGTCCTAACGCACCGTCCGGATGTTGTCGTTCTGGACCTCAACATGCCCGGCCCGGGTGGGATCGCCACGATCAGGGAAATCGCGACACGGTCGTCAGTTCGCGTTCTCGTACTGACCATGTACGACGACGACTCCCTGGTGTTCGATGCTGTCCGGGCGGGCGCGCTCGGTTATGTGCTGAAGGGCGCGCATCCCGACGAGATCGTGCTGGGCGTGGAAGCCGTCGCCCGCGGCGAGGCTGTGTTCGGAACCGCGCTGGCGGCGCGCATGGCCGACTGGTTCGCCCGGCCCGAGCCGTTTCAGGAGCTCACGCCCAGGCAGCGTGAGGTACTCGAACTGCTTGCGCACGGTCTTAAGAACCAGGCAATCGCCGACCGTCTCGGCGTCACGTTGAAGACTGTGCGCAACCTCGTCTCGGAGATCCTCACCAAACTCCAGGTGCCGGACCGCGCCACGGCTGGTGAGCGCGCCCGGCAGGCAGGGCTTGGCCGGCGGCCGGGAACTCTTCCCGGGCCCGGCGGGACGTCAGGCCGTTGATTCCCGGGACGCTCCCCAGCGACGGTTGACCCGAGGCGGCGCCGCCGCCTGTTGAGACCATGTGGGGGGCAAGCGAATGACTGTAGTGCTGTCCGTCCAGAACGTCTCCAAGGCGTTCCGCGGGCGCGCGGTGCTCAACGACGTCTCGTTCGACGTCAGCCGCGGCGAAGCTCTTGCTGTCGTGGGTGAGAACGGTGCTGGCAAGACGACGCTCCTGCGGATCTGTGCCGGGCTGCTGGCTCCTGAGAGCGGCACCGTCGCCCGGTCTGATCGGGTTGCGTACTGCCCGCAGGAGCCGGGCCTGATCGACCATCTGAGTGCTGATGAGCACCTGCGTTATGTCGGTGCGGGGCTCGGCCTGTCCGCGACTGCTGCCCGCGACAGGGGCGCCGCCATCTTCAACTGGCTGCGCTTCCCGAGCGACGAGACCGGGACGGTACGAGAGCTGTCCATGGGTACGCGACAGAAGATCAATCTCGCCCTGGCGCTCCTCGCCGACGCGCCGCTGATCCTGCTCGACGAGCCATACCAGGGCTTTGACCGCGGGACGTACGACAACTTCTGGAACCACATCGCCGATTGGCGAGCGGCCGGGGCCGGAGTCGTCGTGGTCACCCACATGCTCGCCGAGTTGCACCGGGTCGATCGCGTATTGGAGCTGCGGGCCGGCGGCTCGTGGGCGCTCAACGGTGCGGAGCGAGGTGTGCTGCGGTGAGTATTCGACGCGTCGCTGCGGTGGCGATGATGCACGCGCGCGACCTGAGCCGGCGGCGAGTGGCGCTGGCGTTGCTGATTCTGCTGCCCATCGTGCTCTACCTGGCTGCTGAGTTGGGACCTCAGGATCCGGCGACTGCTCAGTTGCAGGCCCAGAATCCCGGCGAACCCTCACCAGACTCCGCCTGGATCCTGACCACCGGGGGAATTGGTCCGCTGTGGTCGGTGGCCACCGCAACGTTGTTCGTGATCCTCGGATCTCGCCGCGCCGACCAGCGGTTGTTGCTCGCTGGCTTTCGTGGCACCGAACTGCTGGTCGGCCGGATGGGGACCGTGCTAGGGCTCGGCGTGATCATCACGCCGCTGTTCACGGCCCTGATCTGGCTCATGCGCGATATCGACGCCGGCTTGCTGGCGGCCTCGATCGGCCTGCTCGTCATCGTCGCCGTGGGCCATGGTGTCGTCATTGCCGCGCTGGTCAGAGATGAGATGGAAGGTGTGCTGGCGATCATCGGCATCACGGGAGTTCAGATGATGATCGTGGGGCAAGCGTGGCTGCCGATGTGGGGAGCGACCGAGCTACTGCTCCGTGCCGGCGGGTTGTCCGGCACCGCGGAGCCGGGCACGGCCGTGCTGCACGCACTCGTCTATACAACAGCACTGGTTGGTGTGGGGGCCGTCGCCTGGGGGCGCAAGGTGCGGCTGCGCCCGATCACCCCGATGACGGTCGGCGCCGCCGTCGACACCCCGGAGCGATCCACGTGAGCGCCGCGGCAGTGGCAGCGGGAGCGCTGCTGATCGTCCCCGTCGGCATGGGTTTCATTGAGGCAGTCGGCTACCGGCGTGGACAGTTCCTCCGAGCCTTCTGGGAGTTACCGCTCGACGCCAAGCTCGACCACATCTCCCGGAACGAGGCCGCGTGGTGGCTCATGTACGTGCCATGGCTGGCAGTGGTGGCCGTCACGGCTGGCGGGCTCGGTGGGCTGGCCTTCGTGCTGTCCGACGCCGTGGCGTGGATCGGATTCGGTGGCTTCCTGCTGGCGGCCATGGCCTGGCTGGTCGCCATCGCACAGCAGAGTGCCGGCCTGGCCGAAGCGGCGCGGCAACGGGCGGCCACCGAAGAGACACCGGCGTGGGCCATCGCAACCTCGCGTGTCAGCCTGGTCCTCGAAGTGTTCTGGGTCGGGGTGGCCAACCTGGCGGCGGTCGCGTTCGGGATCGCGGTCCTGCGCACCGACGTCCTGCCCGGTTGGGTGGGGTGGGCGGTGATCGTCATTGGTGGCGCGATTCCGGTTCTCGCGCTGGCGTTCCGCGATGTCTTCCCGCACCTGGCGCTGCCCGCCTATCTGGCGATGGGCGTCGCGCTCATTTTGACCTGAAGGCGGGGTGGTAGCACCCCGGCAACTTCGCCGGTTCGCACCCTGCCTCCGCCAAGCGAGCGTCCCTACCGTCGAGGTCATGGACTTGAGAGCAATGGAGGAGATCAATGAGAAAGACGTACCGGGTCCTCGGGCTGCTGATAGCGCTCGCGGTGGTGGTGCAGGCATCCGCCATCGCCTTCGGGACGTTCGGTTTCATCAATGAGGTTGAGCAGGGCGGAGTGATCGCCGGGAGCGTGGAGGCCCCGAACCTCGGTCCGATGCTGCACGCGATCAACGGGACTCTGGTCATCCCCGTCCTGAGCCTGGCCCTGCTCGTCGTGTCGTTCTTCGCCAAGGTGCACCGGGGCGTGCGGCTGGCGCTGTTCACGTTTCTCGCGGTGGTCGTCCAGATCAACCTGGCCTACTTCTCGTTCGACACCCCCGTGATCGGCCTTCTGCACGGTACCAACGCGTTCGTAGTCCTCGGTCTGGCCCTCACCGCAGCCCGGGCGGCCGGTCGCGAGGCACGGGTTCCGGCGGCACCCGTGGTCGAGGAAGCCGTCGCCTGAGGGGTAAGGACTGCCATGGCGGTGAGACGCAACACGAGGGTGATCGTCGGCGCGGTGGCGACGCTGCTGATCCTCGTTCCGCTCGCCGTCATGTGGATCTCCAGCCTGGCGCCGGGCAGCTACTCGGTGATGGCGATGGGGCGGGCCGACCTGGGCGGCGGACCCGGCGACGGGTCGCATTCCCAGCACGGCGACGTGTCCGTTGCTGAACTGACCGGGCCTGCTGCCGGTGTGCCCGATGTCTCCGTCGAGTTGGTGGCTCGATTTGAGCAGGTGGAGCTGGGCGGATCGGGGGGTTCGCGGGGGGTGTCCCCCCGCGTGGAGGCGTACACCCTCAATGGCACGACGCCCGGTCCTGCTATCCGCGCGTCGCAGGGCGACCTGGTCGAGATGACGCTCGTCAACGAGTCAGTCGCCGGCGGCGCGACACTGCACTGGCACGGGGTGGACGTCCCGAACGCCGAGGACGGTGTCGCCGGGGTGACGCAGGACGCCGTGCCCGTGGGCGGCTCGCACACGTACCGGTTCGTCGCCGAGGACGCCGGGACATACTGGTACCACTCCCACCAGGTGTCCCACGAGCAGGTGCGGCGCGGCCTGTTCGGCGTACTGGTCGTCGAGCCGGACGGCGGCATCGGGGCTGACCACGACGTGCTGGCCGCCGTCCACACCTACGGGGCCGCGGTGACGTTGAACGGCTCGACCGACCAGCAGCGGTACGTCGCAGCGCCCGGCGAGACGGCACGAGTGCGGATCGTCAATACCGACAACGGTGTGCTGCGCGCGTGGGTGGCCGGGGCGCCGTTCGGTGTTGTCGCCGTTGACGGCCGGGACGTTCATGGACCCACGCCCGTGACGAACGAAGCGCTGGTGGTCGGAGCAGGTGGACGGGCAGATGTGGAGTTCACGGTTCCGGCCGACGGATCCGCCGTTCTCGTGAGCGCGGGTGGGACCGAGCTCGTCGTCGGGCCAGCGGCCGCGGCCGCGCCGGCGGGCACTCCGCCGGAAGTCGATCTCGACCTGCTGCATTACGGGTCGCCGGTCGATCTCGGGTTCGACCCAGAGCGGCCCGATCGCGACTTCGAGTACCGCATCGGGCGGCGGCCGGGGTTCGTGGCCGGGCGTCCCGGCATGTTCTGGACGATCAACGGCCGGATGTACCCGGACGTGCCGATGTTCGTCGTCACCGAGGGCGATGTGGTCCGGATGACCATCGAGAACTCGCGAGCGGACAACCATCCGATGCACCTGCACGGCCACCACGCGGTGGTGCTGTCACGCAACGGCGTCGCCGCCACTGGCAGCCCGCTGTGGGTCGACTCGCTGGAAGTGGGTCGCGGCGAGTCGTATGAGATCGCGTTCGTCGCGGACAATCCGGGCATCTGGATGGACCACTGCCACGACCTCGAGCACGCGGTAGACGGACTGGTCGCGCACCTGGCCTATACGGGCGTCTCCACGCCGTACCTGATCGGCGGCCCCGCGTCCAACGAACCCGAGTAGCCGATTGGCGTTCGTGGCTAGGGCGTGCGGCATGGGATGATGGGGGGCGATCCTGACCGCTCACCGAGGACCCACGTGACGACCAACGCTCCGGCGCCCGCACACACGCCCCCTGAGCTGATTCGCAACTTCTGCATCATCGCCCACATCGACCATGGCAAGTCGACGCTGGCCGACCGCATGCTGCAGCTCACCGGCGTCGTCGAGGAACGTGTCATGCGCGAGCAGTACCTCGACCGGATGGACATCGAGCGGGAGCGCGGCATCACCATCAAGAGCCAGGCCGTCCGGCTCCCATACGCAGCGGCCAACGGGCGGTCGTACGTCCTGAACCTGATCGACACTCCCGGTCACGTGGACTTCAGCTACGAAGTCAGCCGCAGCCTGGCCGCCTGCGAAGGTGCTGTGCTGCTGGTCGACGCCGCCCAAGGGATCGAGGCGCAGACGCTGGCCAACCTCTATATGGCGCTTGAGAACGACCTGCACATCATCCCGGCCCTGAACAAGATCGACCTGCCGGCCGCGCAGACGGACAAGTACGCCGCCGAACTCGCTCACCTGATCGGCTGCGAGCCGGAGGACGTCCTGCGGGTGAGCGGCAAGACCGGCGAGGGCGTCAGCGAGCTGCTCGAGCGGATCGTCGCGGAGGTCCCGGCGCCGGTAGGCAATCCCGACGCACCGGCGCGGGCGATGATCTTCGACAGCATCTACGACACGTACCGCGGCGTCGTAACCTACGTCCGGGTGATCGACGGCAGCCTCTCGGCGCGCGAGCGCATCCTGATGCTTTCCACCAGGGCGACTCACGAGCTGCTCGAGATCGGGGTGATCTCGCCCGACATGAGCCCGACTGCCGGGCTGGGCGTGGGCGAGGTCGGCTACCTGATCACAGGCGTGAAGGACGTCCGGCAGTCCAAGGTCGGCGACACCGTGTCGTCGGCGGCCAAGCCGGCGACTGAGGCGCTGGCCGGCTACCGCGAGCCGAAGCCGATGGTCTTCTCCGGGCTCTACCCGATCGACGGCTCGGACTACCCCGACTTGCGCGACGCGCTCGACCGGCTCAAGCTCAACGACGCCGCCCTGGTCTACGAGCCGGAGACGTCCGTCGCCCTCGGTTTCGGCTTCCGCTGCGGGTTCCTCGGGCTGTTGCACCTGGAGATTGTCCGGGAGCGGCTGGAGCGCGAGTTCGACCTCGACCTGATCTCCACGGCGCCCAATGTGGTGTACCGCGTGGTCGAAGAAGACGAGACGGAGCACGTCGTCACCAACCCGAGCGAGTTTCCGACGGGCAAGATCGCCACGGTGTACGAGCCGGTCGTGCGGGCAACCGTCCTGGCACCGAGCGAGTACATCGGGTCGATCATGGAGCTGTGCCAAAGCCGGCGCGGGTCGCTGCTCGGCATGGACTACCTGTCCGAAGACCGGGTCGAGCTGCGCTACACCCTGCCGCTGGCAGAGATCGTCTTCGACTTCTTCGACGCGCTGAAATCGCGCACCCGCGGCTACGCCAGCCTCGACTATGAGCCGGCCGGCGAGCAGGAGTCCGACCTGGTCAAGGTCGACATCCTGCTGCACGGAGACCCGGTCGACGCGTTCAGCGCGATCGTGCACAAGGACAAGGCGTACTCGTACGGCGTCGCGATGGCGGGCCGGCTGCGTGAGCTGATCCCGCGGCAGCAGTTCGAGGTGCCGATCCAGGCGGCGATCGGATCCCGGGTCATAGCGCGCGAGACGATCCGGGCTATCCGCAAGGACGTGCTGGCCAAGTGCTACGGCGGCGACATCACCCGTAAGCGCAAGCTGCTTGAGAAGCAGAAGGAAGGCAAGAAGCGGATGAAGATGGTCGGCCGGGTGGAAGTACCGCAGGAAGCCTTCATCGCGGCGCTGTCCTCCGACGCCGCCGGCGGCCAGACCACCAAGAGGTAGTCGACGGGTGCTCGGCCGCGAGATGGTGCGTGCGCACAATTTGGACACGGTCGTGCACGTACCATTCCGTTAAGGCGCCGTCAGCTTCTAACGTTCCTGCCACGGGGCCTTAAACCGCCGGTCCTCGATGTGGAGGAATCATGACAGCCGTGTCCGAGCTACTCGATGCCGTTAAGAACCGTCCCGCCTCGGTGGGCCGGATGTTCCTCGACCGCGTGGAGGCGACGCCCGACCGCGAGGCCTATCGGTATCCGACCGACGGCGACTGGGCATCGTTGACGTGGGCTGAAACCAAGGACCGGGTCTGGGCGATCGCGGCCGGGCTGATCTCGCTCGGAATCGAGCCTGAGCAGCGGGTGGCCATCGCGAGCTCGACCCGCGTCGAGTGGATTCTCGCCGACATCGCCATCAACAGCGCCGGTGCGGCGACGACCACGGTCTACCCGAACACCGCCGCTGACGACGTCGGCTACATCCTGTCCGACTCGAACTCGCGGATCGTGTTCGCCGAAGACGCAACGCAGGTCGAGAAGGTCCTGGCGAACCGGGCGAAGCTCGACGAATTGATCAAGATCGTGGTGTTCGACGGCGAAGGTGATGGCGACTTCGTCATAACGCTCGCCGAGCTCGAGGCGCTGGGAAGCGCGTACCTTGCCGACAACCCGACCGCCGTCGACGACGCAGTGGCCGCGATCGAACCTGAGCACCTCGCCACCCTTATCTACACGTCCGGCACCACCGGCCGTCCCAAGGGCGTCCGGCTGGTGAACGACAGCTGGGTCTACGAAGGCGTGGCCGTCGACGCCGTGGAGATCCTGAACGTCGACGACCTGCAGTATCTGTGGTTGCCGCTGTCGCACTCGTTCGGCAAGGCGCTGGAGGCGGTCCAGTTGCGCATCGGGTTCGCTTCGGCGGTCGACGGCAACCTGGATCGCATCGTCGACAACCTCGGCGTCGTCAAGCCGACGTTCATGGCCGGAGCGCCGCGGATCTTCGAGAAAGTGCACGCCCGGGTGACGACCGGAGTGCAGGCCGAAGGCGGCGCCAAAGCCAAGATCTTTGACTGGGCGTTCGGCGTCGGGCGGCGGGTCTCCAAGCTGCGCCAGCAGGGTAAGGAGCCCGGCGGGCTGCTCGCTGTCCAGCACCGGCTGGCCGACAAGCTGGTGTTCACCAAGATCCGCGACCGGTTCGGCGGCCGGATCAGGTTCTTCGTCAGCGGGGCGGCGGCACTGTCCAAGGACGTCGCCGAGTGGTTCCACGCGGCCGGAATCCTCGTCCTCGAGGGTTACGGGCTCACCGAGACGAGCGCGGCGTCGTTCGTCAACCTGCCGCACGCCAACCGGTTCGGCACGGTGGGCCCGCCAGTGCCGGCAACCGAAGTCAAGATCGCTGACGACGGCGAGGTCCTGGTGCGCGGCCCGGGTGTGATGCGCGGCTACCACGGCCTGACTGAGCAGACCGCCGACGTGCTCACCGAAGACGGTTGGTTCCGCACCGGCGACATCGGCGAGCTGGTGGACGGCTACCTACGCATCACCGATCGCAAGAAGGATCTGATCAAGACCTCCGGCGGCAAGTACGTCGCGCCGCAGAAGATTGAGATCGTGTTCAAGGCGATCTGCCCGTACGCCAGCCAGATCGTGGTGCACGGCGACAAGCGCAACTACGTCACGGCGCTGATCACGCTCGATCCAGACGCAATGGAGACGTGGGCCGAGCAGCATGGCCATTCGGGCAAGTCGTACGAGGAACTCGTGGCGTTGCCGGAGGCGCACGAGATGGTCCAGGGCTACGTCAACGAGCTCAACGCGCGCCTCGAGCGGTGGGAGACGATCAAGAAGTTCCAGATCCTGCCGAACGATCTCACCGTCGAGGAAGGCGACATGACGCCGAGCATGAAGGTCAAGCGCAAGGCGGTCGAGCAGAAGTACATGGAACTGCTGGACAGCATGTACGAATCCGCCTAGCCCGGTTGATCACGTTCAGCAGGCGCAGCCCTGCCGTACCATGCGCGTGCGCCTGTTGGGGCGCCGAGAAACCTGCTGAACGTGATCAATCGGTGCCGTACCATGCGCGTGCGGGTGGTACGGCACCCATACGCATGCTGAACGTGATCAACCGGGACCCATCGGGTGGGCGCCCGAGCTGGGGCACAATGACGTGTGCCCTCCACCTTGCCCGACGGCGCGCCAGCACCGGATGACGGCGCGCTGCCACCGGCTGCCCTGGCCGAGTTCGTTACCCGGCCGTTCGGCGTCTACCTGCACGTGCCGTTCTGCACGACCCGGTGCGGGTACTGCGACTTCAACACCTACACCGCCGACGAGCTGGGTTCTGACCCGGGTGCGTCCCGCACGTCCTGGGCGGAGGGCGCCATCGCCGAGCTCCGGCTGGCTCGCCGCGTGCTCGGCGCCAAGGACGTCCCCGTTTCGACGATCTTCGTCGGTGGCGGGACGCCGAGCCTCCTGCCGTCCGCCGACCTTGGCCGCGTGATCGAGGCCATCAGCACCGAGTTCGGGCTTGCGCCGGACGTGGAGATCACCACGGAAGCGAACCCCGAATCCGCGGGGCCGGCATGGTTCGACGGGCTGCTCGACGCCGGATTCACCCGCGTGTCACTTGGTATGCAGAGCGTCCGCCCGCATGTGCTGGCGCTTCTCGACCGGGTGCATAGCCCTGGACGTCCGGCCGAGGCCGCAGCCGAGGCGCGGCAGGCGGGTTTCAAGCACGTCAATCTCGACCTGATCTACGGCACGCCGGGGGAAAGCCTGGACGACTGGCGGGCCAGCGTCGCCGCCGCTATCGAAGCCGGGCCGGATCACGTGAGCGCCTACGCCCTGATCGTCGAAGAGGGCACCCGGCTGGCGGCGCAAATTCGCCGCGGCGAACTCCCGGCACCGGACGATGACGACCTCGCGGACAAGTACGAACTGGCCGACGACACCTTAACGGCGGCCGGCTTCAGCTGGTACGAAGTCTCCAACTGGGCGACCTCAGAACAGGCCCGGTGCCGGCACAACGAGCTGTACTGGACCGGCGGGCACTGGTGGGGCGTCGGGCCGGGTGCGCACAGTCATGTCGGTGGCACGCGGTGGTGGAACGTCAAGCACCCGGCCGCTTGGGCGGCGCGGCTCTCGTCCGGTCAGAGCCCGGCGCACGCCCGCGAGGTGCTCGACGCCGAGACTCGCCGGGTCGAGCGGGTGTTACTGGAGATCCGCCTCGCGGACGGGTTGGAAGCCGCGATCCTCGACGACGCCGGGCGCGCCGCAGCCGGCGAGTTGCGCGATGACGGGCTCATTGAAGCCGACCGCTACGCCGAGGGACGGCTCGTACTCACCCGCCGCGGCCGCCTGCTCGCCGACGGCGTCGTGCACCGCCTTCTCGCCTAGCCGGCTGCCACCGGCGCTGTCACGAAGTCGATCAGCTCCTCGACCCGGCCGAGCAACGCCGGCTCGAGATCCGCGTAGGTGCTCACCGCGCCCAGAATTCGCCGCCAGGCCGCCGCGGTATCGAGTGGCCAGCCGGCGGCTCGCAGCACTCCTTCCTTCCAGGACTGCCCCTTCGGGACGTCCGGCCAGGCGTCCATGCCGAGCACCGACGGGCGGACGGCCTGCCAGACGTCGACGTAAGGGTGGCCGAGTACCAGCACATGCTCCTTGCCCGCGGCCCGGACGACCTCCGCGGCGATCCGGCTCTCCTTCGATCCCGGCACCAGGTGGTCGAGCAGTACGCCCAGCCGCCGTCCCGGCCCGGGCGAGAAGTCTCGGACGATCGCCAGCAGGTCGTCCGCACCACCCAGTTCCTCGACCACGACACCTTCGACGCGCAGGTCGTCGCCCCACACCTGCTCCACGAGTTCGGCATCATGCTTGCCTTCGACGTAGATACGGCTGGCCCGGGCCACCCGGGGGCGCCGGCCCGTGACGGCGATCGAACCCGACGCCGTGCGCGCCGGCCGCATCAAGGCTTGGCCGGACGCCCGTGGCCGCACCAGCTTCACGGGGCGTCCGTCCAGCTGAAAGCCGGCGCCGAGCGGAAAGCCACGCCGCCGCCCGTGCCGGTCCTCTAGCGTGACGACGTGCTTGTCAAAGTCGACGACGGCACCGCAGAAGCCGGATTGGGCGTCCTCGACGACCAGGCCCAGCTCGATGGGGTGTTCGGTGGTCCGGCCGCGGGGCGGGCGGTGCGGCCTGGCGAGCACGTCGCGGCCATAACGGTCGGCGTAAGACACCCAGAGACGGTAACCGCCAGCCGAAGCAGGCACGGGTAACGACACGGCGGCAGACCTCGCCCATCGGACCTCGCCACACCTGGCTCGCTCTTACGAGTGAGGACGCCGCCACTCTATGCACCGATACTGGTCGTCAGCATTCTCAACTGGCTGGAGAAGATCACATGTCGACCCTCGCAGCCTACGGGCGGCGGTTAACCGCGAAGGTGCGCGGCGTGCCGCCAGTGGTAGTTGAACTTCTCCGTTCCGCTGCTCATCGGCGCGATCGCCTTCGGGCTGTCCGTGGACTACGAGGTGTTCTTGCTCTCACGGATCCGGGAGCGGTGGCTGGCCGACGCCGGACCGCGTGACTCGGTCGCCGAGGGACTACAGCGCACCGGCGGCATCGTGACCACGGCGGCACTGGTCATCGGCGTGGTCTTCGCCAGGTTCATCCTGGGCGGATTCGCACCGATCAAGGCGGTCGGGCTCGGACTTGTGCTGGCGATAACGCTGGATGCGGCCATCGTGCGAATGCTCCTGGTTCCGGCGACCATGACACTGCTCGGGTCACGCAACTGGTGGCTGCCACGTCCGCTGCGTCGCGTGCACGCCCGGCTCGACCGCGCCGAACCCACCACCGAAGCCGCGCTGGCGGTCCAGGTGCGCAAGGCCTAGGTGACCGCCGGACTCCTTGGGTAGGCCGCGATCGTTGTGGAGTTCGGGCGGGGAAGCCAGACCGGACTCCACCTTGATCATGGTTCCCAACAGCAGGAGTGCGCATCTCCAACGCCCGCGGTGCGGCAGCTTAGCGAACCGGCCGAACTGCTCGATCGGCTGGGTTCCACGGCTCGGAGCAATGTCCAACGGCGGTTGCCGAGTAGGGTCGCATCGGTGCAAGATCGGTTCTCATCGCAGCGCCGTTTGCCAGGGAGGTTGTCGGTGATTCTGGAAGTTCGTACCTACCGCCTCACGCCTGGAAGTGACGCGGAGTTCACCCGCCTTTTCCGCGACCAGGCGTTGCCGCTGTTGGCGGACATGGGGACCCGCGTCGTCGCCTTCGGCTTATCGCTTGCATCCGACGAGGGTCGTCGCGACGCCTACCTCATTCGCGCGTTCGCGTCACTGGAGGACAGGGAGCGGCAGGAGAACCAGTTCTATGGCAGCCGGGCCTGGCGTGAGGGACCTCGTGAAGCGATCTTGTCGGTGATCCAGGACTATCACACCGTCGTTCTTGACGCGCCTCGGGAGCTGAGCTTGCCCACGTAACACGAACGCGGCACGGGTATGGCTCTCGGCGCCCGGAAATGGCATCGTCAGACCACACACCGTAGAATTGGCACTCGAAGATGCCGAGTGCCAGAGGAGGTGGCCACCCGATGTCTCTCGACGACCGCAAGCTAGAAGTCCTGCGCGCCATCGTCGAGGACTACGTGTCCACCCAGGAGCCGGTGGGTTCCAAGGCGCTCGCCGATCGCCATCAACTGGGAGTGTCCCCGGCGACCATCCGTAACGACATGGCCATCCTCGAGGAGGAAGGCCTTATCGCGCAGCCGCACACCAGCGCCGGCCGGGTACCCACCGACAAGGGGTACCGGCTGTTCGTCGACCGGCTCTCGACCATCAAGCCGCTCTCGCCGGCCGAGCGGCGGGCCATCCACAGCTTCTTGGACGGTGCCGTCGACCTCGACGATGTTGTCGCTCGGACGGTTCGGCTCCTTGCTCAGCTCACTCGCCAGGTGGCAGTCGTGCAGTACCCGTCCCTGTCGCGGTCGACGATCCGCCACGTCGAGTTGGTTCCGCTGTCGCCCGCCCGGATCCTGCTCGTGATGATCACCGATGCCGGGCGAGTGGAGCAGCGGATCGTCGAGCTGCCCTCCGACGTCGACGAGCAACTGGTCGCCGACCTGCGCGCCCGCATCAGCGGGGCCGTGCAGGGCTTGGAGTTCAGCGCGGTGGGCGCCGCGGTCGAGTCGCTGCCCACAGCGTTCGAGCACGAAGACCGCGTGACCGTCTCGGCCATCGTTGCAACGCTGCTCGATTCGCTCGTCGAGCGGCGCGAGGAGCGCATCGCAGTCGCCGGTACCGCCAACATCACCCGGTTCGGCCACGAGTTCGACGCCGCACTCGCCCCGCTGCTCGAAGCTCTCGAGGAGCAGGTTGTCCTGCTGAAGTTGCTCGGCGAGGCGACCAGCCCCTCCACGCTGACCGTCCGGATCGGTCACGAGAACCCAGGCCAGCTGTCGGCCGCGTCCGTCGTCACGACCGGGTACGGTCCCGGCGATCGCGCACTGGCTACGCTCGGGGTCGTGGGACCAACCCGGATGGACTATCCCGGAACAATCGCGTCGGTGGGAGCCGTTGCGCGATACGTCAGCCAGATTCTCGCGGCCAACAGCTAGGAAGCCTGAGTGCCCTCCACGACGAACTACTACGACGTCCTCGGCGTGCGTAAGGACGCGACCAGCGACGAGATCAAAAAGGCGTACCGCCGGCTGGCCCGCCAGTTGCATCCGGACGTCAACCCGGACCTCGACACCCAGGAGCGGTTCAAAGAGGTCACCAACGCCTACGAGGTGCTGATCGATCCCAGGAAGCGGGAGATCTACGACCTCGGCGGCGACCCGCTCGCGACCGGCGGCGGCGCCGGTGGTGGCTTCGGGGCCGGGTTCTCGTTCACCGACATCATGGACGCGTTCTTCGGCGGCGCCGGGGCTCGCGGGCCCCGCAGCCGGGTGCGGCGGGGGCAGGACGCCCTGGTCCGGCTGGAGGTCGAGCTGTCCGACGCCGTGTTCGGTGCGGCCAAGCAACTTCAGGTCGACACCGCGGTCGTGTGCTCGGCGTGCCACGGATCCGGGACCTCGCCCGGCGCCAGCCTCGTCACCTGCCCGACGTGTGGTGGTCAGGGCGAGGTCAGCCAGGTGCAGCGGTCGTTCCTCGGCCAGGTGATGACCACCCGGCCATGCCCGCAGTGCCAGGGATTCGGGACGATCAACCCGCGGCCATGCGGTGAGTGCTCCGGCGACGGGCGGGTGCGCACCCGCAGGTCGCTGACCATCAAGATCCCGGCAGGGGTCGACTCCGGCACGCGCATCCAGTTGTCCGGCGAGGGCGAGATCGGCCCCGGCGGCGGTCCGCCCGGTGACCTGTACGTCGAGCTCCTGGTGCGCCCGCATCCGGTCTTCAGCCGCCAGGGTGACGACCTGCACTGCACGGTGGCCATTCCGATGGTCGCCGCCGCACTCGGCACGTCGGTCGAGCTCGAGACGCTCGATGGCACCGAGAGCCTGGAAGTGCGCCCCGGCGCACAGCCCGGGGAGACCATCAAGCGGGTCGCGCGCGGCGTCCCCAAACTGCGCGGGACCGGCCGCGGCGATCTGATCGTGCACCTCGACGTGCGCACCCCGACCAAGCTGGACGGCCGGCAGGAGCAGCTGATGCGCGAGCTCGCTGCACTGCGCGGCGAAGAAGGCCCGCTCGGCGCCGTGGCGGCGAAGGACGGCAACTTCTTCTCCCGCATTCGCGACGCCTTGAAGTAGTGCATCCACCCGCCGCGTTGATCATGGGCGAATCGTGGTGTCTCGCCCCCGGTACCACGATTCGCCCATGATCAACGTAGGGGGAACGGGTGGTGGTGAGGTGCGATGAGCCTGCCGGTGTTCTGGGTGGACGGTGAGCGGCTCCGCGCCGGCGACGTGGTGGAGCTTGACGGCGACGAAGGCCACCACGCGGCTGTTGTCCGGCGGATTCGGATCGGTGAACTTATCGAGCTCACCGACGGCGCGGGTCACCTCGCCCGATGTGTGGTATCCGACGCCGGAAAGGGCGGGTTGCGGTGTGAGGTGCGGTCGCGTTTGGACGTCCCGCCGCCGGTGCCGCGAGTGACCGTCGTTCAGGCTCTGCCCAAGGGTGATCGCGGGGAGCTCGCGGTCGAGCTGATGACCGAGGTCGGTGTCGACACGATAGTGCCGTGGGCGGCGAGCCGGTGCATCACGCAGTGGAAGGGCGAGCGCGGCGCGAAGGCACTGCGGCGCTGGCGCTCGACGGCGCGTGAGGCGGCCAAACAGTCGCGCCGGGCTTGGTTTCCCGACGTCACAGAGTTGGCGACAACGGCGGGCGTCGTGGAGCTGATCCGCCCGGCGGCGATGCCGCTGATCCTGCACGAAGGGGCCGGTGGGGGCGTCGGCGAGCTGGCCCCGCCGCCGGCCGGCGACCTCGTGCTGGTCGTCGGGCCCGAAGGCGGGATCACCGACGACGAGATCGACACGTTCAGCGCCGTGGGGGCGGTGGCCGTGCGGTTCGGGCCTACCGTCTTGCGCACGTCGACGGCCGGTGCCGTTGCGGCCGGCGTTCTACTGTCCCGCACGGCCCGCTGGAGCTGAGTTACTCCACGACGGTGAAGGTGCGTTCGTCCGTCATCGGCTCGCCGCCTTCGCCGTCGGATGGGTCGTCCTCGCTGATCACGACGGTGTATTCACCCGGTTCGAGGTCAAGCTCGAAGGAGAACTCGCTGAACCGCTGCCCCTCCAGCGTGGTGGTGTGTCCAGAATCGATGACTTCACCATCCCGGAGCAGTTGCCACGGCACGTTGGCCTCGAAGGCGGCTGCATCACCGGTGACCGCAACGGGGCTGCGCACCTTCGCGCCCTCGCTGGGGGAGTTCAACTGGACGAGTTGACGCACCTCCAGTGGCGGATCCCGGCGCAGCACTCGGGACACGTCGATGCCGGCCAGCTTGTCCACCAGCTCGCCGTCCACCAGGATCCGAACCGGCAGGGTCCCGTAGTCGCGATCGACCAGCGAGGCGGCCGCCGTGGCGGTGTACACCAGCTGCTGGATCGCCAGGTCGCCTTCGTCCCCGACGACTGGTGTGCCGGGTAGCGACAGGTCCACCTTGATAGCGCCGTCGCGGACGTCGATCGAGCGGACCTTCGTCGCCGAGTTCCAGAGCGTGTCGTAGCCGGGCACCGGCGGCTCGCTGATCATGCGGGTGACCGCCGCCTCGATCGCGCTCAGCGTCGAATCGACGGGGATCCACTCGCGGGCCAGCCGGTAACCGGCGCGGGTGTCGCTGACGAAGTACACCGGGACGGCACCGGTGAATCCCGTCTCCGGTTCCTGGGTGACAGGTGGTGGGCTCGGCTGCTCCGTGAACGGGGAAGCGGTGATCGGTTCTTCGGTGGCTTCCTCCGTCGGCTCCGGCGTAGGAGACACCGGTTCACTCGTAATCGGTGCGCTCGACGTGGTCTGCTCGCCGCCCGGCACGGCCACGTTGTCGCCCGAATCGCCGAGCAACGCCATGCCGACGCCGATCGCGGCCACGGCGGACGCGGCGGCGGCCGCCACTCCGAGGACTGCGGGGTTGCGCCACGCTGTCGTCCAGGCCGGTCGCCTGGTGCGAGACAGGATCCGCTCGAGGCCGCCAGGAGACGGGTAAACCTTCGCGGCCTCCTGCGCAAGAGCCCGGCGCAGGCGTTCTTCGTCGTCAGGTGTCCAGTGCTCGGTCATGACCACGACTCCAACCGGCTCCGCAAAGCCGCCATGCCGCGAGAGGTATGGCTCTTGACCGCACCACGGCTCACCTTCATCGCCGCGGCGATCTCTGCTTCGGACAGGCCAGCGTAGTAGCGCAGCACGAGCGCCTCGCGCTGGCGATCCGGCAGGGTACGGAGCGCTGCGACGACGGCATCGCCGGCGACTGCCCGCAACGCCCCGGACTCCGCGCTCGGCTCGTCCGGCGGACGTTCGTCCGGATGCTTCGCGGCGACCGCCCAGCGACGCTGGATGGAGCGGGTGTTGTTGATCACGGAGATGCGCAGGTAGGCCACCGCTTGCTCCGGATCCTTCAAGCGGCGCCACCTTTTGTGCAGGGCGACGAATGCGTCCTGGACGGCCTCCTCGGCCATGGCATGGTTGCGCAGCAGCAACGTCGCAAGCCGGACGAAGCCCGAGTAGTGGGCGGTGTAAAGCTCGGTGACGAGCCGGTCCGCCTCCGACTCAGTGCGCTCCACCAGCCCACCTTCCACCATCGCTGCCGGAGCCGCGGAATATACCGGCCCCATGCCGGCAGCATCCACGATCGCAGCGTCCATATTCCACTGACGCGGGCGCCCCGGCCTGGGTTTACCCTCAGTCCCGCTGATCATCGGCAGTTACCGGGTTATGTAGCCGGAAAGTGCCGATGATCACGGCGGGTTAGGGTGCGGACGCGGGCGGTTCGCCGCTGTCGATATGCCCGAGCTGGCGGCCACCGAGCACGTGGAAATGCAGGTGGGGGATGGCTTGCCCGCCTCGCGTGCCGATGTTCGTGGCGACGCGGTAGCCATCGGCAATGCCTTCGGCCTCGGCAACATCCTGTGCCAGGGCGAAACACCGGCCGAGCAGATCGGAGTGTTCGGCCCTGAGCTCGTGTGCCGAGGCCAGGTGCTGGTGCGGAATAACGAGGACGTGGACCGGTGCGCGCGGGTAGATGTCGCGAATGGCGAGTACACCGTCACTCTCGGCGACCTTCGTCGACGGCGCTTCACCGGCGATGATCGAGCAGAACAGGCAGTCCGAGCTCATGTCTCCTCCAGATCGAGCGACGTGTCGGATCATCCCACGCCGCGGCGCGGGTCACATGACCGGACGTCCGTTCGCGGTGTCGACCAAAACTGCGTGGTCTTGTCGGTTCCCGCCGGTAGCATTGAGTCAGTTCTTATCAGCCGAGACCGAAAGAAGGCGCGAGCAAGGCCCTCTCGGGCCGACCTATGGCCGAGATATCTGCAGCTACTGACATCACCGAGCCGGTCGAGCACCGGATCGTGATTCCTTCCAGCGTCCCGATGGTGAGCCTGCTGGGTGCGGGCGACGAGTTGCTTCGCACCATCGAAAGGGCCCATGCCGACGTCGACATCTTTGTTCGCGGCAACGAGGTCACCCTCACCGGCCGACCAGACGACATCGTCGAGGTCGAGCGGCTGTTCGACGAGTTGGTCGCGGTCATCCGCACGGGGCAGGGGTTGACTCCCGAGGCGGTCGAGCGCACCGTGGCGATGCTGCGCGCCCGCACCGACGAGCGTCCGGCCGACGTCCTGACCACCAACATCCTGTCGAATCGCGGCCGCACCATCCGGGCCAAGTCGCTGAACCAGAAGCGGTACGTCGACGCCATCGACAAGCACACGATCGTGTTCGCGATCGGCCCGGCGGGTACCGGCAAGACGTACCTCGCGGTGGCCAAGGCCGTGCAGGCGCTGCAGGCCAAACAGGTCACGCGGATCCTGCTGACCCGACCAGCGGTCGAAGCCGGCGAGCGGCTGGGTTTCCTGCCGGGCACGCTGAGCGAAAAGATCGACCCGTATCTTCGCCCGCTGTACGACGCGCTGCACGACATGATGGACCCCGCCTCGATCCCGCGGCTGATGACCGAGGGCACCATCGAGGTGGCGCCGCTGGCGTACATGCGTGGTCGCACGCTTAATGACGCATTTGTCATACTTGACGAAGCGCAGAACACTTCGCCCGAGCAGATGAAGATGTTCCTTACCCGGCTCGGGTTCGGCTCCAAGATGGTCGTCACCGGCGACGTCACGCAGATCGACCTGCCGACCGGCACCGACAGTGGCCTGAAGGTGGTCGAGGGCATCCTCGACGGCATCGATGACGTCCGCTTCTGCCGGCTCGGCAGCCAGGACGTCGTCCGGCACCGGCTTGTCGGCCGCATCGTCGACGCCTACTCCAAGTTCGACGCCGCCAGGCAGTCCGGGCACCCGGGCGATCGGCGCGGGAGACGCCGGTGACCATCGAGGTCAACAACGAGACAGAAGCTGAGATCGACGAAAAAGCGCTGTCCGACCTGTGCCGATACACCCTGGATCAGCTGCGCATCCACCCGCAGGCCGAGTTGGCTGTTCTGCTGGTCGACACCGCCGCCATGGAGCAACTGCACCTGCAGTGGATGGACGAGCCAGGCCCGACCGACGTGCTGTCGTTCCCGATGGACGAGCTGCGCCCCACGCCGGCCGACGAGGAACCCGCACCTGGCCTGCTCGGCGACGTGGTGCTCTGCCCGGATGTCGCCCGCCGGCAGGCCGTCCAGGCGGGGCATTCGTTCGAGGACGAACTCCACCTGCTGACGGTGCATGGCATCCTGCACCTGCTCGGCTACGATCACGCCGAGCCGGAGGAGGAAAAGGAGATGTTCGGTCTCCAGAAGCAACTTCTCGATGATTGGCGGTCCGGGAGACGGCCATGAGCGCTGGCGACGGATGGCTGATCACCGGAGCGGTCGGTTTCGTGATCCTGGCCGGCCTGATGGCCATGGCCGAGGCGGCGCTCGCTGCATTCTCCAAGGCGCGCGCGGATGAGCTGGTGGCGGCCGGCCGCCGTGGCGCCGTTCGGTTGCGGCAGCTCGTCGACGATCCCGCACCGCCGCTGAACACCGCGCTGCTGATGCGCATCGCCGCCGAGATCACCGCAGTGGTGTTGGTGGCCGTCCTGCTGAGCTCGGTCTTCGGGATGCGCTGGCAGATCGTGGTGGTCGCTGCCCTGATCATGATCGTCGTGTCATTCGTGGTGATCGGTGTTGCACCGCGGACGCTCGGCCGCCAGCACTCCGAGACGGTCGCACTGGCGTTGGCGGGCCCGTTGTTGCGGTTGACCCGGATCATGGGCCCCATTCCGCGGCTGCTGATCCTGATCGGCAACGCGCTCACCCCCGGCAAGGGCTTTCGCGAGGGACCGTTCGCAACCGAGGCGGAGCTGCGGGAGCTGGTCGACCTCGCCGAGGCCGGGGGTGTGGTCGAGTCCGGCGAGCGCCAGATGATCCACTCGGTGTTCGAGCTCGGCGACACCATCGTCCGGGAGGTCATGGTGCCCCGGACCGACGTCGTGTACATCGAGTCCGGCAAGACGCTGCGGCAGTTCCAGTCGCTGGCCTTGCGCAGCGGCTTCAGCCGGATTCCCGTCGTCGGATCGTCCGGACTCGACGACGTGCACGGCATCGCGTATTTGAAAGACGTCGCACGCCGCCTGTACGACCATCGCGAAGCCGAAACCGTCGAGCACGTCGACTCGGTGATGCGCCCGGTCACGTTCGTCCCCGACTCCAAGCCGGTCGACGACCTGTTGCGCGAGATGCAGGCCCAGCGCACCCACCTGGCCATCGTGGTGGACGAGTACGGCGGGACAGCCGGGCTGGTGACGATCGAGGACATCCTCGAGGAGATCGTCGGCGAGATCTCCGACGAGTACGACACCGAAGAGGCGCCGTTCGAGGAGCTCGGCGACGGCTCGCTGCGGGTCAGCTCGCGGCTGCACGTCGACGAGCTCGGCGAACTGTTCGGTTTGTCGCTGTCGGACGAGGACGTCGACAGTGTCGGTGGCCTGATGGCGAAGCAGCTCGGGCGGGTGCCGATCCCGGGCTCCGAGGTCGAGTTCGGCGGCCTGCACCTGGTGGCCGAGCGGCCGTCCGGGCGGCGCAACCGGATCGGGACGATCGTGGTCAGCCGGGCCGAAGCCAAACAAACCGCACCGGTCGGCAACAACCACCGGCAGGAGAACTCGTGACAGATCTGGACCCCGAGGACGCCAAACTCGTCACGCTCGCCCGGGCCACGCGGGCGCGGGTAGGGGCTGGCGAGGGCGCCGCCGTCCGCGACCAGGACGGCCGGACGTACGCCGCGGCGTCCGTCGCCCTGCCGTCGCTGACGCTGTCCGCGCTGCAGGTTGCAGTGGCGATGGCAGCGTCTAGCGGCGCCACTGGTCTAGAGGCCGGAGCAGTGGTCGGGCTCAATGAGGCCGACGTGGACGGGTTGGCGGCGGTGCGCGAGTTCGGCGGCGCCGGAACCCCTGTGATCGTGGCTGACGCCCGTGGCGAGGTCCTCGCGACGGCATCGGCTTAGCCATCGGCTTGGACGACGGCGCTGACGGAATACGAGGTGATCGGGCGGGGTTGGCCGAATCGTGAGCCCCCGCACACGTATTGCCGTCCAGATCCAACCCCAGCACGCCACCTACTCCGAGCTCCGGGCCGCGGCCGTCGAGGCCGAAGACGCCGGTGTGGACATCGTGTTCACCTGGGACCACTTCTACCCGCTGTCCGGCGATCCCGACGGCTACCACTTCGAGGCATGGACGCTGCTGAGCGCCTGGGCCGAGGCGACATCCCGGGTCGAGCTCGGCCACCTGGTGACCGCCAACAGCTACCGCAACCCCGACCTTCTCGCCGACATGGCCCGGACGGTCGACCACATCAGCGGTGGCCGGCTCATCCTCGGTATCGGAGCCGGCTGGTTCCAGCGTGACTACGACGAGTACGGCTACGAGTTCGGTACGCCCGGCACCCGGCTTGCCGACCTGGCAGATGCGCTGCCTCGAATCCAGCGTCGCTGGGCACGCCTCAACCCGCCGCCGACAAGAGACATCCCGATCTTGATCGGTGGCGGCGGAGAACGCAAGACTCTGCGCCTCACCGCCCAGTACGCGAACACCTGGCACGGATTTGGAGATGCTGAGACCCTGATCCACAAGAATGCCGTTCTCGATCGCTGGTGTGCTGAGATCGGCCGCGATCCGTCCGAGATCGAGCGCTCGACGTCCACCCGCCGCCCGCCGAGTTTGGCCGCCGACGACCTGGTCAAGGCGGGAATCGGCCTTGTCGTCATCCCGATGGAAGCCCGCAACAAAGACGCCGCCTTCGCAGTCGTCCGCCAGTGGCTGGAATGGCGCGACACGGCGTGAGTGGGACACTCGTCCCGTGACCTCGTCCCAAGATCGGCCGTACCGCTCCGGATTCGCCTGTTTCGTCGGCCGTCCCAACGCGGGCAAGTCGACGCTGATCAACGCGCTCGTAGGCGAGAAGATCGCCATCACGTCGAGCAAGCCGCAGACGACCCGGCACGCCATCCGCGGCATCGTCCACCGCCCGGACGGGCAGCTGGTCCTGGTCGACACTCCCGGGTTACACCGGCCGCGTACGCTGCTCGGCCAGCGGCTGAACGACGTCGTCCGCACGACCTGGGCAGAGGTGGACCTGATCGGATTCTGCCTGCCCGCCAACGAGAAGATCGGCTCGGGCGACCGGTTCATCGGCGCCGAACTGGCCCGCATCGCGCGCACGCCGAAGATTGCCATCGTCACCAAGCTCGATCTCGCCACGCCCGACCAGGTTGCGGCGCAGCTGGCCGGCGTCGCGGCGCTCGGTGAGGAACTCGGTATCGACTGGGCGCACATCGTGCCGGTGTCCGCCACTCGCGGCGATCAGCTCGACGTGTTGAGCGACCTGCTGCTCAGCCAGCTGCCGGAGGGGCCGCCGCTCTACCCGGAAGGCGAGCTCACCGACGAGCCGGAAGAGACGCTGGTGGCCGAACTGGTACGCGAAGCCGCCCTCGAAGGAGTGCGCGACGAGCTGCCGCATTCCATCGCGGCCGTGGTCGAGGAGATGAATCCCCGCGAGGGGCGTCCGGCCGACAAGCCGCTGCTGGACGTGCACGTGAACCTCTATGTCGAGCGCGACAGCCAGAAGGCGATCGTCATCGGCAAGGGCGGTTCGCGGCTGCGGCAGGTCGGGACGACGGCCCGTCAGCAGATCGAACGGCTGCTCGGCACGCCGGTGTACCTCGACGTGCACGTCAAGGTCGCGAAGGATTGGCAACGCGACCCGCGGCAGCTGCGCAAGCTGGGGTATTGACGCACCGGCCGGCCGATGTTTAGCCGTCCGGCGTATCGTGCATGATCGCAGCGTCCAGTCACGACCGGACAGGGTGAGAGATCAGTCATGAACTTCTGCCAGAACTGTGGTGCCCGGCTCGGCGAAGGGAAATTCTGCGGCAACTGTGGCCATCCGGTTCCGTCCGGGCAGCAGGCGACGAGCTCGCCGGTGGTCGAGGACGCTACCCGGCCGATCCCGCCGCAGGTTGACCAGACACTGATGGACGCCCCGACGGTGGCCGCCGCGCCCCCGTCGCGGCATCCGTTCGGTGATATCAGCGCGCTCGACTACGTCCGCGACGTGCTCGCGCTGGTCCTGCTTGTCGCCAGCTTTTCGATGCCGTGGGACGCCAACGGGACGGCCGCCGACCGGATCCACGTCGTGCTGGTCACCTTGCTGGCCATGGCATCACTCACGTTGCCGTACCTGCGGCGGGCGGGTGTGCTTCCCGACGCGTGGGGCAACTCCGAAGTGCGGGTCGCGCGGGTACTTGCGAACGTGCCGTACTTCGTCGTCGTCGCGTTGACGATCGTCATCGACATCGCGACGGACGGCGGTGATTCCGGCGGCGTCGGTGTCGGGGTAGGTTTCGGGCTGGCCGGAGCCGTGTTGGCAGCACAGGCCCGGCACGCGGACGAGGCCGACGACCCGGGCCACGGCCAGGCTTGGCGGTTGGCAGCCGTCGGGATCGCGGCGGTCGCGGCAGCGCTGACCGTCGTCCGACTTGCGGTGGTGCTCGCGGACCTGAGTGGCGCGGAGCCCGAGTGGGGGCCGGTCACACTCGCCCTGCTCGAACCGGTCATCTTCATCGCCGTCCTGCTCGTCCCGGTGGCCGCGTTGCTCGGCGGCCGCAGCGCGGCCCGCGACGTGCTGGTCGCCCTCGGGGTTGTGGCCGCGGTGATGGGGTTGTGGCGGATGTCCGAAGGCAGCGGGCTGCCGGAGGTGTTGCGCATCCGCGACGACGGGCCGGCCGAACTGCTCTGGCTGGCGATTGCCGCCGCAGTGCTCGCTGCCGGGGTGGCCCGGCTGCTCAGCCCGTCGCCGGCCCTGTCCCATTGGATCGATACCGCGGCCCGGGCGCTGGGGCTCGCGGCCATCCTGGCCGGCCTGGCGGCGCTGTACTGGATCGTCGTCGTCACGTCCGTGGAGGATGGGCGAGGCACGAGCATTACCGTCCTGGTGCTGCTCCTGCTGGCGGTCGCCGCAGCTGTGGTGGGCCGCAGCGCCGTGCGCCGTAATCCCAGGGACGGCCGCCCGGTGGCGCTGGCCGTAGCAGGGGTGCTCGTGCTGATCGCGATCATCGACCTCGCCGTCGAGACCGCCGGCCCGCACGAGCTGACACATGTCAGCGCGCTGGTGGTCAGTTCGCTGTTCGTGCTGCCCGCCCTGGTGGTGGTGGCGCTCACCGTCCCGCGTGCCGTCCGAGACGAGCTGGGTCCGGTCGAGCTCGGCGGCGCCTCCTTCGGTAGCCAGCCCCGGCCATGACCGTGTAGGCTCTGCGTTCGTGCGGTGTGCACGGCCAGTTCAGGGCCTGCTTCTTACTCGCCGCGGCGGGGGCCGATAAGGCCGGCTCCCCCGTCGCGGTGAGCTTGCGCGTGCCGGTCGCCTAGTTCCGCGACTACCGCATTTCTTGAGGGAGCCCTGTTCGCCATGAGCCAGTCCTGGCCACCGGCACAAGAGCCGTCCGGCATGCCGTTCCATCGCTATCGCAATTTCCACGACCAGATAACCGTCGAGCTGCCCGATCGGACCTGGCCCTCGCGCCGGATCGAGGCCGCGCCGCAGTGGTGTGCCGTCGATTTGAGGGACGGTAACCAGGCACTTATCGACCCGATGAACCGCGAACGCAAGCGGCGGATGTTCGACCTGCTCGTCCGGATGGGCTACAAGCAGATCGAGGTCGGTTTCCCGGCGGCAAGCCAGACCGATTTTGACTTCGTCCGCGAGCTGATCGAGTCCGATCTCATCCCCGACGACGTGGTTATCCAGGTGCTGACCCAGTGCCGTGACCATCTGATCGAGCGGACCTTCGAGTCGCTACGCGGGGCGCGGCGGGCGATCGTCCACCTTTACAACTCCACCTCGATCCTGCAGCGCCGGGTGGTGTTCGGTCTGGACCGGGCCGGTATCACCGACGTCGCCACGACGGGGGCCCGCACGGCTCTGAAGTACGCCGAGGCGATCACGCCGGACACCGAGATCTTCTGGGAGTACTCGCCGGAGTCCTACACCGGCACCGAGCTGGAGTTCGCGGTCGAGGTGTGCGACGCGGTCGCCGATGTGCTGGACCCGACGCCGGACCGCAAGATGATCGTCAACCTGCCGGCGACGGTGGAGATGGCCGCACCGAACGTGTACGCGGACTCGATCGAGTGGATGCACCGCAACCTGTCCCGGCGCGAATCGCTCGTCCTGTCGCTGCACCCGCACAACGACCGGGGGACGGCGGTGGCGGCGGCCGAGTTGGGCGTGCGGGCCGGAGCCGACCGGGTCGAAGGTTGCCTGTTCGGCAACGGCGAGCGCACCGGCAACGTGTGCCTGGTGACCCTCGGGATGAACCTGTTCAGCCAGGGCATCGACCCGCAGATCGACTTTTCGGACATCGACGGGATTCGCCGTACCGTCGAGCACTGCAACCAGCTGCCCGTGGCTGAGCGGCACCCGTGGGGCGGCGACCTGGTCTACACCGCCTTCTCCGGCAGCCACCAGGACGCGATCAAGAAGGGCTTCGAAGCCCTCGAGCGGGACGCCAAAGAGGCCGGCACCGCAATCGAGGACTTCACCTGGGAGGTTCCGTACCTGCCGATCGACCCCATGGACGTGGGACGCACGTACGAGGCGGTTATCCGGGTGAACTCGCAGTCCGGCAAGGGCGGCGTCGCGTACATCATGAAGGCCGAGCACCAGCTCGACCTGCCGCGCCGGCTGCAGATCGAGTTCTCCGGCGTGATTCAGGCGGTCACCGACGGCGAGGGTGGCGAGATCGAGCCGGACCGGATGGGCGCGCTGTTCCGGGCCGAATACCTGGACCGCGACAAGCCGCTCGCGCTGAACTCGGTGCACACGTCGTCCGCGGCGGGGGAGCGGGACGTCCTCGAAGTCGGCGTGTACGTGGACGGCGAACGGCGGACGCTGCGCGGCACTGGTGACGGGCCGATCGACGCATTCGTCGACGCCCTGCGCCAGGTGGGCCACGAGGTGGTCGTCCTGGACTACGCCGAGCACGCGCTCTCGGCCGGTGCCGACGCGAAGGCGGCCGCGTACGTGGAGTGCTCAATCGGTGGAAACGTCTACTGGGGTGTCGGGATCGATCCGAACATCGTCACGGCCTCCCTGCGAGCCGTGGTCAGTGCGGTCAACCGCGCCACCTGATCATCCGGGACCGGGGCGCGGCGATGCGGCCCGCCTCCCAGCACTGGGTGACAATGGGTCGGTGAGCCTCTACCGCGACTCGGGTGTCATCCTGCGCACCCAGAAGCTGGGCGAGGCCGACCGGATCATCACCCTGCTGACCCGCGAGAACGGCAAGGTCCGGGCGGTCGCCAAAGGGGTGCGCCGCACGACGAGCCGCTTCGGCGCCCGCCTGGAGCCGTTCATGCACGTCGACCTGCAGTTCGCCACCGGGCGGACGCTCGACATCATCACCCAGGTCGAGACGATCGCGCCGTACGGCACCAACATCTGCGACGACTACCCGCGTTACACGAGCGGGACGGCGATCCTCGAAACCGCCGACCGGCTGACCGCCGAAGAGCGCGAACCGGCCGTCCAGCAGTACCACCTGCTCGTCGGGGCACTCCGGGCCCTGGCCGAGCGGGCGCACGATCCCAGTCTGGTGCTCGATGCCTACCTGCTGCGCGGGCTGGCCATCGCCGGGTTCGCCCCCAGCTTCGCCGACTGCGCACGCTGCGGGACGGCCGGCCCGCACCGGCTGTTCTCGGTGCAGGGCGGTGGCGTCGTCTGTGCGACCTGCCGGTCTCCCGGTACCGTCGCGCCGTCGCCGGCCACGGTCTCGCTGCTCGCGGCGCTGCTGAGCGGCGACTGGCCGGCCGCCGACGCGAGCGAACAATTGGCCCGACGCGAGGCCAGCGGCATTGTCGCCGCCTTCCTGCAATGGCATCTCGAGCGGGGGCTGCGGTCGTTGCCGTTCGTGGAACGATCGTCGCCAACCGAACGCCCGACCACCTCTATGGAGTGGGTGTGAAGAAGCGGTACGCGCCGCCGCGGCCGCATCCCTCCGGCGCGCTGCCGCCGCCGGTGCCGCGCGAGCTGATCCCTCAGCACGTCGCCATCGTCATGGACGGCAATGGCCGGTGGGCCAATCAGCGCGGCCTGCCGCGGACCAAAGGCCACGAAGCCGGCGAAGCCGCGCTGCTCGACGTCATCCACGGAGCAGTCCAGATGGGCATCAAGTGCCTGTCGGCGTACGCGTTCTCGACGGAGAACTGGCGCCGCTCGCCGGACGAGGTCCGCTTCTTGATGGGCTTCAACCGGGAGGTTATCCACCGCCGCCGGGACGAACTGGACGAGATCGGCGTGCGGGTCCGCTGGGCCGGCCGCCACCGCCGGCTGTGGAAGAGCGTGATCGCCGAACTCGAGGAGGCCGAGCGGCGGACGCGGCACAACGACGTCATCACGCTGCAGTTCTGCGTCAACTACGGGGGACGGGCGGAGATCGCGGACGCGGCCGCCGCCCTCGCTGCCGACGTCGCCGCCGGCAAGGTTCACCCGGACAAGATCAGCGAGAAGACCCTGGCGCGCTACCTCTACAACCCCGACCTGGCCGACGTCGACCTGTTCGTGCGCTCGTCCGGGGAGCAGCGGACGTCCAACTTCCTGCTCTGGCAGTCCGCCTACGCCGAGATGGTGTTCCTGGACACGCTCTGGCCCGACTTCGATCGCCGCCACCTATGGGAAGCCGTCGAGATCTACGCCAAACGCGACCGTCGCTACGGCGGCGCCCTAGATTTTCGTGGGGAGGGTTAGCCGGACATCAGGCGGCTGAAGGTCCGGGCGATGACCGACGGGCGGCGGGTCAGGTGTTCCTCGGGATCCGCCAGTCGCATGGCGCTTAGTCCGGCGTTGATGCCGAGCCAGCGCAGCGGCTCGGGTTCCCAGCGGCGCGACCGGTGCCCCACCCACGGCAGCGACAGCAACGGGCTCCGCCGGGCCAGGATGAGGTCGGCCAGCGTCCGGCCGGCCAGGTTGGACGTCCCGACGCCGTCGCCGACGTACCCGCCGGCCCAGCCGATTCCCGTCGACCGGTCCAACCCCACCGATGCCCACCAGTCGCGGGCGATGCCGAGCGGCCCGCCCCAGGTGTGCGTGAACTCGACGCCGGAAAGCGCAGGCAGCATCTGCGTCAGCTGAGCCTGCAACCAGGAGAACACCGACCGCTCGCGGTTGTACGACGGTGCCGTCCGAGACGCGAAGTGGTACGGCGCGCCGCGCCCGCCGAAGGCCAGCCGGCCATCGGCCGTCCGCTGACCGTAGATGATCATGTGCCGCATGTCGGTGAACGTCGGCCGGCTCGCCAGGCCGACCTCTGCCCAGGTCGAGTCAGGCAGCGGCTCGGTGGCGACCATCAGTGAATACACCGGCGCGACCGCCCGGCGGACCCCCGGCAGCCCGCCAGTGAACCCTTCCGTCGCACGAACCACGTAACGGGCCGAGACCGTGCCGCGCGGTGTGCGGACGATTCCCGGCTCAATGGCCACGCCTTGCGTCCGTTCGTAGATGACCCCGCCACGCCGCTCCACCGCACGGGCCAATCCACGGACCAGCCGCGCGGGGTGGATCGCCGCGCAGTGCGGAGTGAAGAACGCACCAAACCCGTCTGGCACGTTGAACAGTTCCCGCGCCTCCGCCGCCGAAAGCAGGCGATAGTCGCGCTCGTCGAAACCCCAGCGGCGGGCTCGTTCGACGGCGGCTCGGGCCCGCTCCAGCTGCAGCGGCGTGCGCGCCACTGCGATGGTGCCGCCTTTGGCCCAGCCGACGTCGATTCCCTCCGCCGCGGCGACTCGGCCGACCTCGTCGACGGTTGCGAACATCTCCCGCTGAAGCCGGACAGCGGCGTCCCGCGACGACGCCCGCGCCAGCTTCTCCCAGGACGCCGGGAACAACGCCGAGCACCACCCGCCGTTGCGGCCGGACGCGCCGAAGCCGGCGATCTCTCGCTCGACGACGACAACCCGCAGCGACGGCTGCGCCGCGAGCAGGTAATACGCCGTCCACAGCCCGGTGTAACCCGCACCGACCACGGCCACATCGGCTTCGACGTCGCCCGAAAGCGACGGCCTGGGCACCAGTTGGTCGTCGCCGGGCAGCGACTCCAGCCAGTACGACAGGGACCGGTAGCCGTTGGTCAGATCTTCTGCCATGCCTCCGTCAGCACCGAACGGATGATCTGCTCCATCTCGTCGAAGTGCTTCTGGTCGCAGACCAGCGGGGGCGCCACCTGGATGACCGGGTCGCCGCGGTCGTCGGCCCGGCAGTAGAGGCCGGCGTCGAACAGGGCCTTGGACAAGAAGCCGCGGAGCAGCCACTCGGACTCGTCGTCGTTGAACGACTCCTTGGTGGTCTTGTCCTTGACCAACTCGAGCCCGAAGAAGTAGCCGTCGCCGCGGACGTCGCCGACGATCGGCAGGTCGAGCAGCTTCTCCAGGGTGGCCCGGAAGCGTGGCGAGTTGTCGGTGACGTGCTGGTTGAGCTGCTCGCGTTCGAAGATGTCGAGGTTCGCCAGGGCCACGGCGGCCGAGACGGGGTGCCCGCCCCACGTGTAGCCGTGGGAGAAGCTGGTCTTGCCCTGCGAGAAGGGCTCGAAGAGGCGATCGCTCGCGATCATCGCGCCCAGCGGAGCGTAGCCGGAAGTCATGCCCTTGGCGGCGGTGATGATGTCGGGCTGGTAACCGTAGACATCGGCGCCGAAGTAGCCACCGAGGCGGCCGAACGCGCAGATGACCTCGTCGGACACCAGCAGCACGTCGTACTGGTCACAGATCTCGCGGACCCGCTGGAAGTACCCAGGCGGCGGCGGGAAACATCCTCCGGCGTTCTGCACCGGCTCCAGGAAGACCGCGGCCACGGTGTCGGGGCCTTCGAACTCGATGGCCTCGCCGATCCGGTCGGCGGCCCACCGCCCGAAGGCTTCGAGGTCGTCGCCATGTTCGGGGGCCCGGTAGAAGTTGGTGTTCGGTACCCGGAAGGCGCTGGGCACCAGCGGCTCGTACGCAGCCTTCAGCTCGGGGATGCCGGTCAGCGACAGCGCGCCGTGGGTGGTGCCGTGGTAGGCGATGGAGCGGCTGATCACCTTGTGCTTGCCCGGGCGGCCGGTCAGCCGGAAGTACTGCTTGGCCAGCTTCCACGCCGACTCGACCGCCTCGCCGCCGCCGGTGGTGAAAAAGACCTTGTTCAGGTCACCGGGCGCGAGGTCGGCGAGCCGGGTCGCAAGCTCGACCGCTGCCGGGTGGGCGTAGGACCAGATCGGGAAGTACGCGAGCTCGGCGGCCTGCTTGGCGGCCGCCTCGGCCAGCTCGGTTCGGCCGTGCCCGACCTGGACGACGAAGAGCCCGGAAAGGCCGTCCAGGTAACGGCGGCCGTGGGCATCCCAGACGTACGGACCTTCACCACGGACGATCACCGGAGCGTCGTTGTGTTCGTACGCCGACATCCTGGTGAAGTGCATCCACAGGTGGTCGTGCGCGCTGCGGGCGAGGGCGGAGGCGTCAAGGTTCTGTGTCACACCTGCATCATGACGCGGGATGCACGCTCTTGGCAAGGGAATCAGTCGCAAAGGGTGGCAAACGCACCTGATTTTTATGATCAGGAGTTCTCTCGACGCACGGATCCGTACTAGTCTGCTGACGGCAGGTTTCGCTAAACCCGTTCGAGTTCGGAAGGCTTGACCATGGGCGACAAGCGCATATTGCGTAATTTCATCAACAACGAATCGGCCGACGCGGCCTCCGGCGAGACGACGGATCTGATCAATCCGGCCACCGGCGAGGTGTTCGCGACGGCGCCGCTGTCTGGGGCCGAAGACGTCGACCGGGCCATGCAGGCAGCCGAGAAGGCGTTTGAGACCTGGCGTGACGCAACGCCCAGCGAGCGGCAGAAGGCGTTGTTGAAGATTGCCGACGCGATGGAGGAGCGGGCGGACGAACTTATCGCTGCAGAGTCCGAGAACACTGGAAAGCCACTCGGGCTCACTGCCACCGAGGAACTCGCACCGTCAGTCGATCAGATCCGGTTCTTCGCCGGCGCAGCCCGCATGCTCGAAGGAAAGGCGGCCGGCGAGTACATGGCCGGGCACACGTCTTACGTACGACGTGAGCCGGTAGGTGTCTGCGCCCAGGTGACGCCCTGGAACTATCCGATGATGATGGCCGTGTGGAAGTTCGCGCCGGCTCTCGCGGCAGGCAACACGGTGGTGCTCAAGCCGTCGGACACCACCCCGCTCACCACGGTGATCATGGCCGAGATCATGGCCGAGTTCCTCCCGCCGGGTGTGTTCAACGTCGTGTGCGGCGACCGCGACACCGGCCGGGCCCTCGTCGCTCACGACACCCCGGCAATGATCTCGGTGACCGGATCGATCCGGGCCGGCATGGAGGTCGCGCAGGCCGCTGCCCACGATCTCAAGCGCGTCCACCTCGAACTCGGCGGCAAGGCGCCCGTGGTCGTGTTCGACGACGCCGACCTCGCCCAGGCCGCCGAGGCCATCGCTGGTGCGGGCTACTTCAACGCCGGCCAGGACTGCACGGCGGCGACCCGGGTGCTCGCCGGGCCCCGGGTGTACGACGACTTCGTGGCCGAGCTCACCGACCAGGCCAAGAACACCAAAGTCGGCATGCCGGACGAGGACGATGTCGATTTCGGCCCGCTGAACAACCCCAATCAACTCGACCGGGTCGGCGGTTTCATCGACCGGCTGCCGGACCACGCCGCGATCGGCACGGGCGGCTCGAAGGTCGGAGACCGCGGCTACTTCTACGCGCCGACCGTCGTGTCCGGGCTACGCCAGGACGACGAGATCATCCAGGACGAGGTGTTCGGCCCGGTCATCACGGTGCAGCAGTTCAGCGACGAGGACGAAGCCGTGCGCTGGGCGAACGGCGTGCGTTACGGCTTGGCGTCCTCGGTGTTCACCAGCGACCACGGGCGCGCGATGCGGATGTCCAAGCGGCTCGACTTCGGCTGCGTATGGATCAACACGCACATCCCGATCGTGGCCGAGATGCCGCACGGCGGGTTCAAGCACTCCGGGTACGGCAAGGACCTGTCGGCCTACTCGCTCGAGGACTACACGCGCGTCAAGCACGTGATGCACGCCTGGGACTAGGAATCAAACCCGACGCCGAGCCGGTCGAGCGCCCTCAGCCACAGGTTGCGCCGGCCGGCTCGGCGGTCAGCCTGCGCCAGTGACCAGCGGGTCAGCTGGATACCCGCGTAGCGCAGCGGCTCGGGCGGAAACGGCAATGGCTTGCTGCGCACCATGGTCAACCGGGTGCGCTCGGTGTCGGCACCCGACAGCAGTTCCAGCAGAACGCGGCCGCCGAACCGGCTCGCCCCGACGCCCAGCCCGGTGTATCCGGTGGCGTACGCCGCCCGGCCGCGGTGAGCGGTGCCGAACAACACGCTGAACCGGCTGCTGGTGTCGATCAGGCCGCCCCAGGCATGGGTGAACCGGACGCCCTCCAGCTGGGGAAAGGTCATCGTGAAATGCGTCGCGAGCCGGACCAACGTCCGGTCGCGCTGCTCTTGGGTCTCGGCCGTTGCGTTGCCGTACCCGTAGATCGCATCGAAACCGCCCCACAAGATCCGGTTGTCGGCGGTGAGCCGGTAATAGTGGAACTGGTTCGCCGAGTCGCCCACGCCCTGGCGGTTCTGCCAGCCGATGGCCGCCTTCTGCTCGGGCTTCAGCGGCTCGGTCACGAGGGCGTAGTCCCACACCGGCACGACGTACGACCGGATCCGCCGCAACAGCGGGGGAGCGTACACGCTTGTCGCGAGTGCGACGTGGCGGGCTCTTACCAGCCCGTTCGGCACCGTGGCCTGTACGCCGGCACCTGCTCGCCCGACCCGCTGGACCGGTGTGTGCTCGTGGATTCGCACGCCAAGTCGCAGGCACGCCTCGCGCAACCCCCAGGCAAGTTTGGCCGGGTGCACCAGCGCCACCGTGTCGCGGCTCCACAGACCACCCAGGTACAGCGGCGAATTGATCTCAGCGCGCACTTGGTCACGGTCCAGCACTTCGGCTGTCTGGCCGACCGCGGCAGCTTCGTCCGCCGCCGCACGCAGATCGTCGAGCTGCCACGGCTCGACGGCGACGTCCAGTTCCCCCGTACGCTCGAACTCGGCGTCGATGCCGTACGTATGCAGTGTCTTCTCGATGCCGTCCAGGTTCTCCTGGCCGAGGCGTTCGAGGGTGCCGATCTCTGCCGGATAACGGTGTAATCCGTTGCCCAGCCCGTGCGTCAGGCTCGCGGCGCAGAACCCGCCGTTGCGGCCGCTGGCCGCCCAGCCGCAGGTCCGCGCCTCGAGCAGGACGACGTCACGGCTCGGATCGTCCTCTTTGGCCTGCAACGCCGTCCAGAGTCCGGTGTAACCGCTGCCGACCACGATTAGGTCGGTTTCGGTTGCTCCAGTGAGAGCCGGCGCGGGCTCGGGAGCAGCGGGGTCGTCCTGCCAGAACGGCACCGCGACGGCGTCTGCGAGCGCGCGGTGGACGGCCGGGTCCGGTCGCGTGCTGCGGGAGTAGTACGGCACGGCCCGGTCACCGTATCCGGCGGCGCCGCCCGGCGAGCTGCCCGATCAGGACTGCGGTCAGGGCGGCCAGGAACATCATCGTGCCGATGACGTTGACCTGCGGGGGCATCCCGCGCTGGGCGGCTCCCCACACGAACATCGGGAACGTGACCTCAGAGCCGGCGTTGAAGTTCGTGATGATGAAATCGTCGAACGACAGCGCGAACGCCAGCAGCGCGCCGGCCACGATGCCGGGCAGCGCGAGCGGGAAGGTGACCCGCCAGAACGTCGTGCGCTCATCGGCGTAGAGGTCCATCGCGGCTTCCTCCAGCCGCGGATCGAGCACCGCCAACCTGGCCTTCACCGTGACGATCACGTAGCTCAGCAGGAACATAATGTGTGCGATGAGGATGGTCCAGAAGCCCAGCGGGATGACGGACATGTTGACGAACAGCGCCAGCAGTGACGAGCCCATGACCACCTCGGGCGTCGCCATCGGGAAGAAGATCAGCACGTTGGTGCCGCCGCGGCCGCGGAACCGGTGCCGGCTCAGCGCGAATGCGGCCAGCGTGCCGAGAATCACCGCCACGATCGTCGACAGCACCGCAATCCGCAGGCTCAGGCCCAGCGCGTCGCACATTCCGGCGACCGCACACGGGTTCGTCCACGCGTCGAGGGAGAACTGGTTCCAGTTGTAGTTGAACCGGCCCTCCGGACGGTTGAACGACAACGCCACCACGATGATGTTCGGGATCAGCAGGTAGAGCAGCGCGAGCAGACCCGCGATGAGCACGATGTGATCACGCACCCAGCCCACCGGTGTGCGCCGCGGGCGCTGGCTGGCGGGCGGCCGGTCGGAGTGGCCGGCCCGGTCGGCCCGCTCGGCTTCGGCGAGCGCCATCAGAGCAACCTTTCCGTTCCGGCCCGCCGCACGTACAGCGAGACGATCGCGACCACGCCGACCATCAGCGTGAACGACAGTGCTCCGGCGGTCGGATAGGCCAGGACCCGCAGGAACTGCGCGTCGATGACGTTTCCGATCATGGATGTGGCAGGCATGCTGCCCAGCAGTTGGGCGTTGATGTAGTCGCCGCACGCCGGAATGAACGTGAGCAGTGTTCCGGCCACCACGCCGGGCATCGACAACGGCAGGGTGACCTTACGGAACGCCGCGAACGGCGACGCGTACAGATCACTCGCGGCCTCGATGAGCCGGATATCGAGCCGCTCGAGCGCAGCGTACAGCGGCAAGATCATGAACGGCAGGAAGTTATAGGTCAGACCGGTGATCACGGCCAGCGGCGTGGCGAGGAGCCGGTCTCCAGTCGTCACGCCGATCACGCTCAGCACGTCGGTGATCCGCAGCGCGTTGAACACCTCGACCACGATGCCGTTGTCGGCCAGGATCGTCTTCCAGGCCAGCGTCCGGATCAAGAAGCTGGTGAAGAACGGGGCGATGACCAGGATCAACAGCAGGTTCCGCCAGCGGCCGGCCTTGAACGCCATCGTGTACGCCAGCGGGTAGGCGATGAGGACGGCCAGCACAGTCGCCGACCCGGCGTAGAGCAGCGACCGCAACATCTGCGGCCAGAACCTGGTCCACGCGTCCAGGTAGTTGGAGAACGAGAACGTGAGTGTGTAGCCCTCGTAGATCGACCCGGTTTGCAGCGACGTCGAGAACAGGGTGATGGTCGGGACGACGAAGAACACCGCCAGCCAGGCGAGGGCCGGCAGCAGCAGCAGGTACGGCAGCCGGCGCGAGCGCAGCCGGGCCCGGGGCGGCGGTAATTCCGGTTGATCCGGCTGAACCAGGTTGCCCAGCGGTTCGGCAGGCAACGTGCTCATTGCGGTGCTCCGGCCGGGCTCATGCCGGTGCTCCGGCCGGGCTCAGGCCGGCATCGGCGGCCTGCCGGACGTCCAGGGCGAAGGTGTGCGCGGGATCCCAGGACACCGTGACCTCGACGCCGGGTGCCAGTTGGTCTGGCCGGCCCGCGTTCTGGACGAAGACCGCCATCCGTTCACCCGCGGCGGTGCTCACGATGTATTCGGTCGAGACGCCGAGAAAACGGGTCTCGGTCACGACCGCCGACAGCCGGTTGAAGTGTGAGGGAATGGCGCTCGACTCGTCCGATGCGGTGAGTGACAACTTCTCGGGCCGAACGCCGACGTGGACCTCGGAGGTGGCCGGCATCCGGTCCTGCGGAACCGCGAGCCGGCCGCCCGGGACCGCCACGATGGCAAGATCACCATCGGTGCTCTCGACGGTGCCGTCGATGAGATTGGACTGGCCGAGGAAGTTGGCGACGAACGTCGTTTTGGGATTCTCGTAGAGCTCCACGGGCGAACCGAGTTGCTCGATCCTTCCTTCGTTCATCACGGCGACCGTGTCGGCCATCGTCATGGCTTCTTCTTGGTCGTGCGTGACGTGCACGAACGTGGTGCCGACCTCGCCCTGGATCCGCTTGAGCTCAAGTTGCATCTGGCGGCGGAGCTTGAGGTCGAGCGCACCGAGCGGTTCGTCGAGCAGCAACACGCTGGGCTGGTTTATCAGGGCCCGAGCCACTGCCACCCGCTGCTGCTGACCGCCGGAGAGCTGAGCGGGTTTGCGCGCGCCGTACCCGCTCAGCTCCACCATGGCCAACATCTGCTCGACCTGCGATGCGACGTCCCGTACCCCACGGCGGCGCAGACCGAACGCCACGTTCTGGAACACGTCCAGGTGGGGAAACAGCGCGTAGTTCTGGAACACCGTGTTGACCGGCCGCCGGTACGGCTTCTGGCCCGCCACATCCACGTCGCCGATAAGGATCTGCCCGCTCGTCGGCTCTTCCAAGCCGGCGATCATCCGCAGCGTCGTCGTCTTGCCGCAGCCCGACGGGCCGAGCAGCGCGAAGAACGAGCCCGCTGGGATGGTGAGGGTGATCCCATCGACGGCGGCGACATCGCCGAATCGCTTGTACAGCGAGACCAGGCGGAGTGCTCCGTCGCCGTTCGCGGGGATGGGGTCGCTCATCGGTGGTTCCTTCCCTGCACTGCCTTCAGGCTCCGATGACGGTGGTCCAGCGCTCGTTCCAGCGCTGCTCCTCGTCGTCGGTGATGTCTCGCGTGATCCCCGCGTTGGACAGGTCGTCCGAGCTCGGGAAGATCAGGGGCTCTTCCACCAGTTCGGGATCCACATCGGCCATCGCATCCTTGGCCGCCGGCACCGGGCTGATGTAGTTCACCCAGGCGGCGAGTTCGGCGGCCACAAGCGGGTCGTAGTAGTAGTCCATCAGCCGCTCGGCGTTCGTCTTGTGGGTTGCGCCGACCGGGACCACCATGTTGTCCGACCAGAGCTCGCCGCCCTCTTCGGGAAGCACGAACTGGATGTTCTCGTCGTCCCACTGCAGTTGGATGGCATCGCCAGACCAGCCCAGGCACGCGACGGCGTCACCGCTGGCCAGATCGGCGGTGTAGTCGTTGCCGGTGAACCTTCTGATCTGCCCGGACGCGACCGCCTGCTCGACGGCCTCGAGGGCAGCCTCGACCGATTCTTCGGTGAGCTCTTCTAGCGAGCTGCCGTATGCCGCGGCGAGCAGCGGCAGCGACTCGCGCATGCCGGCGAGGAGCGTGACGCGACCCCGCAGCGACTCGTCGGTGAGCAGTTGCTGGATCGAGGTCACGCCACCCGGCACGGCCGCCTGGTTGTACACGATCCCGGTCAGGCCGGACTGCCACGGAACCGAGTAGGAGCGGTCCGGGTCGAAGCCTGGCGAGCGCAGCGCCGGGTCCAGCTCGGCGAACACCGTCTGCAGGTTGTCGTGGTTGAGTTCCTGCAGCCACCCCAACCGGATCAGCCTGGCGACCATGTAGTCGGTGACCACGAACAAGTCGGCGCCAATCGGCTGACCGTTGCTGAGCTGGGGAGAGATCTTCGCGAAGTACTCTTCGTTGTCGTTGATCGCCTCGACGTAGTTGACCTCGATGCCGGTCTGCTCCGAGAAAGCGTCGAGGGTGGGACGGACATTGGGGTTGTCCTCGTCGACGTCGATGTAGAGGGGCCAGTTGTCGAACGTCAAGACCTTCTCTTCGTCGGACCTGTCCGCCGTGTCCGGCGCATCCGTGGCGCCGGTCGCCGTGGATCCGGGGCCTGGGTCGGTGACGGGGTCCGTGCCACACGCGGCGAGCGATCCGCCGGCCGCCAGTGCACCTATCGCGCCGACACCACGAAGTAGCTGACGGCGCGTTACAGCGTTCACCACGTGCCCGCGACGGACTGCTGCCCGTCGGGTTGGGACAGTAATACGAGCTTTGTCCACCGAACGTCCTCCTACGTCATAGTCGGTCCATCGCCACCCCGACCACCCGTGAGCGTCACAGTCGCACACAGGCCCCGACGGTACGGAATCAGCGTCACCTCGCTGTTATAACAACGGACTCACTTGCAGGTGACGCACTGTACCGCCAGAATCCGCGTATGGGAAACCACGAACGCCGCGTTGGTAACAATCTGTTAGACGACACGAACAAAGCGATCATTGAGCAATTGCAGCGCGACGGTCGGAAGTCCTACTCCGCCATCGGAGAAGCGGTCGGATTGTCCGAAGCCGCCGTCCGACAGCGGGTGATCCGGCTGGCCGAGGCGGGCATTATGCAGATCGTCGCGGTCACTGACCCGCTGCAACTCGGCTTTGCCCGGCAGGCGATGATCGGCATCCGAGCGGAGGGCGATCTCGATCACGTCGCCTCCAAACTCGAGGCGATGCAGGAGGTCGACTATGTCGTCATCACGGCCGGCCGGTTCGATCTGCTAGTCGAGGTCGTCTGCGTCGACGACGACCACCTGCTCAATGTCATCAACCGGCAGATCAGGTCCGTTCCGGGAGTGCGGGATACCGAGGCATTCGTCTACCTCAAACTGCGCAAGCAGAGCTACTCGTGGGGAACCCGCTGATGAGATATGGCCCCCAGTACGGCCCGGACTTAACGTTTCTCGGCGTCGAGCGGTGCGATCTGACCGAGCCGAACAGCCTCGCCGGTGCCGACGTCGTCATCGTCGGCGCACCCTTCGACGGCGGTACGTCGCACCGGCCGGGCACCAGGTTCGGCCCGGCCGCGATCCGGCAGGCCTGTTACCTGGCGCACGACGGCTCGCGCCCGCACTTGGCATTACGCGTGGACGCGCTCCAGGACCTCGCAGTACGTGACGCCGGCGACGTCGAGATGTACTCCGGCGACGTCGAGCGTTCGATTGCCGCGCTGGAGGAGGCAGTGCACACCGTCGCTGCGGCCGGCGCCCTGCCTGTCGTGCTAGGTGGCGACCACACGATCGCTCTGCCGGACGCCACCGGCGTCGCCCGCCACCTTGGCTTCGGCCGGGTCTCGATGCTGCACTTCGATGCGCATGCCGACACCGGACACATCGAATTCGGCTCGCTCTATGGTCACGGCCAGCCGATGCGCCGGCTCATCGAGTCAGGTGCGCTACGGGGAGATCGGTTTCTGCAGATCGGCCTGCGCGGTTACTGGCCCGGGCCGGACACGCTGGACTGGATGGCCCAGCAGCAGATGCGGTCGTACGAGATGACCGAGATCGTCACGCGCGGCCTCGACACCTGTCTCACCGAGGCCTTCGACATCGCGCTGGACGACTGCGACGGCGTGTTCTTGTCCGTCGACGTGGACGTGTGCGATCCAGGACACGCACCCGGCACCGGAACCCCGGAGCCCGGCGGCCTGAGTTCGCGGCAGTTGCTCGACTCGGTGCGCCGGATCTGCCTGGAATTGCCTGTCGTCGGCATGGATGTGGTGGAGGTGTCGCCGCCGTACGACCACGCGGAGATCACTGCCTATCTGGCCAACCGCGTCGTACTCGAGGCGCTGAGCGCCATGGCGGCCCGCAAGAAGGGGCTCACCCACGACCCCGCCGGCCCACTGCTCGACGGCCGCTGATCAGTGCTCGTCGTAGTGGCGGCCGTGAGCGGCGTGCAGGTGCCCATCGTGCAGGTAGTCGGTGTGGTCGTCGTGATCGACGGCCGGATGTCCGCACTCCGCGCCGTGCTCATGGGGATGCGTTTCGGCAGTGACGTGCCGCCCGGCCAACCGGGGATCCTCGCCGTCGGCCCGTCGGCGCCGACGCCGATTAAGCATGGTGCCCAGCGGCCACGCAATAGCGAAGCCGAGCAGAGCGATGACCACAATGCTCGCGCCCGGCGCGACGTCCACGTAGTACGAGAACACCACGCCGGACAACGAGGGCACGACACCCAGCACGAGTGCGAGCAGGAAGGTCGCCTTGAATCCACGGGTGAGCTGGTCGGCTGTCGCCACGGGCACCACCATCAGCGCGCTGACCAGCAGCAACCCCACGGTTCGCATGGCCACGGTCACCGTCACGGCGGCCATGATGGCGATCAGGATGCTGTACAGGCGCACTGGGATGCCCGACGCCCGCGCGTACTCCTCGTCCTGGCAGACCGCGAACAGCTGGGGCTGGAGCCCGAAACTGAGCACCAGGACGGCGATCGCCAGCCCCCCGATCACAAGCAGGTCGCCGTTCGACACCGTCGTGATCGAACCGAACAGGTACGCGTAGAGGTTCGCCGCCGTATTGCCGGCCAGGCCAGTGAGGAGCACGCCGCCGGCGATACCGCCGTAGAACAGCATTGCCAGCGCGACGTCGGCGGTCGCCTTGCCGCGAGTGCGGACGATCTCAATCGCGATCGCGCCCGCCGTCGCGACGACGATGGCCGTCCAGACCGGTGCCCACCCGGTCAGCAGGCCCACTGCCACGCCGGTTAGCGCGACGTGACCGATCCCGTCGCCCATCAGGGCCAGCCGCCGCTGGACCAGATACGTTCCGACCGCAGGCGCGGCGAGCCCGGTCAGCAGCGCGGCGATCAACGCCCGCTGCATGAAGTCGTAATCGAGCAGGCTCATCCGAACAGACCTTCCTCGGCGGCCCGCGGGCTGTTGGCGTGGTAGTGCTGCCCGTCACCGCTGACGCCGGCCGGTACAGGTAGCGGCCCGTCGTGCACGACCTGGCCATCGCGAAGGACGACGGCCTTGTCGATGAGTTGCTCCAGCGGGCCAAGTTCGTGCAGTACAACGAGTACCGAACGGCCGGACGCGACGAACGTCCGGAGCGCCCGGGCGAACGCCTCCTGGCTCGGCAGGTCGACGCCGGCATTCGGCTCGTCGAGGACCAGCAGGTCGGGGTCCGTGGCTGCTGCGCGGGCGATAAGGACGCGCTGCTGCTGCCCGCCGGAAAGGTTGGCGACGCTTTCGTCGGCCCGATCGCTGAGACCGACGAGCTCGATCGCCCGGTCCACGGCTTGCCGGTCGCCGGCGGTGGACGGCCAGAACGGCCGGCGCCGGGCCAGCCGGCCCGACTCCACGATCTCGCGGACGGTAGCGGGCACCCCGGAGGCGGCCGTCGTACGCTGCGGGACGTAGCCGATGCGTCCCCAGTCGCGGAAGCGAGCGAGCGGCACACCGAACAGCCGCACCTCGCCGGCCGCGAGCGGGACCAGGCCTATCGCGGCCCGAACCAAGGTGGACTTGCCTGACCCGTTCGGGCCCAGGAGGGCCACGACCCGCCCCGCCGGTACGGTCAGATCGACCCCGTGCAGCACGGCCCGCTCGCCGAGCACAGCCACTGCGCCACGCACAGTGACGACGCAGTCACCGGCGTTCATGATCGGACCTGGCTTACGCGCACCCGTTCGCCTCCTCGAGCGCGTCCAGGTTAGCCCGCATCAGGCTGAAGTAGTCCTGGTCCGCGGTTTCGTCGGTAAGTCCTTCGATCGGATCCAGCACGGCGGTGCCGACTCCGACGTCGTTGGCGAGTGCCTCCGCGACTGCGGGGCTGACCAGGCGCTCATAGAAGATGGTCGTAACATCTTCGTCCTCGACGACTCGCTGTACCTCGGCCAGCCGTGCCGGGGACGGTTCGGCGTCCGGGTCGATGCCCGAGATGCCGACCATCTCGAGGTCGTACCGGTGGGCCAGGTATCCGAAGGCGGCGTGGCTGGTGACGAAGACATGGCGGTCGCAGTCGGCCAGCCGGTTGCGGTATTCCTCGTCGAGTGCGTCGAGCTCACTCTTGAGCTCGTCGGCTCGGTCGTGGAAGTCCTCCGCGTGCTCGGGGGCGATCTCGGCGAGGTGGTCCGCGATGGCCCCGGCGATGCCCGCCATGTTGATCGGATCGAGCCACACATGCGGATCCTCGTCGAGGTCACCGTGCCCGTGGCCGTCGTCGGCGGCTTCGTCGTCTTCGTGGGCGTCGCCTTCGGCGTCTTCAATCAAATCGAGTGATTCGACCACGTTCAGCGCCGCGCCGTCGGCGTTCTGGCTTATCGCGTCGTCGACGGCCGGCTGGAATCCGCTGAGGTAAACGATCAAGTCAGCGGACGCGATCCGGCCGACCTGCTGGCCGGTGAGTTCGAGGTCATGGGCTTCGACGCCAGGCTGGGTGAGGTTGGTGACGCTGGCGTTCGGGCCGGCCACGCGCTCGGCAACGTATGCAAGGGGATAGAACGCCGCAAGAACCTCCGGACCGTCGCTGGAGGCGCCGGCGGAACCGTCAGACCCGCAACCGGCGGCGATGAGTCCAACAGCGGCGAGTGCAGCGAAGCCGGCGGGCCGGCGCGTAATCTTCATGAGACCCATTCTCACTAGCGGTGGCTTCGCTGTCAAAACAGCGTGAACGCTGAGCTGATTCCGCTCTGGGGGCACCAAGGTTCCACGGTGTTGTTGGCGGGTGGGCACCAAGCTTCCATGGTGCTGCTTCAAGTGGGCACCAAGCTTCCACAATGTCGCCCTGGCAGCATTGTGGAAGCTTGGTGAGGCTGCGCAGCGGCAGTGTGGAACCTTGGTGTCCGCAAACTGCGTGCTAGCTCGGCAGCTGGCTATGCGGCGTCAGATGTGTCGGCGAGGTAGGCCGCCTCGATCTCGGCCAGCAAGGCCTTCGGTTCCTGCCGGATACGGCGCGGCGATATCGACACAACCCGCCATCCGAGGGCGGCATACCTGGCCCGACGCTGTTCGGTGCGCTCGGGCCCGTCGCCGAACCCATGGTGCTCAATGGAGTCGACTTCGAGCGCGAGTCTTACTTCTTTGTAGTAACCGTCCGGAACAAGGCTCATGTCATCGGGCAGTGGCTGGTTCCACACCGGCTCGTCCAAAATCGTGCTGGTACGGATGACGTCGCGCAGTTCGCATTCTGGAGCCGACCTGCACCCGGCGAGGATGTCGTCCAGGGTGTGTAGCGCATGTGTCATTCCACGCCGATCGACAGTGTTGAACTCGGCCACTAGCCGCTCCACCTTCGTGAGTTGGCGCTGGACGACCTCACACAATGCCGCCCGAACGTCTCGTTGGCTCTTCACGTCGCGACACGCATCGAGTGCTGCCCGTTCGGGCGGAGCGCAGGGTATGCCGCGTACGACGCGGGCCGCGGGCAGTGCCTTGACCCGGCGGATCTTGGCGATCGAAATTGGGGTTCGGCGAACGTTAGCTGGCACCAGAATCTCGACGAGGTCGTCTTCTCGGCGCGGCACGTACTGCATCCCGTAGGCGCGGCATGCGTAGACACCCGTCACCATGGCCATGTCGCCGGCATAAAGCAAGGCAGCCCGCACCCGATGCCGGTGCTGCAATGGTCCGGTGAACGTCGCGTACACGCCAGGAATGATCTTCTTCCAAGCACCGTTCTCGCCGAGCGCATGCCGGATCGCCGACTTGCTGACGCCGCACGTCAGCGCCTGCTGCCGGGTGATGATGCCGTCCTGCGCCTGCGCGAGCGCGCGAAGCTCCGAAGGGATGTTCATGCCTAGATCGTGGCGGCTCGCAGAGGGCCGACGCTGCCCGGAATCGAATCTGTGGACAACCCGGCGCGCTCAACCGTTGTTGTGGATATGCGCGTCCGCTTGCTGAGCGGGCGTCAGAGGATGCCCACGCCGTGTGCGCCAGTCGCCGCCGCGAGCAGGAGAACCACGAACGTGCGGATGGTGCGCGACCGGCCGTCGAGCCGCGGCCACGACAGCACCAGCAGCCAGGCCAGGAACAGCGTGACCAACCCGAGCGTGATTGTGCCCCACGGCGGCGGCGCAAGCAGGCCACTGAGCAACAGCACCGCTGGCAACACCCCCACCAGCCACCGGGGCATGCTGGTCAGTCGGGCCAGCACCGGCAGGCTGACTCGCTCGAGCCCGCCCCGCACCCCGGTGGGAGAGGTGGGTTGGGCCGCCGGCCGCCGCTGACCCGTCGGTCGCGGCGACCTGGTGCGCGCGGCAGGCGGAGCGGGCCGCCGGTTGGCCGAACGGCGGGCTTGGGGCCGGTTGCTGGGCACGATGCTCCTCAGGGCTCCTCGGCAAGTGGCACGACGTACTGTGGAACTCCATCATGTTCCCTCATGCCTAGGACAACCATGCTCGCCGTCACCCGTTACCGGGTAGCTGAGGCTGACGCCGGTGGATTTCTCGCTCAGGCTCGCGCCGCCGTTGCCGTCCTTGCCGAGCGCCCGGGTTGGCGCACCGGTCATATCGGCCGCGCAATTGACGACCCGACGCTCTGGCTCATCAGCACGGAGTGGGCCGACGTCGGTTCGTACCGCAGGGCACTGTCGTCATACGAGGTAAAGATGTCCGCGCTCGCGCTGCTGTCCACGGTGATCGACGAGCCCACCGCCTTCGAGTTGCTGACCACGACGAACTCGTCGGATCGCGCCGCGGACGCCGATTCGGTCGGCATCGGCCACGCCGCCGGCCCCACGATTTCGAGCGACCTGGACTGATGGGGACCGATCACGGCCACCACGGTGGCGAGCTCACCATCACCCCGCATGTGCGTCACGTCGTGCTGGCCGTCCTGGTGCCCCTCGTGCTCGCCACGATCGCCGGCATCGTCCTGCTCTGGCCGAGCGGTGAGCACGCGACGATCGAAGGCGCGGAGCGATACAACGGCACGATCCAGGAGATTCGTGAGTGCCAGGACTCGCCCGATCCGCAGTGCCTGGAGGCTACGGTGCGGGTCGAGTCCGGGCCGGACGACGGAGCAGAGGTCATCGTTGCGGTCCCGTACGGACCCGGCGTGCCCGAGTTCCACGTCGGCGATGCGGTCGTCATGTACGGCAATCAGGACTGGCCGATTCAGGACCGATACACGATCGACGATTTCCAGCGGTCGGTCCCGCTGGCGTTATTGGCGGTGCTCTTCGCGGTGGCGGTCGTGGTGCTCTCGAGATGGCGTGGCGTCGCTGCCCTTGCCGGGTTGGCGCTGTCGGTCCTCGTGCTGACCGTGTTCATCCTCCCGGCGCTGCTCGAAGGCACGACGCCGCTCGCGGTCGCCGTGGTCGGTGCCAGCGCCATCATGATGGTGACGCTGTACTTGGCTCACGGGTTCTCCATGAAGACGTCCGTCGCCCTGATCGGGACGGTCGTCAGCCTGTCGCTTACCGGCCTGCTGGGCTACGGGTTCACCCACTTCGCCAACCTGGTCGGCCTGGGTGACGAGAGCATCAGCTACCTGGGAGCCATCGCCACGGAGGTCGATCTGCGCGGCCTGCTGCTCGCCGGGCTGGTCATCGGCGCGCTCGGCGTGCTGGACGACGTGACGGTAAGCCAGGCCTCGACGGTGTGGGAACTGGCCCGGGCCAATCCACAAGCCGGACGCAGGTACCTGTTCGGTGCGGGGCTCCGCGTCGGGCGCGACCACGTGGCAGCCACGGTCAACACGCTGGTGCTCGCCTACGCTGGGGCGTCGCTGCCGCTCCTGATGCTCTTCACCGTCGCGGACCGGCCGGTGCTCGACGTGCTGACCATGGAACTCATTGCTCAGGAGGTCGTCCGCGCGCTTGTCGGCAGCATCGGCATCGTGGCCGCCGTACCCGTCACCACGGCCCTCGCGGCCATCACCGTTCGCGAGGCCACCCGCCCGACCCGCGCCCGCCGGACCCGTGGCCGCCGCGCCCGCCGTACCGCCGAAGTGGCCTAGGCCGCCTGCCTTCGATTCAGCTTCGCGGCTCGTCAACAGGTAACCTCCTGGTCAAACCTCGCCGACAATCCAGCCGGATGGAGATGATTGTGAATGCTTGCCGACCAGATCGTCGACGCCGTTGTCTCGCTCGCCAAGCGACGCGGATTCGTCTATCCCACCGGTGAGATTTACGGCGGCACCCGCTCCGCCTGGGACTACGGCCCGCTCGGCGTCGAGCTCAAGGACAACATCCGGAGCGCTTGGTGGCGCTCGATGGTGCAGTTGCGCGAGGACGTCGTCGGCCTCGACTCGGCTGTCATCCTCCCTCGCCAGACGTGGGTCGCATCGGGTCACGTCGAGGCCTTCGTCGACCCGCTGACCGAGTGCCAGGCGTGCCACCGCCGGTTCCGGGCCGACGAGTTGATGGAGGAGTTCACCGAACGTAAGGGACGTGCGCCCGAAGGCGGGCTGGCCGGCGTCCCGTGCCCACGCTGCGGCGCCAAGGGTTCGTTCACAGATCCCAAGATGTTCAACGGCCTGCTGAGGACCCACCTCGGCCCGGTCGAGACCGAAGAAGGCCTGCACTATCTACGTCCTGAGACCGCGCAGGGCATCTTCGTCAACTTCCTGAACGTGCTGGGCTCGGCGCGCCGCAAGCCGCCGTTTGGGATCGCGCAGGTCGGCAAGTCGTTCCGCAACGAGGTCACGCCCGGCAACTTCATCTTCCGCACGCGCGAGTTCGAGCAGATGGAGATGGAGTTCTTCGTCGAGCCCGGCACGGACGAGCAGTGGCACGAGTACTGGATCGCAGAGCGTTGGAACTGGTATGTCGACCTTGGCCTGTCGACTGACAACCTGCGGCTCTACGAGCATCCGGTCGAAAAGCTGTCGCACTACTCCAAGCGGACGGTCGACATCGAGTACCGGTTCCGCTTCGGAGGGACGGATTTCGGCGAGCTCGAAGGCATCGCCAACCGTACTGATTTCGACCTGACCACCCATTCGCAGCACTCCGGCGCCGATCTCACGTACTTCGACCAGGAGAAGGGCCAGCGCTGGACTCCGTACGTCATCGAGCCGGCGGCCGGCCTGACCCGCTCGGTGCTGGCGTTCCTGCTCGAGGCGTACGACGAGGACGAGGCGCCGAACGCAAAGGGCGGCGTAGATAAGAGGACGGTGCTGCGGTTCGATCCGCGCCTGGCACCGATCAAGGCGGCCGTCCTGCCGCTGTCGAGGTCCGCTGAACTGTCGCCGAAGGCGCGTGAGCTCGCCACCGCACTGCGCAATCGGTGGAACGTCGAGTTCGACGACGCCGGCGCGATCGGACGCCGATACCGGCGACAGGACGAAATCGGAACGCCGTTCTGCGTGACGGTCGACTTCGACACGCTGGACGACAACGCCGTGACGGTGCGCGACCGCGACTCGATGCAGCAGGAGCGGGTCGGCTTGGACCGCGTCGAGGGTTACCTGTTCGAGCGCATTCCGGCGTAGCCGCGAAAATCTTCGAAGAAAAGTGTTGGCATCCGTGGCATAGCGCCCTCATGCCGGTGACGACGCGGAGGACAGACCTCCGCGACCAACCCGGAGGAGAGCCCGATGCGCACCTACCTGATCCGTATCACCGTCGCCGCCGTCGCCACCGTTCTGGCTGGCGCGGGCATCGCGACCACCGCCCACGCCGACGAACCGGCCCCGTTCAACGCCGCTGACCAGCTGGCCCCGCTTCCGCCAATAGACCCGGACGGTCCGTTCGTACCCGGCGACCCGCAAGACCAGCCCGAAGACGAGCCGGCGCCCGAAGAGGAACCCGCCGAGGACGAGCCCGCAGCCGAGGACGAGCCGGCCGCCGAGGACGAGCCCGCCAAGCCGGCGCCGAAGCCCGCAGCTCCGAAGCCCGCCTCGAAACCGGCGAGTGGCAGCGGCCAGTCGGCACCGAACACATCGGCGGCAGATGACACCGCCGACGACGCGACGCCCGAGGCGGAGGAAACAAGTGAGCCCGCTGCAGAGCCCACCGAAGAGCCCGCCGAACAGATGCAGGCCGAGATGGTGAGCGAGCAGGGCACCGGAAGCAGCCTCATCTGGGCGCTCGTGGCCGGACTCCTGGGAGTCGGCGGCCTGACGATGCTCGGCTACGGCCTCGCCAAGCGGCGCCGGTAAGTGCCACGCGATACCGACGGTGGGTTCTGGTCCGGAGGGGCGGCCAGGACCCACCATGCGGCGTCCGGAAGGAAAGACAGCCATGGTGCACACGTGCCATTTCCGCCGGCACGGCCTATCGTCGCAGCCGTGGACGATGTCGAGATCGTCACCGGACTCCGCAATCGCGATCCTGCCGGGCTCGCTGCCGCGTACGACGAGTACGCCGACCGGCTCGTCGCGTACTGCGCCGCGATGCTGCATGACCGTCACGCGGCCGCGGATGCGGTCCACGACACGTTCGTCGTCGCATTCGAGCGCGTCGGCCAACTCCGCGACGCTACGAAACTGCGGCCATGGCTCTACGCCATCGCGCGCAACGAGTGCCTGCGAATACTCCGTGGTCAGCAGCGCACCGCCGAGCTCGACGAGGCGATCGCCGTGAGCGACGACACCGCGGAACTCGACGCCGGCTTGCGCGAGGAGGAACTCCGCGAGCTGGTCTGGTCGGCCGCGGACGGGCTGAACCCGCGCGAACGCGAAGTGCTCGACCTCGCCATCCGCCACAAGCTCGACATGGGTGAGATCGCCGGCGCCATGGGCGTTCCGGCCAAACACGCGCATGCTGTGCTTTCCAAGGCTCGCCGGCAACTCGAGCGGGCTGTCGCCGTCCTGATCGTGGCCCGGACCGGACGGCGCGACTGCGACGAGCTCGGCGAGCTGCTGAGCGGGTGGGACGGCGGGCTCACCGTGCTGCTGCGCAAGCGAGTCGCCCGTCATATCGACGGCTGCGAGACCTGCACCGCGCGCCGACGCAGGGACGTCAACGCCGAGGCGTTGTTCGCGTCCGTCCCGCTGTTGCTTGCGCCCGCTGCCCTGCGCGACGAGATCATGGCGACTTCAAGCGGATCCGAGATGGACCGCGGCGCAATCGCCGAGCGGGCCGGGCGCTTCGACCGGCACGGGTTTCCGGTACCGCTCGACGGCGAACGGCCACGGTTCGGCATTCGCCCGGGCCCGGCTGCGGCCGCCCTCGCGATCACGCTCGCCGTCGTGGGTGGTGCCTTCTTCTTCGACCAGCGCCAGGCCGACACTACGATTCCGCCGCCGGTGATCGTCCCGTCACCGCAGACGCCGTCGGCTCCGGCCGCCGTGCCCGTCACGGCACCGCCGTCCACGCAAACGCCCTCTGATACACCGTCCATCGCGCCGCCTGGTCAGCCGGGCGAGACGGCGCCGGTAGCACCAGCGCGCACCCGCCAACCGACTCCAACGAGGACTCCCACCAGAACTCCGACGGCTACGCCGGAACCGACCACGCCGGAGCCCACTCGGACGGTCGAGCCGCCCCCGCCGACCACGCCAGGGCCGCGGCCGACCGACATCGTGATCATCCGGCCGTCGAAAACCACAGAACCGCCGTCGGCTGGGTGAATGTGCGCTGGTTGCGGAACAATGGCGGTGCGATGACCGTCACCACCCACGCACCAGCCACGCTGTGCCTTGGCCCGCTGACCATCTCGCCGCCGGTGATCCTGGCACCGATGGCGGGCATCACCAACGCGGCGTTCCGCCGCCTGTGCGCCGAGCAGGGCGCCGGGTTGTACGTCTGCGAGATGATCACCTCACGCGGCATCGTGGAGCGCGACGACAAAACCCTGTCGATGTTGGTGTTCGCCGACGCCGAAGACGTCCGGTCAGTGCAGCTCTACGGCGTCGACCCGCACTACGTGGGTGAAGCGGTCAAGATTCTGGCGGGGGAGTACGGCGTCGCACACGTCGACCTGAACTTCGGCTGCCCAGTACCTAAGGTGACGCGCAAGGGCGGCGGCGCGGCCTTGCCGTACAAGCGCGGGCTGCTCGACCGGATCCTGCGGGCAGCCGTGGGGGCCGCCACGCCCTACGGCATTCCCGTCACGATGAAAACCCGGATGGGCATCGACGAGCACAACCTCACCTACCTGGACGCCGGGCGGATCGCCGAGGACGCCGGGTGCGCCGCTGTCGCATTGCACGGGCGGACGGCCGCGCAGCACTACTCAGGCGCGGCGGACTGGGGTTCGATCGCGCGGCTCAAAGAGCACGTTGGCATTCCGGTTCTCGGCAATGGCGACATCTGGGAGGCCGCGGACGCACTGCGGATGGTCGAGCACACCGGCGCCGACGGCGTCGTGGTCGGACGCGGCTGCCTGGGCCGGCCGTGGCTGTTCCGCGATCTGGCCGCAGCATTCGCCGGTGAGCCGTCCCCGCCGTTGCCGACGCTCGGTGAGGTGGCCGCGATGATGCG